>JBDOIU010000006.1:0-27788 GCA_047404195.1 Coxiellaceae bacterium
CTACAACCAGGGCCGAACCCACCAGTCACTGGGTAACCTAACCCCAGACGAAATATACTATCAGCAACATATGACCAAGGAGGCTGCTTAATGCCAAGATACTCTAACTCTTAAAACTGACATCTAAATGTCTTGACAATGGGGTCCACCATAGTCCTAGAGAACGGGGTGGCTTTAGATAATTATAATGAACAGATAAGAACGATTAAATTACATTACGAGAAACGTAAACCATTCACGCCAGAGAAATGGGAACATAGCAAGGTTGATATGCAGAGCAAGATGTGTGTTTGCCGAGAGAGTCTATTTGCTAATTTGAAAAAAATCAGATCTGATGGTATCAATAGGGCGCTGCAGGCACAAAAGCGTCCTAAGTGTGACAACCCGTGTCAGTAATATATTAAGCAGCATGACTTGCTCATGCAACTTGGTGTTGTCCACCTCGACGTGGAAAACTCTAGCGCAATGACGTGTCAGAGATGCTGGGCACAGTGCTAGTGTTTGATCTTGCCACCCGGTGCTGAGTGGTAAGGTAGCTCACGGTTAAAGCTAACGCGCAGTGGGTGGTCTGGGTGTGAAAGAATGACCTGAGATGTACTGATTTCTGCAACACGGTACCCACCCATTAGCTGGCTGCCAATATGCACATTTTCACGTTGGCCAGCATGTGAGAGCACAGCTTGCCAGCGACCAGATGATTGTTTCATTGAGAAAACTAACCGATAGTGATAGCTTGTTTCCTGTGAGGCATCCATTAACTCATTCTGGTTAGCGTTACTGTTTCGTAATTTCTCTTGACCTTCTGCAATAGCAACCTGCTGCTCAATGAGTTTGTTTTTGAGTTTGGCCAATTCAATGGCCTTTGCCAATTGCACATACGGTGAAGGTTCAGTTGCCATGTGTTGCGCAGCTGCTGTATTGATATGATGTTGCGTTGCATGATGTTGCCTTAATGGTGTGTTTGCAGCACTCGGTGTCTTTTTCACCTGCGTAGAGGTGCTCGTGCTTGCACTATTATTGGATAACATATCAATAACTTGCCAGCCTGCTACAGAAAAAGCGCTGACAGTAAGTGCGATCATTGCGTACCGTTTAATATCATGTGACATATGAATTCTCCTCTAATGTGAAACGTATAACGCCACTGGTATGGCTGTGAGTTGTGTTGGTTTGCACGTATGTTAAGTGTAAAGCATAACGTGATAACATATTTAAAATAAGTATGGTTTGCGTGAAGCTTGCAGCATGTAGACGTATTTCGTACTCAGACTGTTCGCGCTTGTTCAGGCTGATATGTCGTGAAATGCTGCGCATGGTTTTCATGATGTGATTGATGCTGCTGGTGCGATAACCGTTCTCTTTTGTCTGGCTATTGAGTGGTCTTGTGTTTTTGCGTAGCGTCAAAGTGTTTCGGTATTCTGTTCTTTTAAACTGCCTGCTGTCGCCATAGGAGATAAATGAGGTTGCTTGATGCTCTGACTTTGTTCTGGTAGTGATTGTGAGCATGTGTGCTTGCCACTGAATATGAGATTGTAGAATGCCAGCATCACTGTCACATTGCTGCAGCACCTCATCAATCAGTGTCAGGCAGTGTGCACTTTCACTGTTGCTGGCTGCCAGTGGTTTGGTCATGGTGGTGGTGACTTGTGTCGGCTTGTTCTGCGTTGTGATAGTTAGCAGGTGCCCTGTCATGACAATGGTCAGTGCTGCAACTATAGCCGACATGATTTTGATTGCTTTTGTATTGATGAGCCAGTTTTTTTTAAAACGCTTTAGTGTCGCCCGTTGTATGATCTGCTCACTGATGGCTGGGCGTTGAGTATCATGCAGGATGCGCGTTGGGTTGATTGACAGCTGTTGTGTCAATTGAGCCCACTCATCTGATGTGGTAATGAGAATGATAGGGCAGTTATCATTGTCTTGTGACAGCTCAAGATCTTGTAACCAGACTTGCATTGTGACAATATTATCACGTATGATGGTGCCATTTTTTGAACGCATAAAAAACCAGCTGTCATCATTGAGTTGTTCAAGATATACAAATGTGGAATGTGTTTTGCCAACAATATCGTAGATGGCTTCTGCAAGTAGCATACCATTTGATTTGCTAACAGCAAGTTGATATTTGTCACGCGTTTTACGTATGTGAATATAAGCACCGTACTCATCCACTCGGTCATGGATGATTTGTTGCATGCCCCACCATGAGCGCTGTGAAACGCACTCGCGGTAAGGGCAGACAACTATACCAGTCAATGAGTTAGTGGATGCTTGAGACATGACTGCTCGCTTTATCCAAAATGACTGGGGTGATTAAAATAAGTGTCTCAATGTTTTGACGTCTGGCGCCGTGCCCACCAAGCGGATCAATACCAAACATTTTAGCTGCTTTGGTCTGATCTTCTAGGCGTTTATAACCAGCCATGATCAGCGTACTGCCTGAGTCTATCACACTGCGTTGGTTAAACGCCTTTTGTGAGACTGTGGGTAGCTGAATTGCTTGGAAGCTGCCATTGTTGTTGGCAGTGCCATCTGGCTGTGTGCTGACTTTATCAAGCGCATCCAGAGTTGCAATGGTGCTGGTGATTTGCAGATAGACCTTGTTGCCGGATATTTTTGGCAGTAAGTATAGCGTGAAGCCATCAGTTACTGTACCCGGCGTCACACTGGAGGTAGCTGCAGCATTCAGATTGAGATTTTGTGTTTGTATCACGCTTTGAATGTAGCTGACATTCTTGGTGATGCGAATAGAAGCCATCTGGTTATTCATCGTGATGACTTGTGGCTCAGTCACAACACGTACTTGCCCTTGCTCATTTAAAGCATTCACCAAGCTTTGTGATGTTTTACCGATCACTAGGCGGGGCTGCTTATTGGCTGTACTCACAACCAGTGAGCTGGGTGCCAGGTTGCTAGCATCTGCAAGGTTGCCGAGTAAATTGAACTTCGAATCCAGGGTGTGTGCCACGATATTCCAGTTGATTCCAAAGTTGAAATCTTTGTTTAGGCGAACTTCCAGTACTTGTACACGAATGGAAACTTCTTTAGAGAGTTTTTTGTTCAGTGTTTGAATGAAACGCTGCATTGCTCGTACACGGCTTGGTTGGTCGGTAATGGTAACAGACGTTGTGGCTTCCGAAATGCTGACACGTCCTGTTTTTGACTTCATGCGTTCCAGTGTTTTACGCAAATCATTCCAGATCGACAATTTGCCAGAGAGGTTACTATACTGTTCGTCATTAATTTGGCTGATAGGAGATTGGCTGCTTTGCGTGTTTTTGCTGGATGTGTTTTCGTTGGTTTGCTGACCTACCAGGTAATGGCTGCTGCCAGGCATGAACGCAATGTTAAATGTTTTCGTTTGCCATGCTGACCAATCCATTTCGTGGTCGTTGACCCAATGAAAATCATAATCAGCAATGTGTGCTAATGCGACAATGGCACCAGCAATGCTGCCTTTATAGTGGATGTCGATATTTTGTTTTGCATTCAGCGAGTGATCAAGGCGCACGCTCACGGCTCGGTTTGCCAAGATCTTATGCAATACTTCTGAGAATGGCATATTAGACGCATGAATTTGAATCGGTTCGGCAGTCCATGCAGCTGCACGTGTTGGTGCTTGTGGTGCTGTGTCATAATAATAACCGTGGATTCTTTTCACGGCAGGTTCAGCTTTTTTAGCAGTGATATTGAGATGCTGAAGCTGGGTGTGCGTTTTTTCAATGTTATTGCGACTCATGTGATATAAGTCATGTGCACAGCCGTTTAACAGTAATGTACTGCATGAAAGTGCGCTTAGTGTGATCAGTTTTTTCATGTTCTGCTCTCTAGGTTGCGTGTAGTAATCACTAAAACGTGGTTGCCGTCATAGAACTGTGCTTGTAATGGATAGCCTTCTAGGATAACGCTCAGTATTTGCGCGAGCGTTTTATTTTTAAATACGGTTGTGCCGCGCCATTGGTAGTTTTTCTCAGGTTGCCAAAAAAAATCTTTTTTCTGCCAGCCATAGTTTGCAGCTAAGCGTGTAATGATACTTTTCAGGTCACCTGCGCGTACGATTTCTCGTCGGTGAACTTTCTCATGAGTCACATGATGCTGGTTGACCCAATGCTTTTTCGTCGTATTGGGCTGTACATGCATACCGCCAGCCAATGCAAATGGTACAGTCAATAAAGATAGCGTACCAATGAGTAGTTTTTTATTCACAAGAATGTCCTCTTATCTAATAATTTATATGATGATGTCTGCTGCTGCCATTGTGTCTTTTGTTAAGATAGTATCTGAATCAGTTATTCAGAGGATTGCCATAAGCAGAAAAAATATTCTACTGTATTTTAGTGATGATAAAACCTCGTAGTTAGCTTTAGAATGCAAGAACTGTTTTGCTGGTTTCTCCGCGAGATCTATTGGTTCCGGGAGTCGTTACTGGTGTCTCAAGGGTCTGTCTAGGGGGCTGTCTAGGGGGCTGTCTAGGGGTCTGTCTAGGGGTCTGTCTAGGTGTTTGTCTAGAGGCTTGTCTAGGATTGATTGTCCTTCGGTCATTGCGTTGCTCGCGCTGCTTATAATCTTGGCAGCATAAATACAAGCAGAAAACAAAGGCAAGCATTGTCACTAATACAGCCAAATGTGAACCAAATTTCAGCGCCGCTAAGCCAACGTGCGCAGTGAAGTGTTGCAAACCTGTGTTTATGCTAGAGATGAATTTGTTCACTTGCGCTACCAAGCGTGCAATCTGCGATCCTGCAGGTAGATTGCCATCAATATCAATATGCGGTATTGTCGGGCTGCCTGAGTTAGAGCCGGTTGCTAAAAGACTGTCAACAAAGAGGGAAATAGTAAAAAATACACCAGTCATAATAGCCATAGCTGTGTGCATGCGCACGGTTTGAAGCTTTGTCAAGCGGTCTTGTTCTTCTCTAATCGCCACTGCTGCTGTCATGCTGCGATTCATGAGAGCAGTATTATCCGTATCCGTTGTATCGATAGCTGCGCTTGGGGCTGGTGCTTGGGCTTCCGAGTTAGCTTGTTTACTTTCCATAATATTACCTTACAATTATTACTGACAATAAGCGATGTACATTGCGCCAACGGATCCTTTAAAAGCTTTCACCTTATCTGAATTAATCATATCGTTAGGTACAGCATTCATCTCAATGAGCTTACCTTTTTGATTTATTTCAACGCGAACACTTACTCCAATATTACATTCAGTTGTTTTGCTGTCAATACTGTGGCAATCATTTGCTGGTTCAACTGCATTATTGCCTAGCCGAGATAAGTTATACACTGTCGTCATATTGTAGAGAGTATCTTGTACGCCGGGCATGTTAAGGTCTACTGGTATTGCTGTGATTTTGGCCTGACTGGCAAGACACCGAGGAAAGCGCACATGGTATGTTGTAATGGTTTGCCCACGTACCTGACAGCAAGCGCTGTGGCTATCATGTGCACAATCAGGTGCTGTATTCGGTAGGCAGCGTCCTATTGCTTGGATACCAATATGGTGCTGTGCATCTCCATAACCGATGGTTTGTGCTTGTGCAAAACATTGATTGTCTGTTTCGTTGCAAGGAACATTGTCTGTTAGAGATGCTGTACTGCGAGCATTGGGTAGTTCAGCTGCGATATGGGCTGCGTCTCTCAGAGCATGTGCGCCAGTAATAGGTAAATAAACTGAAAAAACCTGTGCACCAAACTCATCGTCAGCTGAAGACTGAGTGCCCCAGCAATAGTGCGTATGATAAGCAGATGTTTGGGCTGTTGTGGGTAGGAAGTGTTGTGTGAAATCATTATCCATCGTTTGCGTGCTGCAATCATCGTCGGTATTGTTTTCAGGCCACTTGCCCATGCGTGCGTGGTAATTATTGGCTGCTTGTAAGACTATTTGTAATTCGTTGGCAGCGATTTGTTGCTTGTGTGCTGTATTTTCATGTTTCTGCCAACGTATGGCCATCACAAGCATGCCTGCTAGTATCGCTATCACGAGCAGCAGCTCTAGTAATGTAAAGCCATTTTGTGCCGATCTAAGTTTCATAGTGTATCTCCTTTCCAGCAGGCTGCATAAGATGCTTTTTTGTTTATTGACAGTTGATGTCGTGACATGTTTTGTAGTTTGTTGCGTAGTTGTTGTGTTAAGCTGCGGTTGTTTGTGCCAGCATCTAGTTGTTGCTGCCAGGCAATGATACCGGCGCGTTCATCAATCACTTTGGCCTTTAGTTGACTGGCAATATCACGGGTATGCTGTCGTTTCATGGGTGTTAGTTGTGCTTGTATTACCAGGTGGTGCCAGTACTTGGGTCCGTATGCCTGTGAATTGATGTCTTCTGCAATGTGTGTTGTGTATGCCATGATGAGAGGATATCTTTTCAGCGGTAGGGGAGACGTGCTGAATAATTGTAACGTTTCGGTGATGTCAGGCCTTAAGCTAGCATGGAGTTGTCCGTTGTCATCACCTGCTGTTTCTTGGCACCCAGAGTTATGCACATAGAGCTGTAAGGCGCTAAATAGTTGCTTGGTATCGTAAGGAATACGTTGTAAGTCATTTTGCATCGTTGTGCTGCGAACATGGTGCATCACACCAATGATGAGTGCAGCACTGATAGCGATGACGCACAAAACCTCTAGCAAGCTAATGCCACGGGCGTGATGTCGATCACGAAAATTCATATTCAAAGTTGCCATTTTGACAGGCGGCACCAGGAAATGCTTGAGGTAGCGATCCGCAGTTTGGAATATGTGTGCTGATTTTTGCCCCTGTTTCAGTAGCAGTGATATTGTACTGTCCACCCCAGGGTGTTTTAAATATAGCAGAGCCACCATTATTTTGAATGCCTGGATAACTATCCAGCATACCAGCATTATACAAAGTGTTGATCGAGATGTTGTCGTATGTCGCATTTGCACCGCGCCAGTTACGTGCTGCTGTTTCAAGCGCACCAACCTCGCTGATCGCTGCATTGATGCGACTGCCATTATTAGCGACATGAAAGAATCGCGTGGCCATGACTAAAATGAATGCAATCACTGAAATGGAAAGCATGACTTCAAGTAAGCTGATACCTGCCTGCTGTTGTCGTTGAGTTTTTTTAAACATATCGGTTCCCCCTAAATAAATGTTAATGTGCAATAACCGTAGATAAACTATATACGGAAAATATAATGATACAAGCCATGGCGGCTGCCATTAAAAAAAGTGCGACAGATAGGCGCTTCGCTGCTTGATGATTGTTTCTTTGTTGACGCTCCGCAGCATGCTTGGCTAAACGGCTGAGTGCGAAGTTCATGCCACGACTGTTGGCAACAACCCGAAGACGTAAAACGTCATTACGCTCGATGAGGCCGCTATCAAGGACATCTGCTAAAGACAGTGTGCCGTTATCGAGTGCGGTTTGCATGCGTTGTAGGTGCGATTTCAGGAAGGGGGATGCGCCGTAGGTTAACAGAATGAATGCCTCTTTCACCATGACACCATGTTGTAACAGAATGGCCAATGTTTGTAATAGGCCTGCTGCCACGGCTTGCCGGTAAAGGGAGAATGGTGGTAGCACATCAAGGATGCTGCGCAGCCGGCCAGCATATTGTGTGCACAGTATGATGCATGACACTGACAGTAGCGCCACATCAGCCAGCATGAAGCACCAAGAATGCGCTATGAAATCAGCAAAGTGATATAACCATTGGCTCAGTGCAGGCCAGGCTGCCAATGGTTTAATCTCGATGAAGCTGGCAAAGACGGCTTGGCGAATAAAGAGCATCACCACCAATGCCAGCACGAATATTGTCAAAGGGTAGCTGAGAGCAGTGATCCAGACGCGTCGATTCATGCTGCGTTCACTACAGGCTTGTGCACACGCGCGCAGCGCATCATTTAATGTGCCAGCTTTCTCTCCAGTTTCTAGGATAGTCAGAATTGTGGCGGGCACCCAACCCTGCATACCACTGGCTAAGCTTTTGCCTGCTGCTAGAGTGTCTTGTAGTTTCTGTGCCAGTACCGCAATATTGTCGTCATAGGTTTCTACCATAATGCCTAAGGCATCACGCATGCTAACACCATCTTCACTGAGCATGAGTAAATCTTCAAAAAAAGCTTTTTGCTGGCCACGTGTGAACAGTAGTGCATGCAACTTATTCTTCATGCTGCCTCCGTGAAGCTATTGAAGCCGAGAATGCGTCGCACATCGTGGACATCACAAGTGCCTGCTTTGACGTGCAAGTCTGCGACATCTCGTAAGCTTTGCCACGGGCTACTTTGTAAATATTCACGCCACTGACCAGCATCATTTTGTCTGATGCAGTCTGCGGCAAATCGATCAATGCCCAATATTTCTGCTGCAACTGTACGACCATGAATACCTTGGTGCTGGCAGGCTTGACAGCCTTGACCACGTTGTCTCAGGCCGGATACAGCATCACCATAGTGGTTTTTGAGTTGTGTAAAGTGAGGATCCTGTTGGTTCAATGGTTCACTGCATTCAGTACAGAGTGTCGGCAGCAGACGTTGGCTGATCAGTGCCAGGATGGTTTTTTCACCCGCCAGCAACCGATTAGATACACCCAGATCTTGTAGCCGCGCGATGATATCAACAGCGCTGTGTGTATGCACCGTTGACAAAACCAGGTGGCCCGTGAGTGCAGCAGACATGACGCATTGTGCTGTTTTGGCATCACGCACCTCGCCCAAAACGATGACATTGGGATCCATGCGCAAGGCGGTGTGCATCATACTGGCAAAGTCTAAATCAGAAAATTGACTGGATACAGGTATCTGGGTGGCATTTGGAATGCGTTTTTCAACGGGGTCTTCGATGGTGTAAATTTTACGACTAGGGTGAATATGTTGCATACAGCTTGCCATGCAAGTGGTTTTACCCGAACCAGTCGGACCTGAAATAAAGACAGCACCTTGTGGTTGTGCAATGATATTGCGCAGCTGTTGTTGTTGCTGCGGCAGGTAGCCCAGGGCAGCAAGTGAAGCGACTTCCTCGGCAGTGTCAGGTAGAATACGCATGACAACATCGTATCCAGACTGAGCGGGTACGCTGGCAAGACGCAGCCGTATGGCCTGTGTATCAAGCTGTAATGGCATGGCAGCATTTTGTGGCAGCCTGGGGTTGAAGTGGCGGTCGTTTTGGTCAGTTTCTTTGTTAAAAGCAACCGCAATCAATTCCTCTGCGATGTGGCGATGCCAGGTAGCATGTGGTAGCAGCTCACCTTGACGTCGAAAGCGAATTTTTGCGTCATCTTGGCGAACTTCAAGATGGATATCGGTGGCGTTCAACGACAAAGCTTCGCGTAAGAGACGCCTTAAACGCGCTTGTTGTTGACTCATGCTCTCAGTGCTTTGCACATGCACATTGGCCAAAGGTGTGTTGTCTAACAGAGTCTGAATCAAGTCGCTACTGGCAAGTTTAATGGTGCCCAGTGTGATTTGGTGTTGCTGCATCTGGAGCTGACAGTTTTGTAAACTTTGACTATCTGGTTGGCAAGTTAAGATTTGTCCATTATTGAGTACGACATGCTCGCCAGCGCGTTGACACCAAGCCAACATTTTTGGGTGCGCGAAATCGTCTGGGCCCAGCTCTGATTGATCTTGCAGTATGCGTGCTGGCTGGTTGCGTTGTATTTGCTTGCTAGAGTCAAGCCCCTGTTTCGTCATACTACTCATTCGAATCTATTAACACCTTACAAGTTTCAATTTTAACGCACAGTCAATGACCGTGTCGGCACGGCAATTCGTTAGCTGAGGTAAACGTTATCAACGAAACAAATTAAAAATATTCGGGCATAGAACCGATTTTCTTATCGTATCCGTTGACTAACAAACGATTGGCATTACCTGGCTACATATCTCAAAGCAGATGCACATACAACATATAAGTTACGGTACAGATAACACATACTCTGATACATAAAGCCCTTATTGCAGACTAAGTGAAGCGAATTTCTCTGTCAATTTGTCGGGTCAGGCCATAAGCGCCAATCATTGCACGATAGACGGAGTTGAATTTGGTCGCGTTGTAGTGCCATCAGTTTAGGGAGCCTGTAGCCACCGACATATCGGTACTGTAGCCAGTGCACACGCCACTGTTGTTGCGTCACAGCCGTATTGTGTCCCTGCGCATCGCGTTGCCAGTGGGTATGAAGTCCTGGTGCCAGTAAACCACGTAGCCAGTAACGCATGGCTTGGATAGGGAGTGGCCAGCCTTGTTTGCTGTATATGAGCTGGTCTACGGATTTGGCAGTGATTGTTGGGTGATGCGCACGTTGTAGGGTTGCAGACTGTGGTTTGACGGTGAGTGTGGTTGCATGAATACCCAACGGCCCAGACAAGCGAATGCGATCGGTTTGATGTTCATGTTGCCAGCGATATCGTATCAGTTCGCGTCGCTTGCCCTGCTGTATACTCAGCGAGCCCGATACTTGCCAGTGCTGTATTCGTGGGAGGGGTTGTAAGCGTAGGCCGCTATTGGGCAGTGTTGGTTGGTTGTGGCAGCCAGTTAATAGCGCTAGTGCCGATACGCTCAAAGAGACTGCTTTAGTTTTATGCATGAAATCACCGTGAATTGACGTGCTATTGCACACATGGTACAACGTCACAAGAAATTGTTCAAATGCTTGTCGGCCTCTCATGACTGTGCAATGATTGCCATTGTGGTCATGTCGGCAGCTTATGCTAGGAAAAATGATGTTCTCATTGACTGATGAGCAGCGCGCACATTCGCAGCGGCTAGTGACGTTACTCAAAGATCGTATCCAAAAAACAGGCCCTGTGGCGTTTGTAGATTATATGCAGTTCGCTTTATATGAGCCCGGTTTGGGCTATTACAGCAGCGGGCAGGCGGTCTTGGGTCGGGCCGGTGATTTTGTGACAGCCCCACTGCTCACGCCACTGTTTTCACATTGTTTGGCGCGCCGTTATGCCCAATTTGTAGCGCAACATCAGCAGCCAGCAGCCATCTTAGAGTTAGGTGCTGGTAATGGCCAAATGGCGTTGGATATTTTGCTGTATTGCCAGGCAGCAGCTTATGAGCCGATAGATTACTTTATTTTGGAGCCGAGTGCAGCCATGCAGGCTCAGCAGCGGGCGACGCTATCCCAGTTGGATGCTGCTTGGCTAGAGCGTGTGACTTGGTTGCAAGATTGGCCTGCCGAGGGATCTTTCACAGGGTGTGTATTCGCAAATGAGGTGTTGGATGCCATGCCTGTACATGCTTTTGAATGCCGAGGAGATACCATATTAGAAGCGTTTGTTACCTGTGAGCAGGATCAGCTGCAGATCAGTTATATGCCAACAGAGAATGTGAACTTGCTGCAAGAAGTGCGTGCATTGAACATTCAGACAGACACAGCCTATCGTTCTGAAATCAATTTGTGGACAACTGGTTGGATGCGTTCCTTGGCCCGATGTCTTGCAACTGCTGACGTGGTCTTGCTGGATTACGGTTATTTAGCTGCTGAGTATTATCATGCGGAGCGAACCACAGGCACGCTGATGTGTCATTTTCGGCATCGTGCACATGCTGATGCATTATTGTTGCCAGGCTGTCAGGATATGACCAGTTATGTTGACTTTGATCGTGTGGGGCAGGCTGCTTGCGATGCTGGGCTGCGTGTGACAGCTTATCAAACGCAGACGGAGTTTTTACTGTCCATGGGGATCACTGATTTATTGGCCAAGGTGACACCGCAGTCGGCTTATCAGGCACAGGCACGCGCTGTGAAGCAGTTAACATTGCCAACTGAAATGGGTGAGCGATTCAAAGTCATGTCCTTAACTTCATCACTTTGAGCTTGGCGCATTCACCTGTGATAAAATAACATTGCTGATATGCCGTTGTCGTAGTGCTATTTGCTGTTGATTGGCGATGTCTAGGCTGGTAAATGGCCCCATGATGAGACGATACCGTGTTTCTCCATCCGCTTTAATAGCTTGTAGGCGAGTCAGAATTTTGCGCGAGGCCAGTCTTAGCTGCTGCGTTTGTGCATTTTTTTTCTGCTGATACCAGCCAACCTGTATGGTGTATGTTGCTTTTTTAATCACGTCGGTTGTATGGTTCTGTACAGAGATCATATCACTCGGTTTTTTGGCCAGTAGTTGATAGAAATCGTAGTGATGGGCTGCATTGTGTTGACTATGTTTTGTGCCAGCATGCTTGCTTTGAATGGTTGTTTCCTTACTGACCAATATTTGCTTGCTTTTTTGCTGTTTAGCCTGTTCTTTTTTTATTTCGTTACTTGCAATCGGTGTACTGATTGGCGGCGCAGTGGTTGTCATAATGGGTGGTTGCTGAGCTTGGGTAGTGCGCGGTGGTTCGGTTGATACAGGTGGCTTTGCTTTTGACTGCAGCCAGTTCTGCAGTAATGGTTTGGATAGCAGATAGCCACCACAAATGATCAGTGATAAGCCAAGTATGCCTTTACCGAGTCTGCGTCGCTTTTTCCTTTTATAAAGTAAAGATCCCTTGTCTGCAAAATCTAAGTGGGTCATTTCTTTGCCTGTTTTTGTGCGGCAGCAGCAGTATGAGTGCCGGGAATATGTGCCGGAAGTAATAAGCCGTCATGGCGTTTGAAGTACCACTGACCATTTTGATGCTGCAGAACAAGCAGGATATGTTTGTTACGTATATTAACAGAACCATTCGCCAGCCAATGGATCAGTTGAGCATTTGCTTGTTGTTCGCGAGTCTGTTGCGCGTTGCTATTGAAGCTGCGACTGAGAAAGTCAAGGAAAATGCTGCGTGAGGCCACGCATTGTAGCGTGACGGTTGCGTGTTGCATATTCTGTTCAATGTTCTTTTCTGTGCTGGGTGGCAATGTGATTTGGCCATGCCATTTCATAAAGCCAGTTGCATTGCGATAGGTCATGTTATTCAGGTTCAGCTGAAAGCCTTTGTTGAGTAATGTTTTAGCGCCCATAGCCATTAGAAAAAATCTTTTCTTGGCCGGCATGGCCTGAATTTTGTCTAGAGAGAACTGCTTCAGCGTTGCTGTATCCAGTTTTTGTAGTGAAATATCTAGCTTTATGCCAAACGGTTTGGTATCTGCTTGCTGGATAGATTGCATATTCAGCACATAGTGTGTTTGAGTGGTTTTTGGGTTTTCTTGGCTACCAGCGCTCCATAGTAAGTTGCTGATTGTGATTTCTGGTTGATGATTCACACTATTGATCACTGCCACCTTGGGGGCTCGTATGAGTTGCATGCTGTTGCTGCCATCATTGAGTTTGCTGCCGATGATAGCCGGTTGGGTGAAGGTGAGTATGGTTTCGGGGCCATTTAGTTGTAATGTATTCGCTGTTGCTTGGTATTGGTAGCTGCTGGTGGTCAGCGTTGAGCGTGCTTTGAAACCGCCTATATGAAGAGGGCTGCCTTTACTCGCAGGAATGTCACCGCGCATGATGCTGCTGATATGGCCTGCAAGGTTGACGAGCGTTTGGTTGTGCAGCGTGAGCTTCATTGGTAGATCGGATTGCTTGAGGTGAGAGTCGACCAAAAGCCAGCCCAAATGCCAGCCATTTTGCTTGATAATCGGCCCACCAGTGATGGATTGTGCAATGCTAAGATGCTGTTTGCCATGGTCAAACGTAATGCTCAACGTTGCGTCACTGCGCCAAAAGTGGTGTTGTAGTTGTGTGATTTTAACGTTGAGATGATATTCACCGGATAATTTACTGATCATTCTAGGATAAAGTGAGATCCTAGCCCAATAGTTTGCTGCGACAATGAGAATACCCAGTAAAATCACGACACTGATTAGGATTTGTAAAAGGCGTTTAGTGAGTGTGCGCATGGTATGCCCCTTCGGTTGAGTGTGGTTCTGAGAGGCCCACTAGGCCAGTCACAGTTATATCATAGGTATCATTATAATATAAAGCTTCTTGTTTGTGCATACCGGGATCGTAGGCAGTCTTGTTACAGCTTGTTACACAGTGTGACGTCGGCGACATATTGCTGTGATGTGTATGCGTTAAGCTGAATGCAATCAGTTAACATCTTTAGGGAGGTGCAATGATGGCAGCTTATCAAGGAATGACCAATACAATTGATGCAAGTGCGCGTTGTGGTATTGAGGGATATCAGCAGCCGCGGCATTGGATCAAGTTGCCAATGCAGGTTTGTTCGAATGCTATATACCTGACCTTATTGTACGCAATTGCTCGCACATTGATGCAGTCAGAAGGCGAGGCGCAAAGCCAGCTCAGCTGGTCAGCATGTGAAAAAGAGGTGGATAGTCTGGCTGATATGGGGCATTCAGCTTTGTTTGGTGGGTTATTTGTAGCAGAGCAGACAAGAGGTGGTCTGAAGAATATGCAAGATGAGTCAACAAAATCAAGTGGGGGGGTGTCTATGCAGACAAGTGATGATGTATTGAGTGTGGCAGATATGAATAATTTATTAGACATCCTTTTGTCATGTGATGACCGTTCGCCTGCTGGGTTAGTGACGCATCTGCAGGACAGTGGGTATACGTTAAGTCGCTCTGAAAGTGAACAATGCGCCACAGGTGAGATGTCTCCCACAGCGCAAGCAGCATCCTCATCATCTGAGTGTGATGAAGATGACGAGGATGAAGAAGATGAAGAAGATGATATTGAGCCAGATACTGATACCGAAGCAGATGATGCTATTGAAATGACATGTTGAGTGACGTAACGTATGAATATACCGAACTGGGCGGTGACACTATCACGAGGACAATATGGATCATTCACAGCTGAAGACGATTTTAATTGTCGATGATGACCAAGAAATTAGGCAATTATTGACCAGCTTTCTGCAGCAATATGGTTTCGCTGTTTTAGCAGCGCAAGACGCGGTTGCAATGGATCAGCTGTTGGCAACAGAAACAGTTGATTTGATCATATTGGACATCATGATGCCAGGAGAAGATGGTATTTCAGTGTGTCGTCGCTTGACGGCACAAAATGCGCCTCCCATTCTGATGCTCACAGCCATTTCAGAAGAGTTGGAGCGCATCCTAGCATTAGAGGTTGGGGCAGATGATTATCTCAGCAAGCCCTTTAACCCACGTGAGTTGTTGGCAAGAGTGCGTGCGATATTACGCCGTACTTCCGATAACACGCTACCAGCCACACAGTCGCCTCAGAGTGAGGTAACCTATCATTTCAGTGGTTGGACATTGAATGATACGAAGCGGCTATTATTGTCCAGCGATCAGGTCGAGGTCGATTTGAGTGCAGGTGAGTACACTTTGTTACAGGTTTTTTTGCGTTCACCGCAGCAGGTTTTGAGTCGGGATCAGTTATTGTCGCGCACGCGCAACCGCGAAGCAGAGCCCTTTGATCGCAGTATTGATATTCAAGTCAGTCGTTTGCGGCAAAAAAATGGAAGAGAACCCTAAAAAGCCCACCCTGATCAAAACGGTGCGCGGTGGTGGGTATGTGCTGAGTAGTTCGGTTGAGAAGCTTGAGTGCGTCGCATGAGGCAGTGGATAGAAACCATCATGCGCCGCATGACGGCGCGCATCGCATTGGGTTTGTTTTCGGTGTTGGTGATTATCCACATGTTGGTGATGTATGAGTTTGAGCGCAGTTATCGTCGTGCTGAACGGACTGCCCAGCGAGATGCAGTGATACAAAAAGTTGTGAATGTGATTAATATGGTGAATGCAACGCCTGTCACCAGCCGTGAGTCAGCTTTAACAGCCAGCATTGATCCCTATTTGTCAGCGAGTATATCAACTTTGCCACGTTACAATACGCGATTCAAGAAAGTGTCATTGTGGGGTATCTCACATGCATTGCGTCGCAAACAAGAGCATTTTACATTGTCGATTCAATTGTTGCCCACACAGTGGTTGAATATTTCAGCGCGGGTGTATCAGCCATTTTTCACGATGCATAAGATGGTTTTTTTGGTGGAGTTATTGATGATGGCGGCGTTGTTTTTTGCGGCGTGGTCAAATAATCGTTTCACCAAGCCATTAGAGAATTTTAAGCAAGCGGTTGTGGCTTACAGTGAGTCACTAGATAAGATGCCAGCCAATATCAAAGCGCCCACTGCTGTGCGTGAAGTCATGCATGCGGTAGACAGTATGCAGACGCGGATTAAGCAATTAATGCATGATCGTACGCAGATGCTGGCAGCCATTTCACATGACCTCAGAACGCCGATTACACGCATGATGCTGCGGGTACAGCTTTTAGAAGAGACACCAGTGAAGTTGAAGCTAGAAAAAGAGCTACATGAAATGACATCCATGGTCAACGAAACGTTGGCCTTTGCGCGTGCTGATGCACAAAAGGGGGCGCATCAGGCATTTGATATTTGTTCTTTGCTGCAATCTCTGTGTGATGATCAGCAAGACATGGGCAGTGATGTGCGTTTTTATACTTCGGGTCAGCGCATTGCGCTGATGGGGCGGCCGGTGGCTTTGCGGCGTGCATTCATGAATGTGATTGTCAATGCATCGCGTTATGCATCGCGTGTTTTGGTGAGTGTGGTGAAGCAGCATAAGCAAGTGCTCATCAAAATTCAAGACAATGGTCCGGGTATACCAGAGGCTCACATGCAAGAGGTGTTTAAGCCGTTTTTTCGTTCTGACCAATCTCGCTCACGTGCGTCAGGGGGGGGGGGGTCTAGGTTTGGCTGTCACCCGTGATATCATCATCGCCCACGCCGGTACAATTGAATTACGCAATATGCGCCATGGTGGCTTACTGGTCAGCATCACATTGCCGACCAGGTGTCAGCGTTGATCACACTTCACACAAAGAGGAGTTACTACCTTGAGCATCAAGATCAAATTCTTGACCACTTCCTCTGGTGCTTGTGACTATATTCGATGATTCAGGTTGTTGAGTCAAAACGGATTCAGATCTATTGCGCATGATCCCTGCTTTTGCTTGCTTCATTTTGCTGTGATTGCGACAGGCAAGCACAGTGCAAACAATTGCTGCGATTAAGCTGATGGCTGCCATTGTAGCCATGATGCTGATGTCAGCTGTGACATTGGGCATTTCGAGAATCTTTATTGCAATGAGTGTGGTCAGTGTTGCAGCTGCTGCCGTGGACGCTCCAAAAGCAGATCCGCCCACAATACAAAGATTTCGGTGTGAGCGGTAGTACTGGTGCGATTTAGCGGGTTTGCTGATATCTACAAAATATGCATCGATATCAGCGTTATCCCCAGTGCCGTTTTTGTTCGCTGCTGCTTTTGCTGCTGCTTTTGCTTGCTCTGCTGCTAAACGTTTCGCTTCCTCTGCTGCTCGGGTAATGTCGGATTTCCTGTTTCTGTTAGGATTTGCCATGCTGGAAGAGCGTGATCTTCCTTCTTCATTCATAGTCTTCGTGTTAGCCACGAATAGGTTGGGCATACTGCTTGCTCTTTTTCGTGGCCCCAGCTGATCCTGAACATTTTCTTTGTTGTTCGTTGCTGCTGCTTTTGCTTGCTCTGCTGCTGCTTTTGCTTGCTCTGCTGCTGCTTTTGCTTGCTCTGCTGCTGCTTTTGCTTGCTCTGCTGCTACACGCTTCGCTTCCTCTGCTTTTGCTTGCTCTGCTGCTTTTTCTGCAGCTACACGCTTCACTTCATTGGAAAGGCTATTTTTGTAAGCATTAAGTTTCCCAATTATTGGCCCAAATTCGCTAGCTGCTTTTTTATATCCAGTTCGTGCTTTTGCTTCTCCTCTTCCTTTTAGACCACGATATAATGCTTGTATCGTTGTCGCTGCTGTTACATGATTCGCTGTAATTTGTTGTTGTATGTGTTTCTCCTCAGAATCTGGTTGAATTGTTATATCGGTTATTGTTGTGGTTTGGGCTGGCTGATGGCGCCCGTCAGTTAATGCAGGTTGGTTGGGTGCAGGCGCATCAGTTAATGCTAGTGGTTGTGGCGTGCTGCTGGTGAAGTTGATGAGTGCTGGTAGTAGTGTTTCATCAAGCAGCTGTTTGTAGTTAGTACGGTCAATCATCATTCCGTTAAGGGCTTGCAAAGCCGTCGTTATAGGTCCTTTTTCTAAAATACCTGCTGTATTTGCATAACCCATAAAAAGATCTGTCAAGACGCGATCCATGCCAATCAGGCTGGACCCAGGTAAGGCAGTTGCAATCATAGTCTGTAGGGCACTCGATCTTATGAAGTTATCGCCAAATTCGCCTGCTACGCTTGCCATTTTCTCTCGAGCAGCTTCTACGGCATGTTCCATGCCCTTTGCAATTTTAGCTTTCAGTTTCTCATCATTTTGAGCAGCGACTAAGTGCCTATGTGATGGCTTCCAGAGGTAGTTATCTAGCGCCTGTTGCAAGACGGTAGGTTCGTCAGTGAGTGCTGGAAGGCCTTTGTGTTGACGAAGAAGCTTGTAGCGGGCATCTAGCACCATGCTGTTTTGCATAATATTTTTTGCAGCTTGTATGCACGGCCCAATGCTGTCTTCAAGTAGTTTTGTTGCAGCATCAGCTGCACCAACTGTCCCAGCTGTTCTTACAGCTGATCCAATTGCGCGCATGTTGCTGAATTGATTGACCGCTGCTCTTCCAGCGTAGATTATACTGTTACCGCCATCCTGTATACTTTTCACTTGATCACTTATGGCTTTGCTGATCTTATTTTGGAGCGTTTCAGTAGTCATTTCAGAAGCCTGCATTGTTGCCTTTTGCGTAGCAGAGGCCAGATTCGTGGCAATTCCCACTAGGCCGTCTGTTGCGAGGCATGCACCTAGTTGTCGCATGCCTGTACCTGCTTTTTTTGCCACAGTTGCTGGCGTTGCGAAAAGCTTGTTTTTCACCTCTAGGATTTTTTTCACACCATTTATAATAGCCACTACATCAGTTACGCTTGTATATAAAGTATGTGTTACGGCATATACGTTTGCCATACTATCAATCTCAAGAAACCGTGCCATGCGATCTTCATTTGATGTGAGCGTGCTATCTAAAACTTTACCTAAAAGTACTGAATGTTCCTGCACTAGAAGGTGGAAGCTCACTCTTTTTACCAGTAGGTTGTAATGGGCATCCCTGTGGAAGCCAGCATTTTCAATTAGCTTGGTTGCCTCTTCTTCCGCTTTTGTGATCGCGCCAGCAGCAATATTTTTTGCTGCATTTGCTGTAGTACCTTTTTGAGCCTTATCCACAACTTCGAGACCCATTTTGAGAGCGCTCATCACCCCACCCTGAAGATCCTCGCGAGTAAGCTGCGCAATCAGATGCTGGTTTGGTGTGAGTTGTTGTGGTGATTGGATGTTTTTGCCGAAGAGTATGACCCATTCATTCGGTAAAAGGGTCTGTTCTGGCTCAGCTGGAGCAGTGCCACCTGTTTCGGCAGTGATTATTGCAGATGATTCTTCTCTGGTGGTATAGCGACAAGCCACTTTCAAAGTGTCTAATGCTGATTGAGGACATCCAGCAGCTACGTAAGCTGCAACCGCGCAGCGCGCATCAAACTCAGAGCACTCAGTTGCGTGCATCAACAATGCTGTGGCTTCCTCAATGTTGTTTGTAGTAATCAGTGTGTGTGCCATGTCTAAGGCATGCTCAGGTTGTAAGATAAACTTACACATACTGTCTATAGTGCGTGCCATCAGTGTATTGTCATCAATTGGGGTGGCCCGTGTCGCAGTGTCAGCTGAAAGCACTGTCTCTAGCATTGTTAGGATCTTTAATGCGTGATCTTTATTTTTTAGCATCTTTATGAGTAATTTTTCGTTTTCGTTCAGCTTCGTCTGTAATTTCATACGGTCTCGTACCGATAATGTGATATTTCCAGATTGTTTCAGTCTGAGCCCCAATGCGAAGGAAAATATAATCTTGTCCGGTCCTTCTAATTTACCAGTCCAGCCCGTATAGCAATCAATGATATTGCTGGCGGCGTCAGTGGTTCTGTCTGCAGCATCAGGCAGTATCGCATCAGATAAGGTTGTTTGTAAAAGGGCCATGGCAGCAAGATCAATGGCTGCTCCTGCAGCTGTTTTCGCGCCTGCTTTCAGGTTGCGCTTTAGCCATTGCCCCCAGGTCTCATCGTTTGCCGCAGCGGAAAGTTTGGTCAATGCTGTGGATAAATCCGTTTTTTTCGTGTGTTACTGATTTAGACATATGCGCACCCTCAGAGTTGATTATTATTTGCTAATGTATTGCTTTAATTTGAGCAAATAAACAGTATACCATAATGACACAAAATTGGAAGTATTTTTTACAATATTGTGTTCTTGGGCGGGAGTAATCAATGGGTTACAGTGCTGTGGTGTCTCTATTTGAGGTGTTTGTTGGTTGTTTTTCTCCAAATAGTCAATTCTTTGCATTCAGGGGCTTGCACTTTGTTTTGAATTGGGTAAGATGATGCAAGTGGCTTGGGTCGTTAGCTCAGCTGGTAGAGCAGTGGACTTTTAATCCATTGGTCATAGGTTCGAATCCTATACGACCCACCACAATTTCTATTTTATTTCAATCACTTCCTGTAAAAATGCCCGACATTGTCGCGTGCTGCCTTCATTTGCGTGCGCATTATAGGCACGCCCAAGCGTTGCTGGGCCAATTTTATGTGCATCCGGATCAGTGAAGGCATGTTTGGTGCCACCATAGAAAACTGCTTGCCAGCGGTCACATTGTTGTGCTTGCATTTCAGCTGCAAAATCTGCCAGTGAGGCAGGTGGTGACAAGGGGTCATCATAGCTGTGTAGTATTAAAAAGTGTGTATTATCAGAGACTTGGCACGGTAAGTCGGGTGCATCAAAAGCGCCATGCAGAGAAACAGCTGCCCGAATATCAGCACCAGCGCGTGCACAGTCCAGTGCAACTTTGCCGCCAAAACAGTAGCCCAGCACCGCCACGCGCTTCGCATCGACCAGTGGATGAGCGCAGATTGCAGCATATTGTGCCAAAATGCGCTCACGCAGACAGGCACGATCCGCCATAAGGGGAGACATGAGTTGCATGCAGCCATCCAGGTCAGTGGCGGTTTGCCCTTGTCCGTACATATCCACTGCGGCTACCAGTAGCCCCCACGCTGCCATTTTTTGCGCTAGTTCGACATAGTGTGGTGTCATCCCCTCGAAAGCATGCACCAGTAGCAGCGCCGGGCCAGGCTTATCTAGTGTTGCTGAATGGCAAATGTGATTGTGTGCAGTAATGTCGGCAATCTTTTGCTCAATGCGGGTGGTTTTCATACTGGTGCTCCTTGCTGTCAGTGCAAAATGCATTTTACAGTCAAATAAGGTTGCTGACTAGGCGTCTGAGCGCTACACTGACAATGATGAAATTGGAGGTGCCAATGGATATTTCAGGCAAAAGAGACCTAACAGATTCTCCCTGCATTGGCATATGCAGTGCCACCGCTTTGGGGGATGCTTTTTGTATGGGTTGTGGGCGTAGCTTTGAGGAAGTATGCCAGTGGAATACGTACACAGACGAGCAAAAGACAGCCATTAATTTGCGATTACAGCAAGAAAAATCTTGAGGAGTCAGCATGACCGTACCCAGTTTATCTGTGCAACAAGCCGCGCTGACAGAGCTTCAGCAGCAATTAATCGCTGCTCGGGGGTATCTTTGACTATGACAGTAAGCAGCGCCGCCTCGCTGAGATAGCCCTGCACCAGCAGTCACCAACACTGTGGGATGATCCGGAAGCAGCGCGTGCATTGGGCCAAGAAGAGACCCAGCTCAAGACGGTTGTGGAGATGGTCGACGCCATCAGTGCATTGTGGGATGATGCTCAGGCTTTGTGTGAGCTGCTACAAGAAGAGCCAGACGATAGTTTGCATAGTGAGCTAGACTCGCTGTGTCAATCGTTGACAAGTAAAATGGCAGCACTGGCTTTTCAGCGCATGTTTTCAGGGCCGCATGATGCTGGTGATGCGTATTTGGATATTCAATCGGGTTCAGGCGGGACAGAAGCGCAAGATTGGGCGGAAATGTTACTGCGTATGTATACGCGCTGGGCTGATGCGCAGGGCTTTGACGTGGGGGTGATTGAGCATTCTGTTGGTGATGTGGCTGGAATCAAATCTGCTACCTTGCATATTCGTGGCCCACAGGCCTATGGTTGGTTGCGTACGGAGACGGGTGTGCATCGATTGGTACGTAAATCGCCGTTTGATTCAGGCAATCGTCGTCACACATCATTTGCATCGGTGTTTGTGTACCCAGATGTCGATGACGAGGTTGACATTGAAATTAACCCAGCAGATTTGCGCATTGATACTTACCGTGCAAGTGGTGCTGGCGGGCAGCACGTTAACCGAACAGATTCAGCGGTGCGTATCACACACGTTCCAACAAATATTGTTGTGCAGTGTCAAAATGATCGTTCACAACATAAAAATAAAGCACAAGCCATGAAGCAGTTGCGTGCTAAGTTATACGAGCAGGCAATGCTGGAAAAAGCAGCTGAAAAAAATGCCTTGGAAAGCACAAAGTCCGACATTGGTTGGGGCAGTCAGATTCGTTCATATGTACTTGATATGTCACGTATCAAAGACTTGCGCACTGGCGTGGAAGTCGGTAATACACAAGCCGTCTTGGATGGCGACCTAAATGCTTTCCTAGAGGCAAGCTTGAAGCAGTTAGCGGACCAGGATTAAGTCATCAACGTTGTGCGGCTTTATTGGGAAAAGCCAGATTTGGTAGATGATCCAACCGCGAGAGTCTAGGTGAATGGTCGGCGGTAGTTTTATACAGACTAAATAAATTATGCTAAATCATATGGTTATTGCTATTGTCTGAGCATGCCCTCATGGTGCTCAGCCTTGACGGACTGTGTGAATTTTGTTAATATAATCAACAAATAAATAAGCCTCCTGATTTTTTGTAAAAATCGGTGTCGATCTGTACCCTATCATGCGAGATATTTATGCATCAAGAGCATCAAGAGCATCAAGAGCATCAAGAGCATCAAGAGCATCAAAGTTTTAGTCAAGAAAGTTTACCTAAGCGTGCCGTACGAGCGCTACTACGATCTCTGCCAATGGGGAAAAGCCCCTATGAGTCGTTTAAGGGAAGCGAGGATATTTACCTGCTGAAAGCCTGGTCTCAGTGCGAGCAGAATCCTGTGCGAGACGCAGATCAATTACTATTACAGCGGTATGAACAATCACGGATAGACGGTGCTGTTGACGCTTCATTGTTACAAGAAAAAATTGAGAGCCTGATTGTACCATACAATCAGGAAGCTTATTCTGACGATTTTGATAGCAGTTATTACTGTTTCCTGCTGAGCCAACTCATTGAGCTATTTGTTGAGAAGGGAGGTGCCTTTGAAAGGCAGTTATACAGAAATTTACACCCTGGTACAAAGGCAGATTTTATAGAGTCAGCTTGGGGTAAATTTTGCAGGATGTGTTTGCCTGACCAACAAGCACAATTAGGTGTGTTGGGAAAAATTATTGCTTTAAAGCAGTATAGCCGAGAAACAAAGTTGCCGTTACCTGAAGCAATTTTAGGTGAAATGGTCTCAGAAGTCTCTCGCATGGTAGATGCATGTGGGGCTGGTGCGTTAGAGCGTTTAAATATTTTATATCAGCGCTTGATGCAGCCTATTGACGTTGGTGTATTTAGGGTATTGGTTCAGGAGCGATTTGTGGGCTTCTTAGAGAAAGTGTATACAAACTCACATTTGTACTCAAGGGGTATGCACACACACGACTTAAATACGCTCAAGCTCATACACCAAAATTGTGCTTCAAGAGATGATGCGGTGGTGAATATCTTGGAGGGTGTTCATTTTGTGGATACAAAGTTCTCTGCTCTCCCGCACAGCAGTAGTCAACTGTATCAACTGCACCAACAGGGTTGGAAACAGTTTATGATTGCGGCACAGAGTAATGAGTTTTGGTGTAGTGTATCAAATGATGCAGCAGGGCGTTTTTTGTTGCCTGTGTACGATCATTTAGAAAAAAATATGCATTCATTCAATCTGCTACCTGGTTTTCTGCCTGACGTTGCATTGCTTCATGATTTTATAACTAAGTTATGTGAGATGCATGAAGACATCTGTAGTAATGAGGCTGCTGCTGGTGGTGATGAGGCTGCTGCTGGTGGTGATGAGGCTGCTGCTGGTGGTGATGAGGCAATTACTGATGATAAATTGATAAAATTACTCCAAAGTCATGTCTATGACGAAGTGGCGGCGAGTACGCTGGGTTTGCCACCTAATGTCAAGGAGGGTTCGAATCCAATTTACCTGAGGTCAGCTTGGAAGCTGGCATTGACTGAAATTGTGCGGCAAGTATGTCGGGATAGTGTCAATACCTTCAAGCAGAGAAGTATGGGCAAAACATATTACTTACAAGCAGTCAAGGTGCCAGTTATTGCTGAGCAGTATCTGAATTACTATGCAGAAGGCGATGATCAAGCAGTTTTTTATTCTACATTACGCGAACAGATTGAGAAAATTAGAGCTGACAAAATCGCAGCAATAGCTTCTGAGCAATCGTCACTGCAGGTGCAGGCTAGTCAGGGTGCAATACTGCAAGCAGATTCTTTTCAGAGAGTAAACGCCTTATTAACAGACTTGGATGCAAGTAAGGTGGAAGAGCTAGCAAGCTTGCAAGCTTGTTTGATGTCGTTGCACGGATCAGAAAGTGCGACAGATGCAGTTGACGAGATGTTCATTGCTGAGAACTTGAAGTTACTGAGACATGCAACACCATTTATTGAAAATTATGTTACACAGTTGACTGTGTTCAGTAGAAAATACCTAAAAGATAATGAAAAGCTAATCCGTGAGAATGTAAGGGCAATACTATCATATGCTGTGCTGAATGATGGGATGGATCTGCTATCTTTAGATGGAGATGGGTCAGATGCAATGAAAGGCTACCTTGACGGATCGACATATGCAAGATTTGTTTGTATGTGCTATGCAAAAGAGTGTCATGATGTGATCGCTCTTTTTCCTGGAGATCATTTATCATCTAAGATAACGGTAGATGGCAGATCGTTATACGATTTTTTATTGCAAAATATGCAGACCTTCTTTATAAAACATGATCAGCATATTTCTGATGGCTTGCGTTCTTACCTCTCGAAATTGTTTCATGCTTCCTTCATCAGCTTTGAGGGGAGAGACCCGTTAATTTATGGGTTTCTTCAGTCAATTGAGGAGTCAAAAAGAGAACATGCGTTGGATAGCATATTGGATCTTTTCAGTAGTGCTGGTGTTGATGTTAACAAAGCATATGAGCATGGTTATACACCACTGGGGATTGCGTGTGAGAAAGGTCACATAGTCGTTGTAAAAGCACTGCTTGGAAAAGATGGTGTTGATGTAAATAAGCCTAATGAGTATGGTTGTTCACCACTATGGATTGCGTGTATGAAGGGTCACATAGACATTGTAACTGCGCTGCTTGGTAAGGATGGTGTTGATGTGAATCAGCCTCATATTTTAGGTTGTTCGCCACTATGGGTTGCGTGTAAGAAAGGTCACATAGACATTGTAACTGCGTTGCTTGGTAAGGATGGTGTTGATGTGAATCAGCCTAATGATTCAGGTTATTCACCACTATGGATTGCGTGTATGTGCTGTCGCAGAGAGATTGTAAAAGCACTGCTGTGTCAGGGTGGCATTGATATTGTCTCAGATGATGCTGTCTTAAGTAATTATGGTGCTAGGTTGCTGAGGTTTGCTTGTGAGAACGGTGACATAAACACTGTAAAAGCACTGCTGGGTAAAGATACTGTTGAAGTGAATAAAGTTAATAGGTGGGGTGATTTCCCACTATCGATTGCGTGTGAGCGTGGTCACATCGACATTGTAAAAGCATTGCTTGATAAAGATGGTGTTGATGTAAATAAGATTAATCGTTGCGGTCGCTCACCACTAGACATTGCGTGTGGGAAAGGTCACATGGAAATTGTAAAAGCACTGCTTGGTAAAGATGGTGTTGATGTGAATAAGGTTGATAGTTCAGGTCGCTCACCACTATGGATTGCTTCTAGGCAAGGTGACATAGACATTGTAGAAGTATTGCTGGATAAAGATGGTGTTGATGTGAATCAGCATGATGATTCAGGACATTCACCACTATGGGTTGCTTGTGAGAAAGGTTACACAGACATTGTAAAAGCACTGCTGTGTCAGGATGGTATTGACCTTTACTTAGATGACATTGTCACAGATGGTCATGGCGCTAGATTGCTGCGTATTGCTTGTAAGGAAGGTTACATAGACATTGTAAAGGCACTGCTAGATAAAGATGGTGTTGATGTGAATAAGGTTGATAGTTCAGGTCGCTCACCACTATGGACTGCGTGTGAGAAAGGTCACATAGATATTGTAAAGGCACTGCTAGATAAAGATGGTGTTGATGTGAACAAAGTTAATTGTTACGGTCGTTCACCGCTATATATTGCTTGTGAGAATCGTTACACAGACATTGTGAAAGCACTGCTAGATAAAGATGGTGTTGATGTGAATCAGCGTGATGATTCAGGACATTCACTACTATGGACTGCGTGTAAGAAAGGTCACATAGATATTGTAAAGGCACTGCTAGATAAAGACGGTGTTGATGTAAATAAGGTATGCTGTTCTGATTCACCACTATCTATTGCGTGTGAGCGTGGTCACATCGACATTGTGAAAGCACTGCTAGATAAAGATAGTGTTGATGTGAATAAGGTTTATCGTTCAGGTCGAACACCACTATTGATTGCTTGTAAGAATGGTCACGCAGACATTGTAAAAGCACTGCTGGGTAAAGATACTGTTGAAGTGAATAAAGTTAATAAGTGGGGTGGTTTCCCACTATTGATTGCTTGTAAGAATGGTCACGCAGACATTGTAAAAGCACTGCTGGGTAAAGATACTGTTGAAGTGAATAAAGTTAATAGGTGGGGTGATTTCCCACTATCGATTGCGTGTGAGTGTGGTCACATCGACATTGTAAAAGCACTGCTTGATGAAGATAGTATTGATGTCAATGATATCAATAAAACTGATCTTTATCATGATTCACCGCTATGCATTGCATGTAAGAAAGGTCACATAGATATTGTAAAAGCATTGCTTGGTAAAGATGGTGTTGATGTAAATAAGGTTAATCGTTGCGGTCGTTCACCACTATTGATTGCTTGTAAGGAAGGTGGCATAGACATTGTAGAAGCATTGCTGAATAAGGGTGGTGTTGATGTGAACAAGCCTTCTGCGTATGATTGTTCACCACTATGGACTGCGTGTTCTGAAGGACACATAGACGTTGTAAGAGCACTGCTTGATAAAGATGGTCTTGATGCAAATAAGGTTGATAATAGGGGTCGTTCACCACTATGGATTGCTTCATGGCAAGGTGACATAGACATTGTAGAAGTATTGCTGAATAAAGATGGTGTTGATGTGAACAAGCCTGATAATTATGATTGTTCACCACTATGGGTTGCTTGTGAGGAAGGTTACACAGACATTGTAGAAGCATTGTTGAATAAAGATGGTGTTGATGTAGATAAGGGTAGTGCAGGTTGTTCACCACTATGGATTGCTTGTAAGAAGGGTCATATAGAGATTGTAAAGGCACTATTAGTTGAAGATGGAGTTGATGTGAGTAGGTATGATGATTGTGATCGTTCACCACTATGGATTGCTTGTAAGAAGGGTCACATAGAGATTGTAAAGGCACTGTTAGTTGAAGATGGTGTTGATGTGAATAGGTATGATGATTGTGATCGTTCACCACTATGGATTGCTTGTAAGAAGGGTCACATAGAGATTGTAAAGGCACTGCTTGATAAAGATGGTGTTGATGTGAATCAGCGTGATGATTCAGGACATTCACCACTATGGATTGCGTGTAAGAAAGGTCACATAGATATTGTAAAAGTACTGCTGTGTCAGGGTAGCAT
>JBDOIU010000007.1:0-84049 GCA_047404195.1 Coxiellaceae bacterium
GGCCTAAGGCGATCCACTTCATTTGGTGATATGTTTTTGATACTCGAGAAATTGATCAAAAAGCATGAGAAATCTCTTGGTTATGATTGCGTTAGATGTCTTATTAAAGCACTTGATACTCCCTCTTTTGGAGTTGCGCGTGACGTTCTGTCCAGGTCCAGCTTAGCTGTTTTTGTCATGGCCTGCATGCGAATTATTACTAAACTATCGTCTTTTGTATCAGAATTTGATGTGGATTTAAGGCGTTCCAATGTCCTAGCTTTTTCAGAAAGATTGCTGATTCATAATGTAAATGAGTATACACGAAAACCCAAGGTGAGTATTATAACACAGCACACATCTCAGGTGTTGGATTTTCTTAACGCGATTCAGCCAAAACTAAACAATGATGATATGGATGAAATGTGGTCAGTCATGCGAGGTAAATTTCGTCTTATACTTCGAGTCGAATCGGATGATGACAATGTGCTAGAGGTTAAAAAGTCTGTGCTCTTACTATTGGGAAATCTTGCTCAGCTGTCTCATATAGCGAAAGATATTGCCAAGTTATTATTCCCTATTTTTAATACACTATTAAAATCGGAGCGTGAATGCGAAAGACCACTTCGTGCAAAAATTATTGAGATTATTATTGCTATTACTGCTTGTGGTGAAGTCACGTTAACTGCGCTTAAAATGCTACAAGTCCCCCTAATTCTTCGTCTGCTATCAAGTGAAGATGACGAAGTGAGAACAGATGTGACATACATACTTTATAACTTATGCGAAAAATCTGGAGTGAAGGAGCCAGTGCAGTGGAGGGCGATGGTTACTCATCTAGATACCTTGCTTAAAAACAAATCTAGTGGTAAAGCATTAAGTCGACCCAATGTCATTGACTT
Organism: Coxiellaceae bacterium; assembly: GCA_047404195.1. GTDB lineage: Bacteria > Pseudomonadota > Gammaproteobacteria > JAJRRL01 > JAJRRL01 > JAJRRL01. Next base: position 882 of record JBDOIU010000007.1, read on the forward strand.
CAATGTTTTGTCTGGCGCTTGTTCAGTCATTTTTAGGCTTGCTCTCCATCCAAAGATAAGAAAAGAGATTATAGATAAGACATGTATCGTAGACTCCTTGACGAATAGAGGGGCTAATATCGATGTGGGAGAGCTAAACGTTCGTCTATGGCTGGGGGGGGCTCTTGTGCGGCTACGAGCAAACGGAAGCATCCCTAATTTAGCTCAACTTGAGAATGCATTAAATAAACCTATTGATTTTAAGAAATGTCTTATTAAAGCATTTGAAAAAAACGAGGATGATCAATGTTTTATAAGTGCTGTTCGTGTTTACCATGGTATCCATGAAAATGTACCCTCCGTGATGTCTCATCCTTTTTTTGCAAAACCTATAGAACGAAATCGGTTTCTAGGTAAGCTCAGGGGATGTGAAGACCTTGAATTTACTGAGCTGCTCCAAATAATTGAGAAACAAATTGCTCATGCTACCAAACCAGCGTTGACAGAGGATCATAGTCCTGAAAAGACGATAAGCCCGTCTACGCAGCATCAATCAAGGAGAAGGAAATCTACAGGCAAAAAGAGTTCTGCCGTAGTCGTTACCGCTGTGCGACCGGCAGTAAAAGCAAGTCATCGATCTGACACTACGAGTAACCATTCTGCACAGAACCAATCGAGGAAAAGAAAATCTACAGGCAAAAAAAATCCTGTCATTGCTACTGCCTCTACGCGGGTGGAACCACCTATAAAACGCTATAACATGGCAAACTCTAGGGACACAAACCGACGACGTATGTCCCGTGGCTATACGCCCAAGCCTGCCACAAGTCTGGTTGTGCAGCGTCAATCAGTGGGTAGACCATCTGGAGGCTCAATAAGTGCTGGTGCCGCACGACCAACACTATTCGCAAATTATAGACATTATGTACCATCAACAAACCCGTCTGCACAGCACCAACCGAGAAGGGCTCTGTCTGTGGGCGCAACGCATTCTGCTAATGCTGTTTCTGCCACACGATCAATCGCACCAGCTAAGCGTGGACGTGATCAGACAGCAAACCTGCGGACACTGCCTGACTCGTGTGTCGACGGGGAGTCATTAGGAGCAGGACAGCTGGACCTATAACATGACAAACTCTAGGGACACAAACCGACGACGTATGTCCCGAGTGTATACGACTAAGTCTGCCACAAGTCTGGTTGCGCAGCATCAATCAGTGGGCAGACCATTTGGAGGCTCAATAAGTGCTGGTGCCATTGACACTATTCTTGGGTTTGCCAATAAGAGAGAAAATGCTGACTGTACGGTTGGTGATTTTTGTATAGGGTAGTAGGGTACGGTCTTACCTTCTATTTAAGATTCAAACATGCGTGTGCCGGTATCAATAAGCATCCTCCCTCATAGAATGATTAGTTTTCGTATAATTTTCTTATATGATGCCTCGTACTCACAAAATTTTCATGTTAGAAGTCAATTGTAGTCCACGCAGTGGTTAGGGGAGGTAGATGCAATGAATCAGGCATTTGACCACACAAATTTCATGTTGATTTGGATGTGATCCATGACAGGGTGCTGACCTAACTACCTGTTTATACTGAATGTCCAGTGACAATGATACTATTGCATGTCTTTTGACCATGTGGTACCATGTAGTGAACGATATTTATGGCAAAACGATGGGGTTCATATATGGCCAGGTTTTATAGCATAGTGCCTCGTGAAGAGGGGCAGGCGCAGTTACCAGTGAGTGGGGATGATTTTTCATGGCTGCTTGATCGTTTTTTGGCTGAAGACAGAAGAATTGAGTTCATAGATCCGCATCAGAATATGCAATCATTGCATTGAAATCTTTTCTTAGTGACGAAAGAGAGTCCGTATTGTGTGTTATTGATGGCGCTGTTAGTGCTAGTGCTAGTGCTGTTGCTCGGACCCATGGCACTATTGAGATAAATGGTACTTCATTTGACGGTAATGTTGTGTTTGGTGATCAAGTCGTATCATTGGCTGAAATGCCAGCATTGTTTGCTTTATGTTTACCGGAGTCGGTCACAGGAATCGCAGCACGTTCCCTAAAAGATTGTAAAAAATTGACTATTCTCAATGCGCCTGGAGTAGAGGATATTGGTGAAGAAGCTTTTTTGAATTGTGCATTGAGGCACGTTGTTTTAAGTGCCGAGCAAATCAGTTTGGGTGATAGGGCATTTTTTGGGATGAGTAATACCTTCCTACAAGATGAGGCAATCATGCGTAATTTCCTGCCTCGTTTCAAGGTCCTGGGGAAATCTGTTTCATCTTATGCTTTGCCATCAGCGGTGGAAGTACAGTCAAATTGGCGGTTAAGAAGATTCGGTTTAGACTCGTTTCCCAGGGGAGCTAATGGTCTGTATCTTGATTTTCGACTATCGCAGCTAGAGCCTAAGTTTGTTACTGAAATTTGTCATGCTGCACTTCATTACAGAAGCCATGTTGTGGTATTTCAAAAAAGTGATCCCTCTGTGAGGAGTAATCCTACCAACCACAGCAAAGTCATTGGGTGTCCGCTTGGTCTCCCTGTGAAAGACTTTTTTCTCAATGAAAATAAACAGGTTATAACAAGTAATTTTTTGCCCCATCTTCAACCTTTATGGCAGGATCATAAAAAGAAGCTACTGACATCCCTCTTGTGTATGCAAAGGCATCGACTACGGTTTTTTCCCAGTCAAGCTCAAAGTATGGGTTTACCTAAGCTCGTGGTCGGTGAGCAAGCGTTCGGTTATGTCAGTAATTTATACGGTGCCCGCCGTTTTCGGAAGAATCTGAAAGATTTTCTACTGTCTGTTCATACAATTGTTCCACTTTTACTCCACCCTGAAGTTAGCCAAGCTCGTTCAGAGATAGAGAAAAAGATAAAGTCTAGTTTGGATGATTATTTACAGCAAATCAATGCCCGTTTATCTGAGTCTGTTGCGAACTTATCGTTAACAACGGAGTAGATTAAGCAGTTTAAAGGCAGTACCGATTCATACGCCGCAGAATCGATCAATTTGTTTTTATCAATGCAGTTAGCAGCCTACTTCGAGCGTACAATGGATGCAGAGGATGGTGCTGGAAAAGTATTTAATTCGTTATTAGATCGCTGGTTGTCTGAGCATCTTGTGTCTGGGAAAGACTGTCATACTGATCACTTGGTATCACAGGCTTTTCAGTTTATGCTATTGAAATCAAATCAGTTTGCATCTTTTTTGAAGGAGTCATGTCGTGTGTTTTGGGATGGGTGGGGCAAGATTAATATAACGACATATGGAAAAGTGAAAGAGCAATTGCTGAGCTATCCAGCGTTACTTGAAGAGGTGGTTCCAAAGCCAACCCAACGTGAGTGCTCAACACAAAACGAAGCAACAGATGAGCCTCAAGGTGTTCACAAGCAAGCAGCGGGATTGCCAGCGTCAGACAGTAGCATAAGGGATAATCGCTGGCGTAAAAATCTGCGGAATATAGCAAAAGATAATGCAGATTGTTTGTCTTTTCTGAGAATGATAAAGTGCGCCTACCGTCGTGGGGAAGCACCTGAAAAATTTTCTCTCGATGATCAGGAAGTATTGTTAACAAAAGATGTCAGTTTATCTGCTCTTAAAGGGATTTTGTTGGCACATAAAGCTCAGTGTCAAAGTAAAAGCACATCATATTTAGAGTCTAATACAGTTTATAAGCGTAATGTGAGTAATTTTTCTGGTAATACTGCCGGTGCGGTTTTAGCAACGGGTCTCGCTGTCGCGGGCGTTCTATTATTAGTCAAGTTTCATGATGCCATGCTTTCTGTTGCCGGTTTAATCAGCCTTCCCTTTTGTGTTTTAGGGGGAATGTTTGCACTAGCTGGGCTTATACGTTGGTATGTGTGGTGTGCGGAGTTGGACAGTCATATGCAAGAAGCAAGGCCCTCAGCAGACTTGCGCCAAGCTCACAAGGTATTTGGTGTTGCTAACAGCATCTTGAGCGATATTAAAGATTATGGTCAAGAGCAAGGTCATATGGATTGCACAGTCAGTGATTTTTGTAAAAGACAGCAAGCGCCTTCTTAAGCTTATTCCAGGCTATTGGCCTCGCAGTATAATAATTCTTTGTTACTACTTTAAGTATGCTATGGTCTTGCTCATTTTGATTTTAGGTGAGTGCGCCACGCTACTGTATTTATCCGAAATAAGATTGTTCTGTGATAATATGATGGCATGTTTGGTCCCATGGATCACGTGGCAATGTATTTAATACCTGCCAGTGATAGGCAATGCCAATAGTGATGGGCAGATTGTGGGTGTGGCACGCAGCCAGTGTGCGGTCATAGTATCCTTTGCCGTAGCCAAGTCGGCCACCTGATTTATCGAATGCAATGCCAGGTATGAGTATACAGTCACAATCATCAGCAGAAAAAGATTGTGCTTGTTGTGGTTCAAAGATATTGAATTGGTTTGGGGCGCACTGCTCTATTGAAATGTATTGCTTGAATTGAAGTTGCTGCTCAGAAACCACCGGTGCATACAGTGTTTTGTTTTGCTGTTGAAGTTTTTCGATGAGTGGTGCAAGACAGACTTCATTGTCAGATGCTAAATAAATGGCAATGTGTTGTGACTGGGTAATGCTTTTCAGGGAGAGGAGTTTTTTGCAAATAGTTAGGCTGGCTGCTTGTGCACTTATAGCAGGATAGCATTGACGCTTTTCGCGCATCACTTGGCGCAGGTCTTTTTTATTTGGATTGGGGTGCGTTAACGGCATAACAAACGCCACATTGCAAAAGAATAAAAAAATGTTCTAAGCAAGATGACTGGCTCGCCCTTAATGAACCCAAGGTTCACGTGGGATTCCGCTTGCATCACCTCAGGCTTCTCACTGACTGAGCGTGCGCAACAGTAATGACTAAGCACCGTCCCTAGCTTAAAAGTATCGGTTCAAAATGATAGTTCACCAACCTCTTACCTAGAACACTTCCAGTATACCACACTTTAATAACGAATGGCAACATGTGGCGGCGAATGGTTGTTTTATTTCTGCACGCTTGCGCAACAAGGTATTCATTTATCATCAAAAAATGTATTTATTTTTGTGTGATTTTTCTCGTATTAAATTCTAACCAAGTCTTTAGTGCACCATCTGATTGACAGTGTTGGGAAAGTTGTTGATACACAGTTTCATGGTAGTCATTAATGGCGTCAACTTCTTGTTCAGTCAATAGCGCTACATCAATGAGATTATGCGCATATGGCACTAAAGTCAGATCAGAAAAACCAAGCATTTCACGAAACACGCTGTGTTTCTCGTTCGGTTGTTGTTTTGCTTCAACGAGGAGTAAATTCTCAATGCGAATGCCATATTGTCCGCTGAGGTAAAGCCCGGGTTCGTTGCTAACAACCATACCAGCGTGCAGCGCTTGTGTATGAGCACGTGGACTGATGCTTTGTGGTCCTTCATGCACGCACAGGTAATGCCCGACACCATGGCCAGTGCCATGCGCGTAGTCGTATCCTGCCTGCCATAATGCTTGTCTGGCGATGCAATCCAAGGCATTGCCAGTGGTGCCTGCTAGAAAAACGGCCTGTCGTAAGGCCAAATGTCCTTTCAGCACCAACGTATAATGTTGCTTTTGTGCAGGCGTTGGCTCGCCAAAGTGTAAGCAGCGTGTGACATCAGTTGTGCCATTCAGGTATTGTCCACCAGAGTCAATGAGGTAGATGTTACTGTCATCGATTACTTTGTCAGTCGATGGTTGTGGTTGGTAGTGTATGATCGCACTATTCTCAGCGAAGCCACTGATGCTGGGAAAGCTGAGGTCTCGACACAGTGGGTGTGCACAACGCAAGGATTGTAATTGATTAGCAGCACTGATTTCTGTGATACCTGTAGGCCACTCTGTTTCAAGCCAAGCAAAGAATCGACACAGCGCCAGTGCATCTGCAATGTGTGCATCACGCATACCTTGCTGTTCCGTAGTATTTTTGATGGCTTTCATGTGTGGAATAGGTGATGGCTGATGTGCAATTGTCAGTGTTTGGCCATGATTTAAGATGGCCCAACTACATTGTTTTGGGTCAACACAAATGGGTTTGTGCCAGGCTTGCAAGATGGCATTCAGTGAGGCGTAGGGGTGGTAGGTGATATCTTGTTGTTGGCAGTAGTCTTGTATCTCAGGGGTAAATTGCTCAGGCGATATAAACAAATGGCAGCTTTCATCGCACACCAGTAGGGCGCTGATGAAAACCGGTGTGTGTTCGATGTCTTTGCCACGAAGATTGAGCAACCAGGCGATATCGTCTAGGGCTGTGATGATCAGGCTGTTTTGTTGTTGTGTGGATAACCACTGCCTGACAGCAGATAACTTATCAGCACATGAACGACCGTTGTAAGTTGTGTCGTGCAGCGAAATAGCTTGTTTGGGTAGGGTGGGCTGCTGCTGCCAGATTAGGTCAATGAAGTTTGGTTCAACAGCTCGCAGTTCATGTTGTCCAGTATGTAAAGCTGTTTGGACGTGTGTGGCAGCCTCGATACTGATGCAATTTGGATCAACAGCAATGCGTAGCCCCTGACCTTGCTGGTTCAACCATTCCTGCCAGTTTGGATCATCGGTGCCTTGCTTCATCAGCTGCCAATGTTCGGTGTCGAGCTCAGATGCTGCCTGTTCAAAGTAGCGGCCATCGGTCCATAATAGCGCTGTGTCATGCCCGATCAGCGCCACTCCTGCAGAACCAGTAAAGCCACTGATCCAGGCACGGCGTTGCCAGCATGCAGGTGGTGTTTCATTTTGATGCGGATCGCTGCTGGGAACCAGGTAATAATCTATCTTATTTTGTTGCATTTTCTGCCGCAGAGCAGTGAGCTTGTGTATTGCAGTTTGTTGTGTGCTCATTTGGGCCTCCAGCCTGATAGCGGGCCAGACCGTTTAGTTAATTATTTGATCGGCAATGCGCTTCTGTTTGCATGTGCCACCAAGCGCAAGCTGGCTTGATCTTACATTATTATAGTGTACAGTAGAGTTATCTGATTGCAAAGGACTCCAGTATGAGTCAAACAACTGACTGTGTCATCGTCGGCGCAGGCCTGGCAGGTCTGGCAACAGCCTTGTGTTTATCTCGTTGTACACCTTTTCGCATTAAGCTGATTGATCAGCGAGCAGAATCTGATGTTGAAGCGATGTTCCAATCTGCGCGGCCGCTGTCCTTGGCGTTGGCTTCACAGCGCATTTTACAAACATGCGGCGCTTGGACTGAACTGCAGGCGCGTGCAGCACCTATCAAGCGGGTTTTAGTATCACAGCAAGGGCACTGTGGTGAAGTTGATTTCACTGCCGCGAGCATGGCTGAGCCAGCATTGGGTTATGTGGTGCCCATGGGTGCATTATTGCATGCTTTGCTGCAAGCAGTACGTGCATCAGCGCAAATTGATATCAGCTGGTCATCAACAGTGACCGCATTACGTGAAGAAAATGATCAAGTTATCTGTGAATGGCAGTCTGCTGAGCAAAGTCATGTTTGTCACGCCCACATTTGTATGGCTACCGATGGTGCTGCCTCGCCTTGTCGACAGTATTTGGGCGCAACCACACAGCATACAGGGCAAGCAGCGGTTTCATTTATTCATGATGTTGAGTGCCAAAACCCACACAGTGGCATTGCGCAACAGCGTTTCATGGCTGAGCAAGGTGTTTATGCTTGCTTGCCGTTGTGGCAGGCGAACCAGTGTCGAATGGTTTTGACGATGAGTGAAGAGCGCGCTAAACGTTACCGTCGCTTATCTGAAGCACGACAGTTAAAAATGATGCAACATGCTTGGCGAGGCCGCTATACGTGTGAAGCACAAAAATGTCTTGGTGAATATACTGTCCAGCCAATGGTTTCACAAGGGTTAACAGCAGCACGTATTATTCTGCTGGGTGATGCACAACAAACCATGTATCCACTTTTGGCTCAAGGCTTCAATTTAGCATGCCGTGATGCAGCCATTTTAGCGGAGCAATTAGCAGATGCTGTGGTCACGAACAAGCATACAGCATTGTCACCAGCACAGATCAGTCGTTTCTCGCAACAACGGCAGCGTCGCCACAAACAATTACGGCAATGGGTACAGGGCATTCATGATGGTTTTGCCATGCGCGCGTTTCCCGTTGCTGCAATGCGTGCAATGGGGATGGGTGCCATCACATTATTGCCAGGTATGAAGCAGCGAATTGCCCGACAGTTGATGGGTCTGGCAGCACCAGTACCAGCGCTGGCGCGTGGTATATTGCCAGAGCAGGAGTCATTGCTATGTCACGACAACTAGATGCTGATGTCATTGTGCTGGGTGGTGGCATGATTGGTTTATTGCAAGCGGCATGTTTGTTACGAGCAGGCTTGTCGGTGCTGGTCTGTGAAGCGCGGGGCTATGCACATTTATCAGCGAATGCAGGCCGAGTAGCAGCGTTGAATGCAACGTCTATTGCGGTGCTCAAGTCGTTAGGTATTTGGTCCGACTTGCAGGATAAAGCCGGTTTTTTTACACGCTTACAATTTTGGGCGCAAGGTGTGGATACTTCAGTATGCTTTGACGCTGCTGAGCTTGGTGTGCCAGTATTGGGAGCCAATGTTTTCAATGCTGCTTTAGTGTTGGCGTTGAAGCAATATTTATCAGAACAGCCAGGCTGTGAGATGCGCGTGCCATTTGTTGCGAAGCGTTTATTACAAACTGAAACTTGTGCCGTTGTTTGTGATGACAATGGGCAGAGTGTCTCAGCATCGCTGGTTATCGCAGCTGATGGTGCGCGCTCGTGGTGTCGTTCAGCGGCCAATATTCAGACTGACTCAGGTCAGTATGAGCAGCATGCAATGTGCTTATTAGTAAAGACACAGCAGCCACACCGTCGTGTTGCGAGACAGGTGTTTTTGCCAGGTGGTCCGGTAGCATTTTTACCGGATGCACAGCCAAATGTGTGTAGCGTTGTTTGGTCGCAATCATCCTCTGCTGCCACGTTACAGTATGAAGCCAATGAATCAGCTTTTTTAGAAGCACTGAATCAAGCATTTGGTCAACGCCTAGGTCCTATTGTGGCTGTATCAGAGCGACAAATGTTTCCTTTGGCTTGGCAGCATGCACAACAATATGTTGCGCCGAGAGTAGCGCTTATTGGCGATGCAGCACATCAAATTCATCCACTAGCAGGCCAGGGTGCCAATTTGGGTTTTGCAGATGTACATGCTTTAACACAGTGCGTTCAGCGTGTGTGGCAGCGTGGTGGTGATATCGGGCAGCTGTCAGCGTTGAAAGCTTATCCGAGGCAGAGACGAGGGAATAATGCACTGATGTTGCGTGCTATGGATGTCTTTGCCAAGGGCTTTGGTGCTGATGACGGTTGGTTGAAACCATTGCGTCAAAGCGCCGTTTGGTGTTTACGATCATCACCCTGGTTGCGCCGTCTGTGTATGCAGCAATCGCTGTGAATATTGATCATTTAATTTAAGTATAGTTCGACAGTTGACAGCATAAATCATTGGGCGCATAGTGTGTTTGATATCCACTCGTGTGGTTTTGCTAATCAATAAGGCATATTATGTCGGAAGAAAAAGTTGATAGTGATGGTGTTGATGAACCTGATTGTGCACGGGTACCATATCATGGCGATGAGGAGCGGCTGCCCTCTAGTGAGGACCATACAGAGTTATTGAATTTGCATCATGCCCCTCTGGCATGTGCACTCTTTCTTAGTCACGCTTGGTGCTGGCTACGTCACAATAACACATCAGAAGGGTGGAGAAATTTCATGAAAACAGTTTGCGATAAAATGACCACAAATATGAAAAAAATGTATGGAGATAAGCCCAGATCAGCTTGGATGCGTTTCATTGATCAATATTTGTTGTGCCCGCCTGAGTATGCTAAGACTAATTCAAAAAAACTCATACAGCACCCCTTTACTCAGGCGCATCGTTTTCATTATTTAGGGCGCGCACTGTTTTCAGTTGTAGCCGCCTCTATCACCGTCGCTGTTGCAACCAATGTGCATCAAGCAATGGGCATGCAGATGGAGACAGATTTTTTACGTCTGTGTCATTTGTTTATCATGTTTGCCTGTACATCAGTACAAACATGGCGTTTTTCTTCTCCCGTTCATGTCAAACACACAGAAGGACCTGACTCATTAATGACGCGTGGAAAAATGACAGCGTTATATGTGCAACACAGTATTCAAATTTTATGTATCATGACGGGGCAAGTCTCTTTATGTCATTTGTATCACCAGCGCCAAGTGATCACAATACTTTGGCAGATTTTGATGGGAGGTGCCGCTTTGATTGCGGTGCCGACCATAGCTGGTCCTGCACGATGGGTGAGACCAAAAACTGATCTTAGCCTTGCGTGGAAGCAGCGGTTTAATCCTCGTATGATTGGCATAGCAAGGCATGCCTTAACAGTATACAACAGCCTTAACACAAACAATATCCTTGATGAGGATGATGTCAATCGCGTAACGGCGGTCAATAATACGAGATCATTTTCTTTGGCAATTACCGCTACGCTGATCTTTTCAGTCTTACCGCTGTTACTTTGCTGGCCAGCAAGAGCGCATCCAGCCGTTGCATTGTTTGGTTGTGCTTCTTCGTTCCTGGGTTCATCATCACTGTTGAGGGTATTTGGGGAGATGCAAATGTCTGCCAAGTCGTGCCAGGAGCGAGCAATGTTATGCATCCATCCTACGGCAGTATCATTATATTTAAGTTATGTGGTTGTGGGTATGGCGCCTTTTGTAGGCAGTTCAGAGGGTATTGAGGCTGATCAGTTGGCTTGGACCGTCGCTGCTACTGTTTGGACGACGCTTGTCTTCAGTCTTGTCAATCGGGGTGGGTCAGTGATGTACTATGACGAGAAGCACCTCATTCCTGAAAAAGATCCTGCTGAGGCACTGTCACAAGACCCACTGAGCACTACTGGACAGACGTTGCAGCAGTCTTTGCTCGGTGATAGTCAAGCCTCAGAATATCCATCTGTTGAAACGCCAGAAGCCAAGGTGTGACATCCTTAAGAAATCTCAATGTGTGAATCTTGGTATGAAGTCAGTACCAGGTGTCATACACTTCATTTTTTTTGCTTTTCAGGTGATGTGAGTTGTATAATTGAGGTTGTCTTTTTCAAGGAGTCAGGGTATGTCTGATATGAATTCGTCTCAAAAAAATGAAGAACTTTCCAATCGGCTCGTTGACCGTTTGTTAAAGCACTATCGTTCAGACCGCATTTGGCGCAATATTCGCTGTTTAGTTTGGATCGGCTTATTGGTCTTCTATGCTTCATTGTTACAAGGAAAATCATCAGATTCACCTGATGCGGCACAGGCGTCAAAAAAAGGGCCATATGTGGCAGAAATTCGCCTGGATGGTGTCATCATGCCTGGACAAGCGTTTTCAGCGAAGAATGTATTGCCTGCATTACGTGCTGCCTTTGGTGATAAGCACGCACGCGGTGTGGTGTTGGCCATCAACTCCCCAGGTGGTTCACCTGTGCAGTCAGACCTGATTTACCATGAAATCATGGCCCTTAAGCAGGAAACACATAAAAAAGTGATTGTGGTTGCAGGAGATGCATTGGCTTCTGGCGCGTATTACGTAGCCAGTGCTGCAGATGAAATTTATGTGAATGGTTCCTCCATTACCGGCTCAATCGGTGTGATGATGAGTGGCTTTGGTGTGACTGCTCTCATGAATAAAATGGGTATTGAGCGGCGGGCGTTAATGTCTGGTGATAATAAAATGCGCTTGGATCCATTTTCACCGTTGAAGCCGGAAGATGTGACCAAGGTGCAATCAGTATTAGACAATGTGCACCAACAATTCATCCAAGCCGTGGTTAACGGGCGTGGTAAGCGCTTACATGCCCCTGCAAAGGTGCTGTTTTCCGGTGACTTTTGGAGCGGGAAAACTGCCGTTAAGCTGGGCTTGGTGGACGCTGTGATGATGCCATGGGATGCGCTGCAAAAGAATTTTGCTACAGCTCGAGTGGTTGACTTTACGCACAAAGAAGATTTTTTCACTCACTTATTTGGTAGTGTGCAGTCGCATGTACATTTACAATTACCGAGTCATCAGTTGATGGCTAAGCTGCCATAAGTCGTTTGCTGAGATGACGGCCAGGAGGCGTATATCGCAACATACTTGATCGGAGATGTGCATGGTTGCATGCGCAGTTTATTGCGTTTATTAGACGCGATTAATTATGATGAGCGGCGTGATCAGTTGGGTTTTGTGGGCGACCTTCTGAACCGTGGCCCTGATTCCTTGGCTGTGCTGCGTTTTGTGAGGGCCTGTGTTGAACCGCTGGTTGTGCTGGGCAACCATGATATGTATGCCATCATTTTATCACAAGCGCTCATTGATGCATCTGCCTATCATCATACTTTGGACACATTGTTGCAGGCAGATGACTGCAAAGACTTAATGCGGTGGCTACAGCGACAGCCATTGATGCGTACTTTGAATGAACAGTCACTGGTATTGTGCCATGCCGGTATTACACCAGCATGGTCTCTGTCTAGCGCGCAGCAGTACGCTGATGAGTTTAATGATATGATGTCCAGTTCTGATGCCATCGATTTTTGTGCGCATTGTTTTGGGGATGAGCCAGCCAGCTGGCAAGCGTCATTGCAGCATCATGATCGCTGGCGTTACATTGTGAATGCCTTTACACGCATGCGTTTTTGTACGAAAGCAGGTCAACTTGATTTTAAATGCCATGAGGCGACGAAAACAGCCAATGATGATTATCAGCCATGGTATTCATTTCGCTCAGCTGCCGCTGATGGGTTGGATATTGTCTTCGGGCATTGGGCCAGTTTACAACAGCCGCGCCCTGCAGAGCATTGTTTTGCTCTCGACAGTGGATGCGTCTGGGGTGGGCAGTTGACAGCACTGCGCTGTGAGGATCGCCAAATGATTGCAGTACCCGCTGTTTCCAACGATGCTTCATCGTAACCCGTTGAAATTAATATAAAAAAAGTAAGTCATTGTTTTAATGTAAAGGCTCATCGTGGTGTGCGATTTCGCCGATACAGCGTGTCATTATGTCATCACTCATGACTGTGAACATCACTGCGCCGATAGCGCATGCTTTCGTTAAGCTCATGAAATGACGCAAGCTATCATTTCCATTACATCTGATCTTCCCACTATTCCTCTGCCCCCCTGTGAACAGATTATTCACCGCAGATTGTCTAGAGTGGGAGAGTCATCAAGATGACAGTTGGCTTGTTTAACATTAAACCTAAAAGGAGACCTCAATGGCAACACCATACATGCCGAATCTGGCACAAACATCGACTACTCAGGGCACTAATGCCGCTATCGATGCAGGATTTCAGTCTTATGTGCAGCAATTGGGCACTCAATTCCCGAGTGTGACCAATACAGCACAGGCTGAAGCGACCTTAACCGCTGAAATTGTACGTATTCGTTTACGTATACAATCACTTTATCAAACTGATTGGACAGCAGTGCAAGGTCAGTATCAGTCTATTATGCAAGAGATTTGCATGATACAGCAGCAACTGCATGAAATCAGTGGCTTATTACGTGCATCAGAGCAGTTTGTGCAATCGGGTCAAGTAGAAGGTTTTGCACAGACTCATTTACATCAGTTTAGACAGCAGATTGATACGCTATGGACTCAACTGAATCAATTTTGCAGCTTTTTTTCCTTGCAGTGGCAAGGCTCGCAGTGGGGTGTTGGTCAGACTTTTGGTATGCCAGCTAATGCACAATTGGGTCTTACAACAACGGGACAGCTGGTATCTGCTCAGCAGAAAGCAGTCTGGCTTGAACAGACATACAGCATTATGGAGACGGAAACACATGTCATAGTCAATATTGATATGCCAGGTGTGGATGTTGAAAAGCTGGATATTCAAATTTACCAAGGTTTATTGACTATTCGAGGTGAGCGTTTACAGCAGCAGTGTGATAGTGTGGTGTGTTGTCGCCACAACAATGTGCTTACTGGTTTAATTGATGTCAGTATTCCTTTGGCACGCAGTAGTGAAGCATTTGATTTGTCACAAACACAAGCCAAAATGCGTCTTGGTGTGTTGCATGTTGAAGTGGCTAAAGCAACACAACAAACACCTAACTTTACGCGCATACGGGGCGTCTCAGAAGCTGAGTAGCCACCGTAATCCCTCTTGATCGTAAAAGTAGTCGGTACTTGCCCTTGTGGTGGTACCGACTTTTTGGTATTTAAAGCCGGTCTAGGGTTAGTAAGGTGTAATTTAGGTGTGCTTTCTCGTCTCTGTGCTCACTTCTATGGCTGACCTGCCATTCATTATCCTGCCATTGCGGAAAGCTGGTATCCCCTTTGACTTTGGTGTCAATCAATGTGAGATAGAGCCGGTTTGCCAGTGGTAGACACTGATCGTATATAGAAGCGCCGCCAATGATCATGACCTCGTCGCAATCGCAGCTGGAAAGTGCTGTTTGTAAATCATGGAAGTAATCGCAGCCAGTTGTCTTCGGGCAATCGACTTGTCGTGATAGAACAATGTTGCGTCGCCCAGGTAGCGGTTTACCAATACTCAGGTGGGTTTTGCGGCCCATGATAATGGGTTTTCCCATGGTCAGCTGTTTGAAGCGCTTTAAGTCCGCAGGGCAATGCCAGGGAAGTTGGTCTTTGTAGCCAATAATGCGGTCATGTGCCATAGCGGCAATCATGGAGATGAGCATGGTGTCTCCTCATTCTGTGGGTTCGGCTACTGTACAATAGAATGTAGGTTTGGTACAAGAAGAGTGGGTGATTGCTATGTATCTCTCTGGTGCAAGTAATCTGATGCAATGCTTTCTTGGGATAGTGCCGTGTATATTGACTACAATTTAGACGATTTTTGTTGTGCACACCGTTTGGTGAAGGGCTATGTTGGGCCTTGTGCACATTTACATGGTCACAATTATGCGGCAAACATTCGCATTAGTGCTGAGAGCTTGGATGCTGTCGACATGTTGATTGACTTTTCTTTGATCAAGTCTGTGTGTAATCGTTGGATTAAAGATCATGTTGATCATGCGACATTGGTGAGCACAGCCGATCCGGAGTTACTGGCATTTGTGCATGAAGGCGAACAAAAGCACGTTTTATTCGGTGATGACCAAAATACAACATTAGAGTGTTTTGCACATCTATTGCTGAGAGCGCTTACGCATGCATTGCAGCAAGATCAGCGCGTCCCGGCTGGGGTAATATTGCAGCAAATAACAGTGTGGGAAACAAAGCGCGCCTCAATCACTGTGACAGCAGCAGACCTTTAATAATAGAAAGTAACGCTGATACCACCGCGGCGCATAAATTGATGGTGTTTATCAAAGCTGGCACCAGAATAAACATATGGGTTGAGCCAGATGCCGGTGGTAATATCGCTGTCAAAATCGATGGTCAAGGATACCCGTGGCCCGATGGTGCTAAAATTGTCAGCTGTACTGTGCTTGGTTGCGCTGTAGGTATAATCAGCACCCAGGCCTAGAATGAACGGATGTTTCAGTTTTTTACGCCACTCTGCAAAGGTGGTTAGTGTTGTTTCATGGTCGCGTAACAAAATACCGCCACCAAAAGCTGCTTTTTCTTTTGCAAAAATGAAGGTGGGACCCATACCGAGATTGGCCATGGCAGTGGCCTGCAGCCCAAAGCGAATGCCATGATCAGATGTCTGTGCGGCATCAGTTTCGGCTTTTTCAGCAGCAGGTTGAGGGGTGGTGTTGTGTTTTGCAGCATAGACTGGGGCCATGAGCAGCATGCTACTTGCCAGCGTTAGCAGGGAAAGGTGTTTCATGGTCGCTCCTTGCGATGAATGATCATGTTGTTCAATTTACCACGCCGGACCTAGGCAGCACAAGCCTTCATCTGCAATGAATTGTCCCTGTATTGCTGTAGGGGGCGGCCTTTGTTACCATATATGCTGGTTGAACGACAGTTGGTGTATGATGATTTTTTTGAGTGTGATACTACTCTCTGCAGCGTTTGGTAGTTTTTTGACGGTTGTTATTGATCGTTACCCGCTCATTTTGCTGCGTCAATGGGGTGAATCAGGCAGTGGTACTGATTGGCAGCAGCGTATAGCATCCTTACCGGCTCGTTTTAGCTTGAGTCAGCCAGCATCGCATTGTCAGGCATGTCAACAGGATTTGCGATGGTATGAGCTGGTACCAATATTGAGCTTTTTGTTACAGCGAGGCCGCTGTCGTCATTGTCAGCATGCTATTGGTTGGCACGTATTGCTGATAGAGTTGCTTGCAGTTGTGCTGGCAGGCGCGGGTGTCCTTCAGTTTGGGTTCACGGTGAATGCAGCTGGCATTGTGTTACTGAGCTATTTTTTATTGACAATGGCTGCTATTGATACCTTTCACCAGATATTACCAGACAGTATGACGTTGTCGCTGCTGTGGTGTGGTTTGGTTTTTTCCGTTTTACCTGGCGCATCCCCTATCAGTCCATCCAGTGCGATCATCGGCGCACTGTTTGGGTATTTATTGCCGTGGGGGATCGCCAAGGGCTTTTGGGTTATGCGTCGGCAAGAAGGTATCGGCTTAGGTGATTGTAAGTTGCTGGCTGCAATGGGTGCATGGGGTGGGGTCATGACATGCCTAGGTTGTTTGTTAATGGCTGCTTTGCTGGGGGTGGTTGTCATCGGTATTCGCACTGTGTTTTTTTCGTATGATCGGCAGCAACATTTTGCATTTGGTCCTTTTATAGCGCTGGCAGGTTTCTTAAATATATGGGCACTATATCAGTGTGGTCATTTAGCGCCGTGGTTAGCCTGGTTATTTGCTGCTGGTTAATTTTTGCAAATTCTAGTTTTGGTTTTGTGTAGAATGATCATTTGAAGTTAACTTGGCAGGGGAGGGGTATCGATTAGGCGTTGACCAATACTATCAGCGAGTGTGGTATGTGTTTTCGATAACCCAAGAATATCATTTTCTGTACCAGTTCAGAGACTGTTTCGCAGTAATACTTCATGCGAATACGGTCGCAGCAATGTTGAATGGTACGTATGGAGAGGTTGAGGTTTTTTGCAATTTGTCGAGCGGGTAAGTCGTGCAATAACAAAAAAAGCACTTCTGATTCGCGCACAGTCAGCTGGTCATAAGTCGAAATGACTTCATAAATTAAATGAATGTTATTTTCTAACGATCGTGGAATACTATTGATGACCTGAAGGCTATACTGGTAAAAAATGCCATTTTTGATTTCTTTAAGGTTAACAATGACTTCACCTGAATCATATTCTTTTGTGTAGCTTAGCACTTTCATATCCATGCTGTGATACATAGCAATACATGCGTAATGTTTTTTGGATTGTGACTGAATAATACTGATGTCTTGCTGAATGGATTCCTCAGAGAGCTGTGTTGCAGGGCAGCGCATATCAAAATCAGTTTTACCAAGGAAGTCGATTGGGTTATTGTATCCAGACGCGCGGCTGATTCCAGCGCAGGAGCTCGTGACTTCAGATCGACTGTTCTTGACAACAAAGAAATCTGCCAAGGGGTGTTTTTTCGCCAAATGTCACTCACGATGATGAGCATTTCCAAAGATGATTTCATTCATTAATTCTCTCCTGTTCGAAGTCAATACAAAGTATTTTGTAATCAGTTTTATGGTGTCATGAGGTTTCTTAAAATAGAGTGGCCACCCAATGATAGGGGTACTTTCATTCTCCAACCCAAAAGGTGTGCCAATTGAATGAGGTCGCTTGACTTGGGGCAAGATAGTTTGCAGCGGATTTTATCAATAATATTCTGGATTGTACGAGTTGATCGATGCAGTAATGTTGCAATTTGTTTTGCGCTGAGTTGATGATACAGTAAGAAAAAAATCTCAGACTTTCGGCAGGTGAGTGCGTCATAGTGTTGAATGATTTCATAGATGAGGTGTATATGTTGACGCTTTGCGGCGGGTATTTTTTGTATTGAGATTTGGCAGTACTGGTAAAGCGGTCCACTGGACAATTCAGCGTGGTTTATGATGATGTTGCCAGCAGCATATTCTTTTGTATAATTCAATATTTTAATGTCAGAGCCATGATACATGGCAATGCAAACATAGTTCTTGCTGGCTTGAGAGCGAATAACACTTTGATCTTCCTTTGCCCATGCTTCATATAACTGCGATGCTGGGCAACGTATATCGGAGTCGGTTTTTCCTAGAAAATCAATGGGGTTTACATACCCACACATTTGACTATGTTTAATACACGAAGCGATGAATTGAGAGTCTTTGTTTTTAACACAAAAAGAGTTTGCCATAGGGTGTTTTTTTGCTAAATATTGTTCCTGCTTCAGCGTGTTTGCAAAGACTATTTCATGCATTGTTTTCCTCCTTTTGATGTCGCTTCAAAGTAGTTGTTTAGGTGGTTTCATGGCACCATCAGACTTGTCAAAATGGAGCGATCACACAACGACATGGGTACTTTCATTTTCCAGCCTAGAAAGTGTGCCAATTGAATGAGATCGCTTGACTTGGGGCAAGATAATTTAACGCGTATATCGTCAATATTATGCTGGATTGTGCGCGGAGACTTATGTAATAATGCTGAAATCTGTTTGGCGCTGAGTTGATGAGATAGTAAAAAAACAATTTCTGATTCTCGGTGGCTGAGTGCATCATAGTGCTGAATCATTTCATAGATGAGGTGTATCTGTTGGCGTTTTGCTGCGGGTACTTTCTGTATAAAGTGCTGGCAGTAATTGTAGAGCGGACCACTTAGTAATTCATTAAGGTTAATAATGATATCCCCGGCATCATACTCCTTGGTATAGTTCAATACTTTCATGCCAGTTTTATGGAACATGGCAATACAGACATAATTTTTTTGTGCTTTGGACTTAATGATGATCTGATCTTCTTGTCTCCATGCCTCTGACAAATGTGCTGCAGGACATCGCATATCAAAATCAGTTTTCCCCAGAAAATCTATAGGGTTACGATATCCGCATACTTGACTGGCTCCTCCGCAAGAAGTAATGAATTCTGAATCTTTATTTTTTACGCAGAAGAATTGAGATTGTGCGTGTTTTTTGAGTAGATGTTTGGTTTGTGTGCCACTAGAAAACACGATATTTGACATATTGGCCCTCCACCAGTATCGTTGTGATCAATTTATGGTAACATATGTATTAGCTCTGTACCATCAGCAGCTGATTTTTTTAGAACATATACTGGTTTACAATGAGTTATAGTGTGATTAAGCTTTTCAAAATAGAGCGGCCACACAATGATATCGGCACTTTCATCTTCCACACTAGGAAGTGGGTTAATTGAATGAGCTCGCTTGATTTGGCGCAAGATAATTTACAGCGGACATTGTCAATAGTATGTTGTATGGTGCGTGGTGACCGATGCAGTAATGCTGCAATTTTTTTGGCGCTGAGTTGATGTGACAGTAAAAACATAATGTTTGATTCTTGTTCGCTGAGCCCATCGTAGTTCTGAATAATTTCATAGATAAGATGAATGTGTTGGCGTTTCGCTCTGGGCACTTTATTGATTATAGATCGACCATATTGATGAAAAGAGCCGCTTGATAGTTCTATGAAGTTAAGAACGATATCACCTGCTACGTATTCTTTGGTATAATTGAGCATTTTAGTATCATTGCGATGATACATGGCAATGCAGACATAGCTCTTACTGGATTGAGATCTCGTAATACTTTGGTCTTCCTTTGCCCATTCTTCATATAACTGCGATGCTGGGCAACGCATATCGTAGTCAGTTTTACCAAGTAAGTCGATTGGGTTTTGATATCCCGATAACCAGCTGAATCCTCCACAAGAAGCAAGAAATTGCGAGTTTTTATTTTTGACACAAAAAAATTGAGATTGTACTCGTTTTTTTTGTAAATATGAGGTCTGACCATTATGGTGTGAGAACACAATATTCGATATTAAATTCCTCCGTGAGTCTAATCATCGTTATATACGATAACATAAATTGACGTTAATGACACGGAGTAGAATTTGTCATATATTGCATGTATTGATTATGCTGCATTATGTGAATCATTGCTATAGATTCTTAAATGCTATCTGCCAGAGTTTCCCAGTCCATTTCACATTGTTTTAGTAAGGCCTCTACATCTGCACGTTCAGTGAGTAGCTGGTTAAGATTTTTTTTATTATGATCTTCATACAGCGCTTGTTCACTCAGTTTTTTGTCTAATGTCTTCAGGTGCTCTTGATGTTTTGCCATTGCTTTTTCTATGCGCTCTAGTTTCTTCTCATGGTTTTGCTGCTTCCTTTGTTGCGTGACTTTGGGTTGTTGGCGATCATTTTTTTCACTGGGTTTGCGGGTGCTTTGTTTCTGCATGCGCTCATAGTCATCCAAGCTGCCTTCAAATTCCTGGCAGCGGCCTGCATGGATAAGGCAGTAACGATCAACTGCACAGTTGAGTAAGTGTCTATCATGTGAAACCAACAACACCATGCCTTGAAAGTCTTGTAATGCATCAATGAGTGCTTCGCGCATGGGCATGTCAAGGTGGTTTGTGGGTTCGTCTAAAATGAGTACGTTTGGACGTTGCCAGCTGATAATGGCCAGTGCTAGGCGTGCTTTTTCGCCACCTGAAAATCCAGCAATTTTTTCAAAAATACGATCACCTTGAAAATAGAACTTTCCTAAGTAATGTCTTGCTTCTCGTTCAGTGAGCTTTAGATCGCTAGCAAGCATTGCACTAAGCGGGCTATCATCTTCACGTAATTGGTCCATTTGCTGTTGTGAGTAATATGCCATTTTCACTTGCGAGTGGCATTCACGTTCACCGTTGCGGAGTGCTAAAACCCCCATGAGACTTTTGAGAAATGTGGTTTTACCCGCACCGTTTAGACCAATAATGCCAATTTTGTCTTGTCCACCTGCCGACCACCGAACGTTTTCTAAGATGGTTTTTGTTTCATAACCCATATCACCTTTCACACTGATGGCTGGCCATCCCAGTGCTTGACAAGGCTCAAAGGAAAAGTGGCACGGGCTTTCAAATGCCACTTCACTGCTGAATTGCATTTTTTCAAGTGCTTTGACTCGGCTTTGTGCTTGCTTTGCTTTGCTGGCTTTAGCTCTAAAGCGCCTGACAAAATCTTCCATATGGGCGCGTTTTTTCTGCATTTTTTCAGCCATTTTTTGTTGCTGTTGTTGCATTGCTTGATATTGCTTGAAAAACGCTGTGGCGCCACCGGTGTAGCGTTTTAGTTGGCTGTTTGCAAGGTGAATGGTGTGACTACACACTGTATCCATGAAAGCACGGTCATGTGAAATAATCAGGGCTGTGGCAGTATGTTCGCTGAGCCATTGCTCTAAGAAAACAATGGATTCTAGGTCAAGGTGGTTAGTGGGCTCATCGAGCAGTAACAGTTCTGCACGTGACATCATCAGCCATGCCAGCTGCGCACGCATTTGCCAGCCACCTGAAAATGTCGCCAGTGGCTGGTAAAGAGAGGCATTAGCGAATCCCAGCCCTTGCAAAATGCTTTCGGCATTGGCAGGTACTGCATAACCATCAATTTGTTGTAGTTGTTCATGGCAATCGGCAATGGCCATGCCGTCCTGTTTGGCTTCAGCAATTTGTAGGCGTTTTGTGATATCAGACCATATTTTGTCGCCATGGCAGACATAGTCGCAGAGTGCTTGGCTGCCATCTGGTAAGCTTTGAGCCAGTGCTGCCATACGCCAGTCTTTAGGGAGATTAATTTGTCCCTTCTCTGGCTCTATTTCGCCCAGCAATACACGCATCAATGAGGATTTACCACTGCCGTTACGGCCAAGTAGCCCACATTTAGCGCCGACCGGGCAATTGACGGAGGCATTTTCGAGCAGGGTTTTACTGCCTAAGCGCAGGGTAATTTGTTGGATATCAAGCACAAGCGTGGCCCTTGGTGCATAAAGTATTTGGATATAGAGACAATATCATAGCCTATTCATAGGGAAGCACAATCACCCGGGTGCGATATTTTAGAAAGTATTTTGAGAGCCATTTTGCTGCAGGGGTGAGAACGCGTATACAACCATGGCTGGTATTTTGGTTCGAGATATAGGGTGAGCCATGAATGGCATTGCCACGCTTGAAAAACATACAATAAGGCATGGGTGACCCCCCAACGCCCACTGGGAATTGACTCGATGCGCAGGTTTCATCACCTTTGCGGGTGATACGAAATTTTCCTATTGGGGTACGACAGGGTTCATTGATTTCTTCACAGAAGTCGGCACCGCCATTGCCTACACCACCTGCAACACGTAAGCCATTCTCATCGTATGCCACCCAGTGCCGCATTTTTGGGCTAAATATGAATGTATTCTCACCTGTGGCAGTGATTTGGTCAGGTAAATTGATATAATCTGGGGTTTGTGCTGTTGTTGTATTGGTATTCTGATGTGAGGCGGCTTGCATGAAATGGGGCCCTTGACTTAATTCTGCCATGGCGCAGTCTGAAATAGCCAGCAAAGACATCGTCGCAAGTAAGATAATGGTATAGCAGGATTTTTTCATATAACGATAAGACCCAAGGTGAAGTGAATATTTAAACATAATGATAGCACTTTTTGACCTACACTGCGAGTTGTTTGTTGCCAGTGAGGCCAACAAGCTGTTGTTGAATTTTTTTTGCTCAGGCATGGTGTTTGGGGGTGAGTGGCCGGAATTGATTAGGCTCTGCGGTGTGGCATGGATTTTCTCGGTTTGAAAAAGTGGTGCTATTTAGCAATAGCGCGTTTGTAAATGCTGTAAGAGAGCATTTGCTGATAATGGTGAGCTGGTGGTTTGCATTAATAATTGCTGGCATATAGGGCGCGATGCATGTTGGTGTACATTTTGTTTTAGCCAATTCAGTAACCCTGAAAAATCACCTTGTTGTATGTGCGTTGTGGTATCAACACCATCCTGCTGCATACTGGCATAGAACTGGGCTGCCATCATGCTGCCGATTAAATACGCTGGGAAATACCCAAAGCAGCCAGATGGCCAGTGTACATCTTGCATGACCCCATCTGCGTGGTGTGGGTGTACGCTTCGCTGGAAGTATTGCTGAGAAAGGCTGTGCCAAAGTTCCGGTAAGTCTGCAATGTTGCATTCCCCAGCCAATAATTGTTTTTCGATGTCATAGCGCAATAGAACGTGAAATGGGTAGTTGACTTCATCTGCATCTACGCGAATGAGTCCACGCTCTATGTCAGTGAGTTTTTGATACAGTGCGGTTGCTGAAATGGGTTTGCTTAAATTCAGCATGGATTTCAGCTGGGGTGCAAGGTATTCACAAAATGCTTGGCTGCGACAAACGTGCATTTCTATGAGTAAAGACTGACTTTCGTGTACAGCGTAACCTAAAAAGCTGCCAATAGGCTGTTTCTGCCATTTTTTAGGTAAACCAAATTGGTAAAGTGCGTGTCCTGTTTCATGGCAAGTTGCCATGAGCGCTTGCGTGTAGTCATCTTCATTAATGCGCATGGTAATGCGTGTGTCTTCTGGTTCTGAGCCACAAAAGGGGTGGTCACTGAGATCGAGGCGACCATTTTCGGTTTTGAAGCCCAGTGATTTCATCACATGATCACACATAGCGTATTGTGCAGCTGCATCTGCCTCACAGGACAAGATGGTTTTTGTTTGCCTGGCTTGCTTGTTTTCAGCGCGTTGCCGGATATCTGGTAGGTGTTGCGCAATCTGATCAAATAGCGGGTCGATGTCGGACTGTGATAATCCGGGTGTGTAGTGGTCTAGTAGTGCATCGTAGGGTGAGCAATCGAGTACTGCTGCCAGTGCTTGTGCTTTGTCACGCACCAATGAAAATGTGGTTTGTAGAGCAGGTTGTAGCGTTGCCCAATCATTTTTTTTACGACAGTCACGCCATAGCCGCTCGGTATTGAGTGTGCTGATATTGAGTTCACGTGATAGCTTTTCAGGTACGGCACGTTCGCACTGAATTCGGTGTTGCATCAGCTCACAGTTACGTTGTTGCCAATCTGTCAGTGAGTGTGTTTGTAGCACCGCTTGAAGATCATTGAGCAGGCTGTCATCGCAAAGTAGGCGATGTATGCAGTCACCAATGGTAGCAATGCTACTCACACGCGCATGCTGGCCACCGCTGGGCATTATCACGGCTTCATCCCAGCGTAACATGGCTTGCGCATGTTCTAAATCTGCAATGCGCTTGAAGGTGTTTTCTAGCTGAGAAATGTTTGTCAAGCACCTGCTCCTGATGACGTTGAATATGATTAGCATAGCTTGATATGAGTATGTTGGCTAGTATGTTGGCCTGTGGTTAGCTGATAGTGAATCCCAATGACGCTCTCCATTCATTGAGAGCTGGGGTCGCTGGATGCGTAAAAGCATGACAAGGTGGCTATTTAATGTTATTATAATTTATATTATTACCAATGCTATTTTAAGAAAAGGAGAGGGTTATGATTAAGCTCGTATTTCGTGTATTATCAGCGTGTCTATTGGCTTTGGCTTTGTCTACGCAGGCCAGTTTTACTTACACTGTTACGCATGACGCAAGTTTGGAGTGTACCAGTGGGAAAGATGCCATTGTGGGGATAAGATCCTTTAATGTTGCTGCGGGTAGTATGCTGACGATAAAAGACGACTCAGATATCTCATTGGATTTAAAAAGGCTGGGTACGATCACAATACAGCAAACAACGAGTCATTGTGCCAATGATTCATGTCATTACGCCTCGAGTGTGCAAGCAAATGAGAGTCTGACACTCTCATTACTTGATAAGCCATCAGATGGTTCGATAATCTATTTGACCGGGCTGACGACGCACAGCCGTATTGGAGATTTGTCAGCAGAGCCTCTGCTTCGTTGCCACGCGCGAATACCATTACAGCGTGTATAGTAATATTATTTTCCATGCTTTGAGCATTTATGTTGACTGAGGGCGAATTGGATGTTACTATAATATAACATTCAACCCATAAAGTTTTAATTAAAGCGGAGTAAAACCATGATTAAGCCAGCATTTTTTGTATTACCAGCACTACTACTCACTACAGCACTGTCTGCGCAGGCCAGCCAGGTTGTGTATCACACAAGTCGTGATGCTACCATGCAGTGTGTGAGTGGATCATCACTTATGCTGCGTGATGCGCCATCGACTGCTGTGCAGTTCTCAATTCATATTAGCGCAGGTAGCCTGCTCGTAATTGAGAATGGATCTGATATCGTACTGTCATTGGGTGATCTGGGCGCGATCCATCTATCAGATTTAGCAGCACATTGTACACAAACTAGCTGTTACTATGCGTCAAATGGCAAGCAAGCAGACGATAGCTTAACCATTAAGTGGGCCCCTAAGCCTTCCACTGGTTACAACACATACCTGACATCATTGTCAGTGCGTAGCCGTACCGCACAGGTGGTGCCAGCTCCGGTCATTCGCTGTGTTGGTGAAGTACCGTTGCAGCGTGCAGTATAATAAGTGAATGATTGGTTAGAGTAGGTGTGCTGCTAGGTCATCTCCTGGTTGTATGATCTACTTGAGACTATTGGTTGCGTGCAGTCTTCCCATGCAGATGTCCCCAGCAGCAGTTATTCACGGTGCTGGGGATATTTCGTTGTGGTGCGAGCGTTGTATGTGAAGCAGTTATACTGGTACAGTGGGTTGAGTGGTTGTGTTTCTTCTATCTGTGGTTTCCCGATTATGTGCTGTGGTTTCCGGATTACGACCGGTGCCTACCTCTGTTGCTACTGGGAAAATACCTTGGGCTGACGATCTGCTCGCAATTGATGTCATTGAATTTGATGTGATGCGTGCTACTGTGTCTCTATTAGAAGAGAGGTGCATCTGCTCGGATAACCAATTGAGCCTCATGAGCAGTTTCGCGCCCAAGCGTTGCATTTCTTTTCTGTATTTTGGCATTGTTGCCGCAAAGGTAATCAGACCCACAGCACAGCCAATAATCAGACTAACAGAAATGACAACTGCCAGAGATAGCATTGACTGTATGTCAACATTAGTGCTGATACTACCTGCTAGAAAACCCCCTGCCAGAACCCCAAGCCCACACAGACATAATATACCGCCACTTATGATGCCAGCAACCCGAGCTGTGAAAAATGGACTAATCTCGTCAGTAGAGTTGACGATCTCATAATATGGATAGATTAGACAAGCCTCCTCGCTGTAACCCAAGTAGCGATTAGTATTACGACCCTGGTCAATGGCGGCAATGAAATCTGCATATTCATCGTTTCTTCCAGTTGCTTCTAATGGTTTGAGTAAGTTATGATTGATGAAGCCAAGCATCAAATTTGCACATTTATTTGTTCTAAGGTCCTGATTAAAGCGCATCAGCAACTTTAGCCCTTCGAGTCTGAGCTTAAATTTTTTTTTTCATGTAGCTATCTGAACGTGCTTCATTTCTAGAATCTTGCTGCCCCGATCTCATCAATGACCTCTTCATAGTGTGAATGATGATTGTTATTGTACATAACATTGTGCGCCATGTCAATATTTGAGCAGCGGTTGTGGTCTTTCCAAAAATGATTTTTGAAACAACGACTTGTGGCAGTATGGCTTGGAATGCTCTTCCTAACTATGGTTCTTTCATAGAGCTTCTCTGCACTTGTCGGCATCAATGTTAAGGCTATTGTAAGGTTTTTAAATGATTACCACGCAGGTTTGAGGTCAGTAAAGTGCATGGTGATGATTATGTATCGGAGTATTTAAGCATTAGTATGCTGAGTATGCTATCTAATTTTAATAAAAGCTACGGTTTACCGATTAAAAAAATGGCTGTAATGAAGCACGCCGAGATGAAATGTTAACGCGGCTGATGATGCCGAAAGTAAGGTAAATATAGGTATTTTATCAATCCCTTTAATGTTTCTTGTTGGGTGTTGTGTTGGCGTTTTTAACGTGCTAATGTCATCGTTGACATTATAATGGGAGTAGTGTCATGCATAACTTGGGTAACTAATTTGTAAACTTACCGCAAGGAAATGAGAGATTTGAGGATGCTGTTATGCATTCGTTATTCGTATCAAAGCTTGCCGCGAGAGATACTGTTGTCGCGCGTCTGGTCGATATTAACTGTGCTGAGCAAGTTGATATTTTATGGGAATCATTGAAGTGTGTTGATGTTCAATGTCGAACAAATGTGGTTAATCAATTTGTGCTGTACAGTCAAATGTTAATGAAGAGGCATGTGCATTCAGGGAGTTTTGATTATCTACGCGATATGAAGCGTATCTATTTAATGCAATTTAGATTTATACAGAATTTATTAAATGCCTCTATGACAGATTGCAATTTACGAGTTGGGCTAGTGAAAAAACTCTTTCGATACTGCAAAAAGAAAAGGCTCATTCTAAGAATGTGGCAAATGGACAGCGTTATACAAAGAGGTAATGTTGAAGCAGCGAGACGATTATTACAACACCCGGGTGTGGACCCTAATTTACAGTACTCTTTTTCGCATACATCCCCCCTAATAAATGCTATAGCATCTGGTCAGCCTGCAATATTACTCGCATTGCTAGAGCATAATAAGATTGATTCTGTTCAAAGGTTTTTCTTTCTTGTGCGTGGCATATGCGTAGAAAAAATGTCTAACCAGACATCAATTATCCGATTTAATGAGCGTTGGCTACGCTCATATCGTCCTGATGTGTTTTCAAAGCTTGTACCTGTTGAGAAAACACCTTCTTGGGCAAAAGCCTATACTCATGTTACACTTGAGACTAGTATTCGTATTCGTTTACATATGGAGTCTATTGTTGCTGAGGGACTTGCTTCGGAACTCAATGCAGCTACAGTTTTTCAGCCAGTCAATCCTGCGAAGCCACTGTGGGTTGAGATTTTGAGTAAGGCTAACTTGTCTGGTCAGCAGATACCGCTGCAGATTTTTCAGCTAGACAATCTTGAGTTGCTTTGTAAGTTGCGTCTTTTATGTGTCAATCTTCGCAAACGGAGTGCGTTACAACTGGTTTATCGTGGGTTGGGTGGGCATCATTTTGATCGATTTATTCATTTCTCACGTACAGACGGCGATAGTCATCGTGCTGCGGTGCAGGAATCAGTCGGGACGCCTGCACTATCTTCTATGTAGGTGCAGCCAGTCTGTTACAGCCAGGTGGTCGCTTGACGTATTTTACCCTTTGGGGTTCAGTGTCGTGAGCAGTCATAATGCTCGCTCTTTGCGGGTTGAGTATGGGTGCTGAGACCAAGACGCAATATTTAATTATATCTTAAGCTTTTTGTTGGTTTATTTAATGAACATTGCCACGGCTAGACGAGTGACTTAATCTGCAGTATATTGCACGCAGGCTGTAACCTGCCGGTTTCAGCTAACAATTCAATGCTCTCGTTGCGTTTCAAAGTGCGTTGCGAGTGGCGAGTGTTCACGTGTTGTTAGAAGTAATATTTTGACATCAAGTGAAATGTTATTACACAAGAAGGATCATTATGCGTCGATATATTTTAGCAGCATCGTGTTTGGCATGCTGCCTGTTTTCAGTAGGAGTCATGGCTCACCCTACAAAAAGCTTGAGTGTAAAGCGTCAAGCCACGCTCAGTGACGATCACGTGCGCCGCTTTACGGCAGGGGGTGTCACTGTGACTACCACACCATTCCTGGGGATGCGTGATTTAGGGGATGACGCCGATTTACTGTTTGATATGGCAAGCATCAACCAAGACGTGCGTTTATTGGCGCAGCATCAGCATTTTATGCAGCGTGTACGTCAAGTCGGTGGACAGCTTAATCAGGCTGTGATTGGTTTGAGTGGTGGCCTCGAAGGTGAGCTGGTTTCAGCGCAGGATCATATCACACAGCACTCTCACGGTGATATGGATCTGAGCACAGCTGAACTTGATGTGGGTGTTTTAGTGAGCCCGTGGGCATCTGGTTTTATGTCACTTAACTATGACAGTGCGTCACCAAATACTGGGTCACGTGTGGAAAACTCACGTTTGTACATGAGGCGTGGCTTTTTGGTGATTGGTAATTTAGACAAAACACCCTTTTACCTCAGTGCTGGTCAAATGTACGCGCCCTTTGGTCGCTATCGATCAACGATGTTGACGACACCACTGACACGTACCATGGGTCGAGTATTAAAGCGCATGGTTGTCGTAGGGCATCACACAAAGCACTTGAATATCGCTGCGTATGGTTATCACAGTGACATATCCAAGCATGGAGATGCTTCGCTCAACCAATTTGGTTTGAATGCACGCTATGAGGGTGATTGGCAGCGCACACACTGGGTGATATCAGGTAGCTTCATATCCAATATCGCTGATTCACAAGGCATGTTAGATAACGGGCTGCCAGCTATAGCTGAAAATGGTGGTGCAGCACAGTTCGATGGTTTTGGTGGCGAAAAACTAGCGCAATCTGTACCAGGTGTTGGTTTAGATGTTGCTGTGAGTTTTAAAAAGTTGACACTGATTGGTGAGTGGATTGGTGTGACACATCGTTTTGATGCGAGTGACCTGACCTTTAATAGCAAGGCAGCCAGACCCGAGAGTATGCATTTAGAGTTAGACTATGCAACACACTTTTGGGGTAAATCGGCTACTGTTGGCGTGGCTTATGGGCGTAGCTGGCAGGCATTGGGCTTAAACATGCCAAAGACCAGTGTGGCGATTATTGCAAAAATGGTGCCATGGAAAAATACTTTGCTGGGTATCGCATTTCGTCATGATCACAATTATAGTGCAAGCAGTACGGCTACTGGTTTGCAGGGCAACGCCTTGCACTTTGTGACAGACTGTTCGAATGGTGGTGATAGGAATATAGTCTCTGTACTGTTGGGTGTATATTTCTAATTCGCATCCCATCGAGTTTTTTTGGGAGGCGCATTTGCGCCTCTTTTTGTGCTTGCTTGCCGTGCCATGATCATAGCGTGATGGCTAGAAAAACCACCGCTGATTGGCGGTGATCAGAATAACGATGATGCATGCTTTTGTTTCTAACGAATTGCGTTGCCTGCTCTGCTGATTGCATGATATCTACCGTTGTCGATGCCACTGGCTCCTGCGTGGATTTGAATGCAATATATCTGGCTTTCTAGGGTATCACTTCTTCACTTTGGTATGTGGCATCTAGCTTAGCCGGTAGTATTATCATTTTTCGATTGCTTCAAAGAGACTCGTCTGAGCATATAAAGCGCTTATGAGTCTCTCTTGCATCCTGCGCTGGTTAAAGCCTTTTTTCTAGACGCATCGTACCTTTGCGGGTGCTGTGAGTATAATATGACGGTTGCAGTCACATATATTAACCCTATTAAGGAGTAAGGTCAGGGCATGCGATTGGGCTGATGTTTAATGCTGCACATGCGGACGAACCTGACAGAGATGTATTATTTTCTACAGAAGCGTTGGGTTCGCAGCCATCTTCACCCACATATGAGAATATATTCTGGATATTGATGCGTTCTGTGAGAGCTAGCAGGGATTTACGTGATGCCCGGTGATATTTAGCGCTCATGATGATGTTGAGTTTACAGTAAATGGTTGCTTCAATTCTTTTGATTACTTCATTAGCCTCGTTTTCATATAATTTTGGAACAGTGTAATTGGGATCATTGAGTTTAGCTTTTGCCATAGATAGCATTGCCGTCGCAATGATTTCAGGATCTGCTTTAAAGTGATGATTGATATGGCAAAGAGCTCGCCCATTTTTACGTACAGCATGGTGTATAAATTCTTTATCATCCTTAAGTGTATCACTTGCGTACATAATGGCGTGCCTACATTGCTGTACTGCTGCTAGTACAACTTTTTGATTATTTCTCAGAGCGTCGCTTGCGTATTTAAGGGCATTGCCATGCTGCTTGACAGCTGTTAGTACGATGTGGTGGTTATTTTTAAGGTTACCACTCGCGTATGCCAAAGCGGCAGCACGGCTCTTTACCGCTGCTAATACAATTTCTGGGTCATCTTTCAGAGCATCGCTTGCAGATTTAAGATTATCACCATCCTGCGTCACAGCTGCCAATACAATGTCTCGGTTTTTCCTGAGATTAACACTTGTGTCCTCCAGGAGAGCGCCTTGATGCAGTGCTGCTAATACAAGTTCTGGGTCATCTTTCAGAGCATCGTTTGCATAGTAAAGACTAAGACTATCATCCGTCACAGCTACTAATACAATGTCTCGATTGTTCCTGAGATTATCACTTGCATACTTGAGAAGACGTCCATTCTGTCTCACGGCTGCCAGCACAATATTGTAGTCATTTTTGAATCGATCGTTTGCGTAAATGAAAGCATCATGATCTTGCTGTACTGCAGTCAAGACGACTTCAAGATCATTTTTGAGGGCATCACTTGCGTACTCAAGAGTTCGGCCATTCTGTTTTACCGCTTGTAATACGATTTGTTTGTTATTTTGAGCAGTCTTACTTGCATAGCGAAGGGCAGTGCCATTCTGCTTGATTGCTGCTAGCACCACTTGTGGATCACGTTTCAAGTCATCACTTGCGTACTTAAGATCTCGCCCATACAGTTGTACTGCTGCCATCACAATTTCTTTGTCATTACGGAGATCTTTGTCTAATCTCGAAAGGTCAATTAGATGTAACTTCGCCTGCTGTAGAGCATCTTCTCTTCTAGTGTTTTCTTCGGTAGTATGGACATGCGTGTTCTTCATATTTGCCTCATATGTGATTGTTATTTAACGATTTGTGATGCACTTTAGTGGATTGCCGCCAAGCACTGTCCATTTATTGTACTGCGTATTGGTTTCATTGTCTAGCATTTTTTTTGGTAAGAACACTGAATGTCATATCGCTCGTTGCCACGTTAACATTGCGTCAGTCACAATGATTTAAGAGGATGCTGCGATCAGTGCTGAAATGAAAGTTCATGCTGGTAATGTTAAGGTGTATACCTATTGTATTGGCTCTACCGGTACAATGTTGTAGCCGTCATCACGTACATATGAAAATATTTCTTAAAGGTCTCCACGATGCGAAAGAAATCTGAGAGTTAGGTATCATGTATCACTTTATTGACGTGATCTTCATCTCTAAAGGTATTATTTGAATGCTCAAGTGCTCAGATACTCTGCGGCATAGCTGTTAATACACTCTTTTTATCGGATCAATGCTGTAAATTCCATAGATTTAGTGGCACAGTTTCCAATGCTTGAATCTTGTGCGCTTGTTCTTGCTTAGTAGTTTTTCCATTGTAACCTCTTACGTTATTATTATTGCAGATATTTATCATGCATTCAGATATGTCTCTCAGGACTGATAATGCAATGGTGTAAGAAAATAAACATTTGTTACAGGGACATTATACTCTTTTGCATCAGTAGCATTGGTGTTTTTTCAAAATACTTGCTTTGACTCATCGTTGATTGCAAAATAAATAGAGTTATTTATATATCTATCTATTTATTTTGTAAAAACAGGGGTTTATATGAGTTTTATAAAGCAAGCTTGCCTACTATCAGTTCTTTTAACGAGTGCGCTCACATCACCATTAGCCATGGCAAATCATGATGACAATTGGTTGTCTGTCGTTACGCATGATGGCGTTACTGTTGAAACAGTGTCGGCCGAACCATCATTGTACCACTATGCTTATAAAGTTGTTTCAGGGCAGAGTGGTGCGGTCACAGACCTTGATTTGCATTCAACCGGTAAGCCATGCGATGATGGTAGCCAATGGAGTGGTATATTACTAGAGCTGACCGCAAAGCGTGGTCAACAACTACTGAACCAAGGGACAATCTGCCCGCCAACGAGTGTTGGGCCAACAACGCTGGATATTTCAGGTTCACAGTCGTCATTGCAAGTTTCTCTGAATGGCCACACATCTGATAATTCACCCATGTTTTTTAAGTGGAACTTAAATATGAGTGTATCTCAACCATAGATCCGTTGTGGCTTTGTGCCCAGTGGATATATACTAAAAATCATTGGCAACGATTACTGATCACATGACTGGTAATGTTATTTTACTATTCGCAAAAACATTGATAGTAATCGGTTTGCTTAAGAACAGCGTATCAGTATTACCCTGATCTGCGCCCATGACAGCCACACGTATTCTGCTGCCAGCGGGTAATACACGTGAAAATGGATATAAGTAGAACTGACATTTGGCCACTTTCCCGGGTACTAAATACTGTATGTCTTTGTGTCGATGAGAGTGGTAAGGTAATCCATAATGTTTCCAGTGTGGATGCGCTATCTTTCTATGTGATGCCCGCAACATTCCTTCCGTTAAATAATGTGAGACGCCTTGTTTATCTACTTCTTCCAGCACTACATGCAGGTCAACGTCTTCTGCTGTAGATGACAGATATAACGTGATCGTTGGAAATCCTGTCATCACCAGCTTCGACGGCAATTTTCCACTGGTATACACGATACTTTTTTTGTCATTAATCGATAAAGTATTGTAGTTTATAAATCCCTGCCCAACTGTATTTGTCCAACGAGAACTTTGGCCGGTAGATGTTGCATAATCGATCGTATAATTCACACTTTCCGTCCGATTTTGGGTGTGATTACTCACTAGAGAATGATTGGCGGCTAACATATAAACCCGTTTGCGCACATGCTTTGGTGGCCAGTTGACACTCGAATGCCAATTTCCAGGGACGTAATCCTTGTCAAGTGTGTTGTAATGAACAGATGGCTCGGACATGATATGATTTTGAATGCCCTTCAACCAATAATCAAACCAACGTAACGCCTCAACAGAGACTACCTTGGCACGGCTATCAGCCAATACTTTTGGCGCTCCATTGGTGTTGTGAGGCCATGCACCAATGGCCATTTTCTTAGGGCCTTTATAGTTGGTATACCAGAATAAGGTGCCTTCCATAAATGAGTCATACCATCCCCCAACAATATAAGCCGGGATTGCTGCATGATTAATTTTCTTAAGTTGTTCGGCAGGGTTGTTATCAACCCAGTTGAAACCGTGTGCCTGATCATCATAGAATGGAACACTGGCCAGTTGTTGGTTGGTATTAACATTGTGCCGATGCTCTATTCTTGCTTGCTGCACTGAATAATCAAGAGGGTCGTTGTCAACTGGCACAACACTCCTTAGCTGGTTAATATTTGAGATCATCTGTGTCCAATATTGGGTGATTGAACGCCTATAAATGCCACCAGGGTACACAAAGTTATAAGCATTAAAGCAAGACACTTGAGGAAAAATCGCTTTAAGATGTGGTGGATTTTTGCTGGCTGCCATATATTGGTCGATGCCCTGATAAGATCCACCTATCATGCCTACTTTACCATTACTAAATGGTTGTTTAGCCAGCCATTCAATGACTTGATAGGCTTGTCGTCGCTCGATGGGCGAAAACATGCCAGTAAAAATTCCATGAGATGCAGCGGTTCCACTAATGGCGACAGCAGAGAAGATATATCCGTGACGAATCAATTTCTCTAGTCCTAGTTCCTCATCTTCAAAGGCAGGTGTGACACTCCCATCTATACGCGTATAGGCACGTTGATAAGGTGTCTGAGTCAATATAATAGGTAACTTGTGTTTTGTGATCACACAATTTTTTGCAGGATAAATAATATCAATAGCAAGTCGTGAACCATTGGCCATTTTCAGGTAGCGTGATTGCCTCACCCAAGAGTCATAAACCACCGGTGAATACCCTGAATACTCACCAAAAGTTGATACCTTCTTGAGTGATGTATGCTTGATACGCGGCAATCGTCGACAGTGGTTCGCTGCTACAGACGCTAATGGAAAGAATATAAGTAATCCTGTCAGAGTCATCATCTTTCTTGAAACCATGTAAAACTCCTTTGTTGTGGCTATCTGAATAATGCATGAGTAAACACTGGATGTCAGTATAATCTGTTGTGCCGTTAGGCAATGGTGTTTGAGTCTGGTGGTTTGATATCAAGTAGTTGCTGCAAGCAATCAGTGTAAATACATTGCAGTTCATCGAGTGCAGCGATGTCCACCCATTCATTGACCTGATGTATGCTGGTATTCACGGGGCCAAAGTCAACAACTTGCTCACAGACTGTTGCCCAAAAACGGCTGTCTGATGTACCGCCAGTTGTAGCCAGTGTCGGTTGAGTGGGGCAGTGTGTTGTGATTGCCGAAGACAGTGTGTCTGTGAGCAGGCCAGGCGGTGTCATAAAGGGTGATGATGCTATTTCCCATTTTACTTTTGAAGTGAGAGCAGAGTTTGCTAGGCAATCCCTAACTGCAGTTTGAATGGCATCAACGCCAGGTTTACAGCCATAACGGCAATTTAAGCGTAAAGTCAATGTATCGGGAATGACATTTGTTGCACCAGAGTCACTGTCAATGCGTGTGATTTGCAGGCGCGTTTCCGGAAAGCCATCCTGCGCGGGCCAATGTAATGCTGTCAGTGCTTCTATGATGGGTGCAGTATGGTGAATGACATTGCATGCCGCCTCTGGATAAGCGACATGTCCAGCCTTTCCTTGTAAAGTGATGTGGCCATGCAAGGACCCGCGACGACCATTTTTGATGGTGTCACCTAAGGTGTCAACACAAGTGGGTTCGCCGGTGATGACTGCATGAATGGGTTTCGGGCATTGCTCAACCAGGTGTTTCATCCCATCAGTAGCGGGACCTTCTTCATCGCTGGTGAGTGCCAGTACAAGGGTGCCAGCGTGTTGTGGATTCTGTTGCACGAACGCTTCCGCTGCACACACCATCGCCGCAACGGCGCCTTTCATATCGCAAGCGCCACGACCGAAGAGTTTGCCGTCTCGGATGCTGGGTGAAAAGGCGGGTGTTTGCCAAGCTGAATCGGGTCCAGGTGGCACCACATCGGTGTGGCCACATAAAACAATCACAGGATTTCCTTGGCCGTGCTCATACCAAGTGTTGGTGACCCCGTTGCTTGAATAGTCGCGCACACGAAAGCCAACTGCTTGCAAGCGCTGTGCTATTGCTGCTTGGCAGCCAGCATCATTGGGTGTGACAGACTCTCGTGCCATGAGTGACATTGCCAGTTGTACACATGCTGATAGTCGCTCAGTGATTGTTGTCATGCTGTAGCTGCTTCACGTAAGAGTGCATTGATACCCGTTTTTTCTCGGGTTTTAGCATCGACTTGTTTCACAATGATGGCGGCAGCCTTGGCATAGCGGCCATCGCTGCTGGGTAATGTGCCAGGAATCACAACAGAGCCAGTAGGCACTCGCCCGTAAATAATGCTGTCTGATTGACGGTCATAAATAGGCGTGCTTTGACCGATAAAGACACCCATTGCAATGACACTATTTGCCTCAACGATAACGCCCTCAACGATTTCACTACGCGCTCCAATAAAGCAATGATCTTCAATGATTGTTGGGTTGGCTTGTAGGGGCTCTAAAACACCACCGATGCCAGCACCACCAGATAAGTGTACGTGTGCACCGATTTGGGCACATGATCCAACAGTTGCCCAAGTGTCAACCATTGTCCCCTCACCGATATAGGCGCCGATATTAACGAAAGATGGCATGAGAATACAGTTGTCAGCCACGAAGGCACCCTCACGCACAATGGCGCCAGGTACCACACGTGCACCTTGCTGAGACATATCGGTGCCAGGGCCATATTTCAAAGCCACTTTATCGTAAAACTGGGTGTATCCGGCATCAATGGTTTGATTGGTTTGACATTTAAAATGCAATAAAATGGCTTTTTTGAGCCAATCATGTACCTGCCAGGTGTTATGCTGGTCTTTTTCGGCAATACGTGCTTGACCACAACTCAGCGCTTGTAGCACCTGTTGCACAGCGTCAATGACAGCATCGCGGTTTTGAGCAAAATATTCCCTACAATCAAATGCTTGTAGAATGTGCTGTTGTGCTGCGTTGAGCATACTGACTCCTGTGTTGTGGGTGTGCATCTACAAGCCTAGGGCGATGTCTATACACTGTCAAGGTCAGTCAGACTAAAGCTGACGTATACCGCAATGCCAAGGTGCATATCGCACGCACGCTGTTTATCTGTGGTGGTGTTGATGGTATTTTGAGAGCTTTTTAAGAACCTTTTGTAGATTGCTGGCAGCTCGCTGGATATGGCTAAATAAATAGCGCCAGTAGAGCTGTCGTGCGGCTGATAGATCGCCGACGGCATGGTATGCCTCATACAGTGTTTGTATATATAGCCAATGTGTTTGCTTCTCTTGGCACGCCATTAATGACTGGAGAGCTTGCTGGGGCTGATCAACAGCCAGTTGACAGCGGGCAAGATCGATTAATCGGCGATGGTTCTTTTTGCTGAGAAAGATATCATCACTATTCAGTGCTTGCTTGAGAATGGCGGAAAACCATTTTTTCTTTTTCGCATATTGACAGAGCTGTTGGGTGGCTGTTGCTAGTAAATATTCGTTAATGCCAAAACGTCGACAGTGATTTGCCAGTATATCTGGTGTGTGTGCTTGGGTATGACATATAGCAAGTATTTCTATGGGGGAGACAAAGATGGGGCGATCATCTTCATTATGGGGTTGACTGCTGATGTTGCGTGTTTTGTGAGACAGCATGATCTGAGAGTGTAGTCGGCTTGAGTCGTGTAGGATGTCAACACGTCCTCCCTGACTTCTCAACCATTGATTGAGGCTGTAGAAATCAACAGCAAGCCAGAAGGGGGATTTTGTTGAAATAGAGCGGAGTGGGTGGCTACTCCCCGCTATGTTTTCCTCATGGATGGAGCCAAAATCTGAGCACATCACTATGAATCCAGCAGTGCAGTGGGTATTCAAGTGTTTAAGAAAGCCAATAGCAGCGGTAGGAAAATTAATGCAGCTATGTTGTTCGTGGTATTCGATTTCCTGTAGCGCTGTGTAGACGTGGGGATGCTTCAATTCATCTAAGGGGATATCAAACCGGCTTTGAACATGCAGCGTATCGACTACGGAATCATGGGTATCTTGTTTTAGGGTGACAGAACTGAGGTACGTCGTTTCACCTGTCATGTTGATTTGGTCAATAGGCAGGCAATCGAATAGGTAATTCGCAATGAGTATGAGTGGCTGTTGCAGCTGGTTAAGTTGTACGGTGCGTTGTTGGCGCTGTAGCGTGAGTGTTTCAAATGCCTCACACGCATTGAGCTGGCATACATCAAGATGCCCACTTGCAAAAAGTGGCTCTAAGCAGGGTGTTGTTTGCCAAGTTTGGATATTGCTATCCACAATATCAGTCATCACCACGGTTAAGCGACGACCTTGAGCGAGTTCACTGGCGCAAGCTTGTTGCAGTAGTGGTAAAAAGTGGAACATGAATTCACCGCTGCCAGCGCCACAGTCTAATATCAAAACTTCTTCATCCGGTTTTTCTTGCCAGCATTGGCGACAGATATGCGCGATGTGGTAACAATAATATGAAGCGGTGTAGCGGTTGGTGAGTGCAAATTGCGGTACTTCATTCTTTTGCCAAGCACCTCGCCCTTTTTTCTGGTAGTAGTCGCTCAGTGTTTGCCATACCATTGAGTTGTGTAGGCGTGTGTTGCGTTGTAGGACTGTTGACATCGACTATCCTTAATTATCCTTGTGGTCTCCCACTTTGTCTTAAGTTGGTCACAGTGAGCAGTGCAGTTAAGCGAAGTGCGTTGTATGATTGAGATCGCTGGTGTAGTCAGGCGTTACTAGGGCCAGGGATCAATCATGATTATAGCGGAGTGAGCTTGGCATAGGATAGAACCAGCCATTTTTTTCCAAAACGCTCGAAGCAGACCTCAACACGCGTTGCTTCTCCACTGCCTTCAGTATTGCTGATAACACCGCAGCCAAACTTGGGGTGTGATACATTGGCACCCACTCTGAGATTGGTGTTACCGACATTGTGTCCCTCACGGTAGTGACTACTCTGGCCTGTGGCTGCCTGGCTGCGGCTACTGGGGCGTAGATGATCGCAACAGTGTTCCGGTAATTCACGCATGAAGCGTGAAGCTTGGCAGTAGCGTTCTTGTCCATGCAGGCGACGTACTTCTGCATACGAAAGCGTGAGTTGTTCCATGGCACGTGTCATGCCGACGTAACACAATCGACGCTCTTCTTCGAGGCCATGTGCTTGCCCACTCGACATTTGGTGCGGGAAAAGCCCTTCTTCCATGCCAACGATATAGACTACGGGAAATTCCAGTCCCTTGGCGGCATGCAGCGTCATGAGGTGGATCACATCTTCACGGTCTGCGGCTTTTTCATCTCCCGCATTGAGTGTCACTTGTGCCAGAAAAGCGGTGAGTGGTGTGAGCAGGTCATCAGTATGTTCATACTGTTCACAAGCATGCACTAATTCGTCGAGGTTTTCTACGCGTGACAGGCCTTGTTCGCTTTTATCGCGCTGGAAGTGTTGCTGTAGACCACTATGCTGTAGAACGTGACAGACTTGTTCAGGTAGGCTGAGCATGGAAATCGCTTCGTGCATCTGATCAATGAGTTGTTGAAAATTAGCCAGAGCATTGGTTGCTCGCTTGCTGAGAGGTGCCTCCTCTGCTACAAAATTGAGCATGGTATCCCAGAGTGATTGACCGGCTTGTCGCGCCACCTCGCGCAAATGATTCAGTGTTGTGTGGCCAATACCGCGCGTGGGTAGATTCACAATGCGTTCAAAGGCCGCATCATCGTGTCGATTTTGCAATACGCGCAGATAAGCCAGTGTGTCTTTCACTTCAGCACGTTCGAAGAAGCGTTGCCCACCATGAATGCGGTAGGGTAAGCCGATATCAAGTAATCGCTCTTCAAAAACCCGTGATTGCGCATTAGAGCGATAAAGAATGACAATATCATTGCCCTGTCGTCCAGCCGCAATGCGTTTTTCAATATCGCTGATGACAAAATAGGTTTCATCGCGGTCGTTGTGAGCCGCGTAAATGCGAATCAGTTCGCCTTGTCCACGCTCAGTCCACAATTCTTTACCAAGGCGATGCGTATTGTTAGCAATAATGGTATTGGCTGCGGTCAAAATGTATTGGGTCGAGCGGTAGTTTTGCTCTAAACGAATGATTTCTGCACCAGGGAAGTCATCACAAAAGCGTTGGATATAACCACTATTGGCACCGCGCCAGCTATAAATAGATTGGTCATCGTCACCCACGGCCATCAAAACGTGATCTGGGGTGGTTAGGCTTTTAATCCACTGGTATTGAATGGCATTGGTATCTTGAAACTCGTCAACCAAAATATAACGAAAACGTTCTTGGTAGTGTGTTTTAAGTTCAGGATTTTTTTCGAGCAACTCGTAAGCTGCCAGTAGCAATTCTGTGAAATCAACCAGGCCGGTTTGTTGGCAGTGCTGTTCATAGGCGGCATAGACTTTACTCAGCGTCTCATCAAAATAGCTTTGTGCCTGTGTTTGTGCTTGAGTGGCACGAATGCCTTGTTGCTTTTGTTGTGAGATGTACCATTGAGTTTGCTTTGGAGGCCAGCGTTGCTCATCTAAATTCATGTTTTTTTGCAAGCGTTTGATCATGCGCTTTTGGTCATCTGCGTCGATGATCTGAAAGGCTTCAGGCAGGTTGGCCGCTTGCCAATGCATACGTAATAGGCGGTGTGCAATCCCGTGGAATGTGCCTACCCACAGGTGATGCATGGGTTGATTCAGTGCCTCTTCGATACGGCTGCGCATTTCCTGGGCTGCTTTGTTAGTAAACGTGACTGCCAAGACAGATTGCGGGCTGACATGGTGCTCTTGCATCAGCCAAGCGATGCGTTGTACCAGCACGCGCGTTTTACCACTACCGGCACCGGCCAGCACTAGGCGGTTTGCGAGAGGTGCTTCAACAGCGGACTGCTGAGCAGCATTGAGTTGTATGAGTTTTTCCATGCCGCACATTGTAACGTAGATCTCAAGCAATAGCTCGCTTTTTTTGTGAGCATGATTACCGTGAATAACGTTACATTGCTCTTTTTGTTTCCAATATGAGTGTTGGCTCATTGGATCTTGCTGTTGGCGAGCGTAGTTTAAAGTAGCTGGTATAGCATGCGATGCCAAAAATGATTGGCAGCACCAGCAGTGTCATCTCATATTGATGGGTGCTGTAGTGCGAAATACCCGCTTCAAAATGCCCTTTAAATTGCCAGCGTAGTAGCCAGCCACAGATGGGTTGAAGTAAGGCGCTACTGACAGCAGCCATATTGTTGAAGCCAAGTGCTAAGCCGATATCACTGATTGCTTGTTCTCGTTGAAGAATTGCAATAGACAGTGTTTGTCCACCTGCGCCTATCCCAGCACCCAGGGCAGCAATTGCTGCACTATATGGGTTCAAACCCGGCCATAAAATCAGTACGCACAAACTGACAAAGCCGATGGCTGCCGTCCAAAATGCCGGTCTGTAAATAGACGTACGCTGACACACCCAATTTAGGCTGAGGCTGCACACAGCAAACGTCACCCACATGCCACTGGTTATCATTGACGCTTGGCTGCTATCAAGGTGTAGGCGCTGCATTAAGTACGGAACCCCCCATAATGACGCGAATACCGGCATCACACTCCAAGCGCAAAATGAATACAGTGCAATCCAGCGAACACGCTTATTGCGCAAAGTGCGTACAATGTCACGTTGACAAGTATGCCAACAAAAAGATTTGAGTGTGTTATTATTGTTGTGAGGTAGGCGCATGCCACAGATAACCAGTACAAAGAGCGTGATACCAATCACTGCCAGTATCAGGCAGCTGTGGCGCCAGCCCAGACTATTCACAAGAAAAGACAGAGGGTATTCACCACCAATGGCACCGACAGAGGCTAAGCATTGTGCCAGCGCTACTAAAAAGATAAATAAGCGCGGCGAGAAATAGCGAGCGGCAATCACAAATAAGCTGATGTAGGAAATAGATGAGCCAAGACCAGCTAGAAAGCGACCAATTCCCAGGTACAGGCTGTTGTCTGATTCTGCGAATATCAGCATACCAACAGAACACACTGCTATGGCAAAAATGCATATTTTACGCACAGAAATGCGGTCTAATAGCAGGCCAGCAGGTATTTGCATGAGTGTGTAACTATAAAAGTAGGCCCCCGCAATCAACCCAAAGGTCGCTGCATCTATGTGACAGTCTCGCATCATGGGGTGCATCATGACCGTGGGTGATGCTTGCAGGCACATTTCGAAAACGAGGAATAATGCTGCTAAAATGTAGCTAACGGTAGCAAAAAATCGTTTTTTAGTGTGCAATTGACTTCTCTTAGTTGGGGTGCCATGGTAAAGGTCAGTTAGTTGTTGACTGGAATAATCGGCAATATGAATCATTGGCTCAGGCGCCAGGACAAAGCAACGAGCAGGATTCGTTTATTTTAAGTCCTGTTCAAACATAAGTCAAGCATGGTTTATGATTGCATACCCACTGACAAAGTGGCTTGCATCATTTTGCACAAGTCGGATACAATCAAGCATCTCATTGTGATGCGCATAAGCGAGCAATGGTTGATTTTGTGACAACAGGAGATGCCTCATGGCCAAGCAGCGACGAGTTTTATCAGGTGACACACCAACAGGGCAATTACATCTTGGGCATTGGGTTGGATCGGTGCAAAATCGTGTGGCCATGCAATCGCAGGCAGAGTGTTTTTTCCTCCTGGCGGATGCGCATGCGTTAACAACGCGTGTGACCAAGACAGCTGGCATTACTCAGAGTGTGCGTGATATTACCTTGGATTATTTGGCCTGTGGTATTGATCCTGAAAAGAGTACTTTATTTGTTGAGTCACATGTGCCAGCGATTTATCAATTGTCAGCTATTTTCAGTATGCTTTTGCCGTATACGCGTGTGATGCGTAATCCAACGATTAAGGACGAGATTAGAGATAAGCAGTTAGGTGACACGTATTCTTTTGGTTTTTTGCTTTACCCTGTCATGCAGGTTGCAGATATTTTAGCATTTCGAGCGGATGATGTACCGGTGGGTGAGGATCAGGTGCCGCACTTAGAAATGACGCGAGAAGTGGCGCGACGTTTCAATCAACTGTATTGTGGTGTGGATTCACATGCGCCGGACGAAGCAGCTTTGGTGGAAGGGGGGTTATTTCCAGTTCCACAGGCGGTGTTAGGTGAGACCAAGCGTTTGGTTGGGTTGGGCGGTCCTGACGCCAATGGCAAGCTGTTGAAAATGAGTAAATCGCTGAACAATGCAATTTGTTTATCGGCAACGGAGGCAGAAGTCAAGAAAGCCATCATGGGTATGTATACCGACCCCACTCGCTTACGTGCGACCGATCCAGGCACGGTTGAAAACAATCCATTGTGGATTATGCATGACGTATTTAATCCAGATAAAGCTTGGGTAGAGCAGGCGAAAGCCGACTATCGGGCAGGTCAAGTGGGTGATGTGACATGTAAAAAACAACTGATTACTGTGATCAATGACTTGCTGTTGCCGTTTCGTGAGCGCCGTGCGCAGTATATGCAGCAACCGAATGTGGTTGTAGATGTATTGGCAGCGGGTGCTGACAAAGCCAATGCTGTTGCAAATGATACCTTAGAGCAGGTCATGCATCACATGAAAATGTCAGCATCACATTTGGGGTCATAAAGCCTACCGACAGTGAGCAAAGGGTTTGGTGATGAATGACAGTCATGTGATTTGACCTCACATAGAATCTATGGCGTTAGCACGCTTACAAAAGGACGTATCGTTGCAAGGGTTTTATCGTCGATCTGTTGCTGGGTGTGCTGACTTACTCTTCACTGTCGCTGCCACCAAGTCGGTTAATCTGACCCAGTAGACCAGTATTTGCAGCTTCTCCAGCCTCAGTAGTTTTGCCTGTGAGTAAGCTCTGCGCAGCAGTGAGTTTTTCATCGCGCGAAAAACTGCGTTTTCCAGTAAAGCAGCGAGCCATTGCTAGCCAACAACGTACAAACGGATTACTGTAGTAATTTCTCGTATTATCGGAGCGCATTAAATAATATTGTAAAATCAGCTTGGTTTTATCTTCATTGGAAGTACTATTAGAGCCTTCCGCTGTGGACACAGCGTCCTCTAGGTTAGTCTTTGTTAGCGCATAGATGTTTTGTGTTGACGCTGCCTTGAGAAGGAATTTATCTGCACTATTTTCTTGATTGTCAAAATAAACTTGCAAGAATGTTTGCCTTTTCACACCCCATATCGTTTTTGAAAAAGCTATTGCTTTTTCGTGTTGTGTATTGGTTTTTTGGGGATGTGCAAGCTGTAGATATTTGTGCATGAATTTGGCTTGCAATTCTGGATCCTCTAAATCTTCTGCATACGCTGTTACTTTTTCTTTTTCTTTTAGAGTATCATTGTTGTTAGCATATGCAAGCTTCACGTATGTGTGCATAAACTTGGCTTGTGATGCTGGTTCCTTTAAAGTGATTGCAAATTTTGTTACTTTTTTGAATTGATGATCAGTGTTGTCATGGGATTGCTTCAGCAGGTATTGATGCATGAATGTTGCCTGCTCCTCTGCTGAATCTATGCCGTGCATCATTTCTGTAAAATACGCGCCATAAAAAGCATTCGAAGCATTGCTCCGTAGATAACCTGATATTCTCATTTTCACGTCATTATCTTGTGTATATGCAAATTGTGCGAGCTGTGTTGCCCATGTTTCCAATTCAGCATTCATATCTGCTTGTTGAATGCCTTTATCAAAGTTTGTGAATTTAACAGATTCATCAGATATAAGAATGTGCTGCGCAATAGACATTACAATGTGATTGTTATGTGTATTGGACTCCTGTTTACTCCCCCCAACAATCTCAGGTTTGAGCTCACTCATCTCTTGGCGTAATTCGGCGT
Organism: Coxiellaceae bacterium; assembly: GCA_047404195.1. Classification (GTDB taxonomy): domain Bacteria; phylum Pseudomonadota; class Gammaproteobacteria; order JAJRRL01; family JAJRRL01; genus JAJRRL01. The sequence goes on from JBDOIU010000007.1 coordinate 45,548, forward strand.
CAGGTATGGCGAGAATGCATTCGGCTGTGAGAGCAGAAACAGCTGTGTCAGTTAAGGGGGAGTGTATACTGACATGTGTCCTTTTAAGATAATCATTCCAGCTTGTTGTGTCTTGACGCCATTCTTCAGAGTGTCCCCAGGCCCATGACGTGGGGCATGCATAGCTATAATAGTTATCATCTAAAACTTTTATACTGATATCCTGTTCTGGATGAATCAATTGTAGCAAAGCTTTGAAGCGCTTTTTTCGGTGATGCAGTTCTCCAGCTGTTTTGGATTTGTACATGCAGTCAATAGCCTTACGCAGCATATTTTGTTTGTTTGTCTTAGATGTTGTACATATCACTTCGGCAGTAATTTTTTTGCAATAATAATCTCCGCTGGCCGTTAGAAGAATTTGTAGATCATGTTCAGTGATTTTTTTATTACTGACAAGTTCATTTAGATAGGTTTTTAGTTCACCTTCATTTAACTTTGGATCATCGTCAGTGGTCAATAATGTGGGACGGATTTGGCACCTAAAAAAAGAATCGATCCACTTTTGTTGCATAACTGCTGATTCTAACTCAGCAGGTAGTGTTCGTTTTTTATCATTAGGTATATCACTGTCCTTTCCATGTTCTCGAAATGCCCGAAAGCAATGTTGTACAAGTTCAGTTGCATAGAATGCAGTTCGAGCGTCGATGCCTTTATCTTGTGCCACCTGGATATACTGCTGTATTTTCACGATTTGTGTCTCTGTTTTTGAAAAACCAAACTCAAGAAAATCAAGCATGTAAAAAAAGCGATTTTCGTTTTTTGCTGGGAACTCATCGCGGTTGTCTCTTATCAGTTGTGCAAGTGTTTTGCCTCCGGTTTTCTTTTGAAAAAAAATGCTGTAATAATTCTGCCATTTTATATGGGCTTCCCATTTTTTCTCAGGGCTCTGGTTGAAAACATCGTAAACAGTTAGGTATTCGAGTTGAGCGCGAGTTCTAGGAAGAGCTGGAGTAAAAATCGCTTCAATAACGCTTTTTGCAATGATGAGTTGTGCACGATTCTTGTTTTGAATGGCATTCTGTAGCGCGAGAGAAATTATTTCTGTACCACTCGTTTCTAATTGACTACTTGAAAATTGGGCCAAGATCCAGCCAATGCGTTTTAAATCGTCTATCTGATTTTCCCCTGGTTTAGTAGCATAAGCAAAAACTTCTGGAAACATACGTTGTTTATCAGATGTCACGTGTGGCACTAGGGCTGTTGTTTCATCCCAAAACAGTTTTGGATAATCCAGAAGCAATCTTTCGAAGAGCGTGCTTACAAGCTCCTGATCAAGGTTGTATGTCGATCTGAAGACGTTATCGGCAATTACCCTGCCTACCTTATTCAGTAGCCAATCATCTATATATTCATTGTCATCAACAGCGCTTATGAGGCCCTCACAGGAGTCCTTTGAGCTCTCATTTCTTCTTGGTGGCGCTGCACTAGCTGCATTCTGCCGGTGAAAGTCTTCATTATTTGTGCTTGTCGCGCTAGCAGGAGACGGCTCTATTACAAATGACTCTGCACTTTCGATCAGAGTAAAATACTTTTGTTTAATACCTTCAAATCTGGTATCGTCGTTTTTATCTGGGTGTATAATGAGACTACATTGTTTCTTGAGCTTCCCAATGAGGCTGCTCTCGACTTGACCTACTGTCATAAGACCACCAATCAATGTTAGCCAGTCTTTGCATATCTGCCCGCTAATAGCTTGGATGGATTCCTTTGCTGATTCTTTATCATCGTGGGTGTCTATTATAGATCCAACCTCCGTTTTCAGTGCTGCAGTGATTCCGTCCTGATTTGACTTTAATTTTACCAGAGTAGCCTGCGGTAGCTTGTATCCTAGCTCACATTTTTCAAAGTGTGGCTCGAGTTCCGTATCTAGTAGTTTTATTTTTTTTCCCAGCAATGTCATTGGGATGTCTTGCTGTAGTAACTCATTGATTTTATTGTCAATATCTGAGTTAATATCTGAATTTCGCATGATTGAGTGCCCATTGTTTGATATAATCTTATTATAGAGCAAATAGCTTCCACTGTCTATAAATTTTTCAATCTTGAGTAATACAAGGCGATGCGCTAGTGTCAGGTGGCTATGGCAATGAAAAAAGTTTCATTTGTGCTAAGGGTAGGCACAACTGTCTGTTTTGATTGATTTTTAGCGTGTAGTGAGTGGGTTTGCCTCAGGGAGTACGCAATGAAATTATACCAGTACCAACATTGTCCATTTTGTATCCGTGTGCGTATGGTTTTACATCGAAAATCAATGCCTTATGAGTGTGTAGATGTGCTATACGACGATGTTGATACACCAACAGCATTGGTGGGGCGCAAACAATGTCCCATCATGCAGTTCGCTGATGGCTCGCTGATGAAGGAAAGTGGTGACATCATTGCCCGGTTAGAGACCGACTATCCTGCCGTTTTGCCCAGGCGTGTGAAGCTGCCAGCTGATATTCGTGCAGCGCTGGCCGCTTTTCGCCAAACATCCAACCAGCTCATCAAGCCACGCGTCATTCAGGCAGGTTTTCCTGAGTTTGCGACGCAGGCAGCACAAGATTATTATCGTAAAAAATATGAACAGCGCTGGCAGACCAGCTTCGCGGCCTGTATGCAGCAGACGCCCGTGCTTTTATCCAGTATGCAACAGGCATTGTATACATTATCCACAGCCATTGAGGCACATCAGCTATTAGTGCAGCCCTTTTCACACGTCGATTTACAGTTGTTTCCAGCCATTGCCTGTGTCACCGTGGTGAGGGAGCTGCACTTTCCGGGTCCATTACACGATTATCTTTGTCAGCAGGCGGAGGCATCGGGTTTTCCGTTATTTTTTGCAGTGGCGCTGTAAGTTGTTCTCGCTTGTTCTCGGCGGTTGACTGCCATACACTATATAGACGAATCGCCCAGAAGTGATATTGATCTAGGCGAATAGCAGTTGATCGAAAGGAGTGCACTCGTGACTGAAACGCATGATACCCCAGAGACAAGTTCGGCATTGTTTCCTACCACGCCTGGTGCTTTGGCTAAACGATCTCCCATTGCCTGTGTGAAGGCGCTCAAATCCCTACTGCCGGCCACACAAAAACGCATTTTGCGTCCAAATGAGTTATTAAAAATCGCTCGGCTGCTGTTGTCTTTTGCATCGGCTTGTCGAGGCACTGATGCGCCAGTACGTGAAGCCAAACTACAAGAGCGTCTAGTTGAGGCAGTACATCAATTTATGGCGCGTGCCAAAGCCGCTGATTATGAGCACGCCGATATCATGGCAGCACGTTATTTACTTTGTGCATTGCTTGATGAGTTGATTATAGCCAGTGAATGGAAAATCGCTTCGCAGTGGCGTCAGGATGGGGGGCTCTTGGCCGTCTTTGCGCAGGAGCCAGCGGCAAGTGGTCAGTTTTTTCAAATTTTGAAGCGGTGCTGCGAACATCCGGAACAACATTTTGATTTGCTGGAGTTGGGCTATTATTGTCTGAGTGCTGGTTTTATGGGGGAGCACCGTGGCCAAGCGGGTGGCTTGCAATCGATTGCGCAAATGCGTGACCAGCTGTATCAAATCATCGTGCATTACAGAGGTGAGGTGCCATTTGATTTGCAGCTGGGTGAACATCCCTTTATTCCACGACGCAGTTCATGGGCGGCAAAATTTTTTCGTGCGCGTGCTATGGGCGTGGTATGGATGATGGTTGCGGTGAGTATTGGTGTTTTATTTATTCCCTATGAGCAGCATTTGCAACATTTATCACATACGGTGCTATCACAGCCACAACCAATAGTGTTGCCGGCTGAAACGACTCACGCAGTCACACCGGTAGCCACGCCAGTATCAATCCCCGTATCAAGGCCGTTACAACCGGTATTACAATCACAGCCAACACCAGCCAAACAGCCAGTACAGCAGGGTCAACCCAATATTGATGAGCGACAAGCATTACAGCAGCGCTTGATGAATGCGCTTTCACAGCGGCAAGTGACATCATCGCAGCCGATGCAGATGTTGCTGAGTGGGCAAGTCAACAAAACGATGCAGGAGAAGCAGCATGATTAACAAAAAAGGCACTGCCTGGTATCCATTATCATGTCTGTTGTCATTGGTGTTACTGTCATTTTACACTTTCGGTGGTGCTTGGTTGCAATTTTGGCATTGGCCAGTACAACTGATCCGTGAATTGTGTTTATTGACTGGTTGTGGTTTCGCTTGTATTTGGGCGCTGTTATGGTTTCAGTCACATCGGCGTTCATTGATTTGGCGCTTAACTCAAAGTGATGATGCCTGGCCATTGTTGGCAAGTGTCTTAAAGCAATTTCGCCAAGCGTTGATACTCTTAAAGGCGCAGTGTGGACGTGCGCATTGGTGGCAATTGCGTCGTCGACCATGGTTGTTTATTGTCGGGCAGGCAGGTGTTGGTAAAACAACCTTACTCAGCAAAGCAGGTTTAACCAGTGAGGCAGTACCCCAATTGAGTGATGAAGAAACGGGTATCCACTGGTCGGTATGTCAAGGTGTCGTCATCCTAGATGTGGATGCAAAGTGGTTAACGCGTACAGCCAATGATGCTTTGAGTAGTATGTGGCGGTGTTGTTTGAAGCGCTGGGCAATTTTTCGTGCACGTCAGGCCCACACCAACATTGCTGTCATTGTGGCATGTGATCACATTCAGCGACAGGACCAGGTAGCATGGCGTCAATTATTACAAGATGCGAATCATCAGTGTGAAAGTATTTTGTCATTCTTTCCAAAAGCACGGGTGACTGTGTTACTGAATAAAGCAGATACACTGCTTGGTTTCAATGCTTTTTTCTCTGCTGTGTCTCCCGCTGAGCGAGAACAGCTATGTGGCTTATCGCTCATGCAAGGACTGCAGGGAGGTATTGCTGCCTACAGCGCGGGTGTTGAGACATTGCTGCAGCGCATTGATTTCTTAGCGCTCAGTCGCTTGCACACAGAGCAAAATATTTTGCAGCGCGACTTGTTGCGTGCGTTCCCGCAGCGCTTATCTCATTTTATGGCTGAGTTTGGCTGTTTCATTGAAGGCTTATCAGGTCAGTGTCAGAGTGCTTTTATGGGTGTTTATCTGACCAGTGCTGACCAAGATGATGAGCTCAGTGAAGCTGCAGCAGATCATTGGTCTGCTTTGGGGTTTACTCAAACACATCAGGCGCGACCATTTTTTTTGCGAGACTTGTTCACAGCATTAGTGAGTCGTGCGCCACACCATACGGGTAGCGCAAATCGATGGCACTGGACGATTGCGCACTGTGTTTTGGGGATAGCTTGTATCGCTGGTGGGCTGGGTTATTTTCATCATGAGTATCAGCAGCAACAGAATGTGATTCAGCGTGTGAAAGCACTCATGCAGCGTCAACCAAATGCAGTGCTGGATCAGCCTGACTGGTTGCAGCAGCTGCAAACAATGCGACAAGCAGTCGCACTGCTGCGTGAACGCGATGAGGCCAGTGGTTTGATTTCGTTCACCGCCGGTAAGCAACTTTTACAGTCTGTAGGGCAGCGCTACCAAGATGCCTTGCAGCAGGTTTGGGTGCCACGTATCTCACGTCTGTATCAGCGCACATTACATGCTGATGCATCAGCAATGACTTTGCCGGTTACCAGCTATGCGGATTTGAAAGATGCACTGTCATGGCAGCAGTTTTCAAGTTTGACTGTAAAGGAACAGACTGCGCTCTTGTCTCGACTGTGGCAGCGATATCCTGTTTCTCAGTCTGAGCAGCAGGCCATGCTGGCACAGTTACCCATTACCCCAGCAATGCATTTACAGATGCAGCTCCCGCTCACATCTCTCTCAGCACTGCGCATTGCATTAAAAGATCAACCGAAGGAAAACTTGATCTGGATGCAGCTCCATGCTGCTTTCGGGCGCGAGACGCCAAAGCCACGATCACTAGGGCCTTTATTCACTATACCTCATTGGCAAGCCATGTATGGCCCTGAAACGGGTGCGCATATTGTGCGTAATGTCATCCCAGCATTAGTGGCGCGTTTGGCTCAAGGTGATGCTGCATTGGATTTGCAGCCACAGCCATTGACTGCCGCACAAAAAACAATGATCACACAGTCTGTGACACAGCGCTACCAACAAACATTCGCAGCAGCCTATCCGTTAGCATTAGAAACGCTGCAGAAAACCCATGCTGATCATGCAGCTGCCGCGGTTGAGCAGCTGCATGCCTTGGTTTCACCTTCTGCTGGTGTTTGGCAGTGGCTCATGCATGCGCAGGCTGTTATTGCAGATACGTCACTACAGCCCGATGTCGCCACATTTTGGCAAGCTGTACAGCATTACCATGAGCTCAGTACAGCAGGTGCTGGTACGCAGTTTGTCACATTGACAAGTCGTTTGGGGGACGCATTGGCATCTCCTAAGCAGTCCTGGCAGCTAGCGCAGCGCGAAATGCAGCTGCCGAAACAGAAGCGTTTGATGACTGGTTTAGATCAACTGGCATCAGTATTGCCAACAGTGATGCAGTCACCCCTGAAAGAAACAGCACAGTCAATATGGCAACAATTGCTTAAGCAGTCTGCCCATCATGTCGATACACTCTGGCAAGCAGAGATTGTACCCTTTTTCAACGAGTACCTAGCAGGGCGATATCCACTTGCTGTGAATGGTATTCATGAAGTCACACCGAGACAGTTCACACAATTTTTTGGTCCAGGCGGGTTGCTGCAACGATTCTTTGAAAATCATCTGCAGGCCTTTGTTGATACAAGTAGTGACCAGTGGCAATTAAAGAAAGTACATGGTTTTGCATTGCCATTGCGGGCAGGTGTGACACATGAATTTGTGCAGGGATCAGCTATTCAACAGGCCTTATACGCAGACAACATCATGCGACCGTCTTTACAGTTTGATATACAGTCAACTCACACAGACATGACTGCTGAGCTCAGTTTGACAGTGGGTGATGCGCAACAAATACTGTCTCAAAATGGTGTGCAGACATGGCAACATTTCTCATGGCCTGGGACACAAGCAAGCTCCGATGCTACCTTGGTGTTACATACTGAAGGTGATGGTATATTGTCAGTGCAGAAAAGTGGTGCATGGTCTTGGTTACACTTGCTGGATTCAGGTCATTTACACGCAGAGCGCAATAGCGCATATGCAGATCTCGATTTTGAATTGCAGGCACATCACATTCACCTACGCTTGCAAGATCAGCAAGCTCTACACCTGAGATATGCATTGCAACACTGGGTTTTGATACCGGATTTAGCTGCGTGAAGCAGTATGCTGTTGATATCCTCGTTAGCTTATTGGATGGTGGAGCACTCTATTTAGTTACGCGTACTTGTATGATCGGCACCTTTCTCAAGTGCTGGTAGCTGACATAATAAAAATGATGCTGTGCTCAATTTACCAGTATCATTCGTGCTTTGATTCTTGCAGTGTGCGTAAAGCGCTGTGGCAAGTAATTGGATCAGGCCAGCTAGTAAGCCGACTCCAGTGATTGCTATCAGTACTGTCATAGCTATTGAAAAGCCACTATTTCCCGATTTTTCTTGTTTTTGATCAGGGCTCGTCTCTATTTCTCGCAAATCTAGTTGAGAAGTTGAGGCAAGGATTTCCTCTGTACTGTGTGTCTTACTCATTTGTTGACCAGGCTCGCCGACACTGGTGCTGGTTTCTTTGGGATCACGTCTTTTCTCTATCTCACGTACTTCAAATAAAGTCTTTATCAAATCGTGAGAGTTATTTTTTTTATTATTATTAAAGTAATGATTCATGACTAAATCCTGCATTATCTTTACCATACTTGGTTTCTCCGAACCTTTGAGAGTGTTATATTCCTCTTTGGATAGCTGCAGCTCTGGACATTGATCGAATGAGTATATGGATACAGACAGCCATTGACTATAAAAATCTCTTGCAGTCTCAACTAAGTCGCCGAAGAGTTTAATAATTGGCCGACGTTTATTCGAACGAATTTTTTTAACGCGGTCCTCATTATCAAGCTTACCGTTGACTGGTTGTGGGTGGGTATAGTTTCGATTACCATGAATAGTTTCAGCTGCGCCGTTCCCAAAGGTTTTTCCAACAAAGTCAGCCACGGCCAGTATGGGTCCTGAAAGAAGATATGCTGTGTACCACCTTTGTTCTGGATTAAGTTTCTTGTTAACACGTGGAGACATTTGCTTATTCATTGTGTCTGAAATAGCAATTAGCATTATACCCAGTAGCGTACACTTGATAACGGGATGATTCTTCTGCGCAGAAAAATAACGATACTCGCCACCATGGCTACCAAATTTACGGTATAGCACACAATAACGATCCGCCGCAGCCGTTGGTGTAAGGCTGCTCATATCTACGCGCCAGTCTGTGTAGGTGCCTCCCTCACTGTAAATCGTGAAAAATCTCAATAGGTCTGAAGCTAGATGAAAATATTCTGCCTCTGCTAGCTTGTTGACTATAGTATTGACTTGTTCTGCAAGATTTTGAACGTGAAAATTACCACTTTTTAATGCGGCTACAGAGTTGAGATGGACTATTTCAACGGATTCAAGGCCGAGATCCATGAGCTGATCATGAGCCTCTTGAGACGTAACAGTCACTTGAATCCGATTAATATCTTTCGGTATCTGTTCTTTTGAAATAATGTCCTGTAACCAAGTTAGATTTTCTTTAGGTATTTCACCACCCACCCAATTGAGGTGTAGCGCTGAGTCGATTTTATTTACGGTTACATTGGTAAGAGCGAGGTTCTTAAGCTGCGCACAATCTGATTCAGACGTGACATTCACTGAAACGCTATAGCTAGGGTTGAGGCCCTTTAGCCACTGTATTTTTTCTGGAGGTATTTCACCAGTCGTCCAATTGCAGTATATAGTTCCTTGCCTCTCATATTCATTAGCACCGGTAATGGTATGGTCAGGATCAGGTAATTTTTCAAATAAATCAGCAAGTTGGTGTGCATCTGCAGTCATCGAGTACGCCCTCTTTTATATGTTCTTACTCCTAGTATACAAATACGCAAGATTTTTTCAAGTTCACTGTTATCATCTTTTCACTATCTAACATCGTGATTTTTTCAGAAAAGTTCAGGTATAAGAATAACTATATAAATTCACACGATTTTTAATTGATTTGGCCATGCTGTTTTTTTCTGGTGAAATCTCTATTGCTTCAGTGCGATATTGAGTAAAGTGAAGATCCTGTCTATTTGATCTGGTGGCTTAGGCACAGTGGCTATTAAGATTATTGAGTGGCATATTGTTGTCATTTCCTAATGCATAGGTGCCATATAGACTCAAGCAGAGCTCTGATCACTTACTCTGATGTGGCCTATTAGTGAGTCCCAGTAACGTGACTGTAGGCTGTTTCTATTTCTGAATCTTTAGCGCGTGCGGTGAGTAGGCTTATTCAGGTACATAGTGCACATGTATATTCTTTTTCAGAGTGGCTTTTCCGGTTTTTAAGTCAATGTGAGCACCCGTGGCTGTGAGTGTATTGTTGTGTTGCACCAGTTTGATGGCGGCATCTGTTTCAGCAGTGTGGCCTGGTACCAGTGTGATGTGTTGTGTGGTGAGTGTGAGTATGGTTTTGTTGTTTTGGTGGTGTTCTATCTTCACACCACCTGCAAGATATAGGCGGGAATAATGTTTATCGCTGCTTGCAGTTTGTGCTGTCACGTGCCAATAATCTTGCTTGCTTTGGTATAAGCGCATGCTTGGCTTGGTGAGGTATAGTTTTTTTTCAGTGCGGTTATGCTGTAATCGTGCAGCATCAATATTGAGGTTGATGGCGCCATTTTTGTCATAACGAGTAAACTGACTGTCGGTTGCTGTGATATCAATATCAGGTATCAGTAGGTGCTGTTGTGTCCACATTTTTTGTTGCCATGTCCACAATGAACTGCTGATTGCTAGAATGCCCAATAATGTCAGCAACCAGCGCATACTATTCTCCTGAGTTCAAATGTAAAATGTGTTGAGCTGCTTCGCGCACCGCACCTTGCCCACCACTGCGCGTTGTTTCAAAATCAGCGATGGCTTTAATATCAGGCACAGCATTGGCAACAGTAATGGCATAGCCAACCGCTTGCATGACTGCTTTATCAGCTAAGTCGTCTCCCATAAAGCTGATGTGTTCTGGTGTGATTTGACACCGTGACATCAGATCGTGTAGAGCAGTTAACTTATCACGCTGTTCCAGATAGCTGTATTCAATGCCCAGTTGCTCAATACGCTTCTGCAATGCTGGCCCACCACGTGCTGAAATGATGCCTGTTTGAATGCCGTGTTGCTGTAATAGTTTAATGCCCATACCGTCATGCACATGAAAGCATTTGATTTCCTGGCCGTCAGGTAAATACCATAAGCGACCATCTGTCATGATGCCGTCAACGTCAAATAGCGCGAGTCGAATAGTGGTTGTGCGTGACATGATTACCTCGAATCTGTGAGTAAGTCGTGAATATGTACGATGCCAATCAACTGATCGTTGTCGACAATGGGCATGTGTGTGACTTTCAGCGTTTGCATTTCGGCGAGGATATCACCCGCCAGTGCACTCGCTGAGAAATGGGTGGGTGATGTTGTCATGACTTGTTTGACGGCCGACTCAAAGAGATCAACCCTGTCGTTAATGCAGCGCCGCAAGTCACCATCGGTGAATAAGCCAAGTAGACGCCCCGCCTCGGTGACGGCAGTGACTCCCAGTCGCTTGTCATTCATTTCAAGCACCGCTTGTGCAATCAGTGCGTCTGGTTCAACACAGGGTAATCGCTTATCTCGATGCATGACATCCGCAGCAGTCACCAGCAATTTTTTGCCAAGATGTCCACCAGGGTGGCGCGTTGCAAAATCAACACTGGAGAATTGCCTCGCGCTTAACAGCGCAACGGCAATCGCATCACCCATCGCCAGTGTGGCTGTGGTAGATGCCGTTGGCGCCAATCCCAGCGGGCACGCTTCACGTTGCACCGCAATATCGAGTATCACATCTGCATGCTCTCCTAAGCGTGATTGCGCATTACCCGTGATGGCAATGATATGCGTACCAATTTGCTTGATGAGTGGCAGCAGAACCACCAATTCGGCCGTATTACCTGAGTTGGAGATGGCAATGATGCTGTCATCAGCGCTGAGCATACCCAGATCACCATGGCTGGCTTCCGTTGGGTGTACATAAAATGCTGGTGTACCAGTGCTGGCCAAAGTCGAAGCAATTTTACGTGCGATATGCCCAGATTTGCCAATACCCATGACAATCACTCGCCCTTTGGTCTGCAACAGCAGTTCGCAAGCCTGATCAAAGTGAGCATCGAGACGAGTTTCCAGGTCTTGTAGGGCTTGCCGCTCAACGGCAATGGCCTCTCTTCCGATGAGGTGATGTGCTTGTACAGAAGTTGTTTTCATGCTTGCCACCATAGGCATTTGTTTAGGAATTGGCTATTATATGATATTAAGTTGGCTGCGTCACCAGGCAACAGTTGCCTAGGAGGGGCATGTGAGTCACACCGTCATAGAATGTCAGGATGTTTCCTATAGCATCGAGGGTCGGCTGATATTTGATCGGCTGTCCTTGAAGATTTTTCCTGGACAAATTACCGCCATCATTGGTCCTAGCGGTGTTGGTAAAACCACGTTATTACGCTTAATGGGTGGCTTATTATCGGCTGAGTCCGGTCGAGTCTGTGTATTTGGGCAGGATATGGCTCATATTTCGCGCACACAGCAGCGTGCAATACGACAGCGTATGGGTTTTTTGTTTCAGCAGGGGGCATTGTTCACAGATTTATCTGTTTTCGATAATGTTGCCTTCCCTTTACGTGAGCATACGCAACACAATGAGTCCACCATTCGCGATTTGGTGCTCATGCGCTTGGAAGCAGTGGGTTTGCGTGGTGCGGCACAGTTGGCGGTGAATGAATTATCAGGTGGTATGGCCAGGCGTGTGGCACTGGCACGTGCCTTGATGTTGGATCCACAGGTGATGTTATACGACGAACCGTTTACGGGTCAGGATCCGATCAATAAAAGTGTTTTGTTGAATTTAATCAACAGCTTGAACAAGGCCTTGGGCATTGCGTCAGTGTTGGTATCGCATGATATTTCAGAAACGTTGTCCATTGCAGACTATGTTTATGTGTTAGGGCAAGGGCGGGTACTGGCAGCTGGTACGTCACAAGAGATTGGCGGCATTGCCGATGCATCCGTGCAACAGTTTTTACAGGGGCAGCCAGACGGACCCATCGCGTTTCGATATCCGGCTTGCACCATGGCAGAGGACTTAGGGCTCAATGTTACAGATCATTGACAAGTTAGGTCGATTTGGCCTGAAGACCTGCTGGCAGCTTGGTTGCGCAGGTGTGTTTTTATTGCGCATATTGTGTCAAGTACGCACACGAGCACGTTTTTGGTCGCATTTTAGTCGACAATTGTATCGCGTGGGTGTGCAGTCCCTATTAATTATCATATTGTCAGCTGCGTTCATTGGTTTGGTGGTGGCGCTACAGGGCCATCATACTTTACAGAAATTTTCCGCAGAAGCAGCATTGGGACAATTACTCGCCTTGAGTGTGGTGCGTGAGTTAGGGCCCGTTGTTTCCGCATTGCTTTTTGTGGGACGTGCTGGGTCTTCTTTAACTGCTGAGTTGGGCTTGATGCGAACCACGGATCAGCTCAGTGCGATGAATATGATGGGTGTTGATCCGTATTGGCGCATTCTTGTGCCGCGTTTTTGGGCGTGTATTTTGGCACTACCATTGCTGACCATGATTTTTGATTGGGTAGCGATCATGGCTGGCGCGCAGTTGAGTATCCATTGGCTAGGCGTTGATGCCGGTGCCTTTTGGTCTGGGATGCAGTCATCTGTTGTATTTGCGACAGATGTGCTGAACGGTCTCATTAAAAGTGTTGCATTTGCTGTGCTGATTGTGTGGATTGCGCTATATCAGGGCTATACTTGTTCTCCTAATGCACGTGGTATGGGGCAGGCGACAACACGCACTGTTGTGCAAGGATCTGTACTAATTTTGGTATTTGACTTTATATTAACCTCAACCATGATGGGAGGCTGGTAATGAAAACCAATCAACGGGCTGTTTGGGCAGTAGGGACGTTTATTCTGTTGGCGTTAATGACACTGATCGGTTTAGCCTTTCAAGTCAGTGGGTTCGGTCTATTTTCATCAGCCAGTGGTTATGATATCACAGCACAATTTGATGATATTGGTAATTTGAAAGTACGTGCACCAGTGCGTATGGCAGGTGTGACCATTGGTCGAGTGGAAGCCATCACGCTGGATAAACGCAGTTTCAGAGCGACGGTGCATATGCATATCGATGGTCAGATGCGCAATATACCACAGGATAGCTCAGCCAGTATTTTGACAGCAGGCTTGCTGGGTGCAAATTATGTTGGTATTTCGCCAGGTAACGAAGACGCAGATTTGGTGAATGGTGGTGAAATCGATACCACCTATCCAGCATTTTTGCTGGAGAGCTTGATTGCCAAATTGGTGTATAGTGATAAAGAGTCTTGAGCTCAGGACCAGCTGATACCAACTCATCACTCATTTGCAGGAGGACATATGCAAAATTTTAAAGTTTGGGTGCACTTGCTGATAGCAATGTGTTTTATAGGCTGTGTGCCATCCGCTTTTTCAGCATCACAATGCACCACAAGTCCATGTCGATTTGTTGCAAAGATGTCACAACGCGTTATCGGGCAAATTAAAGCTGGCAAATCTATTCGGGGGATTGTCAACCGTACGGTTATGCCGAAAGTCAATATCAGTTACATGGCCATGCGCGTCACTGCTCGCGGTGTTTGGAGAAAAGCGGGCAGTGCTCAAAGGCGGCGTTTTTTAGGCTTGTTTAGAAAAAAGATGGCCAGTAAATATACGCGCCATTTGACAGATAATAAGCGCAAAATTAGGCAGTCATCCAATACAGTCAAAATTCAGCGTTCAGTTAGTCGAGGGTCAACAGCAACGGTGTATACTTTATTCAGAAACTTTAAAATCAATTACAAATTGAAAAAGCGCGCTGGTTCATGGTCGATTATCGATATACGTGTTGCTGGTGCGATCAGTTTGCGGCAGTTCTTTCGTAGCCAATACCGTAGCTTTAAGCGCTTGCGACAGCTCAATGACTGTCTTGAATTTAAACGCTGTCGATGATCATCAGGAAGTAGCATGAAAGAAGCGCTCAATTCTGCTTGTTGTGATTTAACACACAATGGCTTTATGGTTCAAAGTGAGATCAACCACAGCAACTATGCGCCAGTACATCAAGCGGGTTGCGAACTAATTAGGTCATTTTCTGGTCGATCCTGTTGCGTTATGCTAGATCAATGTCCGTCTTTTGATAGCGCAATCCTGAGTTTGATGGTATCTTGGGTTCGCTATGCGCAGACAGTGTCAGTGAGGCTGACTTTTGCAGGGTGTTCTGACAGCCTCCGGCGTTTAGTCACCCTCAGTGGAATCGATACATGTTTAGAGTGGGAATAACAGTATGCCGAAGTTAAAAATGATTGGAAACGCAAGAATTGACGGTGAAGTCAGGATAGATGGTGCGAAAAATGCTGTCTTGCCTATTTTAGCGGCAACACTGCTTACAAATGAGTCGACACTGATGAATGTGCCTGACTTGAAAGATGTGCGTACCATGCTGGCTTTGCTGCAAGGTTTTGGTTCACAAGTGAGCTGGACTGAGAATGGCTTGGAAATTATCACCTCTGAACAATGTTTGACGCGTGCCTCATATGAGTTAGTGAAAACAATGCGGGCCTCTATTTTAAGCTTGGGGCCATTGTTGGCACGCTTTGGCCGTGCTGAAGTGGCTTTTCCTGGTGGGTGTGCGATTGGTTCACGGCCTGTTGATGTGCATATCGATGCCATGCGGGCGATGGGAGCACAGATTGTGGTAGAAAATGGCTTTATCAAAGCCACTGCGCCAGCAGGTTTAACAGGTTGTACCCTACATTGTGATAAAATTTCGGTCACGGGTACTGAAAATATCATGATGGCAGCCGTGCTGGCAAAAGGAACCACGACCATACACAATGCTGCCATTGAGCCTGAGGTCGTCGATTGCGGGCGCTTTTGCCAAAGTATGGGTGCTAAGATCAGCGGGTTAGGCACTTCTACCATTGTAATCGAGGGTCAGTCGACACTGACATCTGCAGCAGCATACCGTGTGATGCCAGACCGCATAGAAGCGGGTACCTACTTGGTTGCAGCGGCGATTACTCGGGGGCGGATTAAGCTCACACAGGTTGAACCAAGTCATTGTGATGCCGTACTAGACATATTGCGCCAGGCTGGGGCTGATATCGACATGGGAACAGATTGGATTAGTTTGGATATGCACGGTCAGCGTGCCAAGGCAGTGGGCTTCGAAACAGCACCTTACCCAGGTGTGCCAACAGATATGCAAGCTCAGCTTATGGCAATGAATGCTGCTGCCAGTGGACAAGCACGTATGCATGAGGCGGTTTTTGAAAATCGTTTGATGCATGTGCCAGAAATGCGGCGTTTAGGTGCGCAGTTGACCATCGAAAATGAGCATGTGGTGGTGAGTGAGGGAACAGAGACATTTTCTGCAGCCCCCGTTTGTGCGACTGATTTGCGTGCATCAGCTGGGTTAGTCTTGCTGGCATTGGTTGCGCAGGGTGAAACAGTCATTGACCGTATCGATCATTTAGAGCGTGGTTATGCTGATTTAGTACATAAATTTACCCAGCTCGGTGTCATCATCACACGTATCGCGGACCCTGTGTCAGCACACACCGCCACGTACAAGGCCGGTGATATTCCCAAGCAGACTTCAGTTTGATAAACTGATCGTAATCAAGTTACGTTGGGGATGCTTATGACACCTTACGGCCGTGTGATAGTGGGTGTGGCAGGCTTGTCATTATCCGATGAAGAAAAACACGCTTTGGCTGACCCATTGGTTTTCGGCGTGGTATTGTTTCAGCGCAACTACGACAACAAGGCTCAATTGCAAGCGTTAACGCAAGAAATTAAGGCATGTCAATCGCGTTTGCTGATTTTCGTCGACCACGAAGGGGCGATTTGGCGTTTTGATGCAGGCTTTACGCGTATTACTGATGCAGCATCTTTGGGTGAACTTTGGCATGAGCAGGGGGCGACAGAGGCTTGCAAGCAAAGCACTGCAGCTGCTCATACCATGGCAAGTGAGTTACGGGCTGTGGGTTGTGATCTCAGCTTTGCGCCAGTCGTGGATTTACACTACCCACAAAGTACGATCATTGCACAACGGCAGCGCGCATTGCATGCTGACTGTGCGGTGGTTACCCAATTGGCAGAGTCCTTTGTGTCTGGATTGAGGCAGGCAGGGATGGTCGGTATCCTCAAACATTTCCCAGGACACGGTTACGCACAAGGCGATACGCATCTACAAGCCGCCCGGGATGATCGACCGTTGGGTGATATTCTACAGCAAGATGCACAACCGTTTCAGGCGTTGGTGAAAAGCGGTTCTGCGGCAGTGGTGATGATGAGCCATGTTATTTATTCGCAAGTTGATACCATGCCCGCCGTGTACAGCGATTACTGGCATCAGCTACTGCGATCCTGGTCGAGCAGCGTGTGTGTGATGAGTGATTGTTTGGGTATGCTTGCGGTAAAGCAATGGTCTGATCAAGAAAAGTGTCAGCAAGCCTTGTCAAAGGGCTGTGATATCATCATTTATAGTAATCATATGCGATTGGCCGATGGTGTGGCGTCGGTGCATGTCAAACCCATTCCAGAAGTGTTGGCATGTGTGCGAGGGCATGCAGATACAACTGCGTCACAAGTCAGGCGCCAGCAGTTTGCGGCTTGTTTGTCAGAGTGATGAGAGACGCTTGATTAGACTATAAGTCCGGATTCTTACTCTCCCCACCCCGCACAGGTTGTCTTGGTGCTTCTTCGCTTTGAGTGAGGGATGCTTGAGCCAGAGGTGTGGTTTGTTTTCTATTTGCTGACTTCAAAGCGATGCTGGTCACAATGATACACAATGCTAAGACACCTACAATCAAGCTCGCATAGCCCAGAGGTTGCAGCAGCGCTTGTGCATTTGAGGCGCCAAATGAGATGCTGTGTGTCAATATTTCTGCTAGGGCAGGCATATGCATTGTCAACTGGCAGAAACCATAACCCAGACCAAGCAACGTTGAGCACACAGGTGTGATCACTGCAAATACTTGGCATAGTGTGATGACATGACGTTGTCGCTGATTGCTTCTGACATATCTATCGGACTGATCGTTGATGGTGGTACTGAAATCGAAGTTTGATACCAGCTGTGCTGTGGTTTCATCTTCAGTGTTTGCGTCAAAAGTATGGTCTTTGATCGGTGTTTGTAGACGTGTAATGATTGAATACATGCGTTGTAATGGATCTATTGGCAGATTATCAGGCAACTGGATTTCGCATCGTCGCGCTAAGCCCAGCGCCATCAGGAAATGTGCAGTGATTTCAAAGAGTGCTTCAACGGTGATGAATTGGGTATTGTTATCATCCTCCTCGTATGAATGCGCAATAGAGTGTGGGGGGCGGCATTGCTTGCGGTCTGTTTGTTTGATGCGGGTTTGTACCCATGTCAGCGTATCGAAAACCAGTTGTTTGTAAGAGACATCGTTGCACTCTAGCGTTGGCACGATATAATCAGGCGCGAGGAGTAATATTTGGTCGAGAATGGTATGTGGCGATTTATCTTTATGTTCATTTTTTGCTTTGCTGTCTAATGTTGGTTCATCACAGGCTATTTTGCTTTCTGCTGGAAAGTCATCTTGTGGCTGTTTAAATGCCATGTCAGGTAACCAGGTTGCTTCTAATGTGGTCTTTCTTTGGCAGTCAGTATCCAATAGACACTCAAGCGCGGCTGTTCCTGGTCCAGATGGGTCGGTATTCATATCTCCGCAGACCATTATGTTACAATCATATTCAGGGCTTTTTGCTTCCCGAATAGCGTCTAAAACAGTGAGCATTTGTAGTGCTCGTATGACACCAGTTCGTCTTTTGTCTTGCTCAAACTGAGCTTGGTTAAGATTGCCTGTTTTATCAAAAAATTTTTTGAAGTAGGTGTTTGCTTGTGGGTGGCATGAGATGATTGCCACATTCTTTCTTTCAGGTATGTTTTCTGTCAAGGAGAGTAAAACGCCTTTTTCAGCAAACCTATCTGTGCCACTGGCAATTGTAAACTGTCTGCTGCGTGCTGCTGGGATGTCGCTTGTTGATGCAGTTATCAGTCCAGGCCCTTCAGTGAGTAAGCTATTACTTTTGTGGGCAACAGAAACAGCGAGTTCCATTTTCTGAAGTTTTTTTATGAGCTCAGTCGCGCCGGTTGTTTCGAAGGTTTCTTGTAGTGTGAAATGTGACTGGAGATTCTTTTCCTGTGCACAGTCTTTGATGGTTTTTATGAGTGTGGCAATATGATTGACTTTAGTGTCCATTTCATGACTGCGATCACCTGCTATTGCAGGATCCATCATCAGTAAATTCATATTAACAAAAAGATCATTATCAACCACTCTCATTAGCACGGCATGATCGGACAGTATTTGTAAGTCAATCGCCTGAGTGCAGTCATCAGAATTCAATGCTTCTATTTTTCCATCAGCTTCTATAGTAAACATATGTAGCTGGTGTTGGTTTTCGAATTGAATCGGGAATGCTTTTGCTATGACTAAGGGACTCAGTGTGGTCACTGCTAAGCGGTTTTGTTGTAAGTTCAATATTTGCTGACGCACTTCATTCGTCAGCACGGTATCATCAGGCAGTATTTGTAAGTCAATTGCCTGAGTGTAGTCATCAGAATTCGATGCCTCTGTTGTTCCATCAGCTTCTGCAGTAAACATATTTTGCTGACTCACTTCATTATTTCGGTCGTTGAGCTGATCTGTTGCTACAAGCTTCCCTGGCGTTGGGAACGAGACATATGTCGACGCGCTATCAGGCTTTAGAATAAGAGCACGCTTGCTTGATGCAGGATCAGCATTTTTCTCCGGGTCATCAGTGATAGAGTGATTGAGGGCTTTCGCGCTTTGCATTAGCGCTGGTAGTTGCGCTAATGTTTTAAGAAACTGCCAGAAGATCGGCAGTATTTTAATTTTAGAAGATGATGTGATACCTCTATGCTGCTTTGTGTGTGTGAGCGTCAAAAAGCTGAGGAACTGAGAGCGGCTTCGCATGAATTCTCTGCGCTTTTCTGATGGCATTGGCTTGCACTCTCGAAAACTTTGTGTGGTATCTTGCATAATAGTAACTTATTTCGAAAAAATGTACCACTATTTTACACTCATACATGCGACTTTGTCAACTGGCCGGGCCTTTTCTAACGTACTGAAAAAATGGAAGATTTATTGATGGCACACACATATCAGTATTAATATTAAAGATAATGCTTTAGATATCACTGTCATTTTGGTGAAAACAGTCAATCATTCTGATGTAAGGTGTACCCAATCAATTCATTGCAGCATGGCGTTAACTCTGTGCCGATGAGCGATTGTGGATAACCAAAAAGACGTTGGCATTGTCACGATCAACTTTAACCAAGACGGTCTTTTTATTTTTGTTACTGACAGCTGCGAGCTTTGCAATAGATGTCACCGGCTGTTGGTTGATGCCTGTAATGATGTCGCCAGCAAAGAGACCGGCCAGTGCAGCCTGGCTATGTGGTTGTATTTGCATCACACGTAAGCCGCGTGTGGCTTTGTTGCTGCCAGCGTTTAAGTGCGTTGTTGTTTCTAGCGTAACACCTTCCCAGAAGGGCAATTGCGTTTGCTGTTGTTTCGGTGTTTTAATAGTGGCAATGAGCTTAAGCCGTTGATTTTTTCTTTGCACGACAAAATGTACTTTTTCTCCGGGTGCTGTGACCCCTAAAATATTTTTGAGTTCGTTGGCGTTGTGTATGCGATTGCCATTCGCGCTCAATACCACATCCAGTGAATGCAGTTTGGCAGCCGCCGCCGCTGAATCAGGCATCACTTGAGCGATGAGTGCGCCATCACGATAGGGGGTGTGTAATGCTTCTGCTAACTCAGCGGTGTTTTTTTGTATGATCACACCCAGCTGTCCTCGTTTGATGTGTCCAAATTTAGCGAGTTGGTGTGCAGCAGCATTTGCCAAATCACTGGGGATTGCAAAGCCGATGCCAATGCTGCCATGATTTGGTGAGATGATGGCAGTATTGATACCAATCAGCTCGCCACGCGCATTAATTAAGGCACCACCAGAGTTGCCCATATTGATGGGTGCATCTGTTTGAATGAGATTCTGAAAACCGGTTGCGCCAGGTAATGCATTGCGGTTCAATGCTGAAATGACACCTGATGTGACCGTCTCAGACAATCCAAATGGGCTACCGATGGCAAAAACATGTTGACCAACACGTACCGAATTTGGGTTGGCAAAAGGCACTGCTGTGAGGTGTTTAGCCTTGATTTGTAATACGGCTAGGTCATATTGCTCATCAGAGCCAATCATTTTAGCAAAGAAGCGACGACCATCTTGCAATGTGACAACCATCAGCTCTTGGTGAGAGACCACATGTGCATTTGTAATAATGATGCCTTGTTTTGCATTGACGATGACACCGGATCCCACGGTCATGGCTTTGCCAGTATGGGCTGGTTGTGGTGTGCCGTCGTGCGGCATGGCTTTTTTCATAACGGTGATATTGACAATACCCGGTTTGATTGCAGCGATCATGGCGCTTTGATTGGTATACCCTCGAGCATAGGTGGTGGGTTGTAGAAAAAACAAAGTGCAGCACAGCATGATCAGCGATTTGAAGAAGCGGGACATAGCCATTCCTTGAAAAAATAAAGTTCTAGTCTAACGCCTTATTCTGCTGAGATCCAGATGAGGGTTGCCATTCTGCCACACGCCTTATTCCTGCGGTAAGAATGACAGTTTGACTCTTCCGCGGTACAGACGTTGCTGACATGATATTGAGACA
This sequence comes from Coxiellaceae bacterium, assembly GCA_047404195.1. Taxonomy (GTDB): domain Bacteria; phylum Pseudomonadota; class Gammaproteobacteria; order JAJRRL01; family JAJRRL01; genus JAJRRL01. The sequence goes on from JBDOIU010000007.1 coordinate 66,518, forward strand.
GTCCAGCTGTCATTAAATCTAAGCAAGCAATGTGTTGTAGGTTGGCAAAAATATGCTCTTTCTCGGAGCGGAAAGCAGAGGCATAGTTTAATTGTTTGTTACAAAATCGTTCTTTGAAGGCATGATCGACCGCATAACAGCGCTGGCAAATGCTGGGTCCAATCCATGCATAATATTCCTCGGCAGGGTAGGGCAGTGTTTGGCACGTTTTAGCAATGATGTCTTGATACAGCCCGCGCCAACCGGCGTGTATTGCTGCAATGCTGTGTTTGTGCGGGTGACACAATAAAATTGGTAAGCAATCTGCTGTCAGAATAGCCAGTACTTGATTCAGCTGCGTACTGACGCTTGCGTCAGCGACCGGTGCGTCCACTTTCGGTGACGCGTTTGCCTGCCAAATTTCATGACCATGCACTTGCTGTAGCCAATGTGGTGTATTCGGTAGTGATAGTGCTTGCTGCAGGTCTTGACGGTGCCGTAGTGCTTGTTGGCTGGGATTTGCGGTGCCCAGGTCAAATGATACGGATTTGTTGAAAGGATGGTGGCATGTGGTGGACAGTGCCCGAATGTGCTTAGGTACAGGCCAGTCTGGGAAAATAAAGCGCATCACTGTTTTAGAGGCTCCAGTGCTGTCAGTATGGCAGCAAAATCATCTGGTAGTGGCGCTTCCCAGCTACAAGGCTGCTGCGTGGTGGGGTGTTCGAATGAGAGCTTAGCCGCATGCAAGCATTGTCGCTGCATGGCATGCAATACTTCCGGCAGTTGCTTGGCTGCGTGCATTCGCCCGTAGGTTTGATCGCCGATAATAGGGTGGCGTAAATGTTGCATATGGACGCGTATTTGGTGGGTGCGGCCTGTTTCTAGCTCTAGAGTCAGATAGGTGCAGCCATGATAGCGTGTTGTGACGCGATAATGGGTGATAGCATGCCTTTTACCAGTGCTTAGTACCGCCATTTTTTTGCGATTTTGTGGATGTCTACCGTAAGCGGTCTCACAGCGACCACCTGAAATCATGTCACCGTGTACTAAGGCATGGTATTGGCGATGGATAGTGCGTTCTGCCATCATATGGCTAAGACGCTGATAGGTGGAGCTGGTTTTAGCAACAACCAATAAACCAGTTGTATTTTTGTCTAGGCGATGAATCAGCCCGGCACGTGGAATATTCGCTAGCTGCGGACAATAGTACAATAGTGCATTTGCGAGCGTACCCTGCTCAACACCAGCACCAGGATGCACGATGCAATGAGCGGCTTTGTTGATAATGAGCAGGTCATCATCTTCGTGCACGACTTGAATCGGCAGATCTTGTGCTTGCCATGTTGACAGATCTTCTTGTTCCGTGATGACTTCGATCAATTCCTTCTGAGACACCTTGTGCCTGCTTTTGGCGATCACAATGTCATTTACGCGTACAACACCGCGCTCGATCCACTGTTGGTGCTGTGATCTTGAGTAATCAGAAAACAGCACGGACATCGCTTTATCAAGGCGCTTGTCATGTAAAGACTCAGGCACAAACGCCTGTAAAGTTATTTTTGAGCTTGTCATATTGATTGTAGGTTTTGTTTGGGGTTAACTTATCATATAATGACAATGGCCTCAGGTCACCCTGAGCATTTATTTCACAATCTGGTGCTTGCTATGAAAAAAATTTGCCTTTCTCTGTGTTGCATATTGGTCGTTCTGTTGTCAGCCTGTAGTAAAGATTATAAAGAGGATCCATTTGCCAGTTATCGGCAGCAAACGGCCTCTGAAATATTTCATCGAGCGGAGCAGGCATTACGAGAGGAGCAGTATGACTATGCTGCAGGTGAATTAGAGGCATTGGATGGGGTTTACCCTTTTGGTCCTTATGCGCAGCGTGGGCAGCTAGACATTATTTACGCTTATTATAAATCAGGTGATGCAAGCAGCGCTGTGGCTGCGGCTGAGCGTTATATTCATTTATATCCACGTGGAGAACATGCCGATTATGCGCACTACATGCGTGGCTTAGCCAGTTTTAATGTCGGTATGAGTCGGCTACAGCGAAAGTTACATGTCAAGTTAGCTGACCGTGATGTAAAAAATCTACAGCAAGCATATGTGGCATTTCGCTCAGTGTTGGTGCAATACCCCAAAAGTCGTTATGCTACTGGTGCACGCTATTATCTCATTAAAATTCGCAATATGATGGCAGAGCATGAGTATCGAGTAGCTCGTTATTACTGGCAACACAAGGCTTACATTGCGGCCATTAATCGTGCCACATTTGTTGTGCAGCACTTTGAGGGTACGATTTGGGTGCCTCCTGCGTTGGTTTTGATGAAAAAAGCGTATGTTGCGGCACAGTTGCCGGGTGAGGCGCAAAGAGTGGCTGCGTTATTACAAAAAAACTATCCTGAAGCAGCACACAAAGCTATCTAGGCATGGCAGTGCACCACTGACCCACGCTCTTGTGCGGATGTGCTATCTTTTCTGAGCAGCGTTTCTGATTTCTTGAGTTGAGTGGGGGTGTGTTATGCACGTTTTATGTTACCTTGCCATGGTTTTATTGGCGCTTATTTTATCTTTTAATGGTGCCTCTATTGCAGTTTGGTCCATTGCTTTTGGTTTGGCCTTGCTGGCAAAGACAATATTATATCCATTACCGTTGAATGCAGCGATTGTGACATGGGGTTCATATGCTGTTTGCGTGTTATTGCTGAATCAAGCTTATTTACGCAGTATCTTGGCATACCCGATATTACGTGTCTTCAAACGATCAGCACCGACGTTATCTGCTACCGAGGAAGCTGCCTTGATGGCGGGTAATGTTGCATGGGAGGCTGAGCTTTTCACTGCCATGCCCAACTGGAATCAATGTTTGCAGCGCCCAGCAACACAGTTGTCTGCTGCTGAGAAGTTTTTCCTGGATGGCCCTGTGGAGCAATTATTCACATTGTGTAATGAGTGGAGCCTGACTCAGCAAGATAAAAGAATACCTGACAAAGTATTGGATTACTTAAAAACACGCGGTTTTTTTGGTTTAGTGATTCCAGAATCTTATGGGGGCATGGGTTTTTCAGCCATGGCGCATGCGAAGATTTTGTCCAAGATCGCGGCTCATAGCACTGCTTTGGCCACGGTTGTATGTGTACCGAACTCGCTCGGACCAGCTGAGCTACTGCTTTCTTATGGTACCGAGGAGCAAAAAAAATACTATTTACCTCGCTTAGCAAATGGTGATGATATTCCCTGTTTTGCTTTGACCAGCCCCCATGCGGGCTCAGATGCTGGCGGCATGATTGATCATGGTGTGGTCACCAAAGCGATTTTTGAAGGCAAGGAGCAGCATTGCATCCGCCTGAACTGGAACAAACGTTATATCACATTGGCGCCCATTGCGACTTTGATTGGGTTGGCTTTCAAGCTGACAGATCCTGAAGGCTTGCTGGGTGGTGACATTGATCTGGGCATTACTTGTGCATTAATACCACGTGAGACAGCAGGCGTGCGTATTGGTCGGCAGCACTATCCTTTATACAGTGTATTCCCTAATGGGCCCATCCAAGGTAAGGATGTGTTGATTCCAGTGGATTGGATCATTGGGGGTCAGGCACAAGCAGGGCAGGGCTGGCAAATGTTGATGTCTTGCTTGGCAGCAGGACGTGCTATTTCCCTACCTTCCATGAGTTTGGGTGGTATGAAAAAAGCGCTTTATACGACGGCGGTTTATGCACGTATCCGCAAACAATTTGGTGTTCAGATTGCACAGTTTGAAGGTGTTGCCCAGCCATTGGCCGAAATAGCCGGCTTAACTTTTTTAGCAGAATCGCTGCGAGAGTTTGCTGTTTCTGGTATTGATCATGGTGATAAGGCTGCAGTGGCGTCAGCGATTGCCAAGGCCAATACCACTGAGATGGGTCGGCATGTTTTACTGCATGCGATGGATATTTTAGCGGGTAAGGCGATTTGTATGGGCCCGAATAACCCATTGGCACAGTCATACATCGAGAGCCCAATTGCAATCACGGTAGAAGGCGCCAACATCCTGACTCGCTCAATGATGATTTTTGGACAAGGTGCCATTCGTTGTCATCCGTATATCCTCAAAGCAATGCTGGCTGCACGCTCCAATGATCGGTGTGAGTTTGCAAGCCAGATATTTGCACATATGGGTTTTACGCTCACCCAGTTGGCCAGAGTGTTAGGGTTATCGCTTGCCAGGGGGGTATTTGCTGCCATACCGTCGGCATCTCCGTATAAAAAGCATTTTCGACGTTGTACGCGCATGGTAGCCATTTTTTCCTGTTTGGCAGATACGGCTATGTTGGTACTGGGTGGTCGCTTAAAACGGCTTGAATCCTTGTCATCACGATTGGCAGCCATGCTGTCTGAAATGTATATGGCATCAGCAGTGCTGCGCTATGCGCATCAACATGATGATATTGACTTGAGTGATTATGTGGATTGGGCTGTGGCGCGCTGCTTGCATCGTGCTCAGTCACAGGCGTTGGCATTTTGTGACAACTTTCCTCGCAGACTGGTAGGGCGTTGTTTGAAGCGCATATGCTTTCCTTTTGGTCAGGCTTTTGCAGCACCATCTGATTGTTCTGCAAAACGCTTATTGCCACATATTTTATCACCTACTCCGGTGAGAGAGTGTTTACTATCTGGTCTTTACAGAGGGGATATTCCTGGAAATCCCATCGGTTGCTATGAAAAGGTGTTGAATACGGTCATGATTGCTGAACCGATAGAGCAAAGGGTGCATGCAGCTAAAAGAAGCGGTAGAATAGTCGGTATGGCACCGTCAGAGTGCATTAACCAAGCAATAGCTGCTGGTATTATCACTGAGTATGAGGGTCAGGCTTGCTTGGAGGCACATGCGCTTCGGATGCAAATAATTAATGTGGATGATTTTGAGGACTTAGGCCATTTGACTTAATGTTTTCATATTAACAAGATGGAGTAGTCTGTGGAAAATCACTGGCAGAGTAGTTATCCAGCTGGTATACCAGCAGATGTGAATGTTGCAAAACATAAATCACTCTCTGAAGCATTACTGTATTACTGTGAGCAATATGCAGATCGCATTGCTTTCAGTAGCTGTCAAACAGAATTAACGTATCAGCAGCTAGCAGAGCAATCCAAACAATTAGCTGCAGCATGGCAGTTTGGTGGTTTAGTCAAGGGTGACCGCATTGCCCTCATGATGCCAAATTGTTTACAGTATCCAATTGCTTTATTAGCAGCACTGCGTATGGGCTTGGTGATCGTCAATGTCAATCCAATGTATCGAGGCAAGGAACTGTGTCATATTTTGCAAGACGCGGATGTGAACACTGTGCTTGTTGTTGATGCTTTCTTGCCCGCTGTGCAAGTAGTGGCTGCGGATTGTGATATCAAAAAGATTTATGTGACCAAGTTGGGTGAGTGTGTTTCTGGAATAAAGGGGCGCCTAATTAACTTTGTTGCTAAGCAAAAAGCGGCATCAGTTGACTCTGCGGCTCAAGGGCAATGGTCAGGGGAGATTAAAACATGGGCCGAATGCATGGCTTGTGATGCATCTCTGCAGGTGACACAGTGTCATTTGGATGACATAGCGTTATTACAATATACGTCAGCCACGACTGGATTAGCCAAGGGCGCAATCCTAACGCATAGAAATATTCTTGCCAATATGAGCCAAGTTAAGGCGTGGGTTAGTCCGTTATTTGATGTCGGCAAGGAAGTGGTTGTTACAGCGCTGCCGCTATATCATATTTTTTCACTGACAGTGTGCTGTTTTTGTTTTATGTCTTTGGGATCGCATGCCGTATTGGTTATGGATGGACGTAATATTAAGCAATTGGTTAAAATACTAGATAAAGAGCCAATCACAGTCATGGTGGGGGTGAATACACTATACAATGCATTACTGTCACATCCTAAGTTTCAATACTGTGATTTTTCGCGGTTAAAATGTTGCGTATCAGGTGGTATGGCAACGCAGCAGCCTGTTGCTAAGGCTTGGAAAAAGGTAACAGGATTACCTATTTTAGAGGGTTATGGTTTAACTGAAGCTTCCCCGGTTGTTTGTATGAATCCAGTGATGAACGATCATTTTAATGGGTGTGTCGGTTTACCCATTCCAAATACAGAAGTATGCATTGCCGATAAGCAAGGCTTACCTGTCACAAATGGTAAAGCAGGTGAACTTATGGTGCGTGGGCCACAGGTCACATCAGGCTACTGGCGTAATGCTGAAGCAACAAAGCAATTACTCACATCAGATGGCTGGCTGCATACGGGTGATATTGCATGGATGGACGAGCAGGGGTTTGTCAAGCTGATTGATCGAAAGAAAGACATGATCATTGTTTCTGGTTTTAATGTTTATCCAAATGAAATAGAAGAAGTGTTGGTTTCAATGCCCAATATATCAGAAGCAGCAGTGATTGGTCTGCCCAGCGAAAAACAAGGTGAGTCTGTTTGTGCTGTGATTGTACCAAATGGCAGCGCCCCATCCAAAAAGGATGTACAGATGTATTGTCAAAAGCACTTATCCGCCTATAAAATTCCCAAATCAATTAGAGTGGTAGAAAACTTGCCGAAATCAGAGGTTGGAAAGGTGTTGCGGCGTCAGTTACGTGAAGTCAGTAGCTCATAATGGTTCAATCGCTGTGCCAGCGTTCGCATTTTGGGGTGCGTCGAGTCTATAATAGATGGGTATGAATTTTCTCTCCGGGAGTTTCCTATGGTCAGTGAGTATGATCGATTAAAGTGTGTTTCCTTTCATGGCAACAAGCAAATCAATATCATGGTGTTTGCATTAACCGTATTGGGGTTAATATCTCAGTTTATATACAGCTCAATGGGCTTGAAAATAAACATACAGTTGCTGTTTTTTGTCGACTTTTTTGCTTTAGTCAGTGCGATTTTATTATTTCAGTATTTGTGGGCAAAAGTTTTAACTGGCCAGTCGCTTTTTTCAGGTATTTATTTGATTTCAACATTCTCAGTATTGATTGCAATGCGTCTCGCATATTATGCGGATATGACGGTTTCATTCTGGTGTTATGTGCTGGTTATTATTCTGAAATGTATCAATTTCATTTTAGTTGCTCGTTCGGATCTACAGGAAATGAGGCTCGATGTGTCAAACAAATATAGGCACTGTTGCCATTATGAGTGGCAGCTACTATTTATTCGTTTGTTTATTGGTTTTGATTTAGTACCACATTTTTGTGAAAAGCTCTTTGCTGGTGCAGCAATTCGCCAGGTGGATATTGCTGCATTTTCTCAACTTGGGGTGCCGCATGCTGATGCATTTGTGTGGTTAGCAGGCTTGATTGAATTTGCAGCAGCGTTCGCAATCGGGTGTGGTTTGATAACGCGTTTAGCCTCATTTTTGTTTGTATTGTACCTCATGGTTGCAACAGGAATGGGCCATCATTTTCAGCTTGGCTTTATTTGGGCCAGCAAAGGCGGTGGTTGGGAATACCCTGTTCTATGGTCAGCGCTTATTGCCAGTTTCATATTTTTCGGTGCAGGTGGCTTTTCAATCGATCAGTTGTTGCGTGAACGATTTCGTGTGCCGAAATGGTTATTACACTGCATGGGTAGTCGTCACTGGTAAGTTATTTACGTCCAAAATAGCAGCAAAAAAACAAAACAGGGTAAGCCAGTTAATAAGCTGTCTATTCGGTCCAAAAGACCGCCGTGCCCAGGTAGCAATGTCCCTGTATCTTTAACGCCAGCTATACGTTTCATTAAGCTGACTAGTAAATCACCTATGTTAGCAGCCATCATACTGATGCTGACAATGAGGCCCCAATCATAATATGGAATTTCAGGGAATATCATATGTAATAGTATGCTGCCATATATTGTCGCAATGATAACACCACCTACCAGACCTTCGACTGTTTTATTTGGACTGACCTTACAAAGAGGTGTTCTGCCGAATATTCGCCCCATGAAGAGCGCACATGAGTCATTGACCCAAATAGTGGATAGCGTAATGAGTAAGAGCCATGTATGATCATTGGCTTCATGTAGAGCAATCAGGGACTCAATGAATGGCACTAGTAGCAGAAAACACAGTAAAAGTTGATTGTAATGTCGGTTAAGACCGCTGAGTTGATGTTTGTTTTTTTCAAAACGATACACTGCAATGACGCCATAGATTGCGACACCGACACCGACTCCAGTGATGACCTGTAGCGGTAGGTTGAGATGTGTTAGCATGGATGTGGCACATACCAGAAAAAACATCAGGAAGATATATTGCCAATGTTTTTCATTTTCTTGGCACATGGGTATCCATTCACTGGAGGCAAGGGCAATGATTAAGGTCAGTGTTAGCCACCATGCGATAGGAGGTAGTAGGAATAATACGGCATAGAGAAAAGCAACCAAAATCATAGCAGTTAGAAATCTTTTTAGCAGCATGGCTAAGCTCCTATTTCGGTAAAACACCAAAGCGGCGTTGGCATTTTGTAAAGTGAACGAGTGCGTCATCGAAGGTTTGTGTGTTAAAATCGGGCCACATCATATCCAGAAAGTATAACTCAGTATAAGCAAATTGCCAAAGTAAGAAGTTACTGATTCGATGCTCGCCGCCAGTTCGGATGAGTAGGTCTGGCTCAGCGCCGTGAGATAGTGACAGGGCTTGACTAACATCACTTTCTGAAATCGGTGATGTGTCTTGCTGTTTCAGTTTTTTTTGCACCAATTGATTCACTGCATGGGTAATATCCCAGCGCCCACTGTAGTGTATTGCAATATTGAGAGTGAGTTTGGGTGAGTGATGTTGAATTGATGCCAGTTTTGCAATGAGCTGTTGTGTTTTTTGGGAGTAAAGGCTGTGGTCACCAATAAAGTGAAAGTCGACAGCGTGTTCATCTGCTATGTTGATGAATTCTTGAAGCTTTTGATCAAACAAGCGCATGAGTAAGTTCACTTCTCGCTTTGGCCTAGCATTGTTCTGAGTGCTAAATGCAAAGACAGTCAGTGTGTCTATATCAGGGTGGGCAATGGCGTGTTGAATAATGCTTTCAAGTACATCAGCACCACGTTGGTGGCCATGATAGCGTGCTTTGTTTTGTTTTTCCGCCCAGCGTCCATTCCCGTCGGGTATGATCGCAATATGCATTGTGATCCCTTAAACCGACATTAAGTCTGCTTCTTTTTGTTTACAAAGAGCATCTAACTGGTTAATGTTGTCATCTGTTATTTTTTGGATGGACTGCTCGGCTTGATGACATTCATCTTCTGAGATTTCTTTGCTCTTTAGTAGGCTTTTGTATTCGCTAATGGCATCTCTTCTCACTTGACGCAATGCAATCCTGGCTTTTTCAGTCGTATCGCGCACAACTTTTGTCAGTGAGCGCCGTCTTTCTTCAGTGAGTGCTGGTATTGGTAGTCTGATCACCATGCCTGCAGTGGCAGGATTCAGGCCTAAATCTGAAGTCATGATTGTTTTTTCGATGGCGTTAACCATGTCCTTCTCCCAAGGCGTGATGCTGAGTGTGCGTGCATCTTCAGCATTGACACTCGCTACCTGACTGATAGGGACTTTAGAGCCATAGTACTCAACCAATAAGTGCTCTATGAGTGATGGGTGTGCACGCCCAGCTCTAATCTTACTGAGTTCTTTTTCGAAGCCAGCAATGCATTTAGCCATGGCTTGTTCGGTGTCTTGATGCTCATTTGTCATTGTCATCTCCTTGGTGGCATACCAGTGTGCCAATAACTTGGCCGTGCAGGATATCGCAAAGAGCGCCTTCCTCGAGGGCGTCAAATACTCTGATTGGTAACTGGTGTTCTTGGCACTGATGGAAGGCAGTGATATCCATGATCTTGAGGTTATGCTGTATTGCATATTGGTAACTGATTTGTGGCAAAATTTTAGCTGCAGGGTTGGTTTTAGGGTCATCATCATAGATGGCACCAACTTGCGTTGCTTTGAGTAGAATATCGGCACGTATTTGGATGGCGCGAAGGCTGCCATTCGTGTCGGTTGTGAACAGTGGATTACCCGTCCCACCTGCAAAAATAACCACTTGGCCTTCACTCAGTAGGCGATCTGCATCGTCTTGATTGAATGCTGGTAGCATATTCGGTTCCGCAATGCTTGACTGACATGTGGCTGGGCAATCCAGCTCGCGCAGTGCGTCACGCAATGCCAATGCATTGATGCATGTAGCAAGCATACCCATGGTATCACATGTCGTGCGTTGAATGGGTAGGTGCTTGCTGCTCTGACCACGAATCATATTGCCCGCACCAATGACAACACCAATTTGAGCCCCAATACTGACGGCAGCTTTAATTTCGCTTGCAAAGTGATGCAAGCGCTGCGGGCAGATTATGTGCTCTGCCGTAGATTGCAGGGCTTCTCCACTCAGCTTTAGGAGAACTCGTTGGTACCGTAATGTTTGCGGGTGTGCACTCATTTCATTATTGTCCTTGTACCTGAGCCATGACTTCAGCGGCAAAGTCATTGGTATCTTTTTCAACACCTTCACCGAGTTCAAGGCGCACAAATTTAGTGACAGTTGCATTGTGTTCTTTCAGTAGTTCACCCACTGTTTTGCTTGGATCTTTTACAAAGTCTTGACTGACCATGCTGATTTCGGCTTGAAACTTCTTAATGCGGCCTTGTACCATTTTTTCAATAATCTCAGCCGGCTTACCACTTTCAGCAGCTTGAGCAGAGAAAATTTCTTTTTCTTTGGCGATCAGCTCAGCAGGAATGTCATCTGGTGTGATGGCACCTGGATTGATAGCAGCAACATGTAGCGCGATATCGCGCGCTAGCTCAGGTTTATCTTGATCAAGCATGACGAGAGCACCGATGCGGTTTCTATGGCAATACGCACCAGCTTGATAGGGTGTTTTTTCCAGAACAATGCGGCGGCACTGCATATTCTCACCAATTTTTTGAATCAGCATTTGGCGCCATGCATCCAGTGTGTCACCATGCGCTTCATGATGTGTTGCCATGATCTTGGCGATATCATCTGTTGCCAATGATAATGCGGTATCCGCAACAGCATTTGCAAACGCGATAAAACTGTCGTCACGTGATACGAAATCTGTTTGACAGTTAACTTCAACAATGAGTGCGTTTTCTGCATTGTTACGTACAAGTACAAGGCCTTCACCTGTTTTCTTAGCATTCATTTTAGAGACTTTATTGCTAGAGTTGGTTCTCAGCCAATCGATAGCAGCACTGATGTCACCATCGGTGGCTTTCAGTGCTTTTTTGCACTCCATCATGCCTACGCCTGTTTTATCTCTCAGTTCTTTCACAAGTTTTGCAGTGATTTGCATGGTATTCTCCTAATTAATTAATTGGTAGCGCCCCAGCGTTAACCAGGGCGCTCAAAATAGTATTGGCAGCTATTCTTTGTCTGCAGTTTTCTTAGCTGCAGTTTTCTTAGCTGCAGTTTTCTTAGCTGCAGTTTTCTTAGCTGCAGTTTTCTTAGCCGCAGTTTTCTTGACTGTGGTTTTCTTAGTTGCTGCTTTTTTTGTTGCAGTCTTTTTCACGGCCGCTTTTTTGACAACAGCTTTTTTCACACCTTTTTTCTCTGCAGTGCTTGCAGCGTCAGTATTGGATTCCACAGCAGGAGTTTCAGCATCGGCTGTTTTACTGGTGACAGCTTTTTTTGTCTGAATTTTGTCTTCAGGGGCTTTTTTTCGCTGGTGCGGACTTTTTGCTGGCCAGTGCAAGGCGACCTTGCGCTCGGATAACCGCATCAGCCACTGCTTTGCAATACAGGTCAATTGAGCGAATGGCATCATCATTTCCAGGAATGACTACATCCAGGTTGTCTGGGCTTGCATTTGTATCAACGATACCCGCGACAGGAATACCCAGTCGGTTAGACTCACTGACAGCAATCTTTTCTTTGTTCACGTCAATCACGAATATCAGATCAGGTAAACCACCCATATTTTTGATACCGTCAAGACTAACAGCCAATTTATCTTTTTCGCGAGTCATTGTAAGTACTTCTTTTTTGGTTAGTTTTTGTAAGTACTTGGTGTCTGCGAGATGTTCTTCTAGTTGTTTTAAACGTTTGATGGATTTGCGTGTTGTTTTGTAGTTTGTGAGTGTGCCACCGCGCCAGCTGGTTGCGTAGGGCATGCCACAACGAATGGATTGCTCTTCAATGATGTCACGTGCAGTGTGCTTTGTACCTACAAACAATACTTTGCCGCGTTTCTTTTCGATAACGCGTTCAATTTCTTTGAGAAAATGGCGAAATTTCGGGAGAGTTTTCTCCAAATTGATGATGTGGATTCCATCTCGCGCGCAGAAAATATTATCATCCATTTTAGGGTTGCGCTTATTTGTGCGGTGTCCAATGTGTACACCTGCTTGTAACATATCTATCATAGTGACCATAGCTGTCTCCGAGGGTTGGTGCGGGTTCACTTAGCAAACCTGCCTTCCACTGTTGCCACCACTCGAACCCCTTAAGGGGACCCTCCAGTCGTGTTGCAGCAGTGTGATATTGTTTAAAAAAGTGTGCTTGCTAACGCAAATCACCGATACTTTATACCACGTATGTGCATATTGCGCAAACATTAGGTCGATAGACCAATAAGTGCTCACTCGTGGCTTCTCCTGGACAATGGCTTTTGTCATGCTTACTATCAAATAAGTTATTAAACTACCACCTACTCTATCATGGGAGTTTCGTATGTCTATTTGTCTTAAATCTGCTGAAGATCTGCAAAAAATGCGTGAAGCTGGGCGTATGGCTGCTGAAGTTTTGACCATGATTGAGCCTCATGTTCAGCCTGGTGTCACAACTGAGCAGTTAGACGAGATTTGTCATCGGCACATCGTTGAAAAGCAGTCAGCTATTCCAGCCTGTCTGGGGTATAACGATTTCCCGAAGTCAATCTGTGCATCAATTAATCATGTTGTGTGTCACGGCATACCCGGTCCGCGTAAGCTGAAGCAAGGGGATATTGTGAATATTGATGTCACTGTCATACACGATGATTTTCATGGTGATACCAGCAAGATGTACTTTGTCGGTGAGTGCACTGGTTTGGCTAAGCGTTTGGTGCGGGTAACGCAAGAAGCAATGTACATGGCGATTGATTGTGTGCGTCCTGGTGCCTTTTTGGGTGACATAGGTGCCATTATTCAGGCACATGCCAAAAAACATCATTTTTCTGTTGTGCGTGAATACTGCGGTCATGGTATCGGCCGCGTTTTTCATGAGCCTGAGTTACAAGTCTTGCACTATGGTGTGGCAGGTCAGGGATTAATGATAGAGCCGGGGATGACATTTACGATCGAGCCAATGCTAAATGCTGGGCGTCGAAAAGTGAAATTATTGAATGATGATTGGACTGTGATTACACGAGATAGATCGCTATCTGCGCAGTGGGAGCACACCATTGCTGTCACAGAGACAGGTTATGAGGTGCTCACCTTACGTGATGAAGAGTCACTGGCAGATATTAAGCAGTCATACGCTTAAGTACGGCTGCTGCGTTTACGCTTTCCTCGGCTGACTTTTTTTTGACCGTAAGGTTTGACAATAATTTGTACGCCATGCACCAAGAAGTGTTTGTGTAGCCATTGTGCATCCGCAGTTTTGACCCGAATACAGCCATGGCTTGCATGGTGGTTGGGTACGTCAGGTGAGCCATGTATGGCGTATGCGCCGTTGAAAAATACGCAATATGGCATTGGAGCGCCGCCATTTGGTTTTGGGTAGCGCGATGAGCGGCAACCAGCATTTCCGATTCTATACACACGAAAATTACCTACAGGTGTGCGACAGCTCCGGCCAACATCTTTACAGTAATGTGCGCCGCCAGACGCTTTGCCGTCAGCAACCATTTTGCCATTTTCAAAAGCAAACCAGTGATGTTGGCTTGGATCAAAAACAAATACCCGGTCAGTAGCAACAGCAGGGCTACTGGTCGGTTGCCAGTCAAATTCAGTTTTTGTATCACTGACCTGATAGCAGATGCTAGCAGTTTCAGTGATTGCTTTTATGTTGCTCTGTGCCAGTGCAGCACCACTGATGCTTGTGATAACAGCAGCTGTGATAAGCAATGTTTTCATGGTGGGGCCCTCGATGTTGAATGGGAGTGAAGTTATTATAGCTGATAATTTTGTCTTGAGTTTATCGTAGTTGAGCGATTAATATTTTATGTAATCGATCGGATATGAGACCGGCTTTATATTTTTCTTCAATATCTACCCGCATGGGTTGCCCGTATTCATGTAGGGCGGCACGCGTAGTAGCAGTGATGTTGTCAAGATCTGAATCTAATATTTGATCTCGAACTTTCTCATTGAAGACCATATATTCGCGTAATGGTGTGCGTCCACCATCAGTCGAGGGAACCAGTTGTTGCCAAATGACCAGCCGCATTGTTTCAATGATGTCGATGGTTTTACCATTGCGATCTTCGTGGCTAAAGCTACCGACCAGCCGGCGAATTGTTTCCGAAACACCATTACTATGCAGTGTTGTGTAAACAGGATGACCAGTTAGTGCTGCCTCGATGACGGCTGTGATTGTTTCAGCGTCTCGTGATTCACCCACTAAGATGCCATGTGGTTTGCGTCGCAGAGCGTTTCTTACGCCTGCGGCAAAGCTGGGGAGGTGTGCAGGTATTTCAGATTGGCTGATAATGGAGGTAGGTGTGTCGAGTGTGTCGTATACAAATTCAATGGGCGCTTCGTAGGTTAAGATCTTGCGATGACTGTCTTCTTGTTCTGCTAGATTACGTATCATAGCCGCTAAAAGAGTACTTTTACCTGAGCCAGTCGCACCAGTCACGTAGACGACACCATCTCTTGGAGCAGCCGCTTCAACGATACTGCTTGGTAGGTCTAAATCTGCGAGTAGTGGTGGTGTCGTTGGTATGGTTCGTGCAGTAATTTGTATAGCGCCATGACCCTTGACCGCGCAGGCAGTGGCATTAATACGGAAGCGGAATCGCTCGTTTCTTGTTGGTTTGACTTCATGTTGTGTGTCTAAATCTTCACCACGAAGTAGTTGTGTTGTACCATTGGGCCCGTAAAGGTGGTTGAGTAAGTCTGACACTTCAGCTGTGGTGAGTTCTCTTTTGGTGCACTTATGCAGGCGACCACTCACTTCAAGCATCACTCTTTCGCCAGATTGTATGGTGATATCAGATGCGTTACTTTGAAATCCAAAAACCAGTAGCTCGTCAATATGTCTGCCCTCAAACCGGTGTGGTTCGTTAGGCATGGTGATGGGGGTGAGTTCAGTCGTAGCCATTAGTGCCGTGTATCTTTGGTGACGTGAGTGAGGACTGGTTGCCAGCGGTGGCTGTTAGGCATCAAGCCAACATTTCGAGTGATGCGCAGCACGGTTTCATTCAGTCGCAGCTGGTGTTGGTCGCCTGTTACGCCAAGGTTGCTCGTCGCAACAATAGGCTTGTTAACCATGGATTGGCTCTTCAGCTTTTTGTAGAGCAGCATGCCTTCAAAATCGCGGTTGAGTCGAGCAATGTTGGCTGCAAAAATTGTGTTGGCTTGCTCAAGACCGGCTGCCCAGCCTTTTTTCAGGGCTGTATTCCATACTTTGACTTCATCTTTGGTGGTTGGCAGTAAGCTGCTATCTGGTGCTTTCGGTTTGTGGTAGTTCATGGTGAGGTAGCTGTGCCATGTTGGGGGAGCGGTTACAAAATGTGCAGGCTGTAACAATCTGTAGACCTTATCCGAAAATTGAATGCTCTGCCCGCTGGTTAAGTTCACTTCATTTGAGGCTTGTGAAATGACCGGTGGTAAAACGTTGTGCTCAAGGAGTAGTGCATTGAAGTTGAAAATGGCATCTAGCTTGTCACTATTATCTTTCAAAACCTGATTGATTTGTACCGAGCGCCAGGCGAGTGCGCCTCTGGCTCCGAGTTGAGATGCTTTATCTGTTAGGGCTTTGTAGCGCATTTCAGACACTTTTTGCTTAAGCGCCGTGGAAGTCTTTTCAATATACCCAACATTGGCAACTAGGTGGTGCCGAGTGTTGCAGCCGGTCAATATGGCTGTGCAGAGTAGGGTGATTGAGAGAGTGCTCAATAGTTTCATACGCATTACGCTCCGTACTCTTTACATGTTGTGAAATCTGACTTCAATGATCTTGCGTCTGGGGTAAATAGCAATTGTAGCTTTTTTCGCAAGTTGATATTGAACATTTCTGATCAAGCTGGCTAGGGTTTTATCATTTTCACGCAGTGTAACAAGCATAGGTATGCTTGGTTTGCGGCCCACGAATGATATTTTATAGTGTCCAGCTTTGGCCAATGTTCTCAGCAACGTCGTTGCTGGGCCTGTCCAATTAACCGATGCGCGCGTTGCTAGGTGTAATTTGTCTGCATTTGGTAATGCTGGCATGGGTTTATTTCGATGCTTGCTGATACTCAAGGCAGAAATCTCTTGCAATGTTGCATTCGCTGATGTGGCTGCTTCAGTCAGGGCTGATTCAGTATACCGGCTGACGTTTTGCTGTGGTGCGCTGTCAGTGGTAATGTACTTTAACGTTAAGGCAACATGTTTTTGAGAGCCACTGCTAGAGCAGCCACAAAGACCAATGACGGCGAGCAACGCCAGTCGTGATAGATATTTTGCCAACATGTTAGAGACTCCTTTGGCGACACATTTGTCATTTAAGTTTAGCAGTGATTTTGTCTGCGTGCGAATGTTTGATATGATTATACTCTGATTTGCTTGTAATGGATATAGCTGAGCGATTAAAGTCTGATAGCGTGACCATATTGTGTTATAATAGTGTTGAGAATACTTTGCTTGTTCCCAACTCGCTTTAAAGTATGTTTAACACCCAGCCAGCGGAGGCACATAATGGCCGTACAGATTACCCATGCGCATTGGCGAGACTCTGCTAGAGAGGTCAAATTTTTCATACTGGATGGAAAAAGTGCATTTCCGATGTTTCTTTTCTTTGTTCATATCCAACTATGGACATTTTGTACTGCGTTGGTTGTGAGTCTGTTTTTCGCTGCACTGCGTCATTTTGGTTTCTCGATGGAAATATTCGGTCGTGTGGTGCGTGGTTTTCTCGGAGGCTCACATAAATCAGCTGTTGCGTGGTGGGATCATTAGTTATGGCAGTTTTGGAAAAAAAATTAATTTCAATTACCCGTTCTTTAGGTAAGTACTTTACTCTCAAGGGGCGGCAAATTTCGCTGGAAGAGCTGTTTTCAGTAACTGGTTTACTGCCTGGGCTGGCAAAAAGTGCTGATCAAGTTGCGTCGCTTTGCTTTGGTTATGGTATTGGTGTCAGCTTCGAAGATGAAGAGCAGTCATTGCTTGGTAAGCGTGCTCTATTCGATGAGTTCACACCTGATACACTTAGAATTTTTTGTATTATGGATGCACTGTTTGAGCTAATAAAGGGAAACGATAAAAGCGGAATCGTTTCTTGTGACGAGCTTCTTTATCGCTAAGTCATTGATCTTCACACTTGTTCTCTGCTGTCTTGAAGGGCATTGATGGTGTTTTGTGGATCTCACGGGTAAATAATTTCCATCGAGAAACCAAAATGACGCAGTGCAGCG
>JBDOIU010000008.1:0-131853 GCA_047404195.1 Coxiellaceae bacterium
CAATTGCTTTGGATTACCTTTAAAATTGTCTGTGTTTTGTTGCCAGTCATCGTATGTGTCGCCTTACTAACACTGCTTGAACGTAAAATCATCAGTTTTATGCAAGTTCGTATTGGGCCAAACCGACGTGGTATCAGCGGTGCGTTACAGCCGCTATGTGATATTATCAAGCTGTTGACCAAAGAGTTAATTATTCCGACCCAGTCAAGCAAGTACTTGTTTATACTGGCTCCCGTTTTGGCGCTGGCCCCTGCATTTGCGGCATGGTCAGTGATTCCATTTACGAAGGACTGGGTGCTGGCGAACGTGGATGCCAGTATTTTGGTGATTTTGGCGCTGACTTCGCTGGGTGTGTATGGGATGGTAATAGCCGGTTGGGCATCCAACTCAAAATACGCTTTTCTGGGTGCAATGCGTTCAGTTGCTCAGGTGGTGTCCTATGAAATTGCCATGGGTTTTGCCTTTGTTGGTGTTCTATTGGCTGCTGGATCATTGAATTTGCGTACAATTGTGCTGCATCAGTCAGGTGGTATTTGGCACTGGTACTTTATTCCACTGTTTCCGCTATTCGTGGTTTACTGGATCTCAGCTGTTGCGGAAACTAACCGTGCACCGTTTGACATCGCTGAAGGTGAGTCGGAAATCGTTGCGGGATTCCACGTTGAATATTCAGGTATCATGTTTGGCATCTTTTTCTTGGCTGAGTACGCCAACATGATTTTGATATCGGCGCTCGCTTCTCTGATGTTTTTAGGTGGATGGATGTCACCATTTGCTGGTATTCCTGTGGTCGAGCATTGGTTTGCTTGGGTGCCTGCAGTATTCTGGCTGGTTTCGAAGATGGCATTGTTTATTTTCTTATATTTTTGGATGCGAGCCACGTTCCCTCGCTATCGATACGACCAGATCATGCAACTCGGCTGGAAATTTTTAATTCCGACGACTTTGGTTTGGTTGGTTGTTGTTGCTTTAGCAGTACAGTTTGGCTGGTTATAGCGTTGGTGTGTAAGGAGAATTCTTCATGACAGTCATGTCTCATGTTAAGCATTGGATCAAGCGACTTTCCTTGTGGGAGTTGCTGAAAGGCTTAGGTGTTACTTTTGGTTATTTCAAGGGTGGCAACATTACTGTGCAGTACCCAGAAGAGCAGGCACCACGCTCAAATCGTTTTAGAGGTATGCTTGCGTTACGTCGTTATCCAAATGGTGATGAGCGTTGTATTGCATGTAAGCTGTGCGAGGCTGCTTGCCCAGCATGTGCGATAACAATCGAGTCAGCTGTTGCGGCAGATGGTTCTCGACGCACAACGCGGTATGATGTTGATGTATTTAAGTGTATTAATTGCGGCCTCTGTGAGGAGGCGTGTCCAGTGGACTCCATTGTGCTTACAGATGAAATGCATTATACAATTGATGGCCGTGGAGATAACATCTTCACAAAGGAAAAGTTACTGATGATTGGTGATATGTATGAGCAGCGTATTGCTGCACATCGAGCACAAGACGTCATGGCTCAAGACGCATAGTTGAGGTGAATGAAATGACATTACCTGTTTCGGCAATAGTTTTTTACATCGTGTCAGCGGCATTGGTGTCCTCTGCACTGATGGTGGTGTGTATGAAAAACCCTGTCAGATCGATTCTGTCACTGGTTTTTTGTTTTGTATTGACGGCGATTCTGTGGCTTTTGCTGCAGGCAGAATTTCTTTCGTTGGTGCTGATATTCGTTTATGTGGGCGCTGTCATGACTTTATTCCTCTTCGTGGTCATGATGATGAAAATAGATAAACAAATGGCTTCTGAGAAGTTTGTGCGCTATTTGCCTTTGGCTATTTTGTTGCTACTTGCTTTTGTAGCAGCTGTCATGACGGTATTGCATCAGTCGCCGTCACTTGCTAAGTATGCATCACTACCAACATTTCCTGCTGGACATTCAAATACGGCAGCAATGGGAAGCCTACTGTATACCAAATACGTTTATCCATTTCAGATCACTGCGGTGATTTTGTTAGTGGCAATGATTGCTGCAATTGGTTTGGTGTTCAAAGGGCGCCGGCCTGGAACGCAATCGCAACGTGTTAAAGATCAGCTACAGGCAACCAAAGAGAATAGGTTGCATATTGTTGATATGGGAGGAAAGAAAAAATGATTTCATTGACAATGTATCTCGTTCTCTCGGCAATTATTTTTGGTATCAGCTTAATAGGCGTTGTTATGAACCGTAAAAATATCATTGTGCTATTGATGTGCATTGAGCTTATGCTATTGGCTGTCAACATCAATTTTGTTGCATTTGCACAGTTCATGCACAATCAGGTTGGTGAGCTGATGGTGTTTTTCATTTTGGCTGTTGCTGCGGCAGAGTCGGCAATCGGTCTTGCAGTGTTGGTGCTTTTTTACCAAAAACGTCAAAGCATCAATGTTGATGATATGAGTGAGTTAAGGGGATAGTCGAATGTTAATCAGAGATTTAGCATTATTCATCACATTAGCACCTTTACTCGGTGCAGCTGTGGCTGGTTTAGCATGCCGTTGTTTGCCCAAAAGATTTGTGCATGCTTTCACAATTTCACTTGTATTGCTGGCCTTCATGGCGACATTGTGGTTGGCGGACTTAGTATTACTGCATGGAATGAAGTGGCACGGCACCTTATTCACCTGGGCTGTCAGTGGTTCATATACTTTTAACATCGGTTTTCTAATTGATTCCTTGTCAACCATTATGATGTTGGTGGTCACATCAGTTTCATTATTGGTACACATATACAGTATGGGATATATGCGTGATGATGCAGGGTACAACCGTTTTTTCAGTTATGTATCGCTGTTTACCTTTGCCATGCTCTCATTGGTAGCGGCGGATAACTTCCTGCTGTTATTTTTTGGCTGGGAAGGAGTGGGTTTGGTCTCTTACCTGCTTATTGGTTTCTGGTTCCACAAGCCAACAGCTGCTGCTGGATCGCTGAAGGCGTTCCTAACCAACCGTGTTGGTGATTTTGGGTTCATACTGGCATTGGCTGCCATTCTGGAGTACTGCGGTACTTTAGACTATGCTGCCGTATTTGCAAAAGCACCTGCTTTAGTTGGAGCACACATCGCCTTGTTCCCTGGCACATCTGCTTCAGTGTTGACACTGATTGGTATTTTGTTATTTGTTGGTGCTATGGGTAAATCAGCGCAAGTGCCGTTGCATATATGGTTGCCTGAATCGATGGAAGGCCCAACACCCATTTCAGCATTGATCCATGCAGCAACCATGGTAACGGCTGGTGTGTACTTGGTTGCAAGGATGTCTCCATTATTTGCGCTCTCACCAACTGCGCTGTCTGTTGTCTTAGTCTTTGGTGCGACAGGTGCATTATTCTTGGGCTTACTTGCTTTTGTTGAGAATGATATTAAGCGGGTTGTGGCTTACTCAACCATGTCACAACTGGGTTAC
Source organism: Coxiellaceae bacterium (assembly GCA_047404195.1). Taxonomy (GTDB): domain Bacteria; phylum Pseudomonadota; class Gammaproteobacteria; order JAJRRL01; family JAJRRL01; genus JAJRRL01. The sequence goes on from JBDOIU010000008.1 coordinate 3,439, forward strand.
ATGATGGCTGCTAATGGTGTTGCTGCTTATTCTGCGAGTATTTTCCACCTGGCAATGCACGCATTCTTTAAGTCACTGCTATTTTTAGCTGCGGGTTCAGTGATCATCGCCATGCACCACGAACAAGATATGCGTAAAATGGGCGGCTTGGCCAAGCGCTTACCATGGACGTATGCAACATTCCTTATTGGTTCTCTCTCGTTGGCTGCATTACCACCGTTCAGTGGCTTTTTCTCAAAAGATACCATCATTGAAGCGGTTCAGCTGTCACAGTTACCTGGTGCAACCTATGCGTATTGGGCGCTGGTGATTGGCGGATTTGTCACAAGCTTTTATACCTTTCGTGCCTTATTCATGACGTTCCATGGTCAACCACGTTGGCAGGGTGGAGATCACACGCCACATGAAACCCCTTGGAGTATGCGTTTGCCGCTGGTTATTTTGGCTGTGTTTTCAGTGGTATTGGGTGGGCTAACAATTCATCACTTTTTGTATGCACAGGGCGGGTTCTTGCAGGGTGCTATCGTGATGCCAAAGGCAGGTGTGATGTCACAGTTGGCAGAGGAGTTTCATGGTGTGGTTGCTATGATGTTATCTGCACCGGCACATTTGGTTTTTTGGTTGGCACTTGCGGGATTAATTTTAGCAGCTATTCAGGTGTTGTTTGTGCCTAAAATGGCTGACTTTTTTGCACACCGTTTGCCGTGGGTTCGTATCATGCTGCAGAAAGGTTACGGAATCGACATATTTAATGAGCGTGTCATTTTACGCAGCTATCGCTGCCTCAGTCAGTTCTTCTATGAAGTCACAGATTTGAAAATGGTTGATGGTGCAATGGTGCACGGAACAGCTAATCGCATTGTGAAGCTAGCCACTATGATTAAAGGCCTTCAAAGTGGATATCTGTACCACTATGTTTTGTCCATGCTCATTGGTGTGGTTTTATTCACATTATCCTTGATAATCATATAGCGAGAGAGACAATATGATGCATTATCCATTATTGAGTATATTAATTTGGTTGCCGATGTTGATGGCAATACCCATTGGCGGCTTTGCTGGCAAAATGCGCGCCTCAGAGTCGCGTTACTTAGCATTGATTGTTGCGATCATTTGCTTTGTGATCAGTGTTTTAATGTACATCCTGTTTGATACCAGCACTGCCGCGATGCAATTTGTTGAGAATGTCGCTTGGATCCCAACATTGAATATTCACTATCATTTGGGTGTTGATGGGCTATCATTACCACTGATTGTGCTAACCTCATTCACCACGCTGGTCATTGTTTTAGCGTCCTTTACCATGGTCAATGACAAGGTCGGGCAGTATTTAGCAATCTTTTTGTTGATGCAGGCTGCTGTGGTCGGTGTGTTCGCAGCATTAGATGCCATGCTGTTTTACTTCTTCTGGGAGGCGATGCTGATACCGATGTACTTGAGTATCGGAATTTGGGGTATGGCAAACCGTGCCTATGCTGCCATGAAGTTTTTCATCTATACATTCTTTGGTTCGGCATTGATGCTGGCAGCCTTGGTTTACTTGGCAATGCAGGCTAACTCTTTTGAGATTTTAAATTTCTATCAGCTTAAAATTCCAATGGCGACGCAAATATGCTTGTTTGTTGCTTTCTTCTTAGCGTTTGCGATTAAGATTCCAATGTGGCCATTTCACACATGGTTGCCGGATGCTCATACGGAAGCACCGACTGGCGGTTCAGTCATACTGGCAGCGTTGATGTTGAAGTTAGGTGGGTATGGTTTCTTGCGTTTTAGTTTGCCAATAGTGCCTGACGCTTGTCGTGCACTGGATTGGCTCATGATTGCGCTGTCCTTATTTGCAATTGTTTATATTGGGATTGTTGCACTTAGCCAGACTGATATGAAGAAACTGATTGCATACTCTTCTGTTGCACATATGGGCTTTGTGACTTTGGGTTGCTTCTTGCTTTACGTTATTATCGGCCGAACCGGTAGTGTTGCTGATGCACACTTGAGTTTGGAGGGTGCGATTGTGCAAATGATATCGCATGCTTTTAGTTCAGGCGGCTTATTCCTTGGTTTTGGTATGGTTTATTTGCAAATGCATACACGTAAAATTGCTGACTTTGGTGGTGTTGCCTCGGTTATGCCAGTTTTTTCAGCCTTCTTTATTTTATTTGCTTTCTCGAATGTTGGATTGCCTGGCACATCCGGTTTTGTGGGTGAGTTCATGGTGATTCTCAGCGCATTTAAATCCAGCTTTTGGGCAACTTTGCTCGCTGCGTTGTCGCTGGTTATCGGTGCAGCATATACATTGCTTATGGTTAAGAAAGTCTTTTATGCACCTGTTGTGAGCTCTGCTGTGCAGGGACTCAAAGATATCGGTGGTATGGAACGTTTCATTTTTTGTTTATTGGCTATCATGGTGTTGGCTTTGGGTATCTACCCACAGCTGTTGCTGCATATGATTCAGCCAACCATTAGCCATTTATTAGATTTAAGCTTGCAATCTCGATTGCCTTAAGTTCATCGTTCACCATAGGATCACTGACTATGTACAATTCCCATTTACTCAATTTGGTTCCTGCATCGCCTGAATGTCTCTTGTTCGTCTTAACATGCATTATTCTGTTGTATTCGGCATTCTCACGTAAGCCTGGAAGTGTGCCGTACTTTCTATCCCAAATTGCATTGTTAATGACGGTAGTGGCATTGTATCGCGTATTCCAGGGTTTTGACATGGGGCTCAAGTCAGTTTCCTTTTATGGCATGTTTGTATTGGATAAAATGGCATTACTGCTTAAGGTTGTCATAGCCATTGTTGTCTTTTTCACGTTAGTGTACTCACGTCAGTATAATGCTTCACGTCAATTACCGAGCGGCGAGTTCTATGTGTTGGTGCTGTTATCAACGCTGGGTATGATGGTGATGGTATCCGCAAACCATTTACTGACATTATACCTCGGCCTAGAGCTCTTTGCCTTGCCTACCTATGCATTGGTTGCGTTGCAGCGTTCGAAGGCGCTGGCAATCGAGTCGTCACTGAAATTATTTGTGATGAGTGCTGTTGCTTCTGGACTGCTGTTATACGGTTATTCCTTCATTTTTGGTGCCACTCAGTCAATGTCAATTGCTGGTGTTGCGACAGCGTTGACGACGAACCCACCATCGATGATGAGTGTTTTTGGCGTTGTATTGATTGTTTCTGCGCTGGCATTTAAGTTGGGTACGGTACCATTTCAAATGTGGATTCCTGATGTTTATGAAGGTGCACCCACTTCAACTACCTTATACTTGGCTGCTGCACCTAAAGTTGCAGCTTTTGCAATGATGATTCGTTTACTGACGCAAGCACTACCAGCACTGGTTGTGGATTGGCAATGGGTGCTCACAGCAATATCGTTGTTGTCGATGTTGGTCGGTAACTTTGCAGCCATCATGCAAACGAATATTAAGCGTATGCTTGCGTACTCGTCTATTTCGCACATGGGTTATATGTTATTGGGCTTCATTTCGGGTTCTGCAGCAGGATATGCTGCATCATTATTTTATGTTGTCGGTTATGCTGTGATGACAACGGCTGCCTTTGGTGTAATCATACTGCTGAACCAAGGTGACAAACGATTTGAAACTTTAGATGACTTCAAGGGACTCAGTTCGCGTCACCCAGGACTGGCCCTTGTCATGTTATTGTCGCTGTTTTCAATGGCTGGTGTACCTCCGCTGCTGGGCTTTATTGCTAAAGTGCATGTGTTGGAGGCCCTGTTTGTTGCTCACTATGCGTGGTTGGCTATTGTTGCCTTGATCTTCTCGGTTATTGGGGTTTATTACTATCTGCGCGTCATTCAGCGCATGTACTTTGACTCCGTTGAAGAGCAGTATACTGTTGCCTTGCATTGTGACAGTTTGATTGCTGTTTATGCCAATGGTTTGTTGGTCCTGATGATGGGAATTTTTCCAAACGCATTATTTACCTGGGCTCAACAATCGTTTGGGTTGATCTAATATTTGTCAATTACTATGCTTTTGACAGTTAAATCAACGCATTAGTGCTTGCAGCTTGTTGTTTTGTAGGTCACTACTGGTATGAAACTGCTAGCACCAGCTTCAAAAAAATAATCAAAAAAAACACAAATAGGGCTTGCAGGGGGTTTGCAAATTTGGTATGTTGACGTAACCAGTGATGCGGGGTGGAGCAGTCTGGCAGCTCGTCGGGCTCATAACCCGAAGGTCGTAGGTTCAAATCCTGCCCCCGCTACCAATTTGAAAGCTGACTGGCAACGTGCTGGTGAGCGTGACTAGAAAGGGCTTTTAGCCCTTTTTTGTTGTCTATTGTATGAGAAGGTGATGTTATGCAGCACGAACAGCTTGAGCAGACACTGTCTGATAAGGTTGCTGAGCTCGGTTACGAGTGGGTTGGCTGTGAGTGGGTGTCTGCTGGCTCAAGCCGAACTTTGCGCATCTATGTAGACTGTAGCGGTGGGATTAATATTGATCAGTGTGCTGAGGTGAGCCGGGAATTGGCTACACTTATAGACGTTTTAGACGCTGTACAAACCCGTTTCCAGCTAGAGGTTTCATCGCCGGGTATTAATCGGCTCTTGTTTACTCTGCCACATTACGAGCAGTCAGTGGGTCATCAAGTTAATTTATTGTTGCGATTCCCGGACGAGTCTGGTCGTCGTCGTTTTAAGGCATCCTTGCTTGCAGTTGAGGGCACAGTAATTGTGTTGCAACTAGACGATACGTCACAGGTTCGTATGGAATACGCAGATATTGAGAAAGCAAATCGCGTTGTTGATCTAGAAAGGGGGCAATCAGCATGAGTACAGGTATTAATATTTTTGTGCAGTCATTATGTAATGAGCGTGGCTTAGAAGAAGACATCGTTTATTCAGCTATTGAGGCGGCCATTGCAGTGATTGCGGGTAAGCAATACGAGACAGATGCTGAAGATGGTGTCTGGATTGAGGTTGTGATAGATAGGCAAACAGGGTTGTATGACACTTACCGCTCCTGGATGGTTGTAGCAGATGATGCCGTCGAAGATCCAATGAAAGAGATATCCCTGACCGAGGCTTGCCAGGTGAGCGAAGATATGGAGTTGGGCTGTATTGTTCGTGAGCAAATTGAATCTCCCTCGCTGGGTCGCATTGCCGCACAGCAAGCAAAGCAGATTATTTTGCAGAAAGTACGTGAAGCGGAGCGCCAAAAAATTGCTGACCTCTATCATAATGATTTGGGTAAGATGTTGCACTGCACGGTGAAGCGTCGTTTACAAAGTGGTTATATTGTTGAGTTATCAGGTGCCGAACGCGCTGAGGCTTTTTTACCCCGAGAGCACTTAATCTCACGTGAAACCTTTCGTCAGAATGATCGAGTGCGTGTCGTTTTGTTCGAGGTTGCTGATCAGCGTCGGGGGCCACAATTGATGGTGAGCCGTACCAAGCCTGAGTTATTGATAGAGCTGTTTAAAGTTGAAGTGCCTGAAATCGCAGAGGAAGTGATTACGATACAAGCGGCGTCGCGTGACCCAGGGTCACGAGCAAAAATTGCTGTGAAAACAAATGATGGTCGTGTTGATCCTATTGGTGCTTGTGTGGGTATGCGAGGCTCACGTGTACAGGCAGTTTCAAATGAGCTCAATGGAGAGCGGATTGACATCATCTTATGGGATGACAATCCTGCGAAACTAGCCATGAATGCCTTGTCTCCAGCTGAAGTTGCTTCTATTGTTGTGGATGAAGAAACACAAGCAATGGATGTGGGTGTGCAGCAGTCTGAGTTATCGCAAGCCATTGGTCGGGGTGGGCAGAACGTACGTTTAGCCAGTGAGCTTTGTCAGTGGACCATCAACGTCATGTCGGAAGAGGCGTTGAAGGAAAAAAGTGAGGCTGAAACGACTCAGGTGCGTGCTGAGTTTGAATCTTCCTTGGGTCTTAGTGCGGATTTGGCAAGTGCTTTGTTGCGAGAGGGCTATGCTACTATCGAAGAGCTGGCTTACGCTGAAGAAGAGTCTTTGATGAAAATTCCTGGTATTGATCAAGCTAAAGCAGAAGAGATACAGATGCAGGCCAGTGATCATTTGTTGAGTCAGGAAATGGCGAATGATGCCATGTTTGATCAAGATGATGTTGAAGAAGCGTTGCTACAGCTTGAAGGCATGAATGCAGAATATGCTGCGCAGCTAGTAAAAGCCGATATTAAAACACGTGATGATTTAGCTGACTGTTCTGTTGGTGAACTATGTGATGTTATCGAAATCAGTGAGGCTGATGCGGCGGCACTGATTATGGTGGCTCGAGCACATTGGTTTGAAGAAACAACTGAAGCTGAGCAATAACAGAAATGGAAAATAACGAGAGGGTTTGACTATGGCGGCAGGTGTCAGTATTAAAAATTATGCTAAGCAGCTTAACATGGAAGCGGATGTATTATTGAGCCGTTTACGTGACGCTGGAATTAATAAATCATCTCCAGATGATGAGATTTCAATTAAAGATAAGTTGCGTTTGCGTGAGCATATGGCTAAGCGTTTTGGCAAGGGCGGTAAGTCCTCCATGGATAGTAAGCAAGCACGTGCGCGCACGGTGATGCGTGAAGAAGATGGTGTGTTAGTTAAGCGACGCGTCAGTGCAGAAGAAGATAATCCCACTGCTCAAAACAGCGTGCAGAATAAGCAGCCTATTGCACAGGTGGGTGTGCCTATTGATATGCATGCAAAGGTTGTGAGTGCTGAGGCTGAGCTTAACGTTGAGCCTGTTGAGCCGCAAGCAGCAGTCACTGCGCCTGTGCAGACACCAGCGCAAGCGAATACTGTAGCTGTAGAAAAAACAGCACCAACCACGAGCAAAAAGACGTTCAGCAAAAAAGATCGTAAGTTTGAAGGAATGGCCAAGCGAGACCAAGGCTACCACGACAGATCATCTCGCTCAAAGAAGAAGCGCAAGAAGCCACTTCGAGAGGTGCCATCAACACTAGAGCAAGAGTTTGCCAAGCCCACACAACCTATCGTGCGTGAGGTCATGTTAGCGCCAGGTGCGATCACTATTGCTGACTTAGCACAGAAAATGTCTGTGAAGGGTGTTGAAGTGATTAAAGCCATGATGGGCATGGGCATGATGATGACCATTAACCAATCAGTTGATCAAGAGACCGCTGCTATTGTTGTGGAAGAGATGGGACATAAAGCTAAGATTGTGCATGAAAATGCGCGTGAGATTGCTTTCTTGGATGAGTTTAATGCCATAGCGGGTGAAACTGTTAAGCGTGCACCTGTAGTAACGATCATGGGGCATGTTGATCATGGTAAGACCTCATTGTTAGATACCATTCGTACAAGTAAGGTAACCAGTGGTGAGGCTGGTGGTATCACGCAGCATATTGGTGCCTACCATGTTTCAATGGAGCGCGGTTCGATTACTTTTCTAGACACACCGGGTCATGAAGCTTTTACTGCTATGCGTGCACGTGGAACCCAGGTGACAGATATTGTTATTTTAGTTGTTGCTGCAGATGATGGTGTCAAACCACAAACAGTCGAAGCCATTCAGCATGCTCGTGCTGCTGAGGTGCCGATCGTGGTTGCTATTAACAAGATTGATAAGCCCGAAATTGATTTAGAGCGTGTGCGAAGTGAGCTCGCGCAGCATGAAGTGGTTTCAGAAGATTGGGGCGGCGATACAATTTTCCAACCTATTTCTGCAAAAACCGGCCAAGGCATCGATGACCTACTAGACTCTGTGCTATTGCAATCTGAAGTTTTAGAGCTGAAAGCAAAGCTGACGGGTCCAGGACGTGGGCGCGTTATCGAATCGAGATTAGATCGTGGTAGGGGCCCAGTTGCAACAGTTTTGGTCACAGCCGGTACTGTTACTAAAGGTGATATTTTGTTGGCAGGCACTCAGTTTGGTCGTGTGCGTGCCATGATTGGTGATCATGGACAGCAATGTCAAGATGCTGGACCGTCTATTCCGGTAGAGGTTTTAGGCCTTTCAGGTGTGCCAGCTGTTGGTGACGAAGTATTCTGTGTTGCTGATGAACGTAAAGCACGAGAAATGGCTTCATTTCGACAAACTCGTCAACGCGAAGACCGAATGGCTAGGCAGCGAACCATGAAAATGGAGCGCATCAAAGATCAGTTTGGTAAAGATGAGCAGGTTTGTTTGAATGTTGTCTTGAAAGCAGATGTGCTTGGATCGCTAGAAGCGATTGTTTCTGCATTGGAGAAGCTCACAACCGACGCAGTGCGAGTGAGTATTGTTTCCAGTGGTGTGGGTGCGCTCACAGAGTCAGATGCTAACCTTGCCATGGCTTCATCAGCTGTCATGATTGGTTTTAATGTGCGTGCGGATGCGACATCTCGTCAAATGGCGCAGCGTGAAGGTATTGATTTGCGTTACTATAGCGTGATTTATGACTTAATAGATGCTATTAGGGCAGCGATGACTGGGTTATTGGCACCGACATTTGAAGAGAAGATTGTTGGTATTGCAAAAGTACGCGAAGTCTTCAGGTCTTCAAAGTTGGGTGCAATTGCTGGTTGCCTGGTAGAAGAAGGTGCGGTGAAATCGAAGAACCCAATCCGTGTATTGCGACAAAATGTGGTGATTTACGAAGGTGCTTTAGAGTCTCTGCGACGTCATAAAGATGATGTTAATGAAGTGAAAAGTGGTACTGAATGTGGTATCGGTGTGAAGAACTATAATGATGTGCAGGTTGGTGATCAGATCGAAGTATATGAGGTTGTTGAGGTTAGGCCACAACTTTAGTGTTGGGGTGAGAAGTATAGGAAGGGGAGTAATATGGCATCTAGAAAAAGAGTGAACCAATTAGCATCGGTGATTTATCGTCATTTGGTGAAGATCATTCAGCGTTCGTTATCAGACCCAAGGTTGCGATCATTGAGCATTACAGAAGTACAAATGACTTTAGACATGCGCACAGCGAAGGTTTATTTCACCTTGATTGATCCAGCGCATTGCCCGGCAGAGGCCAGTAAGGCGTTAGAATCAGCGCGGTCATATTTGCGCAAGCAGCTGAGTGTACAGACTGAGTTAAGATTCGTGCCAGTGCTACACTTTGCATATGACAGCAGTATTGCACATGGTGCTAAAATGACAGCCCTGTTGCAAGAGCAAGAAGCTATCGTGTAAGCTGCAGGTAATCGACCATCAGTGGGACTCTCATGCGCCAACAGTCACAAAGACGAGATCTAACAGGGCTTTTTCTCTTGGATAAGCCTGTAGGGGTTTCTTCAAATATTGCCGTACAAATTTGTAAGCGCCTATTCCGAGCAAAGAAGGCCGGACATGGTGGTTGTTTAGATCCATTAGCCAGTGGTGTATTGCCCATTTATTTTGGTCAAGCAACAAAATTCTCACACTATGGGCTGTCGGCTGAGAAGCATTATCGTGTCACAGCATGCCTGGGTCGAACCACGACAACGGGTGATGCTGAAGGTGATGTTGTTTCTGAATCGCCAGTGCCTGATTGTTCTCTTGCAGATTTGGAGTCCATCTGTCATTCGTTTTTGGGTGATAGTATGCAGGTGCCCCCAATGTATTCTGCTTTGAAGCATAAAGGCCAGCCATTATACAAGTTAGCTCGGCAAGGCAAAGAAATTGAGCGCCAGCCACGTGCAATTACCATTCATGCGCTTCACTTGGTTGGGAGGCAGAATAATGAGATTATTTTAGATGTACATTGCTCAAAAGGAACTTATATTCGTAGCTTGGTTGAAGATATTGGTCGTAAAATAGGATGTGGTGCAACAGTGACACAATTACAGCGCACGCGTTCAGGGCAATTCGGCTTGGCAGCAACCATAGGATTGGATGCGTGTCGTCACTGTGTAAATACTGGTAAAAGAGCATGGTTGGATCGATTGGTATTGCCAACATGTACGGCTGTTTCAACATTACCCCGTTGTGTTTTATCACATTCAGATGCAAAGCGTTTTTTACATGGTCAGCATGTGGTTGCGGCTTTTGATGTGCCTTTGGATGTATCTGTTGCAGTTTTTGCAGAGGCAGATATTTTTTTGGGTGTGGCAGAATTGAAAGTTGGGCACCGATTGGTGCCCAAACGTGTTATGCAGCAAGACTTGTCATTGTTACAAGCACTGATTTAATCTTTTTTACCTGCATCAGCGGCTGGTTTATCAGCTGCTTTCTTTGTGGCTTTCTTGGCGCCGCCGATCCCAACTTGTGATAGCAGGTTGGTGGCAGTCAATAGTTCATAGCACAATAAAATGGGCATCATGCTGATTTCTTTCAATGTTGCCATGATGTCGAAGGATTGTTTTTTCTTCCCCTGCCATGCTTGAATGCCAAAACCTACAGCTAAGAATATGATACACAGCAGCATGCCGCTTTGGCTGGGTGCTGGGTAAGCAATGAAGTGAGCGATTATGCTACCAACTGCCATCATAACCGCTGTGGCAATGGCGAGTCGCATGTGTGTTGGCATATAGACCAGTATGCACGCGAGTGTGAGAATCCAGCTAAAGCTGATGTAATGTGTTTTCCCTAATGAGACGCTGAACCAGCTGAATAAGATTAAGACGCCTAAAATGAGAGCAGCGCTCTTGATGAGGCTGAACAGCTTATTGCTACCAGTAAATTGCGACTTATGCAGCGTTTGTAGTGATTTAAGTGTGCACATATTTTGTCCTTAATGTTGGGTGTGGGGGCGGCACAGAGTGCTTTATATGATTATAGCTGTCTTTTGGCAAATTCGCAGGCCAGTTGGTGGATCATGGTCGAGGGATGTATAATACAAGTAGGCATGCTCAAAAAGCACGCAAAATCAATTTGATAGGAGGATTTAATGCATAAATTAGCAGCATTGGCTTTAGCTGGCGGGGTGATTTTAGGCACCAGTACATTATCTGGGTGTGAGCCGGGCAATAATACTGCCGGCGCAACAGTCACCGGCGCTGCCGCGGGTGGTTTGTTGGGCGCGGCTTTGTTTCGTGGTAATAGTGCTTGGATTGGTGTCGCTGGTGGTGCAATTTTGGGCGGCATGTTGGGAAACCGTGTTGGTCAATATATGGACCGACAAGATGAAGCAAATATGCGCCATGCTGTGACCAGTTTGCCAGTTGGTGAAGAAGCCAGGTGGACAAATGCTAAAAATGTTACCTATGTGGTGCGGCCAGTGCGTGTATATCGTGCTCATAAGCGCTATTGTCGTGAATATACAACGCGCGTTAATATCGGTGGACGCTGGCAAAGTGCACATGGTACAGCCTGTCGTATGCCAGATGGTAGCTGGAAGATTAAAAAATAAGCGACGATCAGTGCAAAAGCCACCTGCGGGTGGTTTTTTTGTGTCTTTAAGTGATGGTTGGCAGCAATATACTGCGTGAATGCTTGCTGAAACGCTGACAATTTTGTACCATAAGGATAGTTTTTTAACACAACTGGGTGCGTTATGGTACAAATGAAGAGGGCTGACAATATGGGTTTTCCGAGTCAAGATAGACACCGCCGTTTACGCCGAACACCCGAGATTCGAAGGTTGTTAGTGGAAACACATTTGTCTGTAGATGATTTCATCGCGCCATTATTCATTCAAGAAGATATTACCGCTGCAGTTGATATTCATGCATTGCCGGGTCAAAAGCGCTGGCCAATCAATCAGGTTGCTACTGAAGTACAGCGTCTACAATCACTGGGTCTTTCCGCTGTGTTATTGTTTGGTTTACCATCGACTAAAAATGCCTGTGGTACATCTGCCATGGGTGCACAGTCTGTTGTTGCGCAAGCGATTATGCGTATCAAAAAAGAGGCGCCGGATTGTTTTGTGATTGCTGATTTATGTTTTTGTGAGTACACAGATCACGGGCACTGTGGTGTGCTAGATGACAGTGGTTCGGTTGATAACGATGCGACATTACCTTTGCTGGCGCAGCAGGCAGTTGATTTAGCGCTGGCTGGCGCAGACATGGTTGCCCCAAGTGGCATGTTAGATGGTATGGTGACAGTGATAAGGCGTGCGTTAGATGCAGCAGGGCAAACTCAATGTGGCATCATGAGTTATGCTGTGAAATATGCCTCTGCTTTTTATGGTCCATTTCGAGAGGCAGCGGGTGGCTCACCAGGTTTTGGTGATCGCAAGAATCATCAAATGGATATTGCTAATGTTCAAGAAGCAATACGTGAAGCACGCAGTGATGCTGCACAGTCTGCAGATATCTTAATGGTTAAGCCAGCAGGCACTTATTTAGATGTGATTCAGCGCGTCAAATCTGACTTGCCGCATTGTCCATTGGCGGCATATCAAGTGAGTGGTGAGTATGCCATGTTATATGCAGCAGCTCAGCAAGGTGTATTAACACTAGAAGAGGCAATGCTGGAAAGTTTATTGGCCATTAAGCGGGCGGGTGCTGATTTGATTATCAGTTATTATGCGGCCGAGTACGCAAAATTAGTGAATCGATCTTAAAGGGGAATCAAGGATGACAACAAAAACCAAACGTAAAAATAAGCAAGCCAATTTTGTTTGTTCAGAGTGCGGGAACACTGTGCCACAATGGCAGGGTCAATGCCCAGCATGTCACGCCTATAATAGTATTGTCGAATTTAAAGAGGCTAAGGTCGCACCGTTGCGACAGTCCGGGTATGCCGGTGAGCAGGCTGTATTGACTGCATTGGCAGATGTTTCTTTTGCTAAAAAAACGCGTTTGCAGACGGGTATCAGCGAGTTTGATCATGTATTGGGCGGTGGTTTAGTCAGTGATTCGGTTGTATTGATTGGTGGTGATCCCGGTATTGGTAAATCAACGTTATTGTTGCAAGTGACAGGTGCGCTTGCGAATAATTTATCAGTGATGTATGTCACGGGTGAGGAGTCATTGCAGCAAGTGGCTATGCGCGCTCAAAGACTTGGCTTGTCAAAAGTGAACTTACCTTTGTTGGCTGAGACACGTGTGGAAGCCATTTTGGCACAAGCCATGCAGCTTAAGCCAAATGTGATTGTGATTGATTCAGTACAAACTATGTGGACAGAGGCACTCACTGCAGCACCAGGTTCAGTGAGTCAGGTTCGTGAAAGTACCGCGAAGTTACTACACTATGCAAAGTCTGTTGGTGTGGCTGTATTTTTGGTTGGGCATGTCACTAAGGAAGGTGCGATTGCAGGACCACGTGTTTTGGAGCATATGGTTGATGTGGTGTTGTATTTTGAAGGGCAGAGTGATCAACGTTTTCGTGTTATTCGTGGTGTAAAAAACCGCTTTGGCTCAGTCAATGAGTTAGGCTTATTTGCGATGACTGACAAGGGTTTACGTGAAGTGAGCAATCCGTCAGCTATCTTTCTATCACACGCCACAGAAGACATGCCTGGTGCGGCTACCATGGTAACCTGGGAGGGTTCTCGACCCTTGCTGGTTGAGGTGCAGGCTTTGGTTGATACATCACACGGTGGGCAAGCGCGACGGGTGACTGTTGGTTTAGAGCAAAATAGACTATCCATGTTATTGGCTATTTTGCATCGTCATGGTGGTGTTGCTACATACGACCAGGATGTTTTTGTGAATGTTGTGGGTGGTTTGCGCGTATTAGAGACTGGCGCTGATTTGGCGTTGTTAATGGCGGTTAAATCCAGTTTGAGTAATCAGGTGCTTCCCAGTGATTGCGTGATATTTGGCGAAGTCGGTTTAGCAGGTGAGCTCAGGCCAGTCCCGGGTGGGCAAGAGCGTATTCGTGAGGCGGCAAAACATGGCTTTAAGCGTGCGATAGTGCCTTATGCAAACGCACCCAAACAGGCACTTCCAGGCTTTGAAGTGCATGCGTTGAGGCAACTTTCAGAGGTGCTCGCATTACTTTAATGGGTTTATGGGATGGTAAAAGTCGGCATTTTTGATTACACTGTGCTCTCGTTATTTATGATGTGGAGGTGAAAGAATGGTCACCATTGAATCAGTATTGTCATTTGATGAAGCATTATCACATGCTTGTGAGCAAGAGCGTGCGCGCCAAGAGGCGCACATTGAGCTCATTGCCTCTGAAAACTATGCTTCTCCACGCGTGATGGCGTTACAAGGCTCTGTTTTAACGAATAAATATGCAGAAGGCTATCCAGGTAAGCGTTATTATGGTGGTTGTGAGTTTGTTGACCAGGTGGAGCGGTTGGCAATGGCACGTGCTTGTGAGTTGTTTTCTGCTGAGTACGCCAATGTTCAGCCACATTCTGGGTCTCAGGCAAATGCAGTGGTTTATCAAGCGATACTACAGCCTGGTGATACTATTTTGGCAATGGATCTACCCAGCGGTGGTCACTTAACACACGGCTCATCAGTCAATTTTTCAGGCAAGTTATACAACGCAGTACATTATGGCTTAGATGATGCAGGGCAAATTGATTATGAGCAGGTGGCTGAGCTTGCGCAAGCCCATCAACCCAAACTCATTGTGGCTGGTTTTTCAGCTTATTCATTGACAGTTGATTGGCAGCGCTTTCGGGACATTGCTGATTCTGTATCAGCGGTGTTGATGGTTGATATGGCGCATATATCAGGTTTGGTGGCAGGTGGCGTGATTGATTCACCGATCCCGTATGCTGATGTTGTAACCAGTACGACGCATAAGACATTGCGCGGCCCTCGATCTGGTATTATTTTGGCTGGTAAGAAGACAGCGTTGTGTCGCGCCATTGATTCAGCTTTATTTCCAGGCATGCAGGGCGGTCCACTGATGCATGTGATTGCTGCTAAGGCTATGTCATTTTATGAGGCGATGCAGCCTGGTTTTAAAGATTATCAGCTGCAAGTGCTGAAGAACGCTAACACAATGGTACAGGTATTGCAGTCACGTCATGTTGATATTGTGTCTGGTAGGACGGAGAATCACATGTTTACCATTGATTGTCGCGCCCATGATTTGACGGGTAAAACAGCAGAAGCAGCGCTGGCACAAGTCAATATCACTGTGAATAAAAACATGGTGCCAAATGATCCGCAGTCGCCGTTTGTAACCAGCGGTATTCGCATTGGGACGCCGGCAGTGACCACACGTGGTTTTGCAGAGGCAGAAGTGACACAGCTGGCACATTGGATTGCTGATGTGCTGCAATCACCTGATGACAAAGAAAGGCTACTACAGATTCGTCAGGAAATTGCAGAGTTAACAGCACGTTTTCCAGTTTATCCACAGTCAGCTTGTCAAGCAGCAAGTGTTTAGGAGGTCAAGTGCATTGTCCTTATTGTGAAGCAGATGAAACAAAAGTGATTGATTCACGTTTATCTGCAATGGGTACGCAGGTACGGCGTCGACGTGAATGTGAGCAATGTTCAGCGCGATTTACTACTTATGAAGTGGTTGATTGTGTGATGCCACGCATCATCAAGCGTGATGGTACTCGTGTTGCATTTGATGAGTCAAAACTCAGAGAAGGCATCATGCGTGCCTTAGAAAAAAGGCCAGTCACAGCTGAGGCTGCTGAAGCAGCTATTCAGAAAATTCTCTTGCAATTACAGCAACAAGGTGAGCGTGAAGTGGCTACTGAGGTAATTGGGGATTGGGTTATGGACTCCCTAAAGTCAATGGATCATGTGGCATATGTTCGGTTTGCATCGGTATACAGACGCTTTCAGGATGTGAATGCTTTTCACGAAGCGATTAAACAGCTGATATCAACAGATGAATAAGAGGGTGCTATGAGTCAAAAAGATACTGCCAACCGTCGTCAGCAGGCGAGAGAAGTTGCGCTACAGGGTTTGTACCAATGGGCTATTCATCCAAAATCACTTGCCAAGTTGATGTTGGATTTAAAGCCACTGTCACAGCAAGAGGATTTATCATTAGAAAAAGCCGACTGGTGTTATGTCGAGCAGTTGCTCAGTGGAGCGATTGAGGCGGTTGCGGTTTTGGATGAACACATTGCACCTGTGCTGGATCGTGATATCAGTAAGATTGATGCAATTGAGTTGGCTATTTTACGATTATCTGTTTACGAATTAAAACATGAGCTAGCTGTACCTGTGCCGGTAGTGATTAACGAAGCAATACTGCTTGCAAAGCGCTATGCTGCTGATAGAAGCTATCAGTTTGTGAATGGTGTTTTAGATAAGATTCATCCGGGACTCAGAAAAATTCAGTTGGGCGAGTAAAGTGCCCGGTGGTCATCCCTAAAGGTTATGGAGTGCGAAGATGTCGCTAAATCGTTTAGAAGCCAAATTAATGAACTACATGAAAAAAGCCATGCATGATTATGCCATGGTGCCTACAGGCTCTAGGGTAATGGCTTGTTTGTCTGGTGGTAAAGACTCTTTCACCATGGTGTATTTGCTTAATAAGTTGCGTATTGCTAGCAACAACAAGTTTGAATTACATGCCTTCACACTGGATCAGCAGCAACCAGGATGGGATGACAGTGCATTGCGCCAATGGTTAGAGGATGCAAAAATACCATATACAATTCTGTCTCGTGATACATATAGTATCGTTACCGATAAAATACCTGAAAATAAAACCTACTGCTCACTCTGCTCCCGTTTGCGTCGTGGTATTATTTATCGCTGGGCGCGTGAGAATGGTTATCAGAGAATTGCGTTGGGTCACCATCGAGATGATTTAATTGAAACGCTGCTGATGTCGATTTTTTATAATGGTCAAGTGAAGTCAATGCCGCCAAAGTTAAAGACAGATGATGGTAATCACATTGTCGTGCGGCCATTAGCCCTGTGTCAGGAAGCGGATATCGCTGCATTTGCACGCCATATGCATTATCCAATCATTCCTTGTAATTTATGTGGCTCGCAAAAGAACTTAACACGTCAACGTATAAAAGGGTTAATCAAGCACATGTCAGCCGAAAACCCTAAAATACCCAGCAATATGTTACGTGCGTTATCAAATGTAAAGCCAAGCCAGTTAATGGATAAAGACCTCTGGGATTTCAAGGCATTGCATCCAGACGAGCAGCTGGCTATGGTAGAAGGGGAGTAGCGTTCATGATTGCTTGCATTGATGGTTGTGTGGGATGGATTGGATGTTGTATAAGTGGCATAGGTTGATAGTATGAAAGAAGCTCAAGATTTTGTGAGAATTCTGATAAATTCACAGAGCTTGGCTGCTGTGATGATGCGCATGGGTATTGCAGAAAATGATTTTCCGCAGTGCGATAAACCATTTCAACATTTTGTTGATCAAAAGCTTGCATCTATATTTAGGCTGGTGGGAGTAAATATATTTAGTTGTCAAAAGGATAAAAGAAAGCTTTTCAATTATATTTTGATGAGTAAAGGTTTAATCAACGGCCTAGTACGTGATCAGTCTGACCTTGTTGTTGCTAATGCAGTGCTAGGCTTAAGGGGGCTGTCATTAAAAGAAGGTGCTCCAGCATCTGATATCAAACTCTATGCAAATCGGTATAGACTGAATTATGCTGCTGCACAAATGAGACTTATTATGCTGGCAATGAGGGATTTTGCGGCACAGAAGGGTCTGAGAGCAATGAATGGAGACGTGTTGTCACATATTGTTCCATTAGTGTGTGGTCTTCAGAATCACACGGACTTGCTACGTATTTATCATAATGCACAGCGTTATATCACTATTGAAATACCTGAGCGAATCAAAATGTTAAAAGAGGATAGGCGCTTTTCTACTTTGCATTAGCATTGTATTGGCAGTAGAAATGATGGTATTGTCAAATGCCAAATGTGTTTGATTCACCACGTTAAGTTATATTTATTGCTGGTTTTTTGTATGTCCACTTAGTAGTGGATTGATACTTTCTTTTATGTGGGAATTTGAAGTGGTGTTCTATGCGCATCAAATAAGGTTGCATTAAATGCTGAGTGTGCAGAGGCCTCGAGATGTGGTGATGTTAATCAATATTGTATTACTTATCCGTTTGATGGTGTGGATTCATGATAACGTAGAATAATGTGACCGCAGTGTTAGAGATGGCTTGTTGTCAAAAGAAGCAGGTATGAGAGTTGTTGATAATGAATCACCTGATGGCAATGCTTCACGCAGGACTTATTCAGATAGGGCGCGTTGTCAGCTGTCGGTTCAATGACTTGATAAGCAGTATCCGTCTCGAGAATGATAAATTGGTGCTGATCGTATTGAGATTTGCAAATAAAACCTTAAGGTTTTATTTTCAGGGATCACATTGCCAGGCCAATGTTACTGTTTTGTTTAATGATCATAAACCCTAAGTCATTGACTTTAGATAATTTTTCAAGCTGCATCATGTTATTCCTCATGTGCCTAGCACTTGAGATGTGTCACATTAGTTGCTATACTGGGAGAAAGTAAACATTAGAGTATGTCATGGCTAGAGAAAATAAATTAATTGCGGTTGATGTAGATGCAACATTAGTCAATGCTTATGCAGGTAACTTAGTGTGGAATGCCCCACTTCTTAGTGAGTTACAAGGGCAGTCAATTCATATCGTGAGTCATGCACACGCGGCTCAATATAATGATAATACAGTTAAAGCTAGAAAGTCTATGACTGACGACAGTGCGCTGTATGCACGTGTCATTACAAGGCGCTTAGTGAACGCTAAGCTCGAGCGTAATGGTATTTCAGTCATCAGTACATCAGTAGGAAGAAGCGCGCTTGAGCACGATCATATGAAGAGAAGCAAGAGAAAGTATAATTACTATTCAAAGGTGTTTTCCAGGTATGATGCAGACATTGATAAATGCTTTTATGCTTTGTACTTGAAATCATTGCACAAGTCTGCGCGAAATCTCTATGATCAGCACAAGCGTACGCTTGTGGATAAAGGTGTATCAGAAGGATTTTTCACATTGATCGAATCTCAGGATTTAGAAACACTGAGTCAGTATTCGTTGTTCGAATTCGGTCAAAAAATTAATGGTGATGACTTGCTCAAGTTGGACTATTTAGAATTTGATTTTGTGCCACAGACATCAGAAGATTATAAAGCGCATGCTCGTGCTGTCAGTAATGCATCTCAACAATCGCTTGTGTGCATTAAAGCAGATGATATGTACACCTTAGATTTTGATGCATTCACTGACAATGATCCAGACGATCGTTTGCTTGATAAGTCAAAAGCTTATGCCGTTTCAGCACTTACAGCATCAAACGTGGAAAAAGTGACAATTATTGATGATAGCCGAACTGTCGCTAGACAATTCAGTCGTGAATATCAGAAATTACACAAAAGTATACCTGCCACTATTCGCCATGAAATGAGAATGACTGAAGGAGTGCAATTGCTTACAGTGCTTGACGAATTTCTATCATTACCCACCAAACGAAATGGCATCAATAACATTGTAGATCAGGTGCATAGGTTGCATAGGATTGTTACTGTAGATGCGATTGAACCTTATCTTCAGCAGTTACTCTCACATCCTCACCTGCGTAAACATTTTTCAAATGCTGCCAAGTGTGATCCACTTATTCAGTTAATCAGTGCCTGCTCCCAGAGCGGATATAGTGAAGATGCCGCAATACAGTCATTTTTGACTGGTCTGCTTTCACGCCCGGAAGTGCTTTCACACCCGGAAGTGCTTTCACGCCCCGAAGCCAAAGTATTTGAAGCTATCAACAACATGAAAAATGAACTCGGCTTATTGAAGCAGCGAATTTATCCAAATTATGGTAACCCTGAATCTTCTAATATTAACGCTCATACACAATATGGTATTACTCTTAACGCGGTCGAACAGTTGTCGCTACAGAGTGATGTAACTCTTGTTAAGCTTGCACAAGAATGTTGTGAGTTGATGGTTGATGATGTCCCAGTTGTTAAAGGCAAAGACTATTTGAGTAAAATTTCCGACCTTATAAGTGATCAGGGCAGTGTTGCTAAAATTAGAAGTGCGTTGCAGGTGCGGCATCAGTTAAAAATAGAAGCATCTATCTTTCCATCTAATTGGCCTAAGAGAAATATTATGAAGGAACGAAAATCATTGCAGAGAAATATCAAATCATTGCATACAGATGGCTTATCTACGGCTGCGAAGCTTATTCATACAGTTAAAATGTGTCAGGATTACCTTGTCTTAAACGATAAAAGACAAGATGAATATTTGGGTGTCGGTATTTTTCGAGGGCCGTTTTCAAAGTCTCAGAAAAGCAATGCCGTTGAAAAATTTCTTGGTATACTAATGGGGAAAGTTGATTCATTGACAGATGTCGAGCTTAATGCTCTTCAACAGGGTTTGTGTAAAGATATTTTTGATTTTGCGATAAAAGCTGGTGTTATTCACAGTGTTGATGCTCAAAATAACCAGATTGTTTTAGATGAATCATGTAAAGCTGATCATTCATCTAAATCTGATTATTCACTTCTCATGCAAAATTTGCTGAGTGAGATGGGTTATCAATTGAGTCGCTCAGGTGCGAGCGATAAAACCTTCACCATTCCGCAGAGTGAATCCGGTCTTCCGCTAAGGATTGAAGTGAAATCTAAGGATGCTTGCGTGTCATATCCTATCAGTAAGCATGGCTTAGAGAGCCTAAAGGCTCGTTTTAGTATTGATGAGCAAAAACAAGACCATCTTCACCCTTAATCATCGCTGTATCCGGTCTCAGACCATTTGTTATTGACTCTGCGGTCCAACAGCAATGAGGTATCCCGGCACAGGTTTACCATGCTGTTTGCGCAGCGTAATGTTATCGTTACACAGGAATTGCATACCTGCATTGATCGTCATTTCTTCAAGATAGTCCATGTGGTGGGCATAGCGAATGTTTTTTTGTAGCTGGTACGGTGCAATATGTGATTTTTCCACCGTGAACTGAAAGAGTCCATCCTTGCTTAACGTGTTAGCGATTGCTTGAAACAGCGTGTCCAGTTTGCCAATATAAGTCAGAACATCTGCTGCAAGCACAAGGTCAATTTCTTTATATGACGATATTTTGCTTTCAATGTCGCCAATGACCAGCTCGTGATATAAGTTTTTTTGATCCGCTACTTTGATCATTTTACTTGAAAGGTCGATACCGATCAGGTGTTTTGCCCAGTCTGCAAAAAATTCACCACAAAGGCCAGTACCACAGCCTAAATCCAATATACGAAGACAGCAGTTTGTATCTTGTTTGATGAGTTGCCCGGCTGTGACAAACATTTGCTGTGGTACATGGTAGTGCAGGCTGTCTTTCAGATGCTGATCATAAAAATGAGCGTAGTGATCAAAAAGACTTTTAACGTAGGCGTCTGGTGCGCGTGGGCTGGTATCCTTGTCACTCAATGCATTTAAGATGTGCTGAAACTCAGCATTGCCTGGGTCAATACGCAGGGCAGATTGATACTGTTCAATGGCAGATTGTAGGCGACCAATTTTCAGATAAATCGCACCCATGTTTAGTATGGCGTCCAGGTGATGTGGGTCTTTTTCTAGGGTGACTTTGAAGTAGCCTAAAGCTTCTTCATGTCGTTCTTCTGCCATGAGAATGACTGCAATATTGTAGGTGGTTTCTAGTATATCAGATTTTTCTAATTGCATGAGGTAATATTTTAATGCCTCGCGCGGCTGATTGGCTTCTATGTGCGCTGCTGCAAGGTGATAGCAGCTGTCATTATCAGAGCCACCTTGGTTGACTGCCTTTGTCAGGTGTTTAATGGCTTCAGGTATCCGCTTCTGTTTCAAGTATGCCAGTCCAATGCGATGTTGTGTTTCCGCATGGTGGGGTTGCTGTTCCAGCCTGCTTTTGAAGAATAAAATGGCTTCGGTATATTTTTCCTCGAGTAAATATATTTCACCCAGTTGTCCGAGTATAGGTGCATGATCAGGGTTGATGCTGTGTGCATGCTCTAGAATATGATGCGCACTCTTGAGGTTGCCTTTGGCCAGCAACAAGCGCCCATAATTGTAGTGTGCATCAGCGAAGTTGGGGGCAGATTTGATGGCTTTGAGGTAGCATGCTTCAGCTGCATTCGGATTATCTAGTTGTAGTAGGCAGTTGCCAAGATTGTTATGTGCTGGTGCGTACTGGCTATCAATGTCGATGGCTTTACGGTAATCAGCGCTGGCTTTTTTAATATTGCCCATGCGCAGCCAAATATTACCGCGACTACTCAGGGCTTTAGGGTCATCAGGGCTTTCTGCCAGAACAAGGTTAATGTGTTGCAGGGCAGCAGTGTAATCAGTCTCGCTGGTTGCTATCATTGCGGCAAGGTGATTTAGCTCAGCACACTCAGGTTGTTTGGCAAGCTGTGCATGACAAGCTGATTTCGCTTGCGGCAGCATGTTGCGTTTGAGGTAACCAGTGATGGTTTGAATATTGTCGTCCATAATATTGTTTCTCTATACGTTGAGCCAATTGTGCCACGGCCATGGCATATAAATGGCTGTGATTGTAGGCCATGATGGCATGAAAATTGTGGTGGATATGCCAATATTCGAGTTGTTTGCCATTCAGTGTGATTTGCTGGCTGCTTTTGCTGGGCTGTGCTTCAAGGCTGGCAATGGGTTGGTGTGGTCGCCAGTGTGCTTGATGGATATAGTTGGCAATACTGAGTATGGCATCGTCATTATTGTGTAGCAAATCAGCTGGGCGCTTCTTATCTGCGCTCACGGCGAAATAGCGGTAGGTGCTCGGCATAAATTGTGGAATGCCCAGCGCACCTGCGTATGACCCACCAATGCTGTTGGGTGCAATGTGTTGTTCTTCGCTGAGTAACAGTAGGGCTGCTAATTCGCGGCTGAAGTAGTCTTGTCGGCGGTTGGGTCCATAAAAAGCCAATGTGCTGAGTGTGTTGAGTGCAGAATGCGGTGCTTGGTAGCGACCATAGCGACTTTCGACACCAATGATCGCAACAACGAGGCTGGCTGGTACGGCATATCGCTTCTCTACTCGCTGTAGGGTCTGGTGATGGGCTCGCCAGTAGTTGACGCCACCAGTGATGCGAGCAGTGCTTAGGAAATGCCGTCGATATTTATTCCAATGTTGCTTTTCGTAAGGATGGTGCATTTGATTCAGGATGTGGTTATCAATGTGTGTCATCGCTAGCCAGTGTCGTGTTTTAGCCGCTGGGTAGTGATAGCGTGACTGCATCATGTTGACAAAGCGTTCTTGTGGCGCATCATCGGCTGCTGCTACGGTAATTGCCCAGACGGTTACTGGAATGAGTAAAGCAAGGCATCGGCTGATGTTAGAGTAAAACACACAGTCCCCCTAAAAAATAATTAATCATAACGGCGCACCGTCATAGACATGATCATACCAAAACTAATGCCCTGTGTCAGCATGACACTGCCACCATAGCTAACGAATGGTAGTGGTACACCCACCACCGGCAAGCAACCACTGACCATGGCGATATTGACGAGTGCAGTGAATAAAAATGAGCACCCCAAGCCCGCACATAACAAGCGGTTAAAATGCATAGATTGCCGTTGAGCGATGGTCATGCATCTTAGAAATATTGCACACAGTAAGCACAGCAGCACAATACCACCGATCAAACCCCATTCCTCACTGAAGACAGAAAAAATAAAGTCAGTGGTATGCTCAGGCAAGAAGTTCAGATGTGTTTGTGTGCCATGCAGCCAGCCTTTGCCCATGAGTCCACCTGATCCAATTGCGATTTTGGATTGAATGATGTGATAGCCCTGTCCTAGTGGGTCGCGATCAGGATTGAGAAAGGTCAATACACGTGCTTTTTGATAGCTGTGTAGGTGGTGCCAGAGCAGCGGTAGGCTCAAAGTGACGCTACCAGCAAGAAACAGTATAATGCGCCGTGGCAATCCTGATAGCAGTACAATCCAGACGCCGCTGCTCGCAACCATGATGGCTGTGCCCAGGTCGGGTTGTTTGAGGATGAGTGCGCTGGGTAGCGCAATCATGGCAGCAGCCAGTAAATAGTGTTTCGTGCTGGGTATGTGTTTGAAGCGTGCAAAAAAACCTGCTAGGGCAACGGGAAGCAGTAATTTCATGAATTCAGATGGTTGAATTTGCAAACCAGCGATACTGAGCCAGCGGCGTGCGCCATGGTCAACATGGCCAAACAATGAGACCAGTATCAGCAGGCCAACGCCGATAAGATACATGGGAATGGCTGCTTCACTGATAATGGTATTCGGCAGCCGTGTGAAGATAAACATACATGCCAGCGCCAACAGAATATGAAAACCCTGGTGTGCCACCACGGAGAGCTGTTGGTTGCTTGCGCTGTACAGCACCAATAGACCAATGCATGCAAGTAAGCATACCATGAAGAATAGGGGCATATCTGGGCGCCAACAATTCCAGTTAACAAATCGTCCGACACCGCGCCGACGTC
Source organism: Coxiellaceae bacterium (assembly GCA_047404195.1). Classification (GTDB taxonomy): domain Bacteria; phylum Pseudomonadota; class Gammaproteobacteria; order JAJRRL01; family JAJRRL01; genus JAJRRL01. The sequence continues at coordinate 27,644 of JBDOIU010000008.1, forward strand.
CGTACTCAAGTGGTGGGGGTTGATACATGTGACCTCTGTTCAGCGAAAAATGCCCGCAGCACATCACCTGCTTTTTTGTCGGCAAAAGCGCTGTGCTCCACGATGACCGCGACGGCAATGCGTGGATGTTTAATGGGAGCGAAAGCGATGAATAAGTGATTGTTGCGCAGTTTTTTAGGTAAATTATGGCGTGATCCAACTTCGTCTCGATGATGCCCATATACTTGCGCTGTGCCTGTTTTACCGGCGACAGTAAAGCCTTTATGTGGCCCAAAGTAGTGCCCGGTACCATGGTGGCCATCAATCACATCTTGCATGCCTTGTATGACCTGTTGCCATTCTGTTTCATGGTAGCTTTGTAATGTGGGATCATTGGTGGTGACGGTATTTTTTTCTTGTAATAACAAATGTGGTTGAATGGCATGGCCATGTGTGGCCAGTAAGCTGGTTGCCAGTGCCAATTGTAATGGTGTTACCAAAAAGTATCCCTGACCAATACCCATTTCGATGGTATCGCCTGTGAACCAGCTGCTACCGCGTTGTGCTTTCTTCCAGTTGGGTGTGGGTAATAGGCCATGTCGTTCTTGTGGAAAGTCTAAACCAGTTGCTACACCAAAACCAAATGGTTTAAGTGCTTGTATCAGTCGTGTGGCCCCGAGATCTTCTGCTAGATGGTAGAAGAATACGTCACATGAAACTTTAATGGCTTTGCGCATGTCTACCCAGCCATGACCGCGTAAGCGCCAATCGTGATAAATGTGTTTCGTACCATCCACTTTAAACCAACCATGATCGTCAAATACATAATCGTCATTGATTATTTTTTCATGTAGCCCGCCGAGGGCAATAAACGGTTTAGCAGTAGAGCCTGGTGCAAACTGGCCGCGGATGCTGCGGTCGAATAGGGGATGACCGGCTGCGGTCAATAATTCGTGGTAGTGTTGTTTGCTGATGCCACCGATGAATAAGTTGTTATCGAAGGTGGGTTCACTGACCATTGCCAGTATTTCGCCGTTATTGGGGTCCATAGCGACAATAGCGCCAAAGTCTTTGCCCATGGCTTTCTCAGCTGCTTGTTGTAGGCGGCTATCGATACTGATACGGATATCTTTTCCGGCGATGGCGCTTTGCCTAGACAACACTTTTTGTAATTGTCCTGTTGCATTGATTTCAATGTTTTCTGCGCCACTGCTACCATGCAACTCGGATTCATATTGTTTTTCAATGCCGGTTTTACCAATCAGCGGTTGTGCTTGGTATTCCAGTGTATTGATCTTTGAGCGTTCCTGATTACTGATTCGTCCGACGTAGCCCACGATGTGGCTGACTGTTGGTCCGAGTGGGTAATAGCGTTGCATTTGGTGTTCTAAGATGGTGTTGGGTAACCGGTAGCGATTAACGTAGAAGGTTGCTACTTGCTGCTCAGTGAGATGGGTTTTTAGGGGGACGGGCTGGTAGAGTCGGTAGCGTTTGGCGAGTTTTAGACAATTGCTTTTTTCTTGTTGTGTCAGAGGGATGATGGCATTGATTTTTTTCAGGCTTTCTTGCAGCGTTTTGGGCGAGCCGTTCATCACAGCCAGGTTATAGACAGGATGATTTTCCGCTAAAACCTGCCTATAACGGTCTAAGATGCGTCCACGGTTGGGTGCGGTGGGGATGATGGTGACCAAATTGTTGCGTGATTGGGTACTGTAAAGATCATGTCGCAGAATTTGTAAATAAAACAAGCGCAGCATCAGAGCCAGTGCTGCCAATACCAGCAGGGCGGTGAGCCATAGCAGGCACCGATGAACGCGCTGTGTGAGTGCTCTTTTTTCGCGGTGCAGGGCGTGTTCAGTGATCATGCATGGTCCAGATAAAAATTGCACAGATGGCAGCTTCACTGCCTCCATCAGTGTAACCAGTGTATCCGGCAGCGTCTAGCATGATTCAGTGCTGTGAGCGTATTATTTGTGATAAGGGTGGCCAATATTAATGCTATGTGCCCGAAACAGTTGCTCAAAGAGGACCACTCGCACGATAGGGTGTGGCATAGTGAGGGCAGATAAAGACCATTGCTCGTGGCAATTTGCCAGCACTTGCGGGCAGATACCTTCAGGGCCGCCGATAATGATGGCTGGTCGCTCGTTATCAGCCTGCCACTGTTGGCAGCGTTTAGCTAGGTCTTGGCTGCTGAGGACGTGTCCGCTGCGCTCTAAGGCAATCAAGCGTGTACAGGCACGTGCAATGCGGCTGATGCGGCGTCCTTCTTCCGCTAGGATTTCGGCGGTGGGGTTGCTCGCCAGGCGTTTATAGGCGGGGACTTCATGTAATTGGCATTGCCAATGTTTTGGTAAGCGTTTTTGGTACACTGCACAGGCATCTAACACCCATTTGGGCATTTTTGTGCCAACCGCAATGATATCAAGCTTCATGGTCGCTGTTGTCGCTGGGTGAGTGGCACCAGAGTGACTCAAGATCGTAGTGTTCGCGCACTGCGGGTAACATGATGTGCACGATGAGGTCACCAAAGTCGAGCAGTACCCACTCGTTGCCATCATTGCCTTCGCGTCCTATGGGTTGAATGCCCAGTTGCTTGCTGGCAACCCAGACGCGGTCAGCGAGTGTTGATGCATGACGATTAGAGGTGGCGCTGCAGACGATCATGGTTTCAGCGACGCTACTGGTTTGACGCACGTCCAGCTCAACGATTTGTTGGCCTTTGAATTCGCTAAGAGTGTCGATGACAGACTGGGTAAGGGAAGACAATTCGCTCATATGACTACCTGATGGTTGATTAATCGCTGAGCGATCATAGCCCGGATTGCTGGGCAATGCAAGCCATCAACTGCTTTGCTAGAGATTTAAGTGCGAGGCATTGTATGTGCATGGTCGCGTGTATGTCTTGTTGTATCACAGAACAAATCATCTCAATCAGACGCGGCGGTGTTTTTTGTGCACCATTTCAACAATGAAATCAACGATTTAGTATACCTTGGGGATACATGTAGGACATTGTAGACATTGCTTGGCAGTATTTGACGCTAGTTTGATTTTTTTTCTAATAACGGTTGTGCTCAGCGAAAAAAATCGCAAGAATAAAAAAGGTTTTTCAAATTCATGGATGACTCAATTCATGGAAGTACAAACGGAGGGATTATGAAACAACCATTCGGCTTAATAGCCGCAACGTCAGTTATCGCGCTACTCAGTGCAGGCACCATCGCTTATGCTGGTGGCCCAGACACAGCAGCAGCAGCTTCAAACTCGCATATCAGCATGAGTGTAGAGGGATGGCATGCCCGCACCAATGATTTCCGTTCACTCTTAATCGTTAACGGTGCGTCAGCAGGTAGTCTCGACTCACAGTCAAAATGGGGTTGGGCGGTTAGTTTGGGTTATACATTTGATGATCAATCTGATGCAACAGCAAGCTTCCGTCACATCAAAAAGGAAAACAGTAAATCGCACGCATATAAATCCGTAGTGGCGTTGACAAATAGTTCTATGACCTTTAGTTTGACTGGTGCCACAAACGCCCTTGATTCATCTAACAGTGGTGCAAGTGTTGCAGCGGTCATTGGTACAGAAAATATGACTGAGACTGGCCATTTGACTTATCAACAAGGCAATATTGATTGGGGCCACACTTTCAACCCCGTTGGTGGTTTTTACTTCCGTCCATATGTAGGGGCTGCATGGCGTAGTATTGGTTACAAAGACACGTTCAGTTTCGCTGCGCGTAACAATGCTGGTTCACCGATGACATCAAGTGATATCATTGCGTCGCAGACAGTAAGCGATGGTGCATCTGTGCTAGCTGGTACTAATGCAGTGACTGCAGCAAGTACAGGCAATAACCTTGTTGCATCTGGTGGTGGTGTAGATGTCGGTACAGCCATAACGATTGGGTCTAATAACTTGGAATACGACGTCAGTTCAGCATCTAATACTGAAAAGTACCTTGGTAATTTGATGCCAAGCTATGATACCAAGTTTACTGGGATTGGTCCTCGTTTTGGTTTTGATAGTCATTATACATTCGGTGACAATTTCTCTGTTGTTGCTGGCTTGGTTTTCAGTGCCCCATATGGTACGCAGAAAACAAAAGCAAAGTTACGCCAGTATACCGATACAAACGGTTCTAATAGGTCTAAAATAGCTCAAGGTGGAACCATTGATCTAAGCGCAGCTACAGGCACCAGCGCCCCTACTGCCGGCACAGGCGCCACAACAGTGACAGTTGATTATGTTACCAACGCTAACCTACAGCCGGTCAGTAGTGCTTCAGTGAGTTATTCCTCATCAGAGCATAAGATTATTCCAGAAATGGAGATAAATTTAGGTGTGCGTATGTCAAATGACATTACTCGAGCGGATGATATGACCTACTTTATTGAAGCAGGTTATCGTGTTATCCATGATTGGAATGCCATTAAGAACATTGATTTTACTGCCACAACAGCAGCTAATGCAGATGGTTCACGTGGACCAGCATTTCAGTATGAGGATGAATCTGACTTCGGTCCATACATGAAGTTTGGTATGACATTCGGCACCTAGTGACGATTGTTTTTACTGAAGCCGGGCTTTTGCCCGGTTTTTTTTATGTGGCAGCATTATATCTTGTAGGAGATTGTTGTTTCAGTGTATTTAATGCTGAAATGCGGTTGTACTTTGTTTAAAAAAAGGGGAAAATAAATTAGGCTTTTCAAATTCATGAGCATTGCGTTCATGAACTTATAAATGTAGGGATACTGAAACAGCCTTTTGGATTAATAGCAGCATCTTCTATTATCGCACTCATGAGTGCAGGCACCATTGCTTATGCTGGTGGGCCGGACACGCCAGCAGCGGCATCTAATTCACGCGTCAACATCAGCATAGAAGGCTGGCATGCGCGTACGAATGATTTTCGATCTATTCTTGTAGTCAACGGGGCAACAGCTGGTAAACTTGATGCACAATCGAAGTGGGGCTGGGCAGTTAATCTAGGCTATACATTTGATGATCAATCTGATGTTACAGCCAGCTACCGCCATATCAAGAAACAGAATAGTAAGGCGCATGTTTATAATTCTGTGCAGTCACTCGTGGTTACTAACGCCACAGCAGGAGGGGTAAGCCTGACTGGTCCAACAGATTCCCTCAACGTAAAAGATGAAGGGGCGGCAGCAGTTGTCGGTACTGAAAATTTCACTGAGACAGGGCGATTAACCTACCAGCAGGGTAATGTTGATTGGGGTCATACTTTCAGTCCAGTCAATGGTTTCTTCTTTAGGCCATATGTTGGTGCAGCTTGGCGTAGTATTGGCTATAAAGATACGCTCAGTTTCGTTGCTAAAAACAATGCGGGTTCAGTCATGGCGTCTGCAGATTACTTGAGTGGACCTCTGACTGTTGTCAAAGATACTAATCTATTGATTAACGGGAATACAGTTGTTGCTGCCAGCACAGGCAATGCCTTTACTGCGTTAGGTGGAAACGTTACTTTAAACATTACAAATGCGGCTAATATCCAGGTTGCTCAAAAAAATATTGATTACGATACATTTGAAGCGAAGGGTGATGACTACTACCTTGGAAGTGGAATGCCTAGCTATGATAGTAAATTTACCGGTGTTGGGCCACGCTTTGGTTTTGATAGTCATTATACCTTTGGTGATAATTTCTCTGTTGTGGGTGGTTTAGTTTTCAGTGCGCCGTACGGTACGCAAAAAACAAAGGCCAGTTTGTGGCAGTATACTGATACCAATGCCAGCACAGGACGAACAAAAATTCTACAAGGCGGAACCACCAATACCTATGTGCAGAACGCTAACTTACGTGCTAGCACTATAGGTGCAGCTGTGAGCTACTCTTCTTCAGAGCATAAATTTATTCCTGAAATGGAGCTTAACTTGGGTGTGCGTATGTCGAATGACATTACACAGGGTGATGATATGACTTACTTCATTGAAGCCGGTTATCGTGTCATTCATGATTGGAATGCCATTAAAAACATCGATTTTGCTGCAATCACAGCTGTTGCTGCAGATGACACGCGCGGTGCAGCCTTTCAATATGAGGATGAATCTGACTTCGGTCCTTACTTAAAGTTTGGTATGACATTCGGTACCTAGTGACGATCGTTTCTACTGAAGCCGGGCTTTTGCCCGGTTTTTTTATGCTACTGCACTGTATTTTGTAGACAATTATGCACTGTTTTTGTAAGTGATAATTGATTGTGTTTTTGCTTAGATTGTTGCAAAATGAAAATATGGATTTGGTGGAGTCTCCTTTCCATACACATACAAACGGAGGTGTTATGAAAAAAACCGTGTCATTACTGGCTACGTCATCTACCATTATTTTGCTATCTACTCAGGTGTATGCTGGGGGGGATGTTATCGCTTCAGCCAGTATGGTGTCAAGCCCATACCTTAAGCTAAGCATTGAGGGTTGGTATGCTCGTACAAATGACTTTAGGTCCATCATGGAGGTTGATGATACCATCGAAGGTAAGCTTAAAGCGCAATCTAAGCTTGGATGGGCAGTGGACTTAGGTTATGTTTTCACAAATAAATCAGATTTAACATTCAGCTTTCGTCATATCAAGAAAGAAAACACTAAAACACATGCTCATGATGCTGTTCAGGGTTTGAGGGCGCACACCAATATGAGTGCTAATGTTAGCTACACGGCGACAGGTACTACAAACTTTATTGGTAATAATGGCACCACTAATAGCGGTGCTGATAGTTTTGCGTGGAAAGTGGGTACACTTTATCATGTAGAGACAGGTGAGCTGACCTATCAGCAAGCTAACATTGACTGGGGACATACTTTTCTCACCTCACGTGGGTTTAGTTTCAGGCCCTACGTTGGTGCTGCCTGGCGACATATTGGCTATAACGACACGATGCGTTTCTATACAAAAAATAACGCTGGCTCTGCACTCACTACTAACGATTATGTTACTTCAGGCAATGCTGCAGCCGGTGTGCTTAAGGCAGATAGTGGGGATGATGTCTACGATATAACGACTGGTACAACTTTAACGAGAGGCTCAGCTGCAGCCACAATGAGTACAACTGCATCCGGTGTAACAAGCTTTCACCTATCTCACACTATTAATGAAACCAACCCCGCTCATGTTGCATATCTTGGTAACTACTTACCATCATATGATTCTTCGTTCACTGGTGTTGGTCCACATTTTGGTGTAACAGGGAAATTTGTATTCAATGATAATATTGCGCTCGTCAGTGGTATTGGCTTTAGCGCACCTTACGGTACGCTCAAGACTAAAGCAGAGTTATATCACTTTCGCACAAGCTCTTACACTGGCTCATTGAAATCAGGTGGTAAAGATCACCCCACAACAGTACAAGATGCGAGCATTCATATACATTCAAATCCAGATGGATCTAATGCGGTAAATTATGTGTCATCTGAGCATAAAGTCATACCAGAGATGTCGCTGAATTTGGGTATACGCTTTGCAAGCGACCTGCCTCAAGAAGGTGGCTTAACTGTCTATGCTGAGGCTGGCTATCGTATCATTCATGATTGGAATGCCATTAAAAACATCGATTTTGCTGCAACCACAGCTATTGCTGCAGATGACACGCGCGGTGCAGCCTTCCAATATGCGGATGAATCTGACTTCGGTCCTTACTTGAAGTTTGGTATGACATTCGGTACCTAGTGACGATTGTTTCTACTGAAACCGGGCTTGTGCCCGGTTTTTTTTAATATTTGCTCTATGAAAATGGGTTATTCGTGATATGTGGGCAATTTGATTGCTTCTAGGTTGTGACGAAAACACATGATACTAATAGCTTGGCGTGGCATGCGGTTTAATGGTTAAACCGTTTATTAAAGTAATCTTATATTCCTGTGTTGCTATTCAGTGAGCGAGTGCAGATTATCACAGATTGTAGTAGATGACGGCGAATATTAAGATAAGTTAATTTTCAATCCATTTGATGCAAATTCATGGTCTTAGCGCTGAATATAAATGTGTTGTCGTGATTTGCTATGTCTATCATTACCAGCATATTCAATATGTTATTGCATTTTTTTTGCAATCATTCAGTCTGTATGGTTGTTATCACTGGTTCTTGTTTCTGGCAGAGTGTTATTTGTAATCACTCAAATTGACTTAATTCTAATTGAGATTGAAATTTTTGGTTACATATGCTATAATAAAGTAAGAGTTAAATTAAGCGTTATCAGAACCGTTATTTGGTGCTGATGGAAAGAGGGGATAGTATGCGTTCAACAAAAAATGAGAAAGAAATGAGTACTGCTTCACATGCAAAGAAGAAGACTAATGAAATCACCATGAATGCTTTAATGTCCACTGGTTTCGCAGCTGGTGCTGGACTCACAACCATAACCAGCTTTTTGACTACTGATGCTTCAAGAAAAGCTTTTACAATGGGCGCAAGTCATATAAGTTTATTTTTTCTGCCAGTGATGTCAGCATTGTTAATCGTCTCTGCATCATTACAAACTGCTTTGGCTGTAAAGCAGGGCAAGGTGGATGCTACTAAAATATTTCAATTGATTTCTGCTTGGACTTCCGCATTGTCTTTAACATCAGCGATGGCTGTTAACTTTGTACCGGGATTGGCCGCTTCATCCCCCATGCTGATACCAGCGCTTGTTCTCGTGTCATTGGGCTCGATGTTGTTACAAAATTTAACTGCCTTGGTTCAAAATACACAGAAGTTAGTAAATTTAGACAAGGATCAGGACGCTAAGTTAGGTGCTAACAGTAATTCGAATGATATGAATACGAAAAAGGCGTTAGGGCTGACTATTGCCAGTAAGGCTGGTAATATCTTGTCTGGTGCGGCTGGTATAGCTTCTTTGGCTATTCTATTGGGAGCAATAGCCACTAAATCTAGCCCAAATCCTATTGTAATGGGGGTGATGGCTGGTCTTGTTGCTCTTGGTGTCATTGTTAAAGCTGTTAGTCTCATTGCTAGAACGGCTACAAAGCAGCCTAACAAAGGCAATTCTCCAAGTTTGTTTAATAAGGAACATGGCACTCTGGAAGATCAAACTATCGCTCCAGGGCTGGGGAAATAATCTAAGATTGAGACCTATTGGTTATTGACCTGCTTGGTAGATTTCGATCCATTCCTAAATGCGAATATCGGTATTATATTTCCCGCCATTAGAGCCTGTCTCAATCAATACGTTGAAAGGCGAGCAGGTATATCCGTCAGTCCTGTTATCCGTAGCTTAATCTGAAGTGATATGCTTGAGTCGGAGTGTTGGTTTTGGAGTGCAGTGATATCGTTTGCTGGCGGCAGGTTTTATAGCACCATACGAAAGCTGGCGTGCTTTTTGAGTGCTTCGTAGAATACAGGTAGAGTGGATTCGTCTTCAATGTATAGGCGCAATGTCCACGATACATACCGCCCTTGTTTGCTAGCGTGACATTGGCTATTTTCGAAATCTGACTTCGGGAAAAACGATTTTACCTGTTGGAAGATAAACTGTTCGAAATTTTCATTTTGTTCACCAATCACTTTAATCTGAAAATAACCTGGTACGGTGTCTTTCAGTGTCTCATCTTCTATTGGATCTGACATACGGGACTCAATTTAGTGATGGAACATGGCAGAGATTTTATCTTTAGCGCGTTGCCACCAGTTACCCAATGGGTTGTTCTTGAGAGCAATTAATGGTTCTTCAGCAATTTCCTTGCCACGGTCAGTCACAATGACGTTGCCCAGTGTCTCGCCTTGTTGAATCGGAGCAATGATTTTTGTTTTTTTCAACATGATTTGTGCTTGCAGTGTATCAGCACTGCCGCGAGGAATGGTTACAGTTAAAGGGGCAGTCACACCGATAGGGGTGGTTTTTTCGCTAGCTTGCCAGGTGCGCACTTGTGCCAATGGTGTATCCGCCTTGAAAAGTGTGCGTTGCTCGTAGAAACGAAAGCCATAATTCAGTAGTTGTTGTGACGTGTTCGCACGGGCGGCATCTGATTTTGCACCCATGATGACGCTGATTAAGTTGAAACCTTTGTCAGAAGCAGATGCGACTAAGCAGTAGCCAGCAGCATTGGTGTGGCCTGTCTTCATGCCAGTCACACGGCCATCGCGCCAGAGCAAGCGATTGCGGTTGGCTTGCTTGATATTGTTGTAGCGAAACCATTTGCGTGCAAAGAAATGTTGGTACTCTGGAAACTGATGTCGGATGGCGCTGGCCAGTTTTGCTAAATCATAGGCACTGCTGTAGTGGTTATTTCGAGGCAGGCCGTTGGCATTGCTGTAGTGTGTGTCTTTCAAGCCAAGCCCCTGCGCAGCATTATTCATTTGTGCAACAAATGCCGTTTCGCTGCCAGCGATATACTCAGCAATCGCAATACACGCATCATTTCCTGAATCAACTGTGATACCGGTAATAAGTTGGTTGAGTGAGACTTTCTTCCCTGGCTGTAGGAACATGCGTGAACCACCAGTATGCCAAGCACGGTTGCTCACTGGAACGAAGTCTGACAAGTGCACTTGCCCAGTTTTGAGCGCATTAAATGTCACATACAGTGTCATCAATTTGGTCAGGCTAGCAGGCGCAAGACGCTTATGTGGGTTGCTGGCAGCAATCAAATGACCATTATCACTCGACATGAGGACATAACTTTTTACGGGGAGTGTGGGTGCGCTGATGGGGATGGCAGGTGGTATGACATTGCTGGCCAGAGATGTGGATGCGACAGCAAGCGCTACGAGGCTGCTCAGAAGATGTGAAGTGAGGCGTTGCATGAGGGTGCTCCCGGCGAAAACAAAAATATCCCCATATTATCGCACAAAACCAGCAAGATGTGAACCTAAGTCAGCCTGTCGGCAGTGTTTCCCCTGACTGATGAGGTGGATTGTTTATGCGGCGTTTGCTTTTTTGCCAAAGCAGGGTATAATGATCGAATTTTCAACACAAATAGGGGGCGCCGTGAGCACTCAAATTACTCTTTCCATTATTAAGCCGGATGCTGTTGGCAAAGGTTTCATCGGAGATATCTACAAGCGTTTTCAGGACAACAACCTTGAGGTGGTTGCTGCACGCATGATGCATTTGACCCGTGAGCAGGCTGAAGGCTTCTACGCTGTTCACAAAGAGCGTCCTTTTTTCAATGACTTGGTTGAGTTCATGACCTCAGGTCGTGTGATGGTGCAAGCATTGGTTGGTGATAATGCTGTGAATCGACACCGTGACATCATGGGTGCGACCAATCCCAAAGAAGCAGCCCCTGGTACCATTCGTGCTGATTTTGCTGAGTCCATTGATGCAAATGCTGTGCATGGTTCAGACAGCGTGGAAAATGCACACATCGAAGTGGCCTATTTCTTCAGTGATGCTGAGCTGCCAGCTGCTTTCCGTCAACAAGAAACAGCCAATGCAAGCGCAGGCTAATGTGACTGCTGAACAGGTCAATGTGTTTGATCTGTCAGAGCAGGCCATGCAGGAGTGGTTTGTGGACTTGGGGCAACCCAAGTTTCGTGCACGCCAACTCTTGCAGTGGCTGCATGCACGCAGTGTCACTGATTTCGCGCAAATGACTGATTTTAGTAAGCATTTACGCGCGCAATTGGCGCAAGTCGCTACTGTCACTCTGCCTGAGTTCTCACGTGAAGAGGTCGCATCAGACGGTACATGCAAGTGGCTGTGTCGTTTGCATGATGGTCAAATTGTAGAAACAGTCTACATACCCGAGCGTGAACGCGCGACATTATGCGTTTCTTCGCAGGTTGGTTGCGGTTTAAATTGCAGCTTTTGTTCCACCGCCCGCCAAGGGTTTAACCGTAACTTGTCACAGGCCGAGATCATTGGTCAACTGTGGTTGGCTCAAAAGCGATTACGCGAAACAGGAAAAACCCTGGTCACAAATGTGGTGTTTATGGGTATGGGTGAGCCACTGCTCAACTATGAGCCTGTGGTAGGTGCCATGAATCTCATGTTATCTGATTTTGCATACGGTTTATCAAAATATCGCGTAACTTTGAGTACATCGGGTCTGGTACCACAAATGCAGCGCCTGATGCTGGATACCACGGCTGCATTGGCAGTCTCTTTGCATGCACCCAGCGATGATTTGCGCAACACGCTGGTACCAATCAATAAAAAATACAATCTCGCACAGCTAATGCAGTGTTGTCGTGAGTACTTTGCCCAGGGCATTGGTGGTCAGTCGCGTAAAGTCACATTTGAGTACGTGATGTTAGCCGGCGTCAATGACAGTACAACACAAGCCAGGCAATTGGTACGTTTATTGCAGAATGTGCCGGCAAAACTGAATCTCATTCCATTTAATCCGCACCCAGGAGCGCAATATCAGTGTAGCAGCAAGGCAGCTATGCTGGCATTTCGTGATATTTGTCAGAAAGCGGGCATCATTACCACCATCCGCCGCACGCGTGGTGATGACATAGCAGGGGCTTGTGGCCAGTTGGCGGGTGAAGTCACTGACCGAACAGGTCGTAAGGTGCGCTGGATGAAGCGAGATGGCCTCATGTTACGCAGCGCCGAGACATAGATTACCGATCTCTTTTTGTCCTTGCTGATGCTGTTCTGTTGAAAAAGTAGGCATGTCTTCTAGCGCAGGCATTTGTTGGGTATACTAAGCAGATCATTTTGTTGGAGGTCATCCATGGTAACCTTACATTCCCCCACACCGGTTTCTGCCGATACACCAGATGATGCTGTTGTGTCTCAAAACAGTGTTGGGCTGATTTTGTCATCTGCCCGCCGCTCTTCACCTGAAGCATGGAGTCAGCAAGATGTGGCTAAGCGCTTGAATCTGCGGGTGGATATGATTCGTTGGTTGGAGGAAGATGCCTATGACCAGTTACCACCATTATTATTTGTGCAAGGCTATGTGCGTGCCTATGCTCAGTTGTTGGCATTACCTGTCGATACGCTGTTACAACAGTTAACGCAAACATACCCGCAGCCATCTGAAGCAGAGCGGCATCGCGATGATTTGGTCGTTCCAATCAAATTACCTAAAATGCACTCTATCAATCGGCATGCATCTGGCAAGCGTCGACGCGTCACTATTTTTCTGGCTGCAGTACTGCTACTTGGCGGTGTTGTAACCTACCGTGTGTTTGTGGATGGTGTGACGACGACATCTATTTCAGGTAAGCTGCAACAATTACTTCCAACAACCGCCATGACTGTGCCATTGGCGGCTGATAAGCAGTAAACGGGTATTCAAATTCCCTGGAGAAGACAGTGGCCGCAAAAGTGAAAGCCATTCGTGGCATGAATGATCGATTGCCTCAAGATGCGTTGTATTGGCAACGTCTAACATCTGTGTTTGCGCGTGTCGTGCATCAAGCTGGATATCAAGAAATCGTGACTCCCGTGTGCGAGTCCACAGCCTTGTTTAAGCGCAGCATGGGTGGGGATACAGATATTGTTTCAAAGGAAATGTATACATTCGAAGACCGCAATGGTGATAGCCTGAGCTTACGGCCTGAAGGAACCGCTTCGGTTGTGCGTGCAGGTATAGAGCATGGTTTACTGTATAACCAACAGCAGCGTTTGTATTACCAGGGCCCCATGTTTCGGCATGAGCGGCCACAAAAAGGCCGCTACAGACAGTTTCATCAGTTGGGTGTTGAAGCCATTGGTTTCGCAGGTGCAGCAATTGAGGCTGAAAGCATTGCCATGTCTTATCGCTTGCTCGAGGGCTTGGGTTTAGCGGATGGCTGTGTTTGCCAGTTGAATCACCTGGGTTCTAGCGAAGAGCGAGAGGCATTTAAATCGGCATTGCTAAAGATGTTAACGCCAATCAAGGAACAGTTAGATGCAGATAGTCAGCGTCGTTTAGGAACAAACCCTTTGCGCATACTGGATAGTAAAGTGCCACAAACACAAGCCTTATTACAAGATGCGCCCAGCCTATATGATTTTCTCAGCGCTGAGTCTAAAGCGCATGTTGCGCAGTTACATGCATATTTAGAGGCGTTGTCTATTCCAGTCAGTATCAATACGCGCTTGGTGCGAGGTTTGGATTATTATACCGGTGTGGTTTTTGAGTGGGTCAGTGATGCGCTTGGTGCACAAGGTACGGTTTGCGCTGGTGGTCGCTATGATAATTTGGTGGCGCAGCTGGGCGGCAGTGCCAGTCCTGCTTTTGGTTGGGCCGCAGGTATGGAGCGATTGGTATTGCTGATCCAGGCACAAGTGAGTTTGCAGCCTGAACCAGATGTTTACGTGATTGTGGCTGATGAAAGTTTACAGGCAGCCGCGCTAAAATGGGTAGACCAGTTACGATCTGCTGTTCCTGGCTGCAGTGCTGTGATGAATGTCAGTGCTGGTAGTTTGAAGGCACAATTTAAGCGGGCGGATAAGTCACATGCCAAGCAGGCTGTGATTTTTGCGCCTGAAGAATATGCGCAGGGTTTATTAATCATTAAACCCTTGCGTGAGCGTTCTGCTCAGCTGCAATTGTCTGAGCAAGATGCGATTAACCAATTCAAAGAGGAGAAGTCTCATGGATCAACTAACGGATGAAGAACAAGCGGCGCAGATTAAACGATTTTGGCATGAGTCTGGACGCTATATCCTGATCGCTGTGCTCATTGGTTTGGCCATTGGGTATGCATGGCGTTGGTATCAGGGCTATTTGCAGCAACAGCGGCAGTTGGCATCTGCACTTTATATACAGTTATTTGCTGGCAAGGACAGTCAGGCGCATTTTGCTGAACGGCTCGCACAGCTCAAAAAAGATCATGCCAAGTCACCTTACGCTCAGCTTTCAGCAATGATTGATGCCAAAATGAAGATTGATCAAGGCAACACACAAGCTGCTGTCGCTGAATATCGCTGGGTCATACAACAAAAACAGCCTGAAGCATTACATGATATCGCCGTACTTCGATTGGCGCGACTAATGGTGCATGACAAGAAACCAGAGCAGGCATTGGTGCTACTGAAGCAGGTGAAAGATGAGAATTTTGATGTTTACCAGAGTCTGATTAAAGCGCGAGCGCTACAGGCCATGGGTAAGCCCAAGTTAGCCTTGCAATCTCGTTTAGCTGCCATGTCCGGCATGCAGCGTCTGGGTATGACGCCCATGCCATGGCTGCTTATGTGAAATTGAAAAAGTCTGCAATGTCATTGATGACTTGATCTTTTGTTGCTGCTTTTATGTTGTCTAGTGGTTTGATGACATGTGTTTCAGCTTTGGTTGAATCGGGTTGCGAGTTCAGTCGTGATGGTAGCTGTGCCTGCTTTGGTGCTTGACTTTCATTTAAGTCAGTCAGCTCTTCTGCTTTGATTTGATCCCAATAAAAGTTTGCCTCATTTCTGTTCTCATTTGGTTCGCCATGAAAAGCACGCACGATCTCAGCCGTGCTGATTGCTGCTGGTGGTTCAAGGTGCCCCTTGGCCGGCTGAAACTCTTCTACAGCCGTGATGCCGGCAATATCTAGCTCACATACTGTTGATAGCTCTTTTAAGAAGATCAAGTTAATACTTTCGTGGCTGCTTGCTGATGTGTGCTTCGCTTTGCTTGTCTTTGTTGCATTATCATGTTGTGTTGCATCCTTTTGTGTATGCTGAGCTTGTTTACGTTTGCTCGGCTTGCTTGGTTTTGTGCTTGTGGGTTGTTGTGATTGTCGCATCGCTACACGGTTTGATTGAATGATTTGAAATAGCTTGGGTTCAATAAACAACAGAATCTTCGTGCAATAGAAAAATGAATTATTTCTATTGCGTTGTGAAGGGTATTTTGGTTTGTCTGCTTCTTTGGGTAATACTTCATTGTAGCGGTTGAAAACATTCTCAGTTGTGATGGCTCGCCATAGATTAGCAATCATACGCTTGGTGTGTATGACAAAAGGATCTTGTGAAAATGTATGTATATCCATTTGGGTTAGTATTCGGTAAATTGTTTGAAGTTTAATTGCATTGATCACTAACGGAGATGGTTTGCTGATATCATTGACACTGTGGTTGTTCTCCCGGTATTGATGTACCTGAGGCCGCGTAATGCTTAGGGTGTCATGATTTTGTTCGTATACATGAATTAAGGATTCAGTGAATGCGCGTCTATAGGCTTGTCTCGTTGGCTTTCGCATATCGATGTTTCTTTTTGACATGACTTATCTCTCTATGTTGGTTAAAAGACCTGTGACCAGTTGCCACCCCTATACCCTACCGAATAACAATTAAAATAATGTTAAATTGATATATTTTTGTTGCTGCAATATTTTGCAGCACCTGGTCAGTGATTGCTAGTGCTGTGGGGCAAATTTTATTAGTAATATCATAAGATTAGTTATGGCTGTCAGTCCACTCATCATCTGATATGCAAATGTCTTGCTCCCTTAACAGGTTTCAGCAGTGAGTTCGTGGCATGAAGTGTTTAATTGCTCATTGCACTATACAATGGCATCACAGCCCGAACAAGTGTTCTGAAAGTGATCAATTAATTGGTGTGTTGTCATTTACGGTGTTGATTTCAAGTACTTAGCGACAAGTATAAGGCGAGTATGTACAATTAAGGTATTTTTAAGCTTCTGCAGTGTATAATAGGGGTATAACCATGAATGTGAGGCATCAATATGAGACCAAATGGCGGTGAGAGTAAAACTAAAATCGACGAGGCTTTGAGCAAAGCACAGGGCGGAACAGCTGTTTACCTGGGTAAGAAGCCAACCGTGCACACAGGCGCGGCGCTGATAAAAAAATTCCAAGGGTCAAAGAAGCAATTTTTACTAGAAGTGCACTGTAAGTCAACCAAGGGCAGGGGGCCTTTCTTACTTGATCGATTGATGCAGCGATTGCAGAGTCCTGAGTATAAAGCATTGAACGATCTTTTGCTGAGTGAGCAGACTGGGTCAGTCACGAACCAGCAGGGTGACGCTAACCAGAAACCAAAAAAATATATCTTTCGACTTGCTGGCTTGATGCCACAAGAAGATGCTTATTCTGTTAATCCTGATTCCAATCGAGAGTCAAGTTCAAATGTGACTGTGATCGAAGGTCGCGTTAATTTACCAGACTATGAAGCGAAATGTAATCCTTACCAAGTAGATTCAGAAATAGATCGCTATTTGACAAGCGTTTGGTCGCAGCTTAATGTTAGTCGACTTTTACCTGAACAACCTACCCTAGATGCCGGTGAGAATACACCTGGATTAAGCCCCGATGGCCGTGAGACACTCGAGGCTGCTATTACGCGCATTGGTATTCGCCCTGATGATCCAGCGTTGCTACGTGCCATGCTATCTGCGCCTCACCAAGCTGAACCAATTGGTGCGGGGGTGACGAGTGCTGTTAGTCGCGCAATAGCCGGACATAAAAATAAAGAACATCATCGCCGTGCTGGAAAAAGTTCAGAAGACCTGTTTGAAAAAGAAATTACAAACGGTATGAACTTGAATGATTTTTGTAGTCAGTACAAAGGACTCACTGATGTCACGAGAAGAGATGATTTTAGTGACTTTAAAGATCGCATGGAAGTGTTGCAAGCAAGAACTGGGCAAAAGATAAGTGCGGCTACAGGCAATGAAAATGGTAAAAAAATCATGGTACAGGCCATGGCTTGGAAAGATTATTTTAAAAAGAATACTTTTCAGAGATCTGTGTTTCAAGATGATGGTAAGGAGGGATTTGATCCAGTGATGGAGGAAGCGTTCATTAACACATGGCAATACCTTGAAGCTCAGGCTAACCACAATGTTCAGCACAAAATGCCGGATTGCTTTATCGGTGAAGGCAATGCATACGCAAAAGTACATAAGCTGATGGATAAGTTGCGTGGGTATTGTTACACTCAAAGCCATAGAAGTGTTCTGTATCATTATTTGAAACAGGATCTGGATGCTGAATATGCTGGTAATGCTGATTCAAAAATATCTATTGAGGTTAGGCTGACGTTTGAAAAGCTGGCCAACTTGCTGGGATATGATAAAATTGTGCTGCAAAAAGCAAAGGCACATTTACAGGAATATGCCAATCAATTTACATCCCCATCAAGTGAAGGTGTTGATCAGAATGCGCAGGAGTTGCACGATCTCGATGCGCTGGATACTAAATTTAAGGAAGAAGATCAGATTAATGTACATGAGGTGATAGATTATTTGCGTATGCAGATGCATCTTAAAGGCAAGTCGTTTTCTAATAGCCAACAAATGCTGAAGTTGCAGCAAGAGTTATCCTTATTGGCCCCAGACAGTCAGATAATTACAAAACGTGTTCTTGCTGAAGTTATTTCAGATTCCCTTAAACATAATACAAGGAATAATGTTGCATATACTTTATCAGCTGTTACATCAGCTGTTGCTGTACCAACTTTGACTGCAACTGCAGGTGTCACTATGTACTCACTGCTGGCATCAGCATCATTTTCTTTGTCAGTACCACCTGTTGCTGTTGTTTTATTTGCAGTTGCAGCGGTTGTTGCTATCGGGTTAGCGGTAACTGCCGCAGTGCTTGCTACCAAGGGGCATGCTGACACGTCTTACCGTCCGGCGATGAAGGCGTTATCATCTGTGCTTAAAGCTGATCCAGCCAATGATAGTGGTTCTCTTCAGCCAGAGTAGGTAACCTAAAATTCTGAGTTGACTAAAAAGCTCGATTATCATAATGTCATGCATTGCCTATTTGGGCATTTGCAAAGCACCGTATCGATTATTTTATCCGTCATTCCCCCTAAAATGTGTGACAATATACTTTATGGGGGGGGTATTTCCCCTTGTGTTGATATTGATTATCTTTTTTTAGATGTGCTATTGACTGAACAAAATGGACTTTGCCAAGCAACCGCTTCTTGGTTCTAACGATCAGGCCATGTGTGGAGTACTTTTTGCAAATGCCGAATCATTCCTTTGTACTTTTAAAAATACAATCAAGTGGTCTTCTTTTTTTGTGGTGTGGTATCTAGATCGCAGGTTTTTTTTCGTAATGTATTGAGAACAATTGCTGCAATGACACAGGTCATGCCGAGCATCTCTCCCCTTAGGAGTGCTTCATGTAGTAACACACCACTGAGACAGATCGATATGAGTGGTAGCATGGCTGCCGAGATGGCCAGTTGGCTGGCTTGGCAGCGTTGTGTGGCGTTTTGCCAGAAGAAGAAAAACAATACGGTTGTACTGCTGATAATGCACATTTCAAGCCAGTGTCGTGTATTAAAGTGCAATACAAAGCTTGTGTGCGTGTATAGCAGCAGGCATAAAAAAGCCGCTGCATTGAAAATATGGATAAACAGCGTGGTATAGGCGAAGGGCAGGCTAGAGGGAAAGCGCTTTGATAAAATGTAATAACCTGCTTCAGGTAAAAGTGCCAGCAAAACAATCAGACTGCCATGCATGTTTGTATGCATGGCATGAGGTTGTTGGGTTTGCATCAGCAGCATGCCACTGACTGCCAATATCACACCAACTGCACTTCGCCAGTGCAATTTTTCTTTCAGAAAGAAAATGGATAATACTGTCACCAGTATAGGTAAGACACTACTGGTAATCACAACTGTATTGACTTGCGTGAGTGAGAGTGCCCATAGCATAAAGACATTGAACAAAAGCCAGCACAGAGTGCTTGTAACGCCAGCATAGCCAGCAGTTGTTTGTTGCATTGACTGGCCACGCTGCGAAATGAGTGTTGTTTGCCTTGTAGGCAAAGACAAAGCGACACGCACAGCCCACCCAAGAAGCGATAAAATAAGATACTGAGCATGGTACTATGCTGCAGTAGGTCTTTATAGCATATCCATGTCAGCGCCACCATGCTGTGCGCCAGGCCTGCAAACATGAGTCCAGAGAATGGTGATTGTCTTCCAGAGGGTGACATCATGAGACCTCTCGCCGTTACTCGCTTGTGCTGTATTCGCAGCAGCGTTGTCTCACGGTGCTTGCTTGACAGTGATAGACTTCGGGTAGTCCATGCTGATAGCTTGGACGACATTCACCCTGTATCAGCGGCTGCATATGTGCTATTGCTGCAGGTGTAACATCATAGCCACAGTCACTGATGAAGTGCTGAGGTAAGCATGCTTCGATATTTGCAACATCAGCCAGTGATGCGAGACCAATTTTGCTGGTGTAGGGTTGCGATGATGTTCGTTCTAACGTGAGCATTTTGTCGCGTGTACCGGCCAAGGCTTCAGTGATGGCAGCTTGCCCTAATGCGAATGCTTCATCATAATCCGTTTGTGATGCAGCATGGCACGCTGCACGCTGACAATAATCAGCAGCACACCAATGGTATTTGTAGCCGAGTGCTGCTTTGATATTTTTAGCCAGCTTCGCTGCCAGCCCGCCCAGTTGATGATGGCCGAAGTCATCACTGCCACCGAGTTCGCTCACCAATTTACCGTTCGTATCCCGCAGGCCCTCAGAGGCAACGATCATGCAGTGGCCATGTGTTTTTACCTGTGCTTCCACTTGTTTGAGAAAATCATCGGGACGGAATGCCACTTCTGGCATGAGAATCAAATGTGGTGCTGCTTGTGTATCGCGGCGTGCAAGGGCGCTGGCAGCGGCTAGCCAGCCAGCATGTCTGCCCATGACCTCATACACAAAGACTTTGGTTGAACTGACTGCCATACTGGCCAGGTCACAGGCGATTTCTTGTGTTGAAATAGCGATATATTTCGCGGCAGAACCATAGCCTGGCGAGTGGTCGGTGATTGCCAGGTCATTGTCAATGGTTTTGGGTAGGCCAATACAGCATATTGGATGTCCGTGCTGTTGGCAGTATTGTGAGATTTTATGAATGGTATCGTGCGAGTCACCGCCACCGTTGTAGAAGAAGTATCCTATGTCGTGCGCACGCAGTACAGCTAAAATACGTTCGTAAGGTTTTGAGTCAGTGGTTGGGTGAGGCAATTTGTAGCGGCAGGCACCAAAAGCGGCTCCGGGTGTGTGGCTCAAGCGCCTCAATTCGCTGGTTGTTAACGCTGTGATATCAAGCAATTGCTCAGCAAGAACGCCTAAAATGCCATTCTTTGCAGCGAATATGCGGCCAAAATGCGCGATGTTGCTCTGTGCAGCACTGATGAGGCCTGCGGCTGTGGTGTTGATAACGGCGGTAGGCCCACCTGATTGGGCATAAAGGATATTGCGTGCGTTCATGGTTCCTCCAGTTTGTGTGCGCTTAGGTTAGGTCATTATGTGCCATATTGCAAAGAACTTGCCGTTTTTGCCTCGCTGCCGGTATGATAACGTCAGATGACTTGTAATAGAGGACTGCTATGAATCTGCTTATTTTGGGTGTATGTGGTACATTTATGGCCAATGTTGCCATTCTGGCGAAAGCCATGGGACATACCGTTGTGGGCCTGGATGCCAACTGCTATCCACCGATGTCAACTGTCTTGGCTGAGCATGGTATCGCCATTCAGCAACCTATCAGCGTTGCAGGCTTACCAGAAGCCGTGGATTGTGTGATTGTCGGCAATGTCATGCAGGCAACGCACCCGGTGATTACCGCTGTGGAAGAGCGCGGCTGGCCAATGCAGTCTGGACCCGAGTGGTTACATGAGCATGTTTTGAAAGGCCGACACGTCATTGCTGTTTCCGGCACGCATGGTAAAACCACCACCTCATCAATCATTGCTTATCTGCTGAGTGATGGTGGTTTTGATCCTGGGTATTTGATTGGTGGTGTGTGTACTTCGCTGCCTTGCTCTGCTGCTTTGGGCGCAGCACCATACTTTGTGATTGAGGCCGATGAATATGACACTGCCTTTTTTGATAAGCGTGCCAAGTTAGTGCACTATCCCGCATCCACATGGGTACTGAATAATTGCGAATTTGACCATGCCGATATTTATGATGATATCACTGATATTGAAGCTGTTTTCAGTGGTAAGCTATCAACACTCGATCGTCACTGCCAGCTCATAGTGAATGCTGACGATGAGCGAATGACGCGTTTGGCAACACAAGCAGATTGTGCACAGCAGTCTTTTTCATTGCGGCAGGGAGATTGGCATGCTGATTGTTTGCAGCCTGATGGCACGCATTTTGCAGTGTCATTCAAGGGCCAGCTTCTTGGAGAAGTGCGTTGGTCCATGCTCGGGCAACACAATGTGAGTAACGCGTTGGCTGGCATTGCGGTCGCGACACAAGCTGGTATGTCATTTGCGAACATTGCTGCTGCATTGGCGTCATTTCAAGGTGTCGCGCGTCGTTGTCAGCGTGTTGCGGAATTGAATGATATTGTCATCTATGATGACTTTGCGCATCACCCAACAGCCATTGCTGCAACATTACAGGGATTGAGTGCGTCTCAGATACGTGATGTTGAAAAGCCGCAGCGCATTATTGCTGTCGTTTTATTTGGCTCACACTCTATGCGTTTGGGAGTGCATGCAGCAGTGGACTTCCAGTCTGCCTTAAAAGTAGCACATCACAGCATATTGTATACGGCTGGTGAAGCACCTGATCACATGCACACGTTGATGCACTTGCTGGGTGATACAGCAGACTTGGTTGAAACAGATACCCAGCTGTTGCAGGCTTTAAAAAGTATTGTACAACCGGGAGATCAGGTTTGTTTTATGGGAAATCGCAGTATGCGTGAGAGTCAGCACCAGCTCATTGAGGCGCTGACAGCTGTGCACACATAACGGTTTACCAGTTTAGTATGACCTTACCACAGTTACCTGCAATCATTTTCTCGAAGCCTTTTTCATAGTCTGCAACATCAAAGTGATCGGTGATGATGGGTGATAGGTCGAGGCCTGATTCGATCATGGTGATCATCTTATACCAGGTCTCAAACATCTCACGCCCATAAATCCCTTTCATGATCAGGCTTTTGAATACCATGGTATCCCAATCAATAGCCACATCACTGCGACCTGATAAGCCCAGCAGAGCAAGTTTGGCGCCAGTGTTACACACTTGAATGGCTGAGTTGATGGCGCTGGGATGACCCGACATTTCCAGTACGACATCGTAGCCTTCAGTCATACCCAATGAGTGCATCACGCTTGTGAGTTTGTTGGCGGCACTTTTTGTATCGGGACAGTCAGCCATATTGACGGCAGCGCTGATATCAAACTTTTCTGCTAAGGCGAGTCTCTGAGGATTGATATCTGTAATCACAATATGGCGCGCACCTGCTTGACGACAAATAGCGGCGCCCATGATACCAATAGGTCCAGCACCACAAATCAGCACATCTTCTCCCACCAGGTTGAATGATAGGGCTGTATGCGCAGCATTGCCTAGCGGATCAAATATGGCGACCAAGTCATCATCAATGCTGTCTGGAATTTTGAAGGTATTAAAGGCAGGAATTGACAAGTATTCAGCAAATGCGCCGGGTCGATTGACGCCAACACCGACTGTGTTGCGGCACAAGTGATAGCGACCAGCACGACAGGCTCTGCAAACACCACAGACCAGATGGCCTTCACCTGAGACACGATCACCTATTTTGAAGTGTTGAACATCGGTGCCCACAGCAGCAACTTCACCCACAAACTCATGACCCACTGTCATGGGTACAGGGATGGTGCGTTGTGCCCACTCATCCCATTTGTAGATGTGCACATCTGTTCCGCAAATGGCTGTCTTTTTAATTTTGATCAATACATCTTGTCGGCCATACTCAGGTACTGGCATATTTTTCAGGGTGAGGCCGGGTTTGGCCTCTGCTTTGACTAAAGAACGCATTATTGTTTTACCTCACAGTTTGCTTTGACGCGTGTGAATGCGGTAATGGCGTGATCAATGTGTGCAAATGTATGTGCACTGGATAGCTGCGTGCGAATACGGGCAGTGCCTTTGGGCACAACGGGATAGGTGAATGGTGTGACATAGATACCTTCCTGCATCAGTTGCTCTGCCATCGCACTGGCCAGTTGTTCATCGTATA
The DNA here is from genome assembly GCA_047404195.1 of Coxiellaceae bacterium. GTDB lineage: Bacteria > Pseudomonadota > Gammaproteobacteria > JAJRRL01 > JAJRRL01 > JAJRRL01. The sequence goes on from JBDOIU010000008.1 coordinate 51,467, forward strand.
GCATCACTGGAATGATGGGATGCGCACCAGGCACGAGGTCAAAGCCAGCAGCTTGCATACCATCACGAAAGCGTTTTTGGTTGGCCTCTAATTGTGTGCGGGCAGCATCTGCTTTTGCAACTAAATCGATCGCCACCAGTGAGGTAGCCGCAATCATCGGCGCCACTGCGTTTGAAAACAGATAAGGCCGTGCTCGTTGTTTCAGAAGATTTACAACATTTGCTTTTGCTGCGATATAACCGCCTGAGGCACCCCCCAATGCTTTACCCAGCGTGCCAGTCAGAATATCAACGCGTCCTTCGACACCACAAAAAGCAGGTGTGCCACGCCCTTGTTCACCGATGAAGCCAGTGGCATGTGAATCGTCTACCACAGTGATGGCATTGAATTCTTCAGCAATATCGCAAATGCCTTGTAGATTCGCAATGATACCATCCATAGAAAAAACACCATCGCTGACTATGCAGATCGTGCGTGCACCGTCCTTGCGTGCTTGCTCACACTGTTCGCGCAGGGCATCCATATTATTGTTCGCATAACGATAACGTTTGGCCTTACATAAGCGAACACCATCGATGATGCTGGCGTGATTGAGTTGGTCGCTGATGATGGCATCTTCAGCCGTCAGTATCACTTCGAATAAGCCGGCATTGGCATCAAAGCAAGACGGAAATAAAATCACATCTTCCATTTGCAAGTAGTCAGCAATGCGCATTTCAAGTTGGCGGTGAATGTTTTGAGTGCCACAGATGAAGCGCACAGACGACATACCGTAACCAAAATCTTCTATTGCTGCTTTTGCGGCCGCTACGAGATCAGGGTGGTTAGATAAGCCCAGGTAGTTGTTGGCGCAAAAGTTGAGGCATTTTTGCCCATCTTCGAGGGTGATCTCAGCGCCTTGTGGCCCAGCAATGTGCCGCTCGGTTTTCGACATGCCTGCCGCAGCGATATCGTTCAAAATATGGTCGATTCGCTGGTAAAATGTTGTATCCATAAAGTCCTCCTGGTTGATTATGTCACTTATTCTAAACTACAATGCAGCAGATAAAAAGTTTTGCTAACATGTTGCTATAATTGGATTTTATTGGCCAGTGGATTGGCATCGGTTGTGTGGCATCTTTGGCCACGCAGTGTTTGACATGCTGTCTCAATGGGGGCTGGATATGAGGATAATGGTTTTATTGCGCCGATGCATCGATTATCGAGTGCAGGCACGGCTGAATGCTGAGGGTTCAGGGGTGCAAACTGACGGTGTGAAGATGTCGACAAACCCATTTGATGAGATTGCGCTAGAAGCAGCATTACAGCTGAAAGAAGCCGGTCATGCGCAACAGATCTCTGTCGTCGCATTAGGCGGAGCCGTCATGGATGAAACATTACGTGCTGGCTTGGCGATGGGTGCTGATGATGCGATTCGTCTTGAGCATACATTGGAGAGCATGAGTGTTACATCGACAGTGACTGTTTTAACTGAATTTCTGAAGCAGCAAAAAAGTGATTGCTTTTTGTTAGGTAAGCAAGCCATTGATGATGACCAAGATCAACTAGGACAGATGTGTGCGGCACAATTATCATGGCCACAGGCTTGCTTTGCTGCCGACATTGCTTGTGCTGAAGACGCTGGTATGTTGACTGTCACATGTGAAGCTGATGATGGTTTGATGGTGCAACGACTGCCATTGCCGGCAGTGATTACTGCTGACTTACGTTTGGCTGAGCCACGTTTCATTGCGCTACCCAATATCATGCGGGCGAAGCAGAAGCCATTGCAAGTCATTGCATGTGATAGCTTGCTTGCGCAGTGTACGCCTGATCACAGTATTATTTCATACGCTACACCTGCTGCACGCGCCGCAGGTGAAATATTACCTGACTTAGACAGCTTACTAAAAATCCTTAAATCAAAGGAGTTATTACCATGACAGTGATGGTGGTTTTGGCGCACAATGGTTCTGATTTGGCAGCCAGCAATGCACGTGTGATAGCAGCAGCGCAACAGCTGGGTGAACCTGTGATTGCGCTGTTGGCAGGTGACGTCAGTGTAGAATGCCGCCGCCGTGCAGCGTGTTATGTTGGCCTAACAGCATTGTGGGTGGCAGAGCATGATGTATATCATCACTGTCTACCTGAGCCCATGGCTGCGTTGATTGTTGATTGTATTGAGAGTGCATCTTTGAGTGGTGTTGTGATGGCAGCCAGTTGTTTTGGTAAAAACATTTTACCGAGAGTGGCTGGTTTGTTAGGTGTGTCTATGGCGAATGATATTGCAGTGATTGATGCGCCAGGGCGCTATCAACGCTATCAGTATGCGGGTAACATCTTGACACATATTCAACAGACTGATCAGCCACAATTGCTGACTATACGCAGCAGTAGTTTTACTCCAGTTGATTGTAGTGATGAGCCTGTTGCCGAAAAGATACTACACTTTGTTGCATCTACCAGCCAAGCTGAGTGGGTGAGTGCTGAAGAGCGAGATGTTGATCAACCAAGCTTGGATGGGTCTGATTGTGTTTTTGCAGCTGGTAGGGGATTGGGTTCAGCAGAGAACATTGCACGTATGCAACGTGTTGCTGCTCACTACACTGCTGCTGTGGCAGCCACACGTGCATTGGTAGATGCCGGTTTGGCACCAAACGAGCAACAAGTTGGTCAAACAGGGAAAGCAGTTGCGCCTGCTTTATACATTGCTTGTGGTATTTCGGGTGCAGTGCAGCATGTCGCGGGTATGAAGGATTCAGGGGTGATTGTAGCGATTAACAACGATCCAGAAGCGGATATTTTTGCTGTTGCCGACTATGGTTTGGTGGCGGATGTAAATGAAGTCTTGGCGCAGTGGGAGCAGTCACTTATCGCACTGACTTGACATAACAGTTTGTTTTTATCGCAAAGTTTCTGTCGTCGACTTTAGATCAGTTTGGCTTGCGCGTATAAGAAATAATGATTGAAATCATGCAGTTATTTTTTCATGCTGATGTGCCAAATTATTCTCAGCATGAGTTTATGATAGCAGCGTATTTTTTAAGGTTAGCTTAAGGTTTAAGTGCTATAATGAGAATATAAGATTAATTTATATTCAAGGTAAGTATCGTGAATAAAGTACTTTTTGCATTAGGAAAAAAACCTGTTGCCGGGAAAGATGGTAAGTGCGCTGCTGTTGAGGCCATCAAAGAGTGGCAAAAAGATATTGATTCTGTTATTAATCAGAGCTTAAATTCGGCTGCTGGTGGCAAAAGCATTATTTTCTATGTACATTGTAAATCGTCTGCTTATCGTGGAGCAGTATTGCAGCATTTATTAAATGATGCTATCGCACAAGATCCAGAATTAAAGGGAATTCTTCATAGTATTGACCTCGGGGATAAAAATCTTTCAAAGCATATTGTGGTGCGACTCTCTGCATTGATGCCTGAAGAAGAGTCTGTCAATTTTTTAGAACAGTTTGGACCTAAAGATACTTATAAGGGTCTAGATAACGCAGGGGTCGATGTTCTTGAGGCGCATGTCCCTTCAGCAGATTATACAACCTATTTGAATCCTGTATTGGCAAAGCAGCAGATTACACAACTATTGGAAGACTTAAAAAAACAGCTATTGCGCGACTTAAAACAACAGAAATTTACAGAACGTTCGCTGACTGATAATTCAGGATCTATTCAGGAGGCAGAATCACCTGCAACAACTACGCTAGCAGAAGTTCTTAATGCAGAGCCTAAATTAACGCAAGATGATGTTATTAGATTTATGAAAAAAGCCAGTTATCATGTATTGCCAACAGATAAGCCAGGGGCGGGTGCCGCTGGTGCTAAGAAGTTTATGCAATCATCCTATCAGAATAGAGCACAAGGACGACGCCAAGGTCGTGAAACCTCGTCTGATTTGAATTTCTGGGCGTGGGAAAAGGATGATACTAGCCAGCCTATTTCAGAGCAAATAGCATCTCGTCGTGAGCATCGTTCGCATATGCATGCCAGTTTAGGTGAGGGTGAGGGTGAGAAGTGGCTTAAATTCTTAACCTTGGTTCAGCGTTATGGTATCGATTCATTTGTAACACATTTCAATTCTTCAGATAAAATAAGGAAGTATTGTGAATTTCTGAAGTCACATGCACAGTTTTTCAAGTCGACTATAACGGGTTTATTTGAGCAGAAATCTCCATCAGCAAATCCATTGTCTCCTGAATCAACAATGAATAAATTAACCTCGATAAGTGGTTTTAATGCACATTCAGACCATAGTTTAGGTTCAAGGTCTACGAATGGGCAGACTATCATTGCTGTTCTTAACGATATTTGTTGTCAAATGCATCAAAAGGGAATAGTAGCACCACTGGCAAATTACCGTAGCTATCATAAAATGATCGATCAATTAATTTCTGATTCAGATGATGGTAATGCATTTCCTGCCAATGGTAATCAGACAGTGAGTGATTTTCTGAATGAAATGGCAAAAGAAGAGTTTGTATTGGGTTTTGCTTTATCAGCGTGTTCAGTCTTGGGTCTTGCTGGTTCTACAGTCAGTGCTGCGGTAATTGGGTGGGCCTCCACTGAGCTATTCACTCATGTATTATCGGGTGCTGTTTCATCGTCTTTCCCGCCCGTTGCTATTGCTGTTGCAGTTGTATGCGGTATTGCACTTGCAGTGATTGCTGTTATCTCTGCTAAAATGGCGGTAAAGCGTTTTGATGCGGGTTATGCCATTAAAGATATCGCCAAAGTGCTTAACGCTCAGGGTGATTTAGCTACTTCTTCACCTGATGCCGCATAAAATTTCACAATAATCTTGTAATTCTCTGGAGCTAAGATCTAAAGCTATTTGTTGTGTGTGCATGACTTGTTGCCAGTGCTGCAGTGCTTGCTCGGCTTCTTGTCCTACACAGCATTGTGTGGCTTTATTCTGCATGGCATCTTTACCTGCGGTTTTGCCCAGTGTTTTGCTGTCAGTGTCTGTATCACGAATATCATCAGCTATTTGAAAGCAGTGTCCAATCGCTAAGCCAAAAGTTTTCAGTGAATCTAGTGTTGTGACACAGTGTTGTCCACTCGCCAGATAGGCTCCTTGTGTGCATGCTGCAAATAAAGCGCCCGTTTTATTGGCTTGTATGAGTTTGAGTGTTTCTGCATCGGTATTGTCGGCGTGATGGCGCATATCTAAAGCTTGGCCACCACACAATCCATACCCACCAGTGGCTACTGCCAGACAGTGTGTTAATTTCACTTTGCTGGTATCGTCAGCAGGTGCTTCAGTGATGATTTGAAATGCTTTCGCCAGAAGTGCATCACCGCACAATATGGCAGTGGCCTCATCGAATGCGCGGTGGCAGCTGGCCTGGTGTCGACGCCAATCATCATCATCCATTGCTGGCAAGTCATCGTGTACCAGTGAAAAGCTATGTATACATTCTATCGCTAAGGCCAAAGCATCCAGGACAGCAATATCAGCACTATAGTAATCACCCAACAAGTAAACCAATTGCGCGCGACAATGTTTGGCTTTAGCCAGCATGACATATTGCATCGATTCAGCCAGGTGAGCAGCGAGGCTGTGTGGTTTTGAGAATGTCGCTTCTAGGTGCTGTAGGAAGTGAGCGCGCCAGTGCGTGTGTGTCATTGTTGTATTGTTGTTGCTACTGATAGTCATCTCCCTGCTTTTGTGCTTGTTCGCTCCACTGGGTAAGCATTTGCTCTGCCTGTGTGAGTGTGGTCTGGCACTGCTGGATGAGTTCTGTTCCCTCTTTGAACAGACTGAGAGATTTATCTAAATTGCATTGCCCAGACTCCATTTTGGCCAATACTTTCTCAAGTCTGGTCATATTCTTCTCAAAGTCTGCAATGTTTTGCTTGGCTGTGTCGCTCATGCGTGCACTCCTATGGGTTGATATTGTTTGAGGGTAACGCGTTTAGTGGCAACGTCAAGCCCATTCGGGTGTATTTATCGGCGGTTTCTTGCAAAATTGGTTGATATATATCATAATTATCAGCAAGTTAACTCACTGTGAATGCTTATGGTTACCACTTCTGCAGCTATCCAGCCTCATGAAAATGGCACATTGGTGCTCGCTGGTAATTGGACCAGTGAGACGATTGTATCATTGCAGGCTGATTGTCGTGGTGTTTTACCCTACGCCGCAGATACCGGTCATCCCATTTGCCTCAGTACGACAGACATACAAGCGATTGACGCATCAGGGGCTGTTCTCATATTACGACTCATTAAGCAGCTTAAAGCGCAAGGCAAAACTGTGCATCTTGAGAATGTTTGTGCACACATTCAGGCGTTGTTAGCAGAGGCGGACGCTGATTTGCAGGCGATGACACATGCGCATCAAGCCGAGCGCAGTGGTGCCATTTATCGTTTAGGGCGTTTCATGTGTCGGAAATGTTTGAAAGCCGAACGTTTTTTATGGTTTTTTGGGCAGGTCATGGTTTATATCTATCGCCTCATTATCCGCCAAGGGCAGATGCAGTGGGTGCAGGTATCCAAGACGATAGAGCGCTGTGGGTTTCGAGCATTGCCCATTGTTGGTCTGCTGACTTTCCTTGTTGGTGTGGTGTTGGCATATCAGATATCGGTACAGTTAGCGGTTTATGGCGCTAATATTTTTGTGGTGGATTTGACAGGGGTTGTGACTTTCCGTGAGTTTGCGCCACTCATCACAGCAGTGATTGTCGCCGGTCGCAGTGCAACGGCATATACTGCAGAGATTGGTACGATGAAGGTGCAAGAAGAGCTTGATGCACTAGAAACAATGGGTATTTTGCCTATCGAGCGCTTAGCAACACCGAAAGTCTTGGGTTTGATGTTGGTCTTACCATTATTGTGTGTTTGGGCGGATATAACCGGTATGCTGGGTTCAATGATGATGGCAAAAATGTCACTGGGTGTGAGTTTCCATAATTTTTTGCAGCGATTCCAGTCGGTGATCAGCGTTAGTCACTTTTGGGTGGGGCTAATCAAGATGCCGTTCTTTGCACTGATGATTGCTGTTGTAGGATGTTTCCAGGGTTTCTCAGTCTCCGGGTCTGCGGCGAGTGTTGGTCGGCGAACCACATTGAGTGCCGTGCAAGCGATTTTTTTGGTGATATTGACTGACGCTATTTTTTCTGTCTTTTTCAGTTTGGGTGGTATTTGATGCAAACTCATTCTCCACCAGTCATTCGTGTGCAAGGTCTATGTCAGTCATTCGCCGGCCAGGTAGTGCATCAACAGCTGGCGCTGCAAATTGATTCGGGTGAGATTGTTGCACTGATTGGTGAGAGTGGTTGTGGTAAAACATCGTTATTGCGTGCAATACTGATGTTGCAGAAACCGCAAGCTGGTCAGATTGATATTCTTGGGGTTGATATCATGCGTGCTGCCGAAGAGGCGCGACAAACTTTGCGTGCTGCTTGGGGGGTGATGTTTCAATCAGCAGCGTTGTTTGCCAGTATGACGGTCTTAGAAAATGTCATGTTCCCCATTCAGGTACATTCCAAAGCAAAAGAGGTTGGTGAAGAAGAGACAGCGTTGCTGTTTTTGGATATGGTTGGTTTGCAGCGCTCTGCTGCCACCAAAATGCCTGCTGAGTTGAGTGGCGGTATGCGTAAGCGCGTTGCATTAGCGCGGGCCTTGGTCATGCAGCCGCAATTACTTATTCTAGATGAGCCCTCAGCTGGTTTAGATCCGCAAAGTGCTGATGCCTTTGACGATTTGCTGCTACAGTTGCATGACAGATTGGGCTTAACCATGCTTTTGGTGACGCATGACTTGGATACACTGTGGCGTGTTCCAACGCGTATTTGTTTTTTAGGGGGGGGTAATGTGCTGGCCAGTGGTTCTATGTCTGAGTTGATGCGGCACCCTAATGAGGTGATTAAGGCTTATTTTTCGAATGCGCGTGCAAGGCGTTTTGTTGTCAAGCAATCTGAAGGAGGTCTCGGTGGATAGGCGAGTTAATTACACCATGGTGGGTACATTTGTTTTGCTCATGACTTTGCTGCTCTTGGGTATTATCTTGTGGCTGACTGCCCTGAAAGATACGCAGGATTATCGTTTTTATACCGTTTATGCTCATGAGGACGTATCTGGTTTGAGTGTGGCATCTCCTGTGCGTTTTAGCGGCGTGAAGGTGGGCTCTGTTAGTGAGATCGGTATTGATAAAAAGGATGTGACGCAAGTCAGAATTGTATTAAAAATTGATGCATCGACGCCAGTGACCGATGGTACGATTGCAACGCTCATTACAGAAGGTATTACCGGTGTGCAGTTTATAGGGTTGAAGGCTGTTTCTAAACAGACACGACCATTGCGCAGAGTGGCTGGCGAGCGATTTCCAGTGATTCCATACCGCCAATCATTGTTTGTGCGCATCAGCAGCATGCTTGATACGGTTGCGGGTAACATCAATGATTTGACTAACAATGTGAAGCAGCTCGTTAACGCTGACAATCGAAGAGCCACCACCGATGTTTTGCATAACTTAGTGAGTATCACCTCTGAGATACAGAAAAGCTCGAAGTCATGGCGTTCATCGATATACAGTGCGGAGCATTTGCTGCGCAATGCTGCCAATGCCAGTGATGCATTACCTGCAACAATGGAAGCTGTTCGCCAAGGTGCAGGTGCAGTGGCCAATGCAGCTACCTCTGTTTCCGGTGCCAGCAAGCACTTGTCTGCCAGTTTGCTACAAACACGCATTCTATTGCATCAAACTAATACGGAAGTCGTGCCAAAACTCACTCAAATGCTGCGTGGAATGCATATGATGAGTTCACAGGTGGGGCAGGTTGCCGCCAAAATTAATAAGCAGCCTGGGGTGTTGCTGCGTGGTCAGCAAGAGGCTGAGCCAGGGCCAGGGGAGGGAGAATGAAAAGTGTCAAATTTGCATTGATTGGTCTCGTCAGTATGGGGCTAGTCGCATGCAGTCAAGTCACAATACCGTCGACAGTGAGCTATACACTGGGCGATTATCATGTATCTAAAAATACGCAGCAGCACCAAACTGCGGCGGTCTTGTCGGTGACAACGCCGCAAGCGACGCCTGCTTTGTCCAGTCGGCAAATACGCTATATGATGCAGCCATATCGCTTGCAGGCGCTGTCTTCACATCAGTGGGTGGCGCCTCCTGCTGAGATGCTATTGGGCATTCTGCAGCGCGGTGCGCAAGATACAGGTTATTTTAAAGCGGTTGTGGCCCCTCCTTATGCTGGCTTGGCTGATTATCAGTTGAGTAGTCGATTACTGCATTGTCGTGAGGAGTTATATCGCCCGACGCCGGTGTTTCGTTTGAGCGTGGCGCTAAGATTGGTGAAGTTATCGACAGGGCGGTTGGTTGCCAGTAAGCAAATCGATATGGCAGTGCCTATGCGCTCCGTTGCTGCTTACGATGCTGTCTTGGCAGCAAATAAGGCTGCAATGCGGGTTCAGCGAGCGACAGGTCGCTTTGTTTTGCTGGCTATGCGTCGTGATGGTTAATATTGAGCCAAGCTTGGGTGATCTCTTTTGATAAATTGCAAAACAAGTCTTGTAATCTATTCAAGATTGGTGTCAAATAGAGAGCTTCTGTCATATGCTACTGTGTGACGCATTGGCCACTTGTTGAGCAGGTGGGTTTTGTCAGCAAGTTGTAGCATAGGTTGGCATGAGAGTAGCCTACAGGTGCGCAATGTTCTGTATGGGTGCTGGTTGTATCCAACGAGGGCGAGTGTGGCGGAATTGGTAGACGCGCTGGATTTAGGTTCCAGTAGGGTAACCTGTGAGAGTTCGAGTCTCTCCACTCGCACCATGAGTTTTTGAAAATTTACTATAATGAATATTATGGTCAGCAAGAGAGAGTTACTATGTCTGTTTTACTGGAGACTAAATCCGGCTTAAAGCGCCGCCTGCAAATCACTGTCGATGCTCAAAAAATGACAGCATCATACGATTCAAAGTTGGGCGAGCATGCCCGCAAAGCCAATTTCAAGGGCTTTCGCCCTGGAAAAGTGCCCAAAACAGTGGTGCAGCGTTATTATGGTGAAGCATTGAGGCAGCAGGTTAGAGAAGAATTTGTACAATCCAGCTTTGAGTCCGCACTCGAAACAGAGGGCCTGCGTTTAGCTGGTCAGCCTGAAATTGCGAATTTGCCTGACTGGATGGGTGAAGGTGATTTTATCTACGAAGTGGACTTTGAGGTTTACCCCACAGTCGAGTTGGGTGATTTCAGCGGTATGACCATTAAGAAGTATGATGTTGAGGTCAAGCCGTTAGATGTCGAAGAGTCATTGGATCAGTTGCGTGATCAGAATATCGATTGGGAGCCTGTTGAGCGAGCAGCTGAAGATGGTGATACCGTTGTGATTGACTATGCGGGTACAATCAATGGTGAATCATTTGATGGTGGAAGCGGCAAAGACATGTCTGTACACATTGGTTCAAATAATATGATTCCTGGGTTTGAAGAGGGTCTCATTGGTATTGAGAAAGGCGTTAGCAGAGAGCTGAAGTTGGTTTTCCCAGATGATTATCACGCTAAGAAATTAGCCGGTGAGTCAGTTGAGTTTATGGTTGAAGCAAAAGAAGTGAAAGCGGGTGCTAAACCAGAGCTTGACGACGAATTTGCCAAGAAGCTTAATTTGCAAAGTGTTGATGAGCTGCGTGAAAAAGTGCTTGAAGAAATGCAGCGTAACGCGAAAGATCAGTTAGCTGGCAAACAGAAAGACATCGTGATGGATGTGTTGCTAGAAGCTTACGACTTCGAGCTACCAGAAGTATTGCTTGATGCTGAGCGTAAATACCTTGAGTCTGCTGCTAAGGCTAATGAAGACAGCTCAATTGATATCGAAGAGCAGGCACAGCGTCGCGTCAAGCTGGGCGTCCTGTTAAGTGAGATTGTGCGCCATTACGATATTAAAGTCAGTCAATCAGCAGTGCAGCAGCGTATCATGCGTATGTCTGGTGGTTCACGTGAGATCATGAATTGGTTGTATAGCGACAAGAATCGTTTGGTTGAGATTGAGACGGCTGTGCTAGAAGATCAAGTGGTCGATAGAATACTTCAAGATGTGACCCAGGATACATGTCATGTCGACTTCAAGGACCTTCCTCAGTTACTCAACGAGGATAATGAACAAGGAGAATCAGACAATGGCAGTGATCAGTAATCAACGTGAGATGATGCAAGCGTTGCGTCATCAATGTGAAGAACAAGCCAATCTAGTACCAATGGTCGTAGAGCGCAGTTCTGCCGGTGAGCGTGCATACGATATCTATTCACGCTTATTGAAGGATCGAATTATCTTTCTAGTGGGTGAGATTGAAGACCATATGGCTAATTTAATCGTTGCTCAAATGTTGTTTTTGGAGTCTGAGAACCCAGCAAAAGATGTGAACATATACATCAACTCACCTGGGGGTGTGGTAACGAGTGCAATGTCTATATACGATACAATGCAATTTATACGGCCGGATGTTAGGACTCTATGCATTGGTCAGGCTGCTAGTGCAGGTGCGTTATTGTTGGCATCTGGTCACGCCGGTAAGCGTCACAGTTTGCAACATTCGCGTGTGATGATCCATCAGGTGCTTGGTGGCTACCAAGGCCAGGGTACAGATATTCAAATACATGCCAAGGAAACCATGCGTATTGGACATGAGTTGTGTAAAATCATGGCCCATCATACGGGTAAGCCTATTGATCAGATTGAGCAGGATACTAACCGTGATAATTTCATGAGTAGTGAAGAAGCAAGAGATTACGGTATTGTCGATTCTGTGTTTGTGAAGCGAGAAGATATCAAGTCTGAGGATTAAGCAGTGATTGGTTCGCAAGGATTGCTAACCACCCTTATTTGTTAATTTTAGTGGGGAACGTGTTATCATGTCTGATGAATCTGAAAAGTTACTGCACTGTTCGTTTTGTGGTAAAAACCAGCATGAAGTGCGTAAGCTCATTGCTGGGCCATCTGTCTATGTTTGCAATGAATGCATCAAGCTGTGCAACAATATCATTCGAGATGAGGACAGTGTTACTGAGATAACTGGTGATGCATTACCGACGCCAAAGGAAATCCATCGTAAACTGGATGATTATGTTATCGATCAACAGCAAGCAAAAAAAATATTATCGGTGGCAGTTTATAATCATTACAAGAGGCTACGTTACCAATCTCAAGCTGACGATGTTGAGCTGAATAAAAGTAATATATTACTGATTGGTCCAACAGGATCAGGTAAAACATTATTGGCGCAAACATTGGCGCGTATTCTTAATGTGCCATTTGCTATCGCGGATGCGACTACATTAACCGAAGCAGGTTACGTCGGTGAGGACGTTGAAAATATTGTGCAAAAGTTATTGCAGAGTTGTGATTACAATGTTGAGCGGGCACAAACAGGTATTATCTATATTGATGAGATAGATAAGATTACTCGCAAGTCTGAGAACCCTTCAATCACACGTGATGTGTCTGGTGAAGGTGTGCAGCAGGCGTTATTAAAGTTGATTGAAGGCACAGTTGCTGCCATACCTCCACAAGGTGGGCGTAAGCATCCACAGCAAGAGTACTTGCAAGTCAATACAGCTAATATTTTATTTATTTGTGGTGGGGCGTTTGCTGATTTGCATCGTATTGTGCAAGATCGAATTGACCAATCTGGCATTGGCTTTACCGCTAATGTGAGTGATAAAGATGGTGTTGATCAGCGCGTCTCGGAGCTGATTGATAGTGTGCAGCCTGAAGACCTGATCAAGTTTGGTTTGATTCCCGAATTTATTGGTCGCTTGCCAGTCATATCATCGCTGTCACAACTCGACAAAGAGGGCATGATCAAGATCTTGAAAGAGCCAAAGAACTCACTGATTAAGCAGTATCAAAAGCTCTTTGAAATGGAAGGTGTAGAGCTTGATTTTACAGATGCTGCATTGGCTGCAATTGCGGGTCAAGCATTAGAGCGTAAATCAGGCGCACGTGGCTTGCGGTCCATTATGGAGCATGTTTTATTAGATTTAATGTATCGAGTGCCAGGTTTGAAAGACTTAGAGCGCGTGCTAGTGGATGAAAACTCAATCACTGATGCGCAGCCCCCATTACTCATCTATGCTAAGAACAACTCTGCCAAACAGGGTGAGCAGGCGTAGTTCCGGATTGTCCGCTGCTGAATCGGCATTGGATGCTAGTTAATAAGCGAGGTTGACATGCTTGAAGAAGACACTAATGACAATAATGCTTCTGAAGAATCAGTGATACTACCTGTATTGCCATTGAGATCCTTAGTGGTTTTTCCTTTTATGGTCATACCATTATTCGTTGGTCGTGATGAATCAATTGCTGCGCTTGAAGTGGCGAGTAATGATTGCAAAAAAATCCTGCTTTTAACGCAGAAGGATTCTTCTGTCGAGCAGCCTCAAGAAAAAGATCTTTACAGCGTTGGTACAATCGCAACGCTTGTGCAAGTCCTGAAGCAGGAAGATGGCACAGTCAAGGTGTTGGTGGAGGGTTTGACGCGCGCCAAGGTTCACTCATTGGATAATGATGACGGTTACCTGTCAGCATCCGTATCAGCATTATCACATGTTGATGGTGAGGTGAATGAAGCAAAGCAAGATGTTCTGCTGCGCTCAGTGATGGCTGGGTTTGAAAGTTTGGTTAAATTTAATCGAAAAATTCCCAGTGAATTGCTTGCATCATTGGCACAGATTTCAGATCCAGGTAGGTTGGCTGATAATATTTCTGCGCATTTGACAGGTCAGATTGAAGCGAGGCAGGAGCTGCTAGAGGCAACTGATGTTATACAGAGATTGACTTTGCTGCAAACAGTGTTAGCAAAAGAAGAAGAGATTTGGCGGGTTGAAGAAGACCTCAAGGTTAAGGTCAAGGATCAAATCGAGAAAAGCCAGCGCTTATATTATCTGCGTGAAAAACAGGGCGTTGTATCTGACTTGATTCAGAAAATTGAAGGTGGTGAAACCGGAGACGAGTTTGAACAGCTGAGAGTCAAGATTGAGAAGTCTGGCATGCATGCTGCTGCGAAAAAGGCAGCTTTGAGTGAATTAGATAAATTCAAGAAAATGCCAGCTATGTCTGCAGAGGCAACGGTGTCACGTAATTATCTTGATTGTCTGCTGAACATACCTTGGAAAAAACGTTCTAAGGTGAGTCATGACCTTGGTCGGGCACAAAAGCAGCTTGATAAAGACCATTATGGCCTTGAAGAAGTGAAGGACCGTGTTTTAGAGTACATGGCGGTGCAAGGCCGAGTTAAAAAGCTTAAAGGTCCTATTTTATGTTTGGTGGGGCCACCTGGGGTGGGTAAAACCTCATTAGGTCGTTCAATTGCTGCTGCTACAGGTCGTGAGTTTGTTCGCTTTGCATTGGGTGGTGTGCATGATGAAGCCGAAATACGTGGACATCGTCGTACCTACGTTGGTGCTATGCCAGGTAAAATCATGCAATTGATTTCGCGTTCAGGCGTTAAGAATCCATTGTGCATGCTGGATGAGGTTGACAAAATGTCATCTGACTTTCGCGGTGATCCGGCATCAGCTTTATTAGAGGTGCTTGATCAAGAGCAGAATCACAGTTTCAATGATCACTATTTAGAAGTGAATTATGACTTGTCCGATGTCATGTTTGTTGCCACAGCGAATTCTCTCACTAACATTCCACCACCATTGCTGGATAGGATGGAGGTTATTCGCATCGCTGGATATACTGAAGCTGAAAAACTGAGTATTGCACAGCGTTATCTACAGCCAATTCAGCGCGATAATTGTGGTCTGAAGTCGGAAGAGATTGAAATCACAGAAGATGCCATTCGTGATATTATCCGTTACTACACACGTGAAGCGGGTGTGCGTTCACTGGAACGACAAATTGCAAAGATCTGTCGAAAAGCAGTTAAACAGTTAGATACGCCTTGTGTGGATGGGGAAAAGCCGGCGGCAGATGATGCCACAGATAAAACAGTTTTTGTTGGTTCGATTTTGTCAGAGCATATTGAGGCATACTTGGGGGTGAAGAAACATCGCTTTGGCGTTGCAAATACTGACAATCGAATCGGTCAAGTGAATGGTCTTGCTTGGACTGAAGTGGGTGGTGATTTGCTGACGATTGAGGCGCAGGTTTATCATGGCAAAGGAAAATTACATCAGACAGGCTCCTTGGGTGATGTGATGCAAGAATCAATTCAAGCTGCCTTGACTGTGATACGCTCCCGTGCTGATCGCTTGAGTTTGGATGTGAACTATTTTCACGAAAATGACTTTCACGTGCATGTTCCAGAAGGTGCGACACCCAAAGATGGCCCAAGCGCGGGTATTGGTATGTCAACTGCGCTCTTATCTGCCATCACCGATATTCCCGTGCGGTCAGATGTTGCAATGACCGGTGAGATCACGTTACGCGGTGAGGTGCTACCAATTGGCGGCTTGAAAGAAAAGTTATTGGCAGCATTACGTGCCGGTATTAAAACAGTCTTAATACCAAAAGACAATGAGGCTGAATTGGTGGAGCTGCCGAGTATCATCAAAAAGGGTTTAACCATACATGCAGTACAGTGGATTGATGAGGTCTTTAATGTTGCACTCGAGCGATTGCCTGATAGTTGGTGTGATGACTTGCCAGACAACATTAAATCGATGATGCATGCCAAGGTCACTCATCGCCGTGATCGCAGTGATTTGCTGTAGTAGTCGATGTTGGTGGTGTATTGATGTCAAGTAAGCAAGCATTAAGTGATGCCGTTGAGTTTGTTTTATCGAGAGCCAATCAGATGGAACTTGATGGTGTTTCAGTTACTGTGGCCAGTGAATCAGGGATATCCGTTAGTGCACGTGCTCAAGAGATCGAGGCAATAGAGCATCAAAATGAAATTGGGATGTCAATACATGTGTATCATAATCAACGACACGGCTATACAACTTGTTCTGAGTTAACGCCTTATGCGATGGGTGGTGCCCTAGAAAAAGCAGCTGTCATTGCATCTTATGCTCAAGCTGACTCGTATCTGGGGTTGCCAGAGGTTTCTACGCTGGCATTTGATTACCCACAGCTTAAAATGGCGCATGCGACAACTGACACAATAGAGGATATGCGAACGAAGGCATTATTGCTTGAGGAAATGACATTGTCGCATGACGCATGTTTGCTTCCAGGTGGTGGCGCTACGCTATCGCATGGTTTGTTATCTAAATGTGTTGGCAATAGTGCGGGCTTTCTTGGGTTCTACGAAAGAAGCTATCACAGTGCATCTGTTTCTGTCTTGGCAAAAGAAAAGTCTGGTGGTCAGCAAGCACATTCGGACTATACAATTCATGTTGATCCACAACAGCTGCAGTCATTACCTGAGCTGGCTAGTCAAACAGCGCGCGATACGCTTTCAAGATGTCATCCTGACACTGTTAAAACTTGTCAAATGCCTATTCTGTTTCATGCGCCTGTTGCTAAAACACTTTGGCGTCACTTTTTGACGGCAATTTCAGGTCGGTCGATATATACGAATCGTAGTTTCTTGAAAGATAAGCTGCATCAATATGTCTTCCCAAAGTTCATGCAAATTGAGCAAAAACCACATGCTATTCATGCCATTGCCAGTGTTCCATTTGATTCAGAGGGTGTTAAAACACAAGATTTGGCTTTCGTGAAAGATGGTGTTTTGCAGCACTTTATGACATCCAGTTATTCCGCGCGTAAGTTGGGTCTCACCTCAACCGGTAATGCGGGCGGCATTTATAATATGCAAGTCACGCCAAACGCCGGTGATTGTACTGCAATGCTACAAGAGTTGGGCGAGGGTTTGTTGGTGACAGATCTCATGGGGCAAGGAGTAGATATCATCTCTGGTAACTACTCGCGTGGTGCTACAGGCTTTTGGGTGTCTGGTGGTAAAATCTCTCATCCGGTAGATGGCATCACAATAGCTGGTAACCTCGTGGATATGTATGCTGGTATTAGAGCGGTGGGCTGTGATATTGACTCGCGATCAAGTATACAAACCGGCTCTGTGTTGGTTGATCAGATGACAATTGCAGGTCATGCTTAGGCTTTTGTAGAGAAAAACAATAATGTTATTAATGTCTTACTGACGCTCTGTGTCAGGTGTTGTATAGATTGTATTACAATTTTTCTTGGGACAGAAAGTGTTGACTTATCGCGAATATACGGTACGATATTGGTTCGCGTTTTTTTTATATGGGGTAAGTATGAGAAGCTATATTAATATTTCAGTGCATGATTATGGTGTTTTATCTGAAGGTATGAACAAAATACACCTTGAGGGTGTTGGTCTTTCTGAGTCATCAACGCTGGAGGACTTTCAGGTCGCGGTCACCAAGAAGCTAAATGCATTGCGTTCTGAGGGTGTCCCAGAAATCCAACCAGATGATTTTAACATTATATTGTGTGGAAAGTTGCTTAAGGACTATCATTGCACTGCAGCTGATTTCTGTGCTGAACTCACTCGACATCCATGCATGCAGATTGCGCCTAAGCCTAAGAAATTATGCCAGCATGCCCCTGTACCCGAGCAACAGCGAGTCAGTACCAAGGTATACCTTCCTTTCTTTCTTAAAGATATATTGGGTAAGGTTCAGCAGATCAGTGGGCTTGAACTGGCTGAATCAGCAACTATCAAAGACCTGAAGATTGCTATCATGCAGAAATTGAATTTGATGCTGTCTGAAAGTGCTCCCGAAATTAAGATTGATATGTTTACATTGATACTATGTGGAAAAGATATTGAAGAGCGTGAGATCTCCGCATCTGATTGTCTTCGTGAAATATATAACGCAGCTGCCACACACATTGTGCCGACATTCCGTGAGTTATGTCTGGAAGATACAGCTCAGCCAGTGCAAGTGTCTCAGGTCGATCTTCTTGCTAGTAGTCAAGTTGCTGGTTTATTCACACGAGGTGAACGTGTCGAAAAGCCAAAATGCGTGATCATGTAAGTGACTGAAATCGTTTGCTGTTTCATGCCTGCCTGAATTGATGCGTATTATGATTGTATCATCTTGACACCAATCAGTGAGTGATATTGCTTGCCATCCAGCGCAGCTGTTGTCCAAGCTTGTCATGACCAAATGCCTTTAATTGTTTGTGCCCACAAGCTTTTCTGAACCAATATTGGGTAACGCAGAAATAAATTGGCAAGATTTTCTTGGCAGCACTCACAGCCATTTGTATCACTTCGTTATTGCAGCTGCCATGCGTTATGCGTTTCAGGCAATGCTGCTGCCACTGCTCTTGTTCTTGTGGTGACATGACTTGAGAGTAGAGCTGTTTGATTTTATTGAAGGCATTGAAGAGCGAGAACAGTGGGTTGGATATGACGATTTCACCAATATCGATGATACAAAGCTGTTTGCTCTCAGGATTGATCAGCATGTTATTATCGCTGAAATCGGACTGCACAATAGTTGCGTGTGCTGCGAATAAGGGTGCTTGCGCACACAGCTCATTCACAGTTGGTATCAGTGATTGACAGTGCTTGATTTCACTCTGTGTCAGACCCTCTGTCTCATGGAGAGCTTGATCTGACATGATAGTCGAGAATTGCTGTGCCAGCTTGGCTGGTCGATAGTCAGGTACACCAAGCTCTAGTAAGGCGTTAATGTGTTGTTGTGATTTGAGTTGCATATCAATAAACAATTCTGCCGCATGATAGAGGTATTCTTTTGAGAATTTTTGTTGTAATACATGTCGCAGGCACGTACCTGCATCTCGCATGATAAACGTATGACAGTCAGGGTTATGGGCCACCACTGATGGTACATTTGCCAGTTTATGATCAGCCATATATGATGACGTTATTAATCGTTTTATATCAACACAAACAAGTGACGGTGGGCGACTTCGCCTTGATTTTGACACTGACGATGTCCTTGTTTCAACAACTCTGGCATATTGCCAATCAGATAGGCGAAGTGTATAAGCAGCTTGGCAAGTGCACTCAGGCCATGCCTTTGCTGTCTACTCCGAATGAAATTGTCAATGCTGATGGTGCGAGCCCTTTACAGTGTGATCATGGGGGTATTAATTTTGCAGATGTGACATTTGCTTATGAATCCGGGAATGATGTCTATCAGGAATTGTGTCTACAGATTCCTGCCGGTCAAAAAGTAGGCTTAGTGGGCTTTTCAGGTTGTGGAAAAAGTACGTTGATTAATTTGCTCACCCGGCAATTTGATTTGCATTCTGGCAAAATCAGTATTGATGCTCAAGATATCTCAAAGGTGACTCTCGATAGTTTGCGAGAACACATTTCACTGATTCCACAAGACCCAGTACTGTTTCATCGCAGCTTGCGTGACAATATTCGATACGGGAATTTAGAAGCGACGGAGGAGATGGTATTGCATGCGGCTCAACAGGCGCATTGCCATGAATTCATCGCATCATTACCAGATGGCTACGACACATTAGTCGGAGAGCGAGGGGTGAAGTTATCTGGTGGGCAACGACAACGCATTGCCATTGCGCGTGCCTTACTCGACAGTGCACCGATTCTTGTGCTTGATGAGGCAACCAGCTCGCTCGATTCTGTGACTGAGCAAAAAATTCAAGCGAGTTTGCAGTGTGCTTTTAAAAATCGTACCACGATAGTGGTAGCGCATAGGTTATCGACGCTGCTACAAATGGACCGTATCATTGTCATTGATAAGGGACAAATCATTGAAGATGGGTGCCATGCTGACTTACTCGAAGCGAATGGACAGTTTGCGAAGATGTGGTCCTTGCAGAAAGATGGTTTCTTACCAGACACAGTGTAGATCGTATGATTATCGGAAATGAATTCAGTACCAGCCTATTAAATCTCGTGTTTTCTGAGAAATAATTCACTAACAGACTTGCCTTACCATCATTGTATATGTGCTATGCTATTGGTATCTTGGCGCACTGGCGCTTCCTTTTTCTCATTGGATGAGGGCGATTGATGAACATTGATTATTGCATCATTGTTGTGTTCTTGTTGATTAATTTATTAATTGGCTTTCACTCTCGCCGGCGAGTACGAGGTTTTAGTCAATTTTCTGTCGGTGATCGGTCTTGTGGCATATGTTGCAGACCCTGCTATGAATGGTAACAATGCATTTGCTTATATAATCGATACCATGCTGCCGATTGGTTTACGTGGATTCATCATTGCGGCATTACTATCAATCATTATGTCTTCAGCAGCAGGTTTTTTGAATGCTGCTGCCATCTCGTTTACAAATGATTGTGTTAAGCCGTTAAGTAAGCGTCCCGCTACGATTGACGCGTTGAAAATGGCGCGTATAAGTACATTGCTGGTCGGTGTGATTGCAATCATCTTTGCCGTTTCGATATAAAATGTGCTAAAGCTATTGCTCATGGCATATAATTTTTGGTCTCCCATTATTTTGGTGCCGATGTTATTTGCTATTTTTAAATTGCGTGTCACAACGTCTGCGTTTTGGGTGGGTGCGGCATGTGGTATATGCGGTACATTGCTTTGGCAGTTTGGGTTGGGTGAGCCTCTCGGTTTACCTGCACTGGTTTTTGGTATTCTGACAAACCTTATTGGCTTTTTTGTAATGGCATATTTAATTGACTCACGAACCGGGCCAACATACCCAAAGGCTGAGATTTAGATATCACTGTCTAGATCGTTATAGCGTATGGTCACCTGACTGGCTAAGAGATTACCTTTGATGAAGACATGGCGCCATGCTTCGCTTACTATGAGAGAGTATAGCTGGCACTTAACCAGTGATTGCGGTCTGCCCCGAAAAAGACCTTCTTAGTGCCCCAGTAATTTGTTGTGTTGTTAGCATTAATGGCTGTATATTGCGAATAAACATCGTTCGCTTGTTTCAAGTGTTGGTGTCTGATATCATTTTCCATGGTAAGCCTACTTGAATTTGTTATATGTTTTACTTTGTCGAGTCTGTCAGGCTCAAAAGAAAGTAATACGTAAAAGTTATCTTCCAAGTAGGTTCGGAAAATATAGTGTGGTGGGCGCGAGGTTCTTCTTCGCTTTACCTAATCATCTGCTGGTTAGAGTATACTGCACGAGACAGATGGGTGATATGATTAGAGGTGGTCTATGCGTAGGGATATAACTGAGCTTCCTTTTGATATGGGAAAATATGCTCTAACAGAGGCTAAAAGGCAAAAATATGCTCAAAAAGCGGCTCAAAATGCTCAAAAAGCGGCTCAAAAAATCCATGAAATAACCGGTAAAGTTGAAGGGTTTCAGCAGAACGACATAAGTGAGGGGTTTATACCCCCCCCGCATACGCTCGCGCCATTGGGGGATGCACCTTATACGTCACATTCTGGGTAGTGTGTCACGTTCGGATTCGATGTGTTTCATAAAAAAACTGGTAGATAGCAAAAATTACTCAAAGTTGATGGCAAAAATTATTAAGGATAATGGTTTCATATCATTTGCAGTAAAATTATTACTTCAAGACTATTACGTAGCAGATTTTGGCAAAGAGCGGCGGGGGAGAATTAGAGAAATCTCTCAAGAAGAGAAAGATCTAAAACGCATTCAATCAAAAAAATATGCGATTCGTATACTACGCAATTCGCTTGCTTTACCAGAGAATACTCAAGAAGTAGTTGAAACGCTCAGGGTGTGTTACTCTGGTGGAAGACCTAAGGAATACATAACTTGTGTTTTCGCAGCTATGTTACGTACAGAAGGCTGCGGCGTATATGATCGTGAATTTTATGCCGAGTTATTTAGCTTGTACACTGTTCTACCTACTCTTGAAGAAGAATTTATACCATCAGTCGATTTGACTTGGGATATTGACATCTTGCTTGATTATGCATTTGAGTCAGAGGATCATAATATCTCTGCTGCGGCAATTGAGCGGATAAAAAGCATTGCTGTCAGTAGCGAGACACAAAAATGTGATTTAATCACTAGGGGCATTATTCATTGCATTATAGATTTGATGCAAAAACAGATCGCTATGCCATCCACATCGGGTTTAAAATATGCGCATAAAATAAGCTGTATTGGTTTGATTTATGCTTTAGTTGATAAAAATGACTGGATTTTATCATTATTTGTGTCTCATGGTGTGCTAGAGTTGCTAGTGAAATACATATCAGAGGACTTTCCCAGGAAGCTGTCGTCTTATAATGAAGCGGATCATATCCTGGATGACATGTTATACCTGCGACTGATCAAACGTTTTCTCACTATGACAACACTGAATAGCGTTTCGGTTGGTTTAGAGTCATTTATGCGATTTATACACAAATCACTATCTTGGCTGGTTTTTACTCACTTGCTCCCCATAATGATGTCTTATTTGAGAGAGCTGACGTTATTTATCGCAGACCAACTAAAAGAACCGCGTTTACAACGTATTATTGTTGACAATGATTTGTGTCCTTTTTCGCATGACCAACATATACAAAGTTTAAGAAGGCAATACCAGGCTCCGGATACACGCAAATTCATGCATCGAGATTATGATGATGTCTGGGTCGAGGTTTACAATGATTGGTCTTATTTTCCGATTAACTATAGATGGTCGCTATTAGTCAACATGTACCAGTCGGAATCAAATAGGGATTTTGTGCGTGCACAACTTAAGCAGCCTGGCATGAAAGACATGTTGCAGTATTCATTCCTATTAGGGAACAATCCATATGGAGCAAAGTGCTTGCAAATCGCACAGGAGATTAACCCAGACTACCGTTTATGGACAAAACTCACCGTAGAGATTGCGATTAAAGGTGTATTTGCGAACAATTTTTTCCAATCTAATGGTAGGGATATGTGGCGTGCGGTGCTGGTTGCTACGCAGGTGCTGACAACGATTAACCAGGGCGAACCTCTTCCCGCTGAATACGAGCATGTTTTATCTTACATTCCACAAGGCGGACATCATGTTGGGGCATCTCAGATCTCTACTGTTTTTTTGCTTAGCATCGCAAAAGATAATCAGAAAAAGATTAAGCTAATCACGTTATTCCTCAGCACTTACGCCGCACTCAATACGCGCCTTTTAACTCAAATTCTTTCCGTTTATCGCATGCCTCGAACTTTTACTAATCGAGCTTTTACTATGTTTCCAATTTTGGGGTTACTTTTGTGTCCATCAGTACAGCTCATGGAAAAGTATGAAAGCTGTGGGGGTTTAGATGAGTATAGTGAAGAAAAATATATTTCTTTGCGTGAGCTTGTTGGTATACTGTTATCACTAGTTAAAAGACAGCGTGTGGAAGCTAAGCGCATTTCATTGTCTGAGCACTTTTTATGCTCTCATCAAATCACAGAGTTCTACTATAGACTGTTGTGTCTTGTCACAAGAAAAAATCAGTTAACCGAGTATTTGCTATCGCGTGAGGAATATTCTAGTCACAGACTCGCAGACAGTATTGTTAATGAATTAGACCGACTTAGGAATGGGACTCTCTGGAATCGAGCTGGTGTCCAAGTGGCCTGGATGGAAACACTTTGGTATGCAAATATGCATTGGATTGAAAGATTTCAGAAGCTCCATCCACATCTCAGTGATGAGGTGATGCTACGTGATGAAGCTACTGAAGCTAATATGACTGAGACCGTTGATAAAGAGGTTTTGCAAATAGCATTGATGATGAAGGAAAAAAGTTGGACTCATATTCAGTCTCGGCGTAGAATGAGGTCTTCGCCGAATATAGAGGATCTCATTACTCATGTTAACCTAGCCGATAATGATAAAAGCAATACGGAAAAGTTATGTCAGTATTTTTATGGAATAAATATCAATCAGCTATCAAAGCTTGTGGCAACAGTAGAGAAGCAATCAACCTCAGATGATGTTCCTGGAATGTTTCGTGCTCCGCATATCTTATTTTTGTTAACAAAGTTTCTCTATCGATTTAAAGATGAAGGTATATGGATCGGTGGGCGAGGGTCGCTATCTAAGCTACATCGAAATCTCAAGATAAAGAAAGTGAGATCTTATATGCTCGAATTGAGAGGGTATTTTGAGACTAAAAAGATAGTGTATTGCATGCTGGATTTTTTGCGGTCAGATGCTGGACATCTAGATCTGCTAGAGAGTATCGTTAAGCGCTCAAAAGAATGTTTAGACTCGTTAATATATCATCATGGTGTTGAGCTAATGATACAGTTGACATACGAAAATCGTCGTCGAGAGAGTGCGCTTAAATCAATTCGATGTATATTAGAGTTGTGTTTCGATAAGGAACCAGAGGCGACATTCAGAGAGGTACATTCATCTATACAAAAACTATTCCACTCGAGTGAACGTTTATCTCCACAAGACCTCAAGGTAATACATCCGTATTTTTCTGGTCTTTTTACACGCTACTATTGTCGAAAGCGTGGCTACCATGATGGTGATTTTAAAGTCAGGTCTGTAATAGATGAATATATGCGTCATTTGGTTCAGTTTCTGATTGATAATGATGATGAACAGAGAATTGGGCTAGAAATGTTTCTTCAGTTGTTACAGATTGAAACGTCAGACAGTACCGAAGTGGAAGATATCATACATGCTGTAAAATTTATGTGGTCTCAAATTTCTCTGAAGGCTCCTAACAATAATATACTCTGTGGTCTTAAGCTGGTTAGAGACAATGATGTCAGAAATCGTAAGTCTGGGCAATGCAATAGCAGTTTATTTCGGATAATCTTGTTTGTAGCGTTTTTTAAGAAAGACGTGCACCGTGTTGAATTGGCTGTTTCTCAAGGTGTAGTAGAAGAAATGATGAAAATATTTCATTTGCTGTATAATAAGCAGAAAGAGAATCGTAAAAGAGATAAACGTCTTGCATATTTGAATCCATTTATATGTGGTTCTTTTGTTGATCTTATTTTAGAATTTTTGCAGCATTCTGCACATGCAAGATCTGTATTTATAGCCAGTGGTGCGCTTGATGTTGCTATCGAAGGCTGGGTGTTTTCAAAAAATGATCCCTCACTTTTCGGTAATATGCCAAAGCTACTACTTACTTTGTTTGACTCGTTTTCCGAATATATACAAGACAATATGGATAGCTTTTTATCAACTTCAGTTGGTTATTTATCACATGCATGTGAGGGGTTTCAGCTTAGCACACTTCAGCTGCTCAATCGTCTACTTGATACCATAGATCCGAGCTTGTATGACCAAGTATGCTCTACACTAATGTATCCTGTCTTATTTAGAGTGTATGACTTGAATCTAAGTGCTCAGCTTAGAGCAGCTGAGCTGCTTTGTCGGTTTGTTGATACTCCCTCACTTGAAATTTGTCTTGGATCAAAGAAAGCATTGTCTTTAATTAAAGGAGCAATTGAATACCATACACTAATCAAAAGTGTGACCGGTCTCAGGGCAGTGAGATCTGCTCCGGAAAAGCTTGCTCAGCTCGAAGCAATCGCATCAACATCGATTGGTAAGCTTGACGCTACCACTGTTCAAGCTCATGATGAATCATTATCGCAGTATTTTAATGAGCAATATCTTCAACGTAAGTATCCAGGCGCTCAAAATCTCGCTGTCTTTTTTAAGCCAGAGAGCGATACAGTTATGCATGAGACCCAGTTAGCAGATTACTTTATGCAAAGATATGATACTATGCGAAAGCTTATTTCTGTTACCCCAAGACTATGTGCTGCTGAAAGCAAACATCTCAGGCTAGTAGCTGTAAAGATGCTTTTGAGTGTTTATCCAATTCTTGAATCAAGACATAGTGAATTTGTCTTAGAGTGTTTAGCCATCATTCTTAAACAAGATGAACCAATGCTACCTTCAAACTCGCATCTAATTAAGTATATCGCTATGATTGCGAATGAGGGTGGCTCCCTTCATTGTCGAAAACTCTTATCAGTGCTCACATGGCGCATTAGTGTACCAACGACAATTCATCTTTACGAGGAGAGAGGGGGTTATGGCGAAGATGATTGGATTCGAAAAAAGGTCTATTGTGATGATGCGAGGATGATGTGTCGCGGTCGTTATAAAGTCAACCTTAGCATTAACTATCATCATTCAAGTTCAAAGCTAAATTTAACATATATACTTGGCGTTTTAGTGGATGCACTGACATCAAGTTCACCAGAAAGCTATGAAGAATTGACATTTGATTTTTTTAAAAGTACTCTGCTCTCATGGGGCGATGTAACAATGGATGCTAGGCAAAATATAAGTAGGATTTCTGATCGTCTTCTCATTCTATTGAGGAGGAAACGACTCTCGTTATATGCTCATAATGCTCACTTTCACCTGGAATTTCGATATAATTACCAAGATAAGAATAAGTTGACTTACAAACCCTGTCCTTACTCGGGTAGAAGTGATTCATATGATAGCTATAGACAATATTTATTTACTTCAAGATTTTTTGATATATGCATAAGTGTTGCCTGTGATAAACCGAATACTTCTAGCGTCCAGCAATTATTTGAAGAGCACTTCCTGTGTGATGAGATATTCGCTCTTGAACTTCTGCAAAGATTGGTCAAGGCAGGTATGAGCGCTGATGATTACTCAAAGTATAGAATCACTAACATAGATGTCTATATTCATATTATTCGATCTGGTGCGTTATCGTTAAAAATGTTTGCCGCTAAGGCGCTCTCAAAAGCATTATGTATATCTTCACCTGATGTGATATTATCATATGACTTGCCAGTGAAAGATTTATTGTCTCTTGTCGAAAGTAGTCCGGACGATTTGTCGAAGCAAGTACTTTCTATTATTCACCGATTTCTCTCTGCTAAATCCTCCGAGTATGAAGAAAAGAAACAAGGCTTATTCACGGATTTCTTGCATGCTGCGTCATCTATTGTCACAACTGTTAGTCATGAAATCAGTGTCTCGATTTTACGCATTTGTGATTTCATATCTCTATCAGATAGTGCCGGTGATCAGTTGCCTGGCCTTCAAGCAATGACGCTATCTCTTCCTAAGTTATGGGCCGCTACGCCACCCTCTATTGTAGATAAAGTTTCTCAAAGTCCGGTTAAGTTATATATTCTATGGCTATTAGGCTCTATTATGCTTAAGTATGATGCTGCCCGCTCATTAGTCGGCAAAAGTCAATGGGTTGTTGACCTTCTTGAATATATTTCTACAATGAGTCTTCCTGATAAGGTATCCAATGCTTTCAGAATCCAACGCTTTTTGACTGGCTTCATAAAGAATAATCAGCATAATTTATCTTTGTTTCAAAAACAGAGAAAATTGTTAGTGCAACTGGCTAAAATCAAAGATGACTTAAGCCCATCCATACTTTCTTCTATCATAAAAGTTGAAAGAATTAATAAAGATGCAAAAAAGTCACTTGGAATAGATTTACTACATCAGCTTATCTCAATGCCAAATTATGATGCAAGAATTGAGTTAGCGACGCTCGTGGCTGAAAACAAACCCTTATTGCGACAGGCACGCGGTTTTCTGCGGCGTCAGAAAAGCGCTCATAAGCCTTTCGTATACAAGCCTTTCAGTGTCCCGGATTTTGAAGAGATATCATGCACCGTGTCTGCTTACAGTAGTAGTCAGTTGGCACCACTCGCACATATGCTTGGTATCTGGGAATGGTTCAACCAGACAGTTAGTTTATTATTGAAATCCGAAACCATCTCTTGGTGTATGGTTGCAAAGATACTAGAACTATCACAGCCATTTTTATCAACTGTCAAGTGGGGTGGTCATTATCTCACTAATGAAGCCATTAATGTGATTATACAAGCATGTCAATCTATACCAAAACCACATGACAGTACTATTGAATCACTTAAAAAGAATCTATGCCACGTGCTTGTATATTTTCCCCGTAGCAGCGTTTACAGTCCATCACTATCTGAATTTTTACTATCAATTTTGAAGGACGAGTCCGCGGAGATTCAAACTCAGCAATTGGCTCATAGAATGATTTTACAGTGTGCTGCTGATCCATCACATATGCAACGAATCATAGAGTTAGGTGGTGGCTCGATACTGACTGAAGGCTTACGTTCTGATCATGCCTGGCTTGAGCAATCTATGAGTATTTATCAAATGAAGTCAGGTCAAGCTGATAAAAAATCAACTGGACAACAAGTGTGTTTATATGGGGAATTTATTCGAGTAGAGCATTTGAATTTCTTATTTGATTTATGGTCTGGTGACAATAAGCGTTTGGCTGGTCTCGCCCATGGTAGCCTGCTTGCCATTCTGACACATATGCCATCTACTGTTGTTGATTTTTGTCTGCAGTTTAAACATTGGTTGCTTTGCCATAGATTGCTTTCAAGCGACCAAGATAGGCAAAGGTTAAGGGCGATCGAGCTTATTCCTGTGCTCTCATTGTCGTACCAGTACTCTGTTTACGAAATGATAGCTGACCTATCTATGTTGATAGACATTCTTGTCGAGAATAAGCCTAAGACTGCTACAGCATGTCATAGGTCTATCAGTCATTTGCTTAATCACTGTGATCAAGTGCAGCCTAGACGGTGTTACCTGCATCACACACTAAGAAAGCACTACAGTAAAACAGTCCATGATTCGAAAGATGCGTCACTTACATTTAGTGTTGCTAATGAAGTATATTCTGCCTGTGTGCGTTCTTTTTCAAAACGTCTACCTCGGTTTTTTCTTCTAAAGTCCGATCCGGCGCGTGAAGGGGTATTTGGGGTTGTTTTGCAGTTTATCACAACTTATCCAGATGCCTGTGACTATACGTCCGGTCTAGTTAAATTTCTTATCGATTTTGAGTGTAAGGCTGACACATCGATTCTTAAGCCAATTGTTTCTAAGATGTCCTCTGAGCTTAGACAATGTTATCTCAAATACTGTCTTAACGCAGATAAAGCACAAGCAGTATTTCAGACGCTTCTCACGACATTCTCAAATCAAGACAAGCTTGATATTATCAATCATGCAGAGTGTGAGGATAACGCTTCGCTCAATTACCTTTTGAGCTCGATAAAGAATCCTAGTATGGAAAACTGTCTCAGTGTTTTAAATCATCATTGTCTTCTGGTGAAGCAGTGGTTTGTCAAATCGCTAGTGCATGAAAACTTCTATAGTGATGCTTATGATCTATTTAGAAAAACGTGCCCGTATCAATTATTGCTTGAATTTTTAGAAGTAGGTGATAGTGCATTACAAGTGAACACGATGAAAGTTATATTGGAATTTTATCGCACAAGACACGCTTCAGGACTTGTTGACGTTGGCCTATTACGTGTTGTAGCCAACTTATTACCAATCAACGCTTCTTATGACTTGGATGCATTTAACCCCGATGAAGAATTTGCGCGCGAATGTATTAATATCTTAGGGCCTGATGGAGAAAGCATATTTAAAATCTCTTTTAGCCACATTGCTATTGTGCAACATCATTTGTTAGAGCCACTTATCTCGCTCTACCTAAAATACGATAACTTATTTCCATCTCACTCAAAAGGTAGGCTATTAAGACTGATCAATCGCGTGTTTGTTGATGATGCTGTTGAATTAATTTTACAAACTAATATGTCAGATTTATTATGTGCATGCTATACTGCCGTCACAAACAAGAAACGTGCACTGACTCTGGTAGATATAGCTTCAAAGTTTGAGCCAGTAGCAAAGCAGTTAATCCAATCTGGTTTGTATCAATTCAGCAGTGATATCACTCCTACGTATACGCATATCCACACACTCATTAACACACCACGCTTCGTAGCAGGCTTTCTTATTGACGGATGTGTTGACCTTCAGGTATGGGCCTCTGACCTATTATGTCAATTATCATTCAAAGATGAAAAGCGCCATGAATTTATGATAGAGCATGTCTTAAACCACTTGATACCCTGCCTCAACAGCCAGAATGATCAGATCTGTGAGAATGCACAAATGATCATTAGGTGTTTAGGGCATAATAATCCCGACTATAAGCGGCAATTGAAAGCACAAATACGTTTGCACCGTCAATCTGTAGATGAGTCTACAAAGCCATCTCTTCTTTCAGGTTTAACATCGAGTGTACGCTCAGGAGCGGCTTCATTATTGGGTTCAACTCAGTCTAAAAGTTCACTGTCGACAAAAGTCAGTGACTGTTCTCTCCCTTCAGGCGCCACATCGAGCATAAAACAATCATTGTCTGAGCCTATCAGTGCTGATGTGGTTAGTAAAGCAGCTTCTACTCGATCTGAAAAAAATAGTACTGGTTCGAGTATGGCTCCGCGCGGGGTAAGCACTGCCTCACTCATAACGCAACCTATGAGTCAGCAACTTCCCAAGCAGGCTCAGCGTGATGTCACTTCGTTGCAGTCAGTGCCTGCTGTAAAAAGAACTGAATCACACACTGTTACTAGCGTAGATAAGCCTGTGCAGAGGCTTCCAAAGTGTCAGGGTGATGATGTGGTCACGCCATCCAAGCTTCCTGTGGCAGCAGCATCCAGTATTGCTGCCCCCATGCCATCTACATCAACCGTTCAAGCGAATGCTACGAGAGAGCTTTGTGTCATTCCTCGATCAGGCATTGTATATGATGTAGACAAGGATCATATTGGTGTCGGTTCGTTTGCACATGTTTATAAAGGTATTTGGAATAATGCACAAGGTGCGCACATTGTTGCAATTAAGGTTTTAAAGGCTCAAGGCGTTAGTCAGGATGCGCTCTCAGAATTAAAGTCTGAAGGTGAGCTCATCTCACGTTTGAATCATCCCAATATAATGAGCATTCATGGGGTTTGCTTGCAACAAGGCTATTATAGTCTCGTTATGGAATATATGCCTGATCGATCTCTGTATGGTGTGTTACACAATCAATCCATCGCCATTTCCTGGGCACAACGATATCAAATCAGCAAGGGAATCACAGCTGGTGTGGCATTTTTACATGATTATCATGTGCTACATCGTGACCTGAAGAGTTTAAACGTTTTAATGCGAGGTTTAGAACCTAAAATCAGTGATTTCGGTTTAGCGAAAATCAAATCAGAGACAATGACACTCACAAAGGCCACGGGTGGTATGACTGGCACATTGGCATGGATGGCTCCTGAGTTAATGATGAGCCCAGATGCAAGTTACGTTAAGTCATGTGATATTTACAGCTTAGGTATATTGCTTTTTGAAATTGCTTCACGCGAAGACCCGTGGAAAGATGCAGCAGTCTCATCGCTCATTATTGCATGGGTAATTCAAGGTTTGCGACCACAAATACCGGCTGATACCCCCACAGATTTTGCCAAGTTAATCTCATCATGTTGGGCGCAAGATCCGAAAGACCGGCCTACCGCTAGTGTAGTCAATTCTGCAGCCGCCAGTCTCTCTTGTTCAATGTGATGGCAGCATTTATGTTGGTATAAGATAAGATGGCTCCATTGGATTTGTGTAGCCATCATTGGTTATTTTTCCAAAGCAGGACACCTTTCAGCGTGAGCAATAAACTTACTGCTATTATTCTTGGCTGATATTTGCATACGTAACAATGACCTGATCAGTCTTTGATGATACCGCCACCCAGACATTGCGTACCACGATAGAGCACAACCGATTGCCCTGGTGTGATTGCACGCTGTGCTTCCTCAAATGTGACTTGTGCTTCCGTTTCCGAGAAGACAATCTGGCATGCTTGGTCTGCTTGTCGATAACGTGTTTTCGCCATGCACTGAATATTGCCGTTGTCGGCATGACTGTCATTGATCCAGTGCAATTGCTCTAAGCGACAAGTCTTCCGCATGAGGAGAGGGTGATCATGCTCTTGTGCAACTGTGACTGTATTTGTGGCATTGTCCTTAGCCACAACGTACCACGGTGCTTCGGGTTGGTTTTTCACACCACCAATATTCAAGCCCTTGCGCTGGCCCAAAGTATAAAATATTGCACCATCATGTTTGCCAATTTCATGCCCATCACTTGTTAGGATGACGCCAGGCTTGGACTTTAAGAAGTCTTGTAAAAAGGGTTTGAAGCGACGCTCGCCAATGAAGCAAATCCCAGTGCTGTCTTTTTTGTTAGCATTGGGTAAGTGGAGTTGCTTTGCGAGTGTGCGCACTGCTGTTTTTTCGTAGTCGCCTAGGGGAAAGTAAGATTGCGACAATTGTTGCTGATTGAGTGCGTATAGGAAGTAGCTCTGGTCTTTGTGGCCATCGACCCCTTTGTGAAGCTCATATTGTCCGTCGTTTTCAATGATCCTCGCATAGTGCCCAGTTGCTAAACGACAATCTTTCTGTGCAGTGATGGCTGCAAGGAAGGCATCAAACTTAACATACTTATTACACCAGATATCTGGGTTAGGGGTTCTGCCACGCGCAAACTCATCTAGGCAGGCTGCAAAAACTTTGTCCCAGTAGGTGGCAGATAGATCAAGCACATCTAGGGCAATGCCTAAGGTATCACACACAGCCTGTGCGTCGCTGAGATCCTCTGAGGCAGTGCAATGAGGGTCGTCTGAGCGCCAATTTTGCATAAAAACAGCAGACACATCATAGCCTTGCTGCTTGAGCAGTGCCGCGGTCACAGCTGAATCAACGCCGCCAGATAATCCAACAGTAATGGGTTTTATTTTATTCATGTGTTCAGTGTAATGCTGTATTAAATTTTGTCAAGCACTACCGTGGTGATTGGTATTGCAAAAAATGGTATGCTGGCAGTTTTATGAATGAGGACAAAATATTGCCTTCACGAATGACTTTCAAAACCTTCGCTACGGATGGGGCCGCCCGCCGTGGGCAGTTACAATTTCCACGTGGTGTCGTCAATACGCCGGCTTTCATGCCTGTGGGCACATATGGTTCAGTTAAGGCCATGACGCCAGAGGAGGTTGCTAATGACATCGGTGCTGAGATTGTATTGGGGAATACATTTCATTTATACCTCAGGCCGGGTCCAGATATCATCAAACTGCATAAGGGGCTGCATGGTTTTATGCATTGGGAGAAGCCTATCCTAACCGATTCGGGTGGTTTTCAGGTATTCAGTCTCCGTGAATTGCGTAAGATGACGGAAGAAGGTGTGAAGTTTCGATCACCGGTTGATGGTGCCTGGATTAACATGACCCCCGAGTCTTCTATCGCCATGCAGGAAACGCTGGACTCCGACATTATCATGGCTTTTGATGAGTGCACGCCTTATCCCGCCACACACGCGGAAGCAAAGACGTCTATGCAGCTGAGCATGCGTTGGGCACAGCGATGCCGAGATGCGCATCAAAAACACGACGGCGCATTATTTGGTATTGTGCAGGGTGGTATGTATGCAGATTTGCGTACCGAGTCTTTAGAGGCCTTGAAACCCATGGGTTTCGATGGTTTGGCGGTTGGCGGATTGTCGGTCGGTGAGCCCAAACATGAGATGTTGGCAGTTTTGGATGATTTAATGCCGCAAATGCCCACAGATATGCCACGCTATTTGATGGGTGTTGGCACGCCTGCTGATTTGGTCGAGGGTGTGCGTCGTGGTGTTGATATGTTCGACTGTGTTATGCCAACTCGCAACGCGAGAAATGGTCATTTATTTACCTCCAAAGGTGTTGTTAAAATTCGCAATAGCGTGCATAGACACGATACACGGCCTCTGGACGAGGATTGTCCATGTACGACCTGTAAGCACTACAGTCGCGCTTATTTACATCATTTGTTTCGCTGTAAAGAGATCTTAGCGTCTCGCTTAAACACGATTCATAATCTGACTTACTACCAAAGACTGATGCAGGGTTTGCGCTTGGCGATAGAAGAGGGTAGATTAGAATCTTTCGCCGATGCTTTTTATGAGCAAACGGGTTATGAACGGGAGTCAACATGAAAAAAATAAGTCAAAAAGTAATCAAAGCGTTGTCTATTGTGACAATAGTGACAGGATTATTGTGTGTATTTGGTGCAGCCAATGCCGATACAGCCTCTCAAGCAGCCATGACGGCAGCGACAACCGCTACCCAGCCAGCACAATCCGGTAATTTACAGCCTTCAGCAGCTTCTGCCGCCGCCGCTGCTCATATGCATCCCCATGGCAAGAATATGTTGTCTATGCTGTGGATACCACTGTTGTTTGGATTGTTTTACTTTATGTTTATTCGGCCACAAAGCAAGCGCGCTAAAGAGCATCGAGATACGGTTGCTGCCATTGGTGTAGGCGATGAAGTTGAAACAATTGCCGGCATCGTCGGTCGTATTGTTCGTTTACGAGATGACTTTGTTGTGCTTGCCGTTGCAGACAAAGTAGAGATCACTCTGAAAAAAGCAGCGATCAGTACAGTCTTGCCAAAAGGCACGCTGGATTCTATTTCTTAGCGTTCAAACATCATTAGCATGGGGAGAATGGAATGAATAAGTACCCATTATGGCGATATCTTATTATCTGTGCGATGTTGATCTTGGGGGTGATATATTCGCTGCCGAACCTTTATGGTGAAGATCCCGCAGTACAATTGTCATCTACAGCTGTTCAAGGGGTATTGCCGGCTGACATTGATAAAATTAAGCAGGCATTGCAAACCGCAGGCATACGCTCTATTGGCGACAGTGGTAATAAGTATACTTATCTCATACGTTTTTCTGACACCTCAGACCAGCTTAAGGCACAGGATATTATTTCATCCTTGGTGCGTGATCGTTACAGTGTTGCGCTCAATCTTGCGCCACAAACTCCGGCATGGCTGCGACGTATCGGTGCTGCGCCAATGAAGTTAGGCCTGGATTTGAGGGGGGGTATACACTTCTTAATGCACGTTGAGTCTGATGCCAGCCTCAAGACGCGTATCCAATCGGATATGCATGCTATGCTCAAGCGCTTGCGAGAGCAAAGAATCCGATACAGCGGTTACAACACTGCGCCAACAGCCTTGACGCTGCAATTTAGTGATGAGTCGCAAGCGGATGCTGCACGATCCTTGTTTATGCAAAACTATCAAGGCTATCAACTGAAGACAGCAAAGTCTGCGGATGGCTTTACCTTGTCAGCAACCTTGTCTCAGCAGACCACTCAAGATTTAACACAGCAAGCAATGTCACAAAACATGACAATATTGCGGCGCCGCATTAATCAGCTGGGTGTTGCTGAGCCAGTTGTGCAGCAGCAAGGTAAGGACTACATCAGCGTTGACTTACCAGGTGTGCAGGATTCAGCAAATGCCAAAAAAGTGATTGGTACAGTAGCGACTATCCGCATGCAGTTGGTTGATGACAAGCACAATGCTTTTACAGCAGCACAAACAGGCGTTATTCCGTACGGCAGTAAGTTGTACAAACAAAAAAATGGTCAACCCATTCTGCTGCGAACGGAAGCCATTCTGAAAGGTACAGCGATCGTTAATGCAAACGCACAATTGTCTTCCGAATCAGGCACACCGACAGTGAGTCTCAGTATCAGTGGCCCAGATGTGACATACTTTAACAAAATGACCGGTGAAAATATTGGTCGTGGTATGGCAACAATATACGTTGAAACAAAAACGGATTCGCGTACTGTTAACGGTAAAGTAGAAAGAACAACCCATCAAGTTGAAAAATTGGTGAGTGTGGCGACCATCAACTCAGCCTTAGGTAACTATTTTCAGATCACTGGCCTACGCTCAATGCAAGAAGCTGAGAACCTTGCTTTATTTTTGCGTTCGGGTGCTTATTCAACACCGTTGAGTATCGTCTCGCAGCAGGTCATTGGTCCGAGTATGGGTAAAGACAATATCATGAAGGGTGAGCTTTCGACTATCATTGGTTTAGCGCTGGTGATCGTTTTCATGCTTTGTTATTACCGTTTGTTTGGTTTATTTGCAAACCTGGCTTTGCTGGTGAACGTGGTTTTTATTTTTTCGATATTATCGGTTTTACACGCAACACTGACTCTGCCTGGTATTGCGGGTATCGTTTTGACAATTGGTATGGCTGTGGATGCTAATGTGCTGATTAACGAACGTATTCGTGAGGAGCTGCGTTCCGGTATGTCAGTGCAGGGGAGTATTCATGCGGGTTATGCACGGGCTTTTTCTACTATTGTTGATGCAAATGTAACCACATTGATTGTGGCGGTTATTTTATTCGGTATTGGATCTGGACCTGTGCAGAGTTTTGCGGTGACGCTGATCATTGGTTTGTTGACGTCAATGTTATCTGCGATTTTCTTCACACGTGCTGTGGTTAACCTTGTTTATGGGCATCGACCAGTTAAACATTTATCAATCGGTATTCGCGTCGATTAAAAAGGAGTTGCAATGGAGTTTTTTAAAGTTACTCGTATAGGCTTTATGCGTCACCGCAATTTTGCTGCCTTGTTTTCGATTGTGATTATGTTAGCGTCACTGGTTGTGTTGTCAATTAACGGCTTGAATCTTGGCTTGGACTTCACTGGTGGCAGTAAGATTGACGTGAATTATCAGCAAAGTGTTGATCCAGGCAACGTGCGCTCTCAACTTGCAGCTGCAGGCTTTGATAAAGTGGTAGTACAGGCTTATGATACGCACCGTCTAGCAATACGCTTGGCCGTTGATGGAAAGCAGTCACAAGAAAAGCTCAATCAGTCCGTGTTATCTGCTCTGCCAGGTGCTGTGATCCAACAAAGCACCTTTATAGGGCCGCAGGTAGGTCATCAGCTCATGACGAATGGTGTTTTAGCGGTTGTTGTGGCGATGCTTGCAACCATCATCTATATTGCTTTGCGTTTTGAGTATCGTTTTGCGCTCAGTGCAGCCATTGCTTTGTTGCATGATCCAATATTGGTTTTGGGTATTTTTTCTGCCTTCCATTTGGAGTTTAATCTTATCGTATTGGCTGCCGTACTGACTGTGATTGGTTATTCCTTGAATGATACGATTGTTGTATACGATCGTGTACGTGAAAATTTTCGCTTATGCCGTCAGTCAACACCCACAGAGGTCATGGACCGATCAATTAATCAAACGCTTTCTCGTACCATCATGACTTCTGGTCTGACCTTGCTTGTTGTAATTGCCTTGCTTATCTTTGGTGGCGAGTACCTATTCGGGTTTGCTCTGACGCTTGCCATTGGTATCATCATTGGAACATATTCATCTATCTATATTGCTGGCTCATTGGCGATCAGCTTTGGTCTGACCCGGCAAAGCCTGATCAGTAGCGTGAAGCGTAAAACGCTTGACTAGTCCCTGTCGGGGCGAGCCCAAGTGTATTCTAGGTCGGGATGCTGATCGTGTTTGGGGCTCTTTGTGGCCTTGATGGTGTTGGTGCCGCATGTTAAGTTAGAAACAAGCTTAGAATACGCGGGGGGCACATGGTTTCAAAATGGTTCGCGGCATTGTTGACTTTATTTTTTTCCATGCAAGTCATGGCATTGGCGGTCGTGTTGCATAACGATCATGCCACCTCGCAACTTGCAGTGACGGGTTATGGTGATCTTGCGAGTGGTAAGAAGCATCTATTTCCTCTAACAACTAATGCGGTAGAAGCCTCATTCAGTGATCATGTTGGCGTTCATCGATTGAGCATATCATCAACACACCTAACGTGTTGCCAATATCTCGGTTTTCTATCTGTGGGTGACTTTCAAAAGATTGTTTATGATGGCACACCGTATTATTTTTGTTATATCCCGCCTTCCGCTCTGATTCCATTATCTATGCCACGGTTTTATGTGCATGTGCGGCCACTGACACAATCTCCGCGTATCATTGTCAGCGGTAAAGGCAATACATGTGGTCACAGCAGCAGCCGAATGCCACTCAATGTTGATGGGCAGCTTTCCTGGGATAAAGAATTATGGATTGGATAAAAAGGTGCAGCACAATGTATACTGTATTTAAAAAGGTATTTTTTTTCTGTCTATTTGCCTGCGTTACACAAGCACAGGCATGGGTTGTACAAACAACCATTGATAACCCGACGTATACCAGTCGGGATATTAAGATAGGTGGGATACCTACTGGTGCCAGTCACTCCACTGTTCAGCTGCATCATAAAGCGACGACATTTGAATTGGGTGCTAATGCTACACCACTGACTATCTCGTTGGTGTTGTCACCGTGCTGTATCGAGAAGCGATTTTTTCTACTGCCGAAGGGTTGGTGGGTCAAGATTGAATCTGCGGGTGTGACCAGCTACCTTTGCGCTTTGTCGTCTAATGTATTCCTGCCCCCCAAGCTTCACTTGCAAGTTGATTCTGTACAGACGGATTCATTCACATATCAATTCTCGAATCCGGATCACTATTGTCCAGACGAGCTTCGTAAAGCGAAGCACTCACCGCAAGGTGTTCATACATACTGGCGGTCGCTATCGTTCAATGCGCTTTCTGGAGATGTGATTGATGGGCGCTAGAAATCGAATTTGGCTGTGGATTGTATGCTGTCTTGGTATTTTTCCTTGTGTGGTCTATCCAGCTGCGTATATTGATCTAACCGATAATACCTCGCAAAGATTAGACAGTCGCGTGACTGTTGCTGGTAGGCCACTCAATTTGATTTCAGAGCAAGAAATACCACTCACAACAGCTGATTTTCCCAAGCGTGGTGAGCATGTAAAAAATATTAGCTTTGAAACGGATGCTTTAAATATGGTATTGAGTGCTGTTGATACTCGCCATCCATGTGGAAAAGTGAGTGTTTTTGGTCATCCGCTCGCTTGGCGTTTTAAATTTGACGTGTTGTCGAACAGTATCTATTCATTTAAATCAGTAGAGTATCATACCGAATTATGTTTGCCCCAAACACCATTTGCAGTTTATATTCATATCACCGTATATGATTGTAAAGTCGTTATTGAGGGGCTTGAAGGCGCCGCCAATATACCTAAGCCGGTGACATTTCCACTGGCGTGCACATCTGCAGGAGGCAGCATATGAGTACGAAGCATGTGCTTATGCTATGTATGTGTGTCATTTTACTGCTCATTATGCTGTGGCATATTGTTGGTTTTGTAAGGGCGGTACGACGCCATCAGCTCACACAAGCGCAGCGGCGTAAAGAGTATTTATGGTTAATGATATCTGGGGTATTAGTCGTTGTGCCCTGTGTCATGGTTATTGTTGGCAGGCTATATCACTGACGTTCATGACCAATTGAGATTTCTTTTTGATACCGCGCCATTGTGTCTTTTAAGCCGTAAAATAGACAGTCAGCAATAAACGCCTGGCCGATAGAGACTTCGTCTATACCAGGAATGCTGGCCAGAATGGCTAAGTTTTCCAAGCTGAGGTCATGCCCAGCATTCACGCCTAGGCCAAATGATAATGCATGCTGTACCAGCGTATGATAGGTTTTGGCTGTTTTTTCAATGTTCCCATGCGTGATTGCGCTGGCGAAATCACCTGTATAGATTTCAATGCGATCTGTTCCTAGCTCACTGGCCGCCTGCATATCTTGCAAGCAGGGGTTAACAAACAAGCTGACACGTGTGCCCCATGATTGTATCTGTGCGATGATTTTCTGCAGTTCGTCGCCATCAGCGTTAAAGTCCCAGCCATGTGTTGATGTCAGTTGCTGAATGCTATCAGGCACCAGAGTGGCTTGATCAGGTCGACACTGTTCTACTAATGCCAAGTAGCCTGGGTAGTCACCTTTTGCGCCGTGAAAAGGGTTGCCTTCAATATTGAATTCGTGTGTGCCTGTTAAGTCACTGATTTGGCGCACATCGTCGGGTGTAATGTGTCGCATATCTGGACGCGGGTGTACAGTGAGCCCGTCTGCTTTGCATTCTAGTACGGCTTGTGCGAACGCAAGTACGTCTGGGCAATTACCGCCTCTGGCGTTGCGAATGCAGGCCACTTTGTTCAAGTTGATGCTGAGATTAAGCATGCTGCCCCCAATGCTATACAAAAGCAGATCTTAGCATCTTTCGTGTAAAGATAATACTTATGTTACCGCTGGTGGTGTCAATAGTTGTTTGAATAATAGAACAGCAGGTATCATGCTGGGTACCTTTGGAAGTGCTGCCAGTATTGCAGTTGCCAGTTTGGTGGTCACCAAATTGATTATGAGTACTGATTCTGTTTCACCTTTGCATCTGGTTGTCTTGGGTGCTTGTTTGGTTGTGCTGGTTGCTGCGATTGTGGGTGGTGTTGCTCTAGCCAAAAGTCATCCTATGGTCAAATTAAGTGTGATGAACAACGCAAATACCATGGACACTGATGGTCGTCCGCTACCTACAAACGAAAGTTAAGTCATGTGCTTTGATGCTTCGAATTTGCCAGTCTATACATGTGTCAGAACATTGCTGCAATGTCACTTTGGGTAAGAGGGCTGAATTTTGTCTGTGTGAAGCATTATGCTATCCTGTAGTGAATACTTTGCTGCGGAGGATATGCTATGCGAGTACTGGTAGCCGGTGGGACTGGTTTTGTTGGGACACATTTAATCGCAATGCTCACTGAAAGTGGCCATGATGTGACATTGCTGACGCGTCAAAAGCACTTCAAAAGAAATCGTCATCGATTGCAATGGGATGGTTGTCACCTTGATCTCTCTGAGCGCTTTGATGGTGTTGTGAACCTCTGTGGTGCCAATATTGCTGCACAACGTTGGTCAGAGGCACGTAAAGCTGTTCTACTATCGAGTCGTGTTGACGCCACTAAGGCTTTGGTGGCTTATTGTCAGCAGTTTTCTACACCTCCTAAGCTGCTGCAAGCCAGTGCCATTGGCTTTTATCCAAGTACTTGTAGGGTTGACTCAGAGACAGATACCATTGATTCAACTCAATTGGGTTATGCCCACGATTTGGTTTCAGCATGGGAGTCTGCAGCGCTGGCTGCTGAGCGTGTGACTGCTTTTCGTATCGGTGTTGTTATGGGGCGCGGTGGTTTTTTGAAAACACAAGCTTTACCACTCATTCTTCGTGCCGGTGTGACATTCGGCAGCGCTGATGCCATGTGTAGCTGGATACACTTGCAAGATCTTTGTGCTCTTTTTGTGGCGGCGCTAGAGTCAACGACAGATTGGCCACGCATAGTCAACGCAACCGCACCTCATGCCTGCAGTTGGCGGGAATTTTATGATGCAGCATCATGCGTGCAGCGACTGTTGCTCCGTCCCACACTACCAGCAGCAGCTATTAAAATGATATTTGGCGAATTAGGTGAGCAATTGTTGTTAGCAGATCAAGTGATCCGGCCAGCAGCGCTGCTAAAAATGGGATTTGAGTTTCAATTTCCCGATATACAGCAGGCGCTACAGGATCTCTTGCCGCTCTAGCTTTGTGCTTAGAGCGAGCTTGGCACATCTCTTTTAGCATGGCCAACGTAGCGTTGACGTGGTCTAACCAAGCGACGATTTGGGTCACCGATCATTTCCATCCATTGTGAGATCCAGCCCGTGGTTCTTGCCAGGGCGAATATGACAGTAAACATGTTTGTAGGAATGCCAATTGCGCTGAGAGTGATACCAGAATAGAAATCAACATTAGGGTATAGTTTCTTTTTGATGAAGTATTCATCTTCAAGTGCGATTTGTTCGAGCTTGGTGGCAAGCTTAATCAGCGGATCATCATGTCTACCGACAGCATCAAGCACTTGGTGGCATGTGCTTTGCATGACTTTGGCGCGGGGGTCAAAGTTCTTGTAGACTCGATGTCCGAATCCCATGAGTCTGAATGGGTCATTTGGATCCTTGGCGCGCGCGATGAACTCAGCGATGCGAGATTCATCACCTATTTCTTGTAGCATGCGTAGGCAGGCTTCGTTAGCGCCACCATGTGCGGGTCCCCATAATGCGCCGATACCTGCTGAGATACACGCGAATGGGTTGGCGCCGGTTGAGCCGGCAGCGCGTACAGTTGAAGTAGAGGCATTTTGTTCATGATCAGCATGTAGGGTGAAAATTTTATCCAGTGCGTCGACAAGTATGGGGTTCGGGCGTTTGTCTGAGTAGGGGGTGCCGAACATCATGTGCAGAAAATTTTCGGTATAGCTCATGTCATGGTTGGGGTGCATAAACGGCTCACCAATCGAATATTTGTAGGACATTGCTGCAATGGTTGGCATCTTAGCGATGAGGCGAATGGCGCATAAGCGGCGTTGCTCAGGATCGTTGATGTCCAATGCATCGTGGTAGAAAGCTGAGAGAGCGCCAACTACGCCGACCATGATCGCCATGGGGTGTGCATCGCGACGAAAGCCACTGAAGAACTTACTCATTTGTTCGTGTAGATGCATATGAT
Organism: Coxiellaceae bacterium; assembly: GCA_047404195.1. GTDB lineage: Bacteria > Pseudomonadota > Gammaproteobacteria > JAJRRL01 > JAJRRL01 > JAJRRL01. The sequence continues at coordinate 93,434 of JBDOIU010000008.1, forward strand.
CTAGAACAGTGCTGGCAAATACCTCCTGCTCACTTACTGAAGGCAGCTCACCATTGAGTAATAAGTAGGCAACGGTCATGAAGTCACATTTTTCTACAAGCTGCTCAATGGGGTAACCGCGGTAAAGCAGTATGCCTTTATTGCCGTCGATAAAGGTGATGGCAGAGTCACAAGAGGAGGTGGCTGAAAAGCCAGGGTCATGGGTGTAGCGTGATTGTGCGGCTAGCGATTTGATGGCTATGACGTCGTGGCCATGCGTGCCTTGTAAGATAGGAAGCTCGAGTGTTTCGTTGCCGACATTTAGAATTGCATTGTCGTTATTTTGGTCAGACATGTGTGCTCCTGCATAAAAAAAAGACAAATACACTATATCAGCAAATGGATTACAACACAAAGGCAATTTATTATCCCTTATGTGCTTGCGGCCCTTGAGTTATTTTTTAATAGTAGCTACATTTAGTTTGTGGTATTGTCGTGCGGTCATTCTAAGCGTGCTTCTTTATTGGGCTCCTGGCCCAAATAGCCTTTGATGCTGTTGCGTTGATCAAACATTACCCGCTTATGGTAAATTAATTTAATAAGGTGGTTGCAGGTGAGTAAAAGACCAGTCAATCTTGATTTGTTGAGTATGCGCTTTCCGATTACGGCGCTGGTGTCTATTGCACACAGGGTATCCGGAGTGCTTTTATTCTTGGCTTTGCCGCTGATGGTGTGGGCATTGCAGGCGGTGCTTGGCTCGCAGGCTGACTACCAATGCTTACAAGACTGTTTTTCAGGACTGGGCATGCAGATCCTTTTGTGGGCCATTTTAGTCGCGACTGGCTATCACATTTTGGCTGGTATCAGACACTTGCTGATGGATATGCATGTCTTGCCCATGAGCTTTAAAAGCGGTTCAGTGAGTGCGTACGTGTTGGTGGCGCTGGCCATCGTGTGGGCAATTCTTGTTGGGGGGTGGATATGGTAAGCAAGATTAATCAGCAGGGCGTTCGTGATTGGTTAGTGCAGCGTGTCACAGCAGTGGTAACCTTGGCCTATTTCATCGTTATTTTATGGCGCCTCATGCATGTGCAGCTCAATACACAGGCACAGTGGCAGTTATTTTTTTCGTCGTTGCCAGTACGCGTTGCCAGTATTTTGGTATTAGTGGCAATGCTTTGGCATGCTTGGATTGGAATATGGACGATCTTGACTGATTATGTCAAGCCAGCTGGAACACGTATAGCTTTGCAGGTGCTTGTTCTTCTTTTGCTGGCGGCAGTTGCAGTTTGGGCGATGCTGATTTTGTTTTCTGTGCCAGTTTAGCGCTGATTATTATCGATAGGGGTGGATATGACATTACAAGAAAAACGGTTTGATGCAATTATCATTGGAGCAGGTGGTGCGGGTATGCGGGCAGCACTGGCGCTATCGGAAACAGGACAGCATAAGGTGGCTGTCATTTCAAAGGTTTTCCCAACACGTTCGCACACAGTTGCAGCGCAGGGTGGCATTGCTGCTGCCTTGGGTAACAAAATGGAAGATAATTGGCAGTGGCACATGTATGATACGGTCAATGGTGCAGATTATCTGGGTGACCAGGATGCAATTGAGTACCTCTGTAAGGAAGCGCCAGCAACCATCCGCGAGCTAGAGCACATGGGGTTGCCCTTTTCACGCGATGAAAACGGTATGATTTACCAGCGTGGTTTTGGTGGCCATACTCAGGAATTTGGTAAGCGCCCAGTAGCACGTGCATGCGCTGCCGCTGATAGAACAGGACATGCTTTATTACACACCTTGTATCAGCAAAATATTCAACACAATACAGAATTTTTCTCGGAATGGGTTGTGCTCGATCTTGTACGCTCGCAGTCCGGTGCAGGTATTGTCGGTGCGATTGCGCTTTGTCTTGAAACAGGCGAGCGTTGCTTTTTCAGGGCTAAAGCCACTGTCCTTGCAACTGGTGGTGCAGGTCAAATATACGAAACAACCAGTAATGCTTATACCTGTACGGGTGATGGCTTTGGTATGGTTCTCAGGGCTGGTTTGCCAGTGCAAGATATGGAGTTTTGGCAGTTCCACCCAACAGGAATTGCAGGTGTTGGTTGTTTGATTACGGAAGGCTGCCGCGGTGAGGGTGGTTACCTAATCAATGGTGATGGTGAGCGTTTTATGGAGCGTTACTCACCTGTACTAAAAGATTTAGACTGTCGTGATAAGATCTCTCGTGCGGAATATACCGAGGTTAAGGAAGGTAGAGGTTGCGGCCCAAATAAGGATCATATCCACCTTAAGATGAGTCATTTAGGCGCTGATGTGCTGAATGCCAAGCTGCCAACTATTTGTGAAATTTCTAAAAAGTTTGCTGGTGTTGATCCAGCTCAAGCACCCATTCCCGTTAAGCCAACTGCACATTACTTGATGGGCGGTATCCCAACCAATATTCACGGTCAGGTCATTACGCAAGACAAGAAAGGTCGTGATCAATTAGTCGAAGGTTTGTACGCTGCTGGCGAATGTGCATGTGTCTCAGTGCATGGTGCTAATCGCTTGGGTACGAATTCCTTGCTTGACATCGTTGTGTATGGGCGTGCATGTGGTTTAACACTGGCTCCAATATTGGGTGAAGCAGGGTATGATACAGTTAATACAGCAGATATTGATCGTTCAGAAGCGCGTTACCAATCATGGATGCGCTCAGATGACGGTGAAATGCCTGCTGTTATCCGTAATGAATTAAAAGCTGTGATGGAAACTGATTTTGGTGTTTTCCGTGATGGTGAGCAGATGCAAAAGGGCTTGCAAGCGTTGCATGGTTTGCGTGATCGTTTTTCCGGTGTTTGTCTCAAGGATAAAAGTAGTACTTTTAATTACGCGCTGACAGAAATCATTGAGCTTGATAACTTGATTGAAACCGCGATTGCGACAGCAGCTCAATCTAACTCTCGCACAGAAAGTCGTGGTGCTCATAGTCGAGTTGACTATACTGAGCGTAATGATGAGCAATGGTTTTGCCACGCGACGTATTATCAAGACGGTCGAACAGGAACACGACCTGTCAATATGAAACCACATCACATCGAACCATTTGCACTACAAGAGAGAGAATAGCCATGACAATCAACCAATCGCGTATGATGACTATTTCAATTAGTCGATTCAATCCAGAAACAGATGAGAAGCCTCATTTGAAAGATTACCAAGTCAATTTAGCTGACGTAAAAGGGCAGATGCTACTAGACGCGCTTGAAAAAGTACGTGAAACAGAGCCTGATATTGGCTTACGGCGTTCTTGTAGTGAAGGCGTGTGTGGCTCAGATGGGATGTGTATCAATGGTATCAACGGACTAGCGTGTGTCACTCGTCTAGACGGTTTGCCAGACAAGGTCGTTCTTCGTCCGTTGCCTGGGTTGCCAATCATTAAAGACTTGATTGTAGATATGACTCAATTCGTTGATCACTTGCACAAAGTAAAGCCTTTTTTACAATGCAAATCTAAGGCGCCTGCTGACAAAGAGCGCTATCAGTCACCCGAGGATCGTGCAAAGCTAGATGGTTTGTACGAGTGTATACTGTGTGCTTGCTGCACAACATCATGTCCATCATTTTGGTGGAATCCCGATAAATTCTTGGGGCCAGCAGCTCTATTAGCATCGGCTCGTTTTGTGCTAGATTCTCGTGATGATATGAAGCGTGAGCGGTTAGATGAGTTGCGTTCAGCTTTTGAGGCCTTCCGTTGTCGTGTCATCATGAATTGTGTGCGTGTCTGCCCTAAAGGATTGAATCCCTCAGCTGCTATTGCCAAGTTGCACCAGGAAATGCTAACCAATGACACAGCAGAATAGTCTGCTGCTCTCAACAAACGGTGGAGAAAAATGTCTAAAACCACGATGGATGAGTTTTTAACTCATTCTTATTTGTCTGGCAGTAATGCCGAATATGTTGAATCACTTTTTGAGGCTTATCAGCTTGATCCAGCATCCGTCTCTGAGCAATGGCAGCAGTTTTTTCAGCAACATCGACATGCGGCACCTACTGAGTCGCATCGTCAAATCAGAGAGCAGTTCAAGGCAATGGCCAAGGCACCCAAGCAGGCCACCATACATGCTGAAGTGCAGCCGATGCAATACGCTGTCAATCAACTGGTGGACGCATATCGCTCACTTGGTTTTATGCAAGCAAAATTGGACCCGCTAGGTAACCAGATTTTTCCTAATGAGTGCCAGCGGCTAAGGATGGAAACCTATTTCTTGACGAGTGCTAACCTCGATGAAGAATTTGATGCACATGGCATATTGCCAGGTCGAGCCAGCCTGAGAGATATCATTGCGCAGTGTGAGCGTCGTTACACAGGGTCACTGGGTTTTGATTGTGATCGTTTAACGAATTGTGCTGAGCATGATTGGCTACGTCAATGGATTGAGTATGGCAATGGAACTCAGGCACATGCTCCAGAAGTGCGTGAGCAAGCGCTTAAAAAGTTGGTATTTACAGATTCGCTTGAGCGTTACCTCGATAAAAAATATGTGGCTCAGAAGCGTTTCTCTATTGAAGGTGTTGATGCTGCTGTGCCGATGATAGATCGATTGATCAATCTCGCTGGTGCGCATCAAATGAAAGAGGTCATTGTTGGTATGGCGCACCGTGGTCGTGTGAATGTTCTGTTAAATAACTTGGGTATGTCGCCACAAATTTTATACGATGATTATCAGGGTCCTGCTGATTATGGCGATACATCTGGTGACTTGAAATACCACCGTGGGTATTCTGCTGATGTGACTGCTGCAGGTCATCAAGTTCATTTATCTATGCTGTTCAACCCATCGCATCTTGAATATATTACGCCAGTCATCATGGGTTCTGTTAGGGCACGTCAATCACAAGAGCAGGGGCGTGATCGCAAAGACTATGCTATGGCAATCGCATTGCACGGGGATGCAGCTTTTTCCGGTGAAGGCGTGGTGATGGAAGCATTGAATATGTCGTTGACTCGCGCTCACTCCGTCGGTGGTACCATACATATTATCACCAACAACCAAATTGGATTTACCACGCGTGATTTACGTGATGCACGTTCCTCATTATCCTGTGCAGATGCTGCAAGAATTATCGATGCGCCGGTTATTCATGTGAATGCTGATGATATTGATGCTTGCTTAACGGCTGTCCAGCTCGCATTTGAGTATCGGTCAACTTTCCATAAGGATATTGTCATTGATCTTGTCGGTTACCGGCGGCATGGACATCAAGAGGCGGATGAGCCATCTGCTACCGCACCATTGCTTTACCAAGCGATTAAACAGCATCCACGCTCAGCAACCATCTATGCACAAACACTGCAGCAAGATAAGATTACAGAGTCAACACAAGTTGAGGCTTGGCAAAAAGAATGCGGACAACTTTTAGATGATGCTAAACCATTGATGGCTGCTGCGCATAATGGTTTAGAGTGTGAGTATGAAAAGCGTTGGCAGTCTTTCGTGGGTAAGGATTGGCGAATACCGTACGACGATAAAGCCAGTAAGAAAAAGCTCAGCGCCTTAGCGGAGCAGTGTTTTACAATTCCAGATGGTTTTAATATGCAGCGACAGGTAGGTACTGTGATTAAAAATCGCCAAGCAATGGCAAAAGGCGATAAAGCCATGGACTGGGGTTTTGCCGAGTTACTTTCATACGTTAGCCTGGCTGATGCAGGTATTTCTGTACGTATGGTTGGGCAGGATTGTCGTCGCGGTACGTTCTCTCATCGTCAATCAACATGGTATGATCAGGTGACGGGGCAGGAGTATTGTCCTTTCCACCATATGTTTGATGATAAAGCGGCTGTGTCGATTTATGACTCTGAGCTGAATGAGTCAGGCGTGCTTGGTTTTGAGTATGGTTATAGCTTGTCACAGCCTGAAGAGTTGGTCATATGGGAAGCGCAGTTTGGAGACTTTTACAATGTAGCACAAGTCATTGTTGACCAGTTCATTAGTTCAGGTTGGCAAAAATGGCGGCGCCTCAGTGGCATTGTGATGTTATTGCCACATGGTTATGAGGGCCAGGGTCCAGAGCATACTTCTGGTCGGCTAGAGCGTTTTCTACAGCTTTGTGCTCAGAACAATATGCAAGTGGCTGTGCCTACAACACCGGCACAGATGTTTCATTTAATGCGACGACAAGTATTACGCCATTATCGAAGACCATTGATTGTGATGACCCCTAAAAGTCTATTACGGCATCCATTAGCTGTTTCTGAATATAGTGACCTGACGGATAATGGTTTTCAGCTGGTTATCCCAGAAGTGGATGAGGTAGCTGTTGATGCAGTCGAGCGCGTAATCATTTGTTCAGGTAAAGTTTACTATGATTTGCTGAAAGCGCGGCGTGAGCGTGAGATGAGACACATTGCAATCATCCGAGTTGAGCAGTTATATCCTTTCCCATATGATGAGTTGACAGCCGAGTTACAGAGATATCCTGCAGTGAAAGACATCGTGTGGTGTCAGGAAGAGCCTAAAAACCAGGGTGCATGGTTTGTGACGCGGCATCGTATTTTGAGGTGTATGGGTGCAAATCAGATGCTTAACTATGTTGGCCGAGAGCCATTTGCGGCCCCATCAACAGGCTATATTGGCCTACATAAAATTCAACAACAAGCATTGGTTGATCAAGCTCTTGATATAGCGTATCAAGAAAGTGAACAGCCACTATCTATTAATGACTAACCATATTTGATTTGAGGAGAACACATGGGTTACGATGTCAAAGTACCAATTTTGCCAGAGTCTGTTGCAGACGCAACTGTTGCTAAGTGGTACAAAAAAGTGGGTGAATTTATCGCCAGAGGCGAAAACCTAGTTGATCTTGAAACAGATAAGATCATGCTAGAAGTGCCAGCACCGTGTGATGGCACGATAACTGCTATACATGCGGAAGAAGGTGCTGTTGTCTTACCTGAGCAATTGATTGCAGATATCACCGAGGGTGATACGCCTGCTGCTACAGCGGAGCCAGCAGCGGCTGATGTATCTGCGCCTGTGAGTCAAGATGCTGATGTTAAAGCCAGTCCATCAGTGCGTCGTTATGCTGGAGAGCAGTCAGTTGATGTATCCTCTCTGAGCGGCACTGGCCGATCAGGTGCGGTGACAAAGTCAGATGTTGATGGCTCCAAAGCACCAGCTGTTGCCAGTTCGGCTGTTGTGGCAGGTTCACGCACTGAACGACGCGAACCTATGTCGCGTTTGCGTCAACGCATTGCTGAGCGATTGGTGCAGGTGCAGCATGAGGGCGCATTGCTCACCACATTCAATGAAGTGAATATGCAGCCAGTCATGGACTTGCGTGCACGCTACAAAAAAGATTTTGAAAAAGCACATGGTGTGCGTATCGGCTTCATGTCATTTTTTGTGAATGCAGCTGTTGAAGCATTGCAGCGTTTTCCGGCAGTGAATGCCTCTATCGATGGCACGGATATTGTGTACCACAATTACTGTGACGTTGGTGTTGCTATTGGTAGTCCGCGCGGATTGGTTGTGCCAATTCTGAAAAATGCTGAGTCAATGAATATGGCTGAGATTGAGAAAACCATTCGTGACTATGCTGAACGTGCGCAAGATGGCAAGTTGAGCATGGATGAAATCACCGGTGGTACGTTCTCAATTACTAACGGTGGTACATTCGGCTCAATGTTGTCGACGCCAATTATCAACCCACCACAAACAGCCATTTTGGGTATGCATAATATCGTTAAGCGAGCTGTTGTGATTGATGATGAAGTTGTGGTGCGTCCAGTGATGTATCTTGCTTTATCGTATGATCATCGTGTTATCGATGGAAGAGAGGCGGTATTATTCCTTTCAACCATTAAACAGTTATTGGAAGATCCGGCAAGAATTCTTTTGTCGGTTTAGTCAAGAAGACCCCATTAATTAACTTTTGAGGAAAATCATGAATTTACATGAATATCAAGCCAAGTCACTGATCGCTGACTTTGGTGTTGCGACCCCTGTGGGTCAAGTACTTCGATCATTAAACGAGCTGGATGATGCAACAGCAGTTGTTCCTGGTGACGTTTATGTCGTTAAGGCTCAAGTGCATGCTGGCGGCCGTGGTAAAGCAGGCGGTGTGAAGCTGGTTGAAGGCAAAGACGCTGTTGCTGAAATGGCTCAGTCACTACTAGGCACGCGTTTAGTGACACATCAAACAGATGAAAAGGGTCAACCCATTGATGCGTTACTGATTGAAGCGCCATCAGCCATTGCTGATGAGTATTACTTGAGTTTCTTGGTGGATCGTGCTGAGCGTCGCGTTGTGATCATGGCATCTACTGAGGGTGGTATGGACATCGAAGAGGTCGCTGAAAAGACACCTGAAAAAATATTAAAGGCTTATGTTGATCCAGCAGTGGGTTTGCAGCCATATCAAGCAAGGGATTTATTCTTTAAGATGGGCTTAGATAAAGCGTTGTTAAGACAATTTGTCACCATGCTATCACAGCTTTATCAGGCATTTGTTGCTAAAGATATGAGTATGCTTGAGATCAACCCGCTGGTTAGAACGCAAGATGATCAGTTAATTTGTTTGGATTGCAAAATCAACTTGGATGAAAATGCTTTATTTCGTCATGCAGACCTGAGAGAACTCTATGATCCAACGCAAGAGGATCCACGTGAGGTACATGCCAAACAGTGGGATCTGAACTATATTCCGTTGGATGGCAGTATTGCATGCATGGTGAATGGTGCGGGTTTAGCAATGGCTACCATGGATATCATTCAGCTGCACGGTGGCACACCTGCAAACTTCCTGGATGTTGGTGGTAGTGCTACTGAAGAGCGGGTCACAGAAGCGTTCAAAATTATCGTATCTGATGATAATGTGAAAGCCATATTTGTGAATATTTTTGGTGGTATTGTGCGTTGTGATTTGATTGCGCAGGGTATCATTAATGCTGTGAAAGAAGTTGGTATTACCATTCCAGTTGTTGTTCGCCTACAAGGTAACCGTTGTGAAGAAGGTGCTGAACTACTTGCAAAAAGTGGTATGGCAATCACAGCAGTGAATCAATTGACTGCAGCAGCTCAAACAGTTGCACAACTGGCAAATGGGTAAGGGGAGATATAATGAGCGTATTAATTAATAAAAACACACGTGTGCTATGTCAGGGTTTCACTGGTAAGCACGGTACCTATCATTCACGTGAAGCGATTGCCTATGGTACTCAGCTTGTCGGTGGTGTGACGCCAGGAAAGGGTGGCATGGATCACCTTGGTTTGCCTGTTTATGACAGCGTATCGCAAGCTGTTGCTGTAGGCCAGGTAGATGCCAGTATGATTTTTGTACCGGCACCCTTCTGTAAAGACTCTATCATTGAAGCGATTGAAGCGGGTATTAAGCTAGTGGTTTGTATTACTGAGGGCATCCCCGTCATGGATATGGTTGCGGTACGTGAAGTCATGCGATCGCATCCGGATGTGACATTGATTGGACCTAACTGCCCAGGTGTGATCACCCCTGGTGAATGTAAAATTGGTATCATGCCGGGTCATATACACTTGCCTGGTAAAGTGGGTGTTGTTTCACGTTCTGGTACTTTAACTTATGAAGCGGTGAATCAAACAACCTTGGCTGGGTTTGGTCAGTCTACGTGTATTGGTATTGGTGGGGATCCTGTTGGTGGAATGAACTTCATTGATGCATTAAGGCTATTTGAAGCTGATCCACAAACAGAAGCAATTGTCATGATTGGTGAAATTGGTGGAACCGCTGAAGAAGAGGCTGCTGAGTTCATTAAGACATCCGTAACCAAGCCAGTTGTTTCTTATATTGCAGGTGTAACAGCACCTCCAGGTAAGCGTATGGGCCATGCTGGTGCGATCATCTCTGGTGGTAAAGGCACAGCACAAGAAAAGTTTGCAGCATTGCAAGCAGCAGGCGTGCATACTGTTGATTCACCAGCAGATATTGCTGATGGATTGGTTGCTCTGACTGGTTGGGCCAAAGAAGCCGTACCGGCATAATGTCGTTGTTTTAGCGTATGAGCGAGCGGACCCATGGGTCCGCTTTTTTTATGCTGCTTTTAGATGCCAGTGTAGCGTGATCTCTCTGAGTAAATTGAACATATAATGCTCGTTGCTGGCTGTGCTACTGATTCAATATCACGCTGCTTTCCATTTGTATTTATAAGCTACGGGGGGGGTATTTTTTACCCTACGCCTCAATAATGATCTCAAGTAGTATATGAGCCGATGCTGTGTTGCATCATCATAATTTAATTAAACGTATAAATCTGTTTGCATGAGAGGTCGCATGAGTAAAAATATGAGAATATTAAGACAAAAAAAACTTTTCTACGCTATAGAGGGGAATTTAAATCACCTTTATAGTTTGTTATCTGTTGACCATTGGCCTGCTGATATGATGGACGTCCATTATCAGCCTGAGATGATTGCAAATTTAAAGTGTCCTATCACAATGACATCACTTGATGGTCAAGATTGTATTGCTTACCAAACAAAGGGTGCAAACCCACAAGTCCGTTTTATTTCTTCTTGGGCAGCATTAGCAAAAGGTCATTGGAAGTGTCCAATAACTCGTAAGCCTGTTTTCTGCGTTATGCCTTATAGGGAGGTGTATGCATCAAATGCAGCAGCTATTGACCAGATGATGTTTGAAGAGAAGCAATATATTCATGCAAGTCATCTTGATTTAAGTAATGTCGAGAAGTTCCCACCAGAAGAGGAAGTATGTGCAGAACAAGTATCGATATCGTCTATGGAGCCGTTCATAGGTCTTTCGCCATTATACGTATTGGTCTTGAGAGCTTTTAGTAAAGATGACACGACCAAACAATTTTGGAGATTATTTTGTAAGACATCATCATATTTGCGTTCACTGCCGGTAGAGGCGTGGGCAAGACCTATATTGATAGGTGGGCATAGAGCCCCATCTGCATTGCATATAATGGCCGTTAATAACAGCGAATTTATGTATCAATGGCAGAAGGCTTTCCCTGATCATTTTAACATGATTCCACCTCAAGCATGGAGTCAATCGCCTGTAACTGGGCGATTTCAAGGGCGAACGATGTTGCACGCACTTATGTTGTCACCCTATTCCATTATTATCCATGGATATAAGACAAGGTATGGTATAGTTGTTCTTTCTAATTTAATCAAACAGAGACCGGACCTATTTAGCAAAATAGAAATGAGTGCTTGGCTAACATCTGATAAAGCTGGTCTCTACGCTCTTTATACTTTGTCTAGGTGTCAGCCTGGCATCAATTTAATAAGATCCTGGCAAGCGATCAAAAATTCAAGCTTTTATGCTCTTCCAGATGCAGTATGGAAAAATATTCCGCATGGACATGATGCGTTTCAATGTCAGACACCGATGTTTTGTTTATCATCTTTCAGTGAGGGCATATCACTATTAACAAAATGGTTGAGAAATAATCCCAAGACTTTTATCAAGATACCTATTTCTGCATGGGGTTTATATCTTAAGCCAATGAATAGGGGTGGTTTCATGGCGTTATATAACCTGACTACGAGCGTCCAAGGTAGGCTTTTTTTATTAAGTTGGTATCAAGCTCAGCCCAATCATTTTTTACAAATACCGCCAGAATCTTGGAGTGATACGTTTACAGGTAGTGACTCGACATGGGGCTCTAGCCTATCTAATATGGTGGGTTGTCAGAACGGTATTGCATTGTTATCTCAATTGCTACAAAAAAATGGTAATTATCTGTCTCGAATACCGATAGAGTCATGGGTGGAGCCTTTTAGAAGCACGTTAATGAGCGGTATAACACCACTTTGCGCTCTCGCTGAAAAACAGGATGGGAGGCGGTTTCTTTGTGGCTTACAAAAATTGCAACCAGTGTACTTTTATCGTATTCCGATTTCTGCTTGGGCTCAACCTTCTCATGAAAGCAGTGGTAAACCACCAGCTTTTTGGTGGCTTACAGCAGATAAAAATACTACTGCCATGTTATATGATTGGCAACGTATGAACCCTGATTACTTTTATCGTATATCAGCATTGATGTGGTCTAAAGCACCTGTCAGCGGTAAGTATCAAGGTGTAACGGCGTTATATAATTTAGTAGCTAATGGTGGTATTAAAATACTATCGCGAATGTTGGCACTGAATCGTCATATTTTTTCTTGCTTAACGACAAATGCTTGGTCAAAAAGCAGTGATATTTTTAAAGCGAGTGCCTTCTCAGCTTGTTCTGGCAATGAGTACGGACGGCGTCTTTTGTATCATTGGCAAAAATCTGATCCTGCAAGTTTCTATGCATTGCCACCATCTGTTTGGAGAGCAGTTATTAATCCTGATTTCGCAGATTATAGCCCTATTTTTTGTTTTACAACATGCCCTAGATACGGCATAAAAATATTAATCTCTTTGATTGAGCAGCAGCCAGAGCTGTTTAATGAGATTCCTTTGCATGTCTGGTATAAAACGGTTTCAGTACGATGCGATAATTTTGGTAATTCAGCTTTTTTTTGAGCTATGTGTGCATGAGGTTGGCAAAGTTATGTTACGCCAATGGCAGCAGTTACAGCCTGATAGTTTTTATCAGCTGCCGCTATCGGCATTGCAGCAGTTCACTCGTATAGATGGTTCTACCAGCAGGACGGCCCTATCATATTTGTGTGAATGTGATAAGGGTGTTGAAATACTTACATTTTGGTTGAATAGCAATTGTCTTAAATTTATGTCAATTCCAAAACAAGTGTGGAGACAAGAAGCCAGTGCTGGTAAAGCGAGCAGTGCCTTGGCATTGTTAACAGAACGGCTGGACGGAAAGTCTTCTTCTTTAGCTGGATGGCTTTATCATACATGGCGATAAATCCATGATTAAAATGCTTTTTTTTGAGTGCTGACAGTGTAATGATTTTGTTATGTAATCTTTGGCTGCTAATATTAATGGTTTTTTAAGGAGGGTGGGTGGGGTATGATTTTCTTATTTGGCTATTGCACAGAACAGAGTGGTGTATACTTGACATGCTGGATTGTCTGTTGTATACTCAATTTTGATTCGTAACATAGCTTAAAGAAATGAAAGAAGATAAACAAGTAAGCTTAGCAAAAGCAGTTTCGCCCGGTGTTATTGTTGCATTAGTAGGTTTGCCCTTTGCATTTTGCTCTTTTATTATCGCTGGTGTTCTGTTGGCTATACAATTTCAGAATTGTGGGCATTCACCGAATACGTTCATGGATTCTATGAAAGCCTTTGGTAAAATGCTATTGCACTGCTTTACAGCATGGCATGATAAAGTTAAGCCAAGCATGGCATTAACTGTTGGTACTTCTGTTACAACAGCGCTAGGTGGTTATGTTTCACTCATAGGTGTCGGTGTCATTGGTATTGTTGTTAATGATTCCAAGAAAGATGGTGACGATGCTAACACTTCAATCTATGGCAATGTTTCTACGCAGTGAATACTTTCTTGCTATTACGAGCAGGGACTATTGCCCTCTGAGCTTTGTTTATGGAGCAGCTGCTGTCAATGAGGTTTATGTCAGCATGCTCTAACGGTCTTCATACTTTTATTGAGTTTTAGCAATCACATTTGTGAGTATTGCTGCATACATGCAGTGTGTGAGTGGTTTATTTCATATGTAGTGTGTGGCCCAGCTATATTACAACGCCGTTAGTGCCAAGTGATAAGCGTTATGCTATGAGGCGTGTATTTTCTTAATGCTATTTAATGGCTCAGGATTCTGCGGCACAAGCTAAGTCTAATGGTTGGCTTCAGTTTGCACAAATACTTGAGTTGATTTGTATGTCAATAGTTGCTAATCACAGTAGCAGCTTCAAGCGCCGTCAGTGCCTGCAATGCCGTAGCTGTTTATCCGACAGGTTATAATAAGACGAATAAACAGCCACTGGCTTTGATTTATGCTTGTTCCGCACAGGCGTTATCCGCACTGATGGCATCTGGTAGGCTGATGTTGAGCTCGAGAACTGAGTTATTGTCACTGCTTTGTAGGTCAACAGCAATATCACTGCAGCGTACGCCAGTATATTTTTCGACAACTTTGAGGATTTCTTGACGCATTAACTGCAAGTAGTCTTCTTGTTGGCTCTGCTTAGAACGCTCTTGTGCAATGATGATTTGCAGACGATCTTTAGCGGTTTGTGCCGACTTTTTGCGGCGAAATACATTTAATAAACTCATGACACAGTTTCCTTTTTGTTGCCGAATATGCGCTTAAATAGGCTCTTTGATTTAGTCGGTTCACTGACTTCTTCACCTAGGAAGCGACGTATGATCCTGTCATAGGATTTACCCGCAATGCTGTTGATGTCACGTATAACAGGTGCACCAGCATTTGATGCCGACAGCACACTTTGGCACTCAGGTACGATACCCAATAGTGGTATACCCAGCAAATCTTTGATATCTGCAACGCTCAGCATTTCTCCTGTGCTGACACGTTTCTCAGAGTAACGTGTGATGATGAGGTGTTCTTTGATTGCAGATTCACCGCTTTCAGCTCGTTTGGTCTTGCTGCCAAGCAAGCCGAGAATTCTATCGGAGTCCCGTACAGATGAAACTTCAGGATTGGTGACAATAAAGGCGGTATCGGCATGGTACATTGCCATGTGTGCACCTTTTTCGATGCCCGCTGGAGAGTCGCAGATGATGTAATCAAAGCGCTCTTTCAGCTCAGCGATAACGCGTTCGACACCCTCTGGTGTGAGCACATCTTTATCACGTGTTTGTGATGCGGCTAGAACAAAGAGGTTTTCAATTGTTTTATCTTTGATCAGGGCTTGGTTAAGGCTGGCTTCTTTTTGAATCACGTTTACAAGATCGTAAACAACGCGACGCTCGCAGCCCATGACAAGGTCTAGGTTGCGTAGGCCAATATCAAAGTCAATAACAACAGTCTTGTAGCCTTTGATGGCTAAGCCTGTGGCAATAGATGCGCTGGTAGTTGTTTTACCAACGCCACCTTTTCCGGAGGTGACAACAATAACTTCTGACACGATAAAGTCCTCTTTGTGGTTATGTGTGGGTGATGTTAAGGGTATTATCACTCAAAAATATTTGAATGACCTGCCCATTATTCTCAGGACGCTGTAAGTTTTCACTGACTTGGTAGTGTCCTGCAATGGCGATGAGCTCTGCGTCAAGGTGCTGACAAAATATACGTGCCTCTGTGTTTCCGCTTGCTCCGGCTAGGGCGCGGCCACGCAGGGGGCCATAAACGTGGATATTGCCATCGGCGATGACCTCTGCGCCAACATTAACTGGTCCAACAATAATCAGGTCGGCATTTTTTGCATATATTTTGCTGCCAGCACGCACAGGCTTTGTGATCAGTCGTGTGCTTTGCACGTTGTGCGTTGCTTGGGGTTGTGGTTCCGACGCTTTACCTTTGAGTATTGGTAATTCGATTGTGTCTTGTATCGATGCATCGATTCCTCGTACGCCAACAGGGTACATGTCTTTGCTGCGTAGAAGGGATAAAATGCCTGGTAGGTTGGTAGATGGATCCTCTATATTGGAGGCATCGATGACCACTGGCGCTTTTTTGAAATAGCTGGGTGCTTTTTGGGTTAGCTGATTCAGCTGTATTTCAATGGCGTCAAGTGCAGTGTCCCTGAGCACTAAAACAGTGATCGGGAACATGTCAGCCTTCATCTGAAACGCTGTTGGTGTGTTAACTTTGGTCATGTTGGTTTAGTCCGTATTAGATTGTGTCTTTATAGTAGCAGATAATAAAAATGTGTAAACTATCATTCCTCGTTTTGGTGATTTCAGACTCCTTAAGTGGTCATCGTACATGACCGGGGCAAAAAATTGACGGTGACCTATCTGCAATACTGTTGATAATTTCAGCAACAATGACAAGAGTGCACCAGCGCTATACAATAGATTATAAGTGTCACAGTTGCAAGGGGGAATTGTGTCGACAGTGAAAGAATCAAATCATCCGTCAGTGCCGGAAGGTGATTTAGCCATTCGTGTGATGGCCATGCCAAAAGATGTGAATCATAATGGTGATATCTTTGGTGGCTGGCTGCTATCACACATGGACTTGGCGGCTGCGTCTTGTGCGTGTCGTGCTGCGGGTTGTCGTACGACGACAGTGGCTATCGATAAGATGCATTTTATCGCGCCTGTGCATATAGGAGATTTTATTTGTTGCTATGCAAAGTTGTTGTCAACTGGAAAAAGCTCGATGAAGATACAAATTCAAGCTTGGTCTGTGCCACAAACACAATCCTCATCTGAACGTCAAATAGTCGCTGATGGCATTTTCACGTTTGTGGCCATTGATGAGCATAAGCGGCCAGTTCCAGTATTTGCGAATGACAGTGAGTCATGACACAGATGCAAAGTCACCTGACAAGACGTGAGCGACATGCATTGTCACTCATCGAACAGCACATCACTGAGCATGGTGTTTCACCAACTGCACAGGAGCTCGCTGATGCCATGGGCATTCAATCGCGGGGTGTTGCACATCGTTACATGAAAAAGCTGGTTGACGCTGGCTATTTAATGAATCAACCAAAGCGGCATAGAAACCTCAGTCGGCTATCGGCTGCCAACATGCCACCTGTTCTGGGTCAAATTGCGGCTGGTGCACCCATTCAAGCCATTAACGAACCTGTTTTTGAGAATTGGGCGGATCAATTTGTTTCGAGGCAATGTTATGCCTTACGTGTGCGTGGTGACTCAATGTGCGAAGTGGGCATTTTAGATGGTGATACCATCATTTGCCGAGCCACGCAGACTGCACAGTCTGGAGAAATTGTTGTTGTGTTGATTGATGGTGCTGATGTCACACTCAAGCGATGGCAGCCATCAATTTGCGGTACAAAAGTTACCTTGCAAGCTGAAAATAAGGATATGCCTTCTTTGTCATACGCCGTAGAGCGATTGCAAGTACAGGGTGTGTATGTCGGGTTATTGCGATCTGTTTTGTAGGATATGATTTAGTGTATATATTTCGAGTTTTGTGTAGAAGAGAAGCAATCTGAAAACTGGTATCAGCTACTGAGATAACTGTTCGGTAGCTGTTTTTACGTATCGCGTCATATCTACCACTAGGGTTGACAAATAGTCAGTACACTAATAGAATAATTTTGCTCACTACGATCTGCTGTTATCAGTGAGTTATGTTGTGTTTGCACAAGGAGAGAAAATGCATACTGAATGGACACAGAGTTGGCAGTCTCAATTAACTCAGGTAATTGAGAAGATGAGTAGCGAAGATTGTGAGATACGCAATGCGGCCTTCAGGCTAATGATTGAGCTTTACAGTAGTCAGCATTTCGCTGCTGCTGTGAACAGAGGTGCTGCTAACGCCAGTGATGGTGTGCGTCAAGCTTTGTTGCTACTGATTCTGGCGAGGTACCACGCCGGTATTGATAAGGCATTATGTGTATTTTTACATGAAAAAATCACAGATATAGATACTCAGAAACCCATCAATATGCAGAATCCTACACTTCGACGCGCTATCGCAGATGCAATTAAATGCGATCGTGGCACAGGTATGCATTGCCTAGATCAGTGTCATTCCAGTGATGTGCCCAGGCAGGTGATCGACACAGAGCTGGAAAACCTGGTCGAGAGTATGGTTGCAGATCCTGACAGTGAGATTCAAAATACAGCGATTCGCAATGTTAATGCTGGATACTACACCAAAAATATTTATTTTCGGAAAGCACTATTGGGTGCTTTTAAGCATGGTGAGAAGCGCACACAAGCACTAGCAGCCTCAAAGATGATGGCAGCTCTAGAAAAGCATTCTAGTTACAGAGGCCCACAGGAGGAGCGTGTTATACATGATATTGCCAATGATGCTGACTTTATTAACGTTGTCATGGACGTCATGCTCCATGCAGCTACCCCCTTTGCTAAGCCTGATACGACAGATGAAGCAGTTGCAGCGTGTAGCATTTATGGTGAGGGGTACCATAAATTAATCAGCCGATTTTTGGCGATATCAACAATTTTTGAGACAGAACACGTGCACAAACTGGCGCAACGTTTGGTTTCTGCCTTTGCTAGTAAAGAAGTCAATACACAAAAAACAGCACATGCTGTACTGGCTGAATTCTTACAAGGCCAGCATGCCTGTGACAGGTCTACTGTCAAGAGTCGTCAATTGCTCGTTGAGGCTGGTTTGACAACCAAAATAATCTCTCAGTTGTCGAGTGATGATTTGGGGTTAAAATGCGCCTTAGCAAAAATGCTTGCTGATTTATATAGGTTTGATTGTCCATTTGATGAAACCTTGCAAGCTGAATGTCTGACGTTGATATCAGATACTGTGCAAGGCTGTTATAGCAAAACAAAAACAATGGATGCGTTAGTCAGCCGAGAAAAATCGTTGCAAGAATTGATAGCAGCATCTCGTAAAAGGGTAGACAGTGCTTACCGATCTAAATACTGGCGGCAATATGAAGAGGAGAAAGCAGCACTCAACCAACTGCAGCGGAAGTTAGAAAGGCTACAGCAGAAAAAATCTCAGGTGGATACCTATGCCAGGGTCAAAGATCATCTGTTAAGATTTTTAGGCTATATCGCCTTGCGTGATCAGTCAGTTTCGACGCAGTTGTTTGATTTGGGTTTATTTAAGCATATGCTCGCGCTTATCCAGTCGGGGCAGTATGGGTCAAAAGAATTGGATTTTTTGGAAATTCTGATCAGGATGCACCCTCTGAGCTGTAAAGATTTATTACAGTCTGGCTGTGTGGGGGTAATATTTGATCGTATTAAGAAAGATCAGTCAAGTTCTTATTATCGGGGATACAGCTATAGTGCACTGATTGGAAGCGGTGTTTTACTTTTTGCTGAATTATTCTCTAACGATGAACATTATCCTGTGGCGAAACAAATGGGTGTTATGGATCTATTATCAAGCCTATCATCGTGGACTGATCGCCATCGTAAAGCGCACAAATATGAAATAGCAACTTTTGCGCTGAAGAAAATAGCTGCTAGTATATCAGCGTTAGGTGGGAGTGTTCAGGCAACTCTCGCATATCTATCCTACCCGTATTATAGTGAAAGTGTGACTCAGTGGGTGAACGTGGATAGCCATGTTCGTCAAATGTTATATCAAAAATTATACGACAAGATTGTGTCTGAAGCAAAGTGCCCAGTAGTCGGTATAGATATCCTAGATCTTGCACCATTGTGTAGGGTGACTTATCAAAAATCAAGATATGAAGCCATTGTGGGCTCGTATGATCAATACAACCGAAAACAGTTCATGCCTCTTTTTGTAAGTTATATGAGCTGCACAATTCTGGATCCGCGGGTGAATGTTTTTCATTTGCGCTGGCAGTTAAAAATCCTCAGTGTGGTACTGCCTTTGTGTGATCTGACATATCTCTGGTCTGCAGAAACACATGTCACATTGCTATGTGAGTTAAAAAAGTGTTTATCAGTTGCTGATCTTGAGGTGCAAAGATACGCTGTTCAGGCGATTGTGACAATGGTGGTTATAGACCCATCTTACTCTTTTTCTCGAGACGATGAGCTTAACCATCTATTACAGCCATTTTTGAGTCACGAGGATGCGGTTACTCGCTCTCACGTAATACGTTTCTACAGGGCAGCTGAGTATGGTAAGAATTTGGCACTGATGGTGGCTCAACTTGATTACCAGTATGATGATGTGCATCAATATGTATTTGAGTACTTGTTAGGTGTTGCTTCAAACGATAAGCTGATAGATTCTGTCGAGAAAGTACTTTCAATAGATCGCTTGCTAGCGCTGTTGGCGAGTGAAAATACAAAAATTCATCGCCATGTGACTGCGATGCTCAAGTTATATTTCGCCAGCGAAAGCTTGTGTTTTGAAAAAGATGTGCGTCAGAAGGTAGCACCAATCTTGATCAGACAGATCGATAAGTTCGATGCATTCACTCAATGTGAGATGATTCATGTTATCTCAAAGCTAACTGCCATCGAGCGTGAGTCAAGTATCGACCTAGATTTAGAGCCTGTGTACTCTCTTTTGAAGGCGCTGATTCATCACAGAGACAGCACAACACGATCTCAGGCAGCGAATGCGCTATGCGTTTTTGTCTGTGAACAGGCGATACGTCAAACAGCTTTGGCAACGAGCGATGTGCTAGAGCCACAATTCACTGCATTATTATCTGAGGATGAAAAATTCAGACAGCCAGCAAGGGCTGTGATAGCAGCTATGATTCAGGGCCATGAAGCTAATACTGCATTGGTGGAGGAAAGACTAAAGACATTGCTGGCTTCAATATTAACGTCTCTCAGGTCTGATCATGATGTTGAGCGCGAGACTGCTTCGAAACACCTGTATTATATTGCATCTATCAACGAACCATGTATTACGCTTGTACTCACATCAGAGGCCATTCCACAATGCTTTAAGCTTATTCATGAGAGGAACGTCTCGATAGCTAATTTCGCTGCTAAAACCCTCAGTTTAGTATCTAGAAAAGGTGAAAAATCACACCAGCTATTTGTTGATTGTGATGCGCTAAGCACTTATTGTGCCTTGCTAGAAAACACTGACATGAGCTGTCGTATCAGTATTATTGAGGCCATTACTGCTTATTATAAGTTTCATACTGACAGAGAGGTGAGTCCATTAGATAGAACGTTGGTTGATAAATTGATTTCTTTGCAAATCGATGTCAATACTGATCTCAGAGAGTCAGTGCGTGTCGCACTAGATACAATGTCTGCAGTAGGTTTAGATTTCAGCAGCCTGATTGAGCAACATCGGCGTACAATGATTGATGCATACATGACTAATCTAGAATTCACTAATGAAGAGGTTAATAAAAATGCCCTCAGAGCGCTAGGCTTTCTTGTGCATTTGAATCCAACCAACAGAGAGATTACAAGTTCTTTAAATTTAATACCAGCATTGCTGCAGTATGAACACCGAATGGGGTTAGCGCTTAAATTACTGAAGAATCTTGTTGATGGCTCCACTCGACAGCGAGAGATACTGCTAGAGACACGGGCTATGACCTCACTAAATAAAATTCTACCGGCCAAGGATGAGCAAGTCTATTCTGATGTCAGAGATCTATTTGTTTCTTTGCTTGACACAAGTCACTATCAGCAAGCAGTGAGAAGGATCGGTGGATTCCATCAGCTATTATTTGCTTTAGATAGTGATTCAACAGCCCGTAGAAAAGATGGCCTTCTTGTATTAAAACAACTGTTATTACATAGACAGATTCAGTCATTAATTAAAGCTATTGATTTTAAATTATACGAGACAGATCCATCTGAGTTGCATGAGATATATCGAAATATAACTCAGCTTATCACAATGCGCTTTGTACCCTCATTATCACACATTTCAGCAGTAGATTTGACCTCAATACTGATGAAGTGTCTAGCTGACTCAGATGAAGAAGTGCAGTATGAGTCAGTTAAAGTTTTTGGTTTGTTGTTAGGATACGTTGATTATCAACTTGATCCAAAATCATCGTATTATCGACAATCACGAATCTATGTTGAATCTTTCAGGCAAGCTGGTGTTTTCCAGCTGTTAGAGTCAATGTTGCTAACGGGTACCACGCCTCTCGAACGACTGATTTTGCGGACTTTATATACTAACGATTGTCTTCCTGTGGGTGAGCAAAATACCTATACTGCCAGTGAGGGCCTGTTAGACCGCAAGAAGTTCTTTACGTTGATTTTGAATGCAGGTTTAGCTAAATCAATGATTGTATCAACTTCTCAACAGTCTTGTTGGTACTTTCGCCCGGATAAAAGTGATTTACCAATGTTAGATAATGTTGCAGGCTTTCGTGCTGTAGGCGAGGATCTAAAGCATACCACTCTCAGGCTTTATTCAACTGCAAGCGTTTGGTTATCGCCTGAGATAACCCAAAATAGCGGGTACAGTTTTAAGCCCCTGATGCAGACTATTCGCTCAAGATTATCTTTAGACGAGGCTCTCTCTTTGCTGCCAGCTAAATCCATCGAGATGAACTGTTACGTACTGCAATTGCTTCATTTTTATGTGAGATTTGGTATGGTGTCTGATGAGTCAGAAAAGAAGAATGCCAAGATATTAGTTACTCAGAAAAATATCAATATTTTTCGATCTTTGCTGCTCCATGATTCTTCCAAAGTGCGTACTGAGGTCTTATCTTTATTTGGACTTTTATGTCAATCTTTATGTGAAACTTTACCCAAACTCTCCAGCTTGGTGTCATTCGAATCCTCATACATGCGGTCCTGTACGGATCCAGATCGACGGCTTCGTTTGCATGCCTATCAGATGCTGCTTTTCGTGTTATCTTCTAGACTAAAATCTCAATCAAAATCGGTTCTTGATCATCATTCTGAAATGAACGCTAACGCTGGGGAAATATTTTTAGCTATGTTGCAAGATACATACCGCCCAATTGTTGGTACTGCAATAGTTGTGCTATATACTCTCACTCTGGATTCTGGTGATGATGTTAAAAAATTGGCTCTCTCGATTTTCCAACAGGGTGGTATAATTGACTTGCTGCTTTCGATGTCAACACAAGTCTTCACGGTAGAATCGCAAACAGTTGCGGTGCAATATTTACTGAGTCAAATTCCAAGCTACTCTGTAGATGCCAGTGCCAAAATAGCACGAGCCAAAGCAGAAGCGAAGGCTAAGCTAGCATTGGAGGCACGTAAGGATGATTCCGTCTCAACAGTCGCAGTGTCTCCGCCCATGCCAGATAAGCCATCTCCGGCTATTGTGGCATTGATTAAGCAGTTCAAACCGCAGGGTTATGCCAGCATAAAAAAACATGCCTCTAACCCTGGGCCACAGTCTCAGCATAAAACACAGGGTAATCGGTACTCGAAAAGTGTCGCGCCAAAGCGCCAGGGACAACAAACACAACGAAACAAAAAACATGCGTCTTCAGCAAGTCGTACAGGACAGCATCAGTCATCTGTTGGCCCTCGACATGATCGAGGTAAACAGTCAAGACAACACTCTATTCAGACCAAAAGCCAAGGGCATCATAAGACAAGAAAAGGGTCACAAAGCCAGCGTTCACGACACCATAAGCATACCACTCACAAGCCCAATTCTCGTCACAATAAGCACATGGGACATAAAGGCAAAAGAAAAACAGTTGCTCAAAAGCAAGTATCATCACCAATGGCTGCCAGCGTTGCGCTTTCAGATCAATCAGTCAGCATTCCGTTGAGTCGGTTTGTGATACCTGCTCAATCCCTTCACTACGATATCGCAACGGGCCTTATTGGTAGTGGTAGTTTTGCAAACGTTTATAGGGGGCAGTGGCGGCGTACAGCGGTAGCGATCAAGCTTTTATTGGCGCAGAGCATTGGGAGCGAGGCCATCAATGAACTGAAAGAAGAGGGCATAACCATGATGTTGTTACGCCATCCAAATATCATGACAGTCTATGGTATCTGCCTTGACCCGGGTGCTGTGAGTCTGGTGATGGCGTATATGTCAGATGGGTCCCTGTATCAGTTCATACAAAATGATAGTATCGCGCTCACCTGGGGAGACCGTTTACAGATTGCTTCGGGTATTGCTAAAGGTTTGTCATATTTACATGACATGCGCATCATGCATAGAGACTTAAAGAGTTTGAATGTTCTTATGTCTGGTTGCCAGCCCAAGATCACCGACTTTGGTCTTTCAAAAGTTCGTTCTGATACACTCACCATGACAAGTTCATCCTCAGGTATGGTTGGAACATTGGCATGGATGGCGCCTGAATTGATGAGTGATCCCGATTGTGTCTATACAAATGCATGTGATATGTATAGCCTCGGCGTTATCTTATGGGAAATTGCGGCAAGAAAAGCGCCTTGGGCTAAAGCAACGACAGCCAGTCTGATTGGTATGTGGGTCATGTCGGGTAAGCGTGAGTCTATTCCGGATGATACACCTGCAGAGTATGCATCATTAATAAGCGACTGTTGGGCACAAGAGTTCGCAGTGAGACCAGATTCGAGCAGCGTCGAGGATCGATTGTCAGCGTTAACTTGTGAGAATGTCGCATAGCGATATCTGTTTAAAGCTCATTTGTTATTGTCTGCTTTGTTGGTATTAAAATTGTCACCGGACTTTCTGTTGGGCAGATATAAGCATAAGCAGATGGTGATCAGTGCACAAATCGGTAAAAAGTAGAGCGCATGTTGATAGTCGGTATAGGCGTAATAACGCGTGTCCCCGATCATTTTGCCTGACCAGGTTTGATCGAGCAGGGCCGAAGCAAATGGCTGGAACAATGCGCCTGACAGCATGACAATAAGATTGACAAATGCAACCACACTGGCAGTGCCTCTATCAGCATTGGCTTCAACTGCATAAGTGAAGCAAAGAATCTCCACACTTGCAAAAAAACCATATATGAAGAGTAAGCATTCACTTTGCAGTATACTTGTTTTAAAAAATATCACGGTGAGTATGGCTAAGAACGACAGCGTTGATTGAACAATAAAGTTCTTTTTATAGCAAGGTTGGAATTTAAAAATAAGGCTTTGAAGCAGCGCTCCAATCAGCCAACCACTATAAATAAAACTATTGATTTCAGAAGATGCTTGAATTGATATATGGTATTTGGCGCTGAGAATGCTGGGGCCCCAAAATTCACCAAACAAAGATAATGACAGGAATAAAAGGCTACCAATGATGCTGACAAACCACATATCAGCTCGTTTAACAATCTGGATATAGTTTGTTATGGTTTGCTTCCAATTGTCATGAGCTTCATGTTGATGGCTGATTAAGTGCCGTCGGTCTTTTAGGCAGTAGCCCAGTTTAAGTAGCAGCAGTAGGGCGACGCCGAACAAGGCAGCAGCAAAGAATATCTGTGTCCAGCTATACTTCTGTATGAGAATGGGTAATTCAATGTCATTGACAATGCCCGTTAGCATGCCCAGCGCGGTTAGAATACCTGCAAATAAGGTAAATATACGTTTATTTAGCCATTTGTTTGCCATGGCCAGTGCGCCGACATACGCAAATGCGCTTCCCGCACCAATGATGATGCGACCCATTGCAGTGAGTGTGAAGCTGCTGGGTGTAGGGAAAAGTAGTGAGCCAATTGCACAAAATATAATTGCACAAGCCAGTGTTTTGCGCGGTTGAAAATAATCGGTCAGTATACCAACCACAAGCTGTAGGGGTGCGTAAACCCAGTAATAAAGAGAAATGAGCAGGCCTGCAGTACCACTGGTGATAGCAAATTGATGCATTATGTAATGTATCATTTTATTTGGTGCAACTCTGAGCGCATACTCATAGGCATAAAATAGTGCACTTGTTACAATCAAGAGTATGATTGGGAAGCTGATGCGTTTCTGTGATTCTGAAGCATCATTAGATGTCATAACCTTTGTTCCATATGTAATAAGCAAATAATATTGTGGCAAAAAAAATGTCCGTTAAATCAAGGTTCGCTTGATTTTTGATCAGATTTGCGTCGAGGTTTGTTTTTTTTTATTGTTGACAGTAATTTCGACAGCATATAATATGTACATTTTTTTCGGTGATCGTGATGCCAGTTTTTGAATTAAAGTTCTTTTCTGCCTTTGTCATCTTGCTGCTGAGCTTGGCTGCGGGCTTTTATCCATTTCATCAGCGCTCCAAAGATGGTCGTCTCAAGCAGTTTCCTGCTGGTGAGGCCTTGGCTTCTGGTGTGTTTTTGGGTGCTGGCTTAATGCATATGCTTGTCAGTGCTAATACTCAATTCACGCATTTGCATGTAAAATATCCGCTCGCACCGCTGATTGCTGGTATTATGTTTCTGATACTTTTATCTTTAGAGCATGTGAGTCGCGAAATTTATGAAAAAGTGCATCGACAGAAATTGATTGACTGCGCGCACTCTGCGTCGGAGCAGCATGATTGTCGTGGTCCAACGTCATTGTCGATCATTGCAGCAATGATATTATCTATTCATAGTTTGATTGCTGGAGCTGCACTAGGGGTGTCTCGCTCTTTTGGTTTGAGTATGATGGTTTTCCTGGCGATTGTATCTCATAAGTGGGCGGCCAGCTTTGCTTTATCAGTACAGCTAAATAAGAGTCCATTGTCATCACGTGCTGCTATCTCTTTATTTGTCATTTTCTGTCTGATGGCACCCTTGGGTATTATTGTCGGGCAGTACTTAGATCACTATGAAATTCTGAGTGAGTATATCTTCACAACGCCTATTTTGATGTCTCTGGCTGCTGGAACGTTCCTTTATTTGGGTACGCTGCATGGACTCAAGCGAGCGGTGATGGTTGATAAATGCTGCAACTTAAAGCGATTTAACCTTGTTTTGGTTGGCTTTTTAATGATGGCCGTGGTTGCTGTTTGGTTATAAGTTATTTTTTAATTGTTTTGAATTTTCTTTTTTGATTGAGTAATAAGCAAATAATGAGTAGGCTGGCAATGCAGTACAGCCAAAAGTGCTGCGCAAGTCGCATTAAAGGTGTTTGGCCAGTATAGGGGGTCAGTCTGCCAGTGAGAGCGCCACGATGATCTTGCGCTAATGCTTTGATGATGGTGCCTTGTGCTGAGATGTGGGCAGTGATAGCGCTGTTGTTGGCATATAATATTGGTCTACCTGACTCGAGTGCTCGGATTTGAGCAATCTGCAGTTGCTGTGCCGCTGCAGCTGAGTGGCCAAACCAAGCATCATCGCTAATCACTAACAGCCAGTTGGCGCCGCTTGCTTTGGCACGTACAAAGGCTGGATAGGCAATCTCATAGCAAATGAATGTGGCAACAGCTTGCTTATTGACTCGCAGTAGGGGCTGTTGTGTGGTGCCAGCACTGAAGCCAGACATCGGCATACCAATGCTTTGAAAAATGGGTTGTAACCAGCGTACCATGGGTAGGTATTCTCCAAAGGGAACCAGTTTTACCTTGTCGTAGTGGCCAGTTTGATTGCCAAGCAGTAGCAATCTATTTGTGCTCCGCTGATGCTTTCTATCATAGTGTGCAATACCCGTTAGTAGGTTGCTGTGATGTTGTTTAGCAAGCTGATGCAGTTCATGCAGAAATGTGCTGACACTGACATCATATGCTGGGATTGCTGTTTCAGGCCAAATAATGATGTCCTGTTGCAAATGCTGTCGCGTGAGTGTGAGATAGGTTTGTAGTGTATGCAGTGTTTGCGCTTCATCCCATTTCATTTGAACGGGGATGTTGCCTTGCAAGAGAGCGTATGTGGCTTGACTATTGGTGATTGGCTTCGTCCAGCGAATTGTTTGTAGGTACGCACTACAAATAAACAATACGCCGATACAACCAATGAGCGTCAGTTGCTGCCGCCAGCATTTGCTTTGGCAGATTATAACTAAGCTTGCTGAGGCTATTGTGATGAGAAGGCTGGTGCCGTAAACACCGAAAATTGGCACGAGCCCAGAAAGTGGTGCAGCACTGGCGGTATCTCCAACCAGCAACCATGGAAAGCCGGTGAATAAGTGGCTGCGCAGTAGCTCGAACATCACCCACATGCAGGCATATGATACGACTTGTATTGGTTGAGATGCTTTATTGAAAAGGCGGTACCAAAGCCATGCAAAGCCAGCCAATTGTACTGCAAAAAGTAAGACGAACAGGGCAGTGATTGCCAACGCCAGCATGGTTGGCGCACCGCCAAAGTGGTGAATGCTATGAAAAACCCAACCTGTTCCTATGGCAAAAGCGGCACAGCCAAAAAGTAATCCGCAGACAGTTGCCTCAATTGACTTTTGGCTGGTTCGCCAGCAGTAATAGAGGCTGCCGATTGCAATGAGTGCGAGTGGCCACATTGTATATGGTGCGAATGCCAGTGGAAAAATGCTGCCGGCAAACAGTGATAGCACGTAGCGTGTGATTGGATTATTAAGCTGAGGCATTTTTTTTTTGAAGCGCAATAAATGAATGCGGCGTTTGCTGGCACTGAGCACTGTGACTTGAAAGTTGTCAAAAGTCAGCGATTCGCCGGTTTTAGGTAAGTGAGCAAAACGTTTCAGGACGAGGCCACCGATTGTGTCAAACTCATCATCAGGATAGACGGTATCAAAGTATGCATTAAAAAACTCTATTGGCGTCTGTGCATGCACAGTATACTCATCGTGGCTTATTTTTTTAATGTGTTGGCTATCATGCAAGTTGTCATACTCATCCTCGATGTCACCTACAATCTGCTCAAGCACATCTTCAATTGTGACTAATCCTGCAACGCCACCATACTCATCGACGACGATAGCAATATGGCTGGCTTTGCTGCGAAATTCTCGCAGTAAAATGTCCAAGCGTTTGCTTTCAGGAATGAATGTGGCTGGACGCAGAAGTGGGGTGATATCTGTATTATTTTTTTGTGATGCACGCAGTAAATCTTTTGCCAGCAAGATACCCATGACATGGTCCTTGCTATCAGAAATAACGGGAAAACGCGAGTGGCCGGAGTCAATGACGGTTGGAACTGCTTCATCACAGCTGTTGCTGGCATTGATGGTGATCATTTGTGCGCGTGGAATCATGATATCGCGCGCATGTTGGTCGGTCACTTTGAGTACGCCTTCAATCATTTTATGTGCATACTCGTCAATAAGGTGATTATCTTTTGCTTCAGCGAGCAGTGAGTTGAAGTCCTGGCGACTGGTCGGTTCGCGGCGCAGCCACTTCAGTAGCTGGTTGCAGATTTGTTTGATGGGTGATTGTGGGGCTGACATGTGAACCTTGCTGCTGTAACTTAACTTATTATAGCAAATGTGGTTGTTGTCAGCAAGTCTCTAGTGTGTTGAATAGGGGTTGGGGTAGCCTTGACTACGCATCAGCCTGGATTCATGGGCTTCCATCACGGCTTGCTCTGCATCATTTTGGTGATCGTAGCCTTGTAAGTGCAGGTATGCGTGAATCAACATGTGTGCACAGCGAACGTCAAATTCAATGTTGGCTTCTTTGGCTTCGTGCGCAATTACCGGAATGCATAACACAATGTCTCCCAGTGATTCAATGGGCATCCCTGGTGGTGTCTCAGTTGGAAAGGCCAAGACGTTGGTGCTCTTGTTCTTTTGCCTGAATTGGTGGTTAAGGGTTTGCATTTCCAGTTCATCTACACAGCGTACAGTGATCTCGTGGTCAGCATATTGTCTCGCATCTCCCAGCTGCTGTTGTGCACGGTGTAAGGTGTTTTTTACAAAGTCAGGATCAGGCTGCAGAGCATGCTGGCTGGTAACTTGTATGGTGATATCGATACCGCTACTGTTCGTGGTCATAAGCGTGAATAATTTTTTGTACCAGTGCATGCCGCACAATATCGTTTGATTTGAAAAATGTAAAGCTAATGCCTTCTATTTCTTGTAGCAGGCGAATAGCATGTCGCAAGCCTGATCCTTGGTGTCGCGGTAAGTCCGTTTGTGTAATATCACCTGTAATAACAGCTTTAGAGCCAAAGCCAATGCGGGTTAAAAACATTTTCATTTGCTGTTGTGTGGTATTTTGTGCTTCATCTAGGATAACAAATGAGTCGCTAAGTGTGCGTCCACGCATGTAGGCGAGTGATGCGACTTCTAGCACGCCTTTTTTGACTAATTGGTCAACCCGATTGACTCCATACATATCGAATAACGCATCGTATAGCGGTTGTAGGTACGGAGAAATTTTTTCAGATAAGTCACCCGGTAAAAAGCCCAGTTGCTCACCTGCTTCAACTGCTGGTCGGCATAGAATGATACGATTACATTGCCCCATGTCCAGTGCATGTAGCGCAGCGGCTACTGCTAAAAATGTTTTACCCGTTCCAGATGGGCCAATCCCAAAGTTGATATCATGTCTTAAAATGGCATCGATATAATACGCCTGATTGGGTGTGCGTGGTGAAATCACATTTTTACCAGCGGTGAGCGTCCTGTGTTGTGGAATATTGGGTTGGGTTGCATTGGGTTGTCTGACTTGTTGGAGCAGTGAATTAACATCGACCTCCGTGACGGCGGTACCACTTTCTGTTTGCATATACAACTCCTCCAATAAATTGGATGCCTGTAGAATCGACTTAGGCAAGCCAATGATTTGAAAATAGTTTCCACGTGCGTATATATCGACACCTAGGCGCGCTTCAATATGTCGTAAATTGCTGTCTAGTTCACCACGCAGGTTAGAAAGTCGGTCCGTGTCATCGGGAGATAAAGTAAGGTGCTGTTTTATTTTTGAATCTGACAAAATCAATTCCTACAAAATGGCCAGGGGCTACGCATCTTGTAGCTCACCTCGCAGTGAATTGGGCAACACTTCAGTAATCATAGTCATTGTTGTCTGTCCTATCAAACTTTTGGGACCAGAAAAATTGACGACACGATTGTTTTCAGTGCGCCCGCTCAGTTGCTGTGGGTCTTTTTTCGAGGTGCCATTGACCAAGACGGGCTGAATGGTGCCCAACATTTGCTCACTGATCTGCTGTGCTTGCTTGTTAATCAGCGCTTGCACTGCCTGAAGACGCTCTTTTTTGACTGCCATGGGTATGTCATCGGGTAGGTTGGCGGCTGGCGTGCCTGGTCGGCGGCTGTAAATGAAGCTGAATGAGTGGTCGAAGCCAATTTGTTCGATTAGTTTATAAGTTGCTCTAAAGTCGGCATCGGTTTCACCCGGGAAGCCAATGATAAAGTCGCTTGACAGGCTGATATCAGGTCGGACAGCGCGCACTTTGCGAATAATGGACTTATACTCCAGGGCAGTGTATCCACGTTTCATGAGTCCAAGAATGCGGTCAGAGCCAGATTGTACTGGTAGGTGTAGATGATTGACCAGTTTGGGTTCCTCTGCAAAAGCATCGATCAGATTTTGGCCAAATGCTGTTGGGTGTGATGTTGTGAAGCGAATTCGATCAATGTCATCCAGTGCAGCGATGTAATGTACAAGCAGTGCTAAATCGGCAGTGTCGCCATCGTCCATTCTACCCCTGTAGTCGTTCACATTTTGACCCAGGAGGTGGATTTCGCGCACACCTTGCTCAGCTAAGCGCATCACTTCGATCATGACATCGTTAAAGGGGCGGCTGATTTCTTCACCGCGTGTGTAGGGTACGACACAGTAAGAGCAGTATTTACTGCAGCCTTCCATGATGGAGACATAGGCGCAGGGGCCATTGGCTGTCGGCTTGGGGAGATTGTCGAATTTTTCGATGGCTGGGAAGCTGATGTCAATGGCGCGTTTAGTGCGTTTGCTGAGAATATCATCGACCATTTGCGGCAGTCTGTGTAGTGTTTGTGGGCCAAACACGATGCTGACGCAGTGCGCACGCTGGTGGATGGCTTTGCCTTCCTGTGATGCCACACAGCCGCCCACAGCGATAATGGGGGCGTGCTCTTTGTTGCGGTGTGCTTTTTCCCAGCGGCCAAGCTGATCAAATACTTTTTCTTGTGCCTTTTCTCGAATGGAGCAGGTGTTCAAAATCAGCAAATCAGCTTCTGCTGGTAAATCAGTCAGTTGTGTCGTAAAACGCTCACCCAATGCATCCACGATCTTTTCAGAGTCGTAGACATTCATTTGGCAGCCATGTGTTTTAATGTGCACGCGCAATGAGCGTGCAGTGGCTTCAGCAGTCATGGTTCATTCCTTGGGGCAATGATTCAGGCAGCATTGTACCGCTAATGCGCACTGGCGGCAATCTCTTCTGTTATTCTGTTATGTGTAAATGCTGGGCGCTGGGATGAGTTGAGGCGGATGCCTTGGGTTGAGGGGTGGGTTTTGCGATTTTTCTAGGAGCAGATTATTTTCCATGTTGATGATTTTAGCGCATAATGGTCTGTTATGGCGACATAAAGCTGCTATTTGGCGTCTAAGCGCCAGTGTGTGGAATCGAAGTGACTTGGTTATTTGGGGGTAATGTGTTACAATTAATAACAAGGTATGAGTTAAAGTCGGAGTGATGCTATGAGCAAAAAACATGAACATTTTATTAAAGCTTTTATTGGTACAGGTGCGGTGATCATTTTTTTTGGTGCTGTTGGTAGCAGCGCTTGTGATGATGTACGCAATGGTATCGCTCAGGCTTTTAATGCTGCGGGTACATGGATGCATGATAGCATGCAACATGTTACTAAGGATATCGCAAATGGGCTAGCACATCTTTTTCGGGAGATTGCTAACTTTGCTTCATCTAACCCTGAGCTGTTTGGTGGCCTCGTTATTGGTGTTGCTGTGGTTACTGCAGTCCTTGTTATAGCGTGTGTTATAGGAGGATTGTATGCGCATTTTCAAGCAAAAGCGAGTAATAGTGATATTTTTGAGAATTTACTGCTTGACAGCAACAACAGTGAACACCATGGTTACGGTACACCGCGGCTCGATACATGATGGCGTTACACTTCGGTCCAATGAGATGCCATCATAGCGAATTAGCTCAATCTATTCTTATCAGCTAAGTATTTTTTGCTTGTTGGTATCGTCTCAACTGCAAAGTGATATACAACAATAGTAGGCTTATAGCGGTCATCAGTAGCCCTGTATCGATTAATTGATCATCGATATAGCCACTGAAGCCAATGACGAGTGCGGCACCAGCAAAGATAAAAAGATTAAAAAGCGCACTGGCCAGCCCTGTTAGCTGCGTGGGTGTTTGTTGTAGTGCTGCTGAG
The DNA here is from genome assembly GCA_047404195.1 of Coxiellaceae bacterium. GTDB lineage: Bacteria > Pseudomonadota > Gammaproteobacteria > JAJRRL01 > JAJRRL01 > JAJRRL01. The sequence goes on from JBDOIU010000008.1 coordinate 125,977, forward strand.
AGACCTAGAGGGCGTATGGCGGCAAAGCCGATCGTGACCAAAATCATTGGGAGTGCCAGTGAAGCAATTGAGTTGCTAGCAACAAGGCTGGCTACTGCAATCAAGGCAGTACCGAGTATTTGCACTGATGCACCTGCTATCATCACTGTGACAGTGCCATATCGTTTTGCTAATTTAGGTATCAGCATGGCAGATATAAAAACGATCAGACCATAAAAAAGACCTAATAACCCAAACACAAGCGGTGGATAGCCCCAATCAGCAATGATGAAATGAGGACTGACGGCCAAATATAAAAAGAACGTTCCATATGATAAGCCGGCTGCAAGCATGCAGCTTGTGTAAATTGTATTTTTGAGCAGTGTTTTAATATTTTTAATGAAAGTGAATAGGTGCAATGCTTTGTGATTGGTAGTCTGTTGTGTTTCTTTGAAGAAAAATGTGAGGACGACAACATAAATTATGCCAAGAATAAGTAAGGCATCAAAGTTAGAGCGCCAGCCGACAGTCTGTGTCAATACTGAACCGATCATGGGTGCAATAGAGGGTGATATACCAACGATGGCCATTAGCTTTGCTAAGGCGCAAGTTAATTCGTGCCCCTGGAAGCGATCACGCAGTGAAGCGATGATGCCGATCAAAATTGGGCTTGCTCCTATACCCTGTATAAAACGTGCAAATAAAAAGTGTGTGAAGTCGTTGGTTTGTGTAAGCCAAAATGAGCCCAGCAAATAGATACACAGTGAGACCAACAAGGGCTTGCGACGTCCAAATCGATCAAAGATAGGGCCTGCGAGTAATTGGCCAATCGCCAATGCTGCCATGAAAGCGGATAGGGTTATGGCAATGTGATCAGTTTTAAAGAAATCAGCCATTGCTGGTAAACCGGAAGTAAAGATATCGTTAGCAAATGGTATGATGCCGCACGCAGTCAGGCATAACCATTCGGTGAGCGTTAAGTGTGGTTGTTGATGGCTGTTGACTGTCATATAGACCTCTTTTTTAATGTATGTTGATGCATACTCATATTGTGGCATTTGTATTGTTGAGCCCAAGGGGCATGCATGCTACTGGTAAGTTGAGTGTTGTTCAACACTGTGCGTGCTAACAATGATTAAACTATAGCTTATTGCCTTCACCACTATTTGCCACACTGCACAATGTATACTGTATGTGATTGATGTTTCAGTGAGAAAACTTAAGGAAAAATAATATTGATGATATGGTTTCAGAGATAGGCGGGTCACACAGCAAAAAAAATCAGTAAAATAAAGTTTGTTTTTTAAAATGACGTACGTTGATTCGGTGCTAAGTGTTTGTTTTTGTAGGGTAAGTGTCTGGTTGCATGTCCCGACCCTTGCAGGGACAAGTATCTTTTTGCAGTTTGTGGTTTCTTATGGTACAATATTATTATGTTTTGATATTTCATGAGGGGTAATTATTATGACAGTAAAAAATAAAGCAATCGGTTCGGCTCTTGTTGCAGCGGTCAGTGTGTTGGGATTAGTGGTTGTTGCTGCAAAGTTCGATGATATTAAGCAAGGTCTATCACCATTTTTTGATGCATTTTCAAAATTTGCTTCATCGCATGTGCCTGAACTTGCTGCTATTGGTGTTGCGGTAGTTGCAGTTGCAGCGCTTGCGGCAGCAATTGCTGCGATTGTGCATGTGGCGAAAAGCAAGCAGCGTAGTGAAGTCAGTCATACATCAGAAGGCAATCGATTGCTCACAACACTACCTGCCTATCATTCCATGCACATTCAGTCACAGTCACAGTCACAGTCACAGTCACAGTCACTGACACTAGTCAGAGTCTAGAGCTATAGACATCAGCGTTTATTAAGCAGCACCCACGGGTGCTGTTTTTTTTTGACTGCCTTGATTTATGGAGGCGTGTATTTTGTTATATCTTACACATCATGATCTCGGTGTATCTGTTTCGTATTGCCAGTAGCCATGATGCTATTTATAGTTCGTAATCGGTGCATAGCTTGTGTTTGCTTATTGGCGTTATTATGCCTGTACGCATTAGATACCCATTTCATGTCTAGGGTGCTTTCCAGTGATATCATTGTTGTCACCGTGAGCGGGTTGTGGTACCCTAATGATTGCTACGGTAAAAACAAAGGGTTACTACCATGAGAAATAATGAAGGCGCAAGGGTTACGACCATGAGAGATAATGAAGGCGCAAGGCCTAACAATCTACCAGTCATGGCAAGGGTGGCTGTTGTTCTTAATATCTTCAATCTTAGGCGCAGAGCAGTTGAAGCTGGTCATAAAGCTGCCGATTTCCTTGAGCGCGGAGCCATTAAAGTCGGTCATAAAGCGATTGACGCTGGCCATAATACTGCCGATTTCCTTGAAAGGGTTTCTTCTGAGCATGCGCCTTGCTGTGCTCGCGCTATTGGTTCCGTTAGACATTATATTTCAAGCAACCCAGATGAGTCTGCTGCCATCGCATTGGGCGCGTTGGCATTGGTAGGCACTGTCATTGCTGTGAACATACAGCCTGTTCAACACTGCTTAATCAGCGCAATCAAAAGCATCGGCACATTGGTTCAGCATACAACCAGTCTGTTTGCGCAGTGGTCTAGTGCACATCCTGGTTTGCTTGGTTTTGCGCTAACTGCAGTAGCGATATCAGCAGCGGTGATCACAGCACTGGTAGCATGTGTGAGTAAAGCTCAAGCTCGAAACAAGTACGACAACTCATCTAGAAGGGCTGCAACGGCTGGCATACTTTCAGATCAACAAGCTGCCATAGATGAAGGTAATGGGCCAGACTTTCCGCCTGCTTAAGACTCTGATTTAAATGTGATTATGTCGCATAAAAATCTGATTGATTTATGTGTGATCATCACCTTTGGCGTCATACATTGAATATAAGCTACCAACTGATTTATTTTTTGCGTGATGACAGCTGTTAATGGCATGATTTTTCTGTTGATTGTCATAGTTGTGTGTGTACGAAAAGAAAAAACTCCTTTTTTCCCACTTGTTTCTGGCAGAGATGAAAGTAGAAGCAACTAGGATATTAACATCATCCGGTAGGTGTTTAACCTTTCCTTAAAGAAGCAGCACCCATGGGTGCTGTTTTTGTTTGCATGTATTCGTGTTTGCTTGCGGTTGACTTGCAGGTTTGCTGTGTTGGTTAGTCAGTCTGGGTGTGGGTAGCTGTTAAGCCGTTGATTTTGCTGTGATTGCCACTCAAATGATAATTTTGTTAAAAAACATACAAAAATGCTTGACATCTGGCTCAACTATTGTACAATAATTGTATTAGGAAATGCAAAAAGGACAAAAAGCAGGTTGGATTTATGATTGAATCATGCGGTGCAATTTATTTAAACTTTAATTTGAGAGGGTTATTATGTCAAAAAGTGAAAGAGTGGAAGGTGAGTACGTTATTTCAGGTGATCTCGTTGAAAAGGGACCACTAACAAAAGCTGAAAAGGTTCGCATTGGGTTGGGTAGTACAGCAGGTGTATTGGCATTGGCAGGTACAGGTGTTGGCTTAACAGCATATGCAGGCACTGTAGATCCGTTAACGGTTGCAGGTTCACCGTTTTTGACAGAAATGTTTAGTGCTATACACAAAGGTGGTGCAGCTATGAACCATTGGGTGCTTGAAGCTGGTAAAAATGCAGGTGCATGGTTGCAGCTTGCTGGTAAAGACGCGGGCGCATGGTTGCAGCATGCTCGTAAAGATATCGCACAGTGGTCTACACATGCATTTCATTCAGTTGCTCAATTCGCTTCTGAACATCCTGGTGTTGTCGTTGCTATTGCAGTAGCTGCAGTAGCTATTATTGCCATCGCTATCACTGCAGCAGTGGTTGCACGGCATGTAAGTCTAAGCCAAAGTAAGGCACATAAATTTGTTGAGGGTAATGACAATAGCCACATATGTCCAAAAATTTCTACGGTGCTTTAAGTACTTATTTTTGCGATAAAGCACAGCACCCACGGGTGCTGTTTTTGTTTGTATGCATTCGTGTTTTCTTGGGTTGACTTGCGGTATTGCTGTGTTGGTTAGGCAGTCTGGGTGTGGGTAGCTGTTAACCCGTTGATTTTGCTGTGATTGCCGCTCGTACAACAATTTAGTTAAAAAAACACAAAAATGCTTGACATTTGGCTCAGTAATTGTACAATAACTATACTAGGAAATGCAAAAAAAACAAAAAGTAGGTTGGATTGATAGTTTAATCATGCGGTGCAATTTATTTAAACTTTAATTTGAGGGGGTTATTATGTCAAAAGTAGGTTGGTACCAGGGAGCAAGGCAAAAGCTGGTTGATGATTTTGTGGGACTTAAGGTGGAAGATAGGAAAGAAAAGCCACTAAAAAGGTCCAAAGTTGACATTGGGTTGGGGTTTGCTGCGGCGGGTGTATTGGCAGGTACAGGTGTTGGCTTAACAGCATATGCAGGCACTGTAGATCCGTTGACGGTTGCAGGTTCACCGTTTTTGACAGAAATGTTTAGTGCTATACACAAAGGTGGTGCAGCTATGGATAAGTGGGTGCTTGAAGCCGCTAAAAATGCAGGCGCATGGTTGCAGCATGCTGGTAAAGATATCGCACAGTGGTCTACACATGCATTTCATTCAGTTGCTCAATTCTCTTCAGCACATCCTGGTGCAGTCGTTGGTATTGCAATTGCTGCAGTAGCTGTTATTGCCATCGCTATCATTGCAGCAGTGGTTATTGCTCAGAGCAAAAATGAAAAAAGCTCGTCAGATAGCTTTTCTAAAGTGTTTGCAAAAACCCTTGGAGGAAGTGATTTATCACATATGCACGATAGGTTGAGTGGCTCTGCAAATATGGCCGAATGCCCGATCCTTTTAAGATTAGTAGATACTGACTCGCAAGAAGGGGGGTCCAGTGGCCAGCATCGTAATAAGCAATCGGATATTTCTATGTTGAATCAGTACGCAGCAGTAAATGGATTGGGGTGTTACTTCACTGATCCCCGATGATGCGTGTTAAGCATGGTAATGCTTTAGCGTGCTTGCGGTTGATTGTGTTCGGTGGTATGATGCTAGGATAAATAGCAAAGTGAGGGGCATGTATGCGTGCAGCCATACCACCAACATCATCAGATAACTATCATCTCAGCTATGCAACAAATGCGACAGTCTCACCGAGTAGATCACGTTGGCCTTACGCTACAATTAAGCTGTCGGCAATAATAGTTGCTGTGTCTGCCTGCGCTTTAATTTCTAAGATTCACGACATGACGTTTCACTCATTCGTAGCGCTACTATCAGTGCCAACCAATGATGCATTCATCGCGCTGGGTGTTTTTGGTGTTGTTTTAGCCATTGTTTCAGTCATTGCATTGTGTCGAATTGGTAAGACACGCAATGGTGATTTTGCGCGTGTTCCTGCTTTTACCGTTTCTGACCCGACTGCTGTATCATCGCTAACGACTACACATAAGCTCGGTGCGTCATCACAATGGCCAACCGCCCAACAGGTAAGTATTCCAGCTGATGCTACTTCTGGCGTCACAACTGCCACTCTCTCTGATGCTGCACAGTCACTGCCTTCTAATCAGCAAATAAACGCCAGTACAATATCTGCTGTACCTGCTGTACCTGTTGATTGTGAACCAGTAATACCAACGGCTACTTTAGCGTGCTAGGTATGAGTACACATGGCTCTACCTTGCTCCTATAGGTATGCTTTGGATTCAATAAGGTTGGGTAGTATTGTAAGAGGTGCTTGTCATCATCTGCTTGCTCATGTGGTCGTGAATTGTGCACTGACTTATTCGATTCTGGCTCGCAAATATCACGGAATGATGATATGATAGCCATCTTTTATTGGCACTGTGCGGAGGAAGCATGCTTTCAGTCAGCAATTTAACCATGAC
>JBDOIU010000009.1:0-15651 GCA_047404195.1 Coxiellaceae bacterium
ACCCAGCATGTGCCTGGCAGACCAGCCCAATGCAACCAATAAGCCCAAAATAAGGAAGCCAGCAATAAAGTCCCATCGATTAGGATAGGCCCAATCTGCGGCTTCATATTTGCTGTATGTTTTTTTTGACTGTTTGTCTCATCTAAACATTCCCTCATGCAAACACAATAGACATCACACTAACCATAGACAGCCATAACATAAATGCCAATAGTGAGGACAAGATAATGCTACCTAGCCAAGGTCAAAATAGCATATCAGAAAACCACTCATCTATTTACTGTCAGGATGATCACAAAACCATTCGTTCAGAACTTGGACAGCCTCTTCGTAGCCAGATCGTTCATGCGCTGAAAACAACTGAACAGAGCAACTACCCTCGCCGTGCGTCTGCGCCAATGCCGTCACAACCTGATGATGCGTCTGCTTGGCCTGAGACCGACTCAATTTATCAGCCTTAGTCAGTAACACATGTACTGCTAAGCCAGAACCCAAAGCCCAATCAATCACCTGCTGATCCATTGGCTTGAGTGGATGACGTACATCTACAACAACCACCAAACCGCGTAAAGACTGACGACTGTGCAAATAGTGATTGACATGCTTTTCCCAGCGCTGCTTCATTGCTGCAGGCACCTTGGCATAGCCATACCCAGGCAAATCAACGAGCGAACGACCCCGGTCAAGTGAAAAAAAGTTGATCATTTGCGTTCTACCAGGGGTTTTACTAGTACGAGCCAAGCCCTTAATACCGGTAATGACATTTAATGCACTGGATTTACCTGCATTAGAACGACCTATAAAGGCTACTTCAATACCTATATCTTCTGGCAAGTCCTTGTTTATCATCGCGCTTTTTTGGTATTTAGCACGATTATAATCAGGCGGCTGTCTGGTCACAGATTGATGCATAGTACACACTGAGCGTTAGTAATTAAGAAAAAGATTATACCACACAAAAATGACAGCAGCACACAATCCTAAACAAGGCGTTATCTGACCAACATTAAAACAATGTACCCGGGATTGGTGGGTATGCGCTTCGCTCTGTATCCTTTTTATCCTCTTCACTGCGATCTACTAATTTAACATCTGCTTGCGTTGCCAATGAATGCAGACAACCTGTTAACATTTTGAGAAAACGACGGGACATACTGATATTTCCCAGCACAACAAACAAAAATGCAAAAGTACCTTTGCTGATGGTCATCAACGCTGGCTGCGGGTCTTGCGGACACGCAGACAATGTACTGCTTGTAGTAGGCATTGTTATATTCTTCAACACCGATTGACTCACTATGTTGAGTTCAGCATCTGAATTGCAAGGGTATGACTTGGTTGTAAAGACATCCAATAACCACCAAATAACTTGCGGCCCTTGCAATGCATTACTGAACATATCTGCCAAACTAAATACAAACATGCAAAATGGCAAGACTGACATGACTACTTTAGAACCAGTAGCATAGAGGTGGCGGCAGCATGATTGATCCGCACCACGCCCCGCACGCCAGCTTTGAGAAATGATATGTGCTTCATCTTTAAGCATATGCAAAACGTCATGATATAGATTTTTATGCAACGCCGGTACCAGCACCTGGGAAAATGCATTTAATCCAAGCTGTAACTGTAAAGTAACGAGAAATATGTAAGACATGACTTCCTGACTGATATCATCCATGTTCAACAGCGTAAAAAAATTGGCCATACTGGTTGCAGTCTGGAAGGTATACATAAAAAAAAGTACTGGCCACCAGCATGACATTGAGCGATGTATAAGTGATTCTACCCGTCATCAGCAGCGTGGTTTTAAGACAACCTCGCGCTGCTCTACCACCACGACCTGATAATAATGCGTTATTTTCCTGATCATCACGATAGACAGACAAATGCGTCCAAACATTCCGCCAAGTGATGGGTTTTTGTTTGCCACGATTATTCAATAACAGCGGCCCAGACATAAATATGGATATTGCAGTGAGTGCCGCAGCTGAGAAAAAAACAGCAACTTTATTTGGATCGATATCTGGCGCAAGGCTTTGTGAAATCAGGTTGACAGCCTTATATCCCGATGCAGAATAGCCAATGACCATCATAATTAAAATATAAGCATTCGCACAATGATGCAACGTACGAAGTGCAGAGCTCACAGGCTGACTATACTGTATGAGCTTTTTTAAATCCCTTTCCTGTTGAGAGTTTGCTTGCTGCATCAGCATGAGAGGCTGCTGCAAACCCCGCCCACGTCGAGATCGATGACTGACAACATTTGGGGTACACAGTTTTTTAGATGCAACATACTGCGTATACACACGAAGATCTAGATGCTTAAATAACTGTAGAATTTTTTGGGCACCAGAGTGCGGCACACGACGATCATTATGATCATAAAGTTGCATATCCTCTCGGTAATCAGTGATTAATTGCATCAGCGAGTGATCAAAAAAATGCTTCGAAAACAATTCTTTCATGAGTGATTTTACATGCTCTAACGCTATGTGTTTGATCATATCCTCGTTGATATCAGTCTCTCGTGTCACCAAGGACTTCAGCACTGTCCTCATGTATACCTCATCACTCATATCGACAGCATAAGGTGGTAACGTTAATTGACCAATCTCCCGCTTACAACAAGACAGCATGGCTAGTGTTTGGCTATATGAAGCAATCGCTTTGGTAGGCAGCTGAATACTCTCACGCAGCAGCTGAACAGTTATCAAAACCCAAGGATTGCTATAATACCAGTCACCTATCATATCAATATAATCTGGCTTATATGGCTTAGGGTCACTGTTACGAGCGCCTATTATCAATTGCAAACCAATGGCCAAAATAAGCTTAACAGCAACACCGGTTACGCATAGCATACCCACTGCGAAACGAAGCGAACAAGGCATGGATTCACGTTGTCGCTTAGCTATCGCCTTCTGAATCAGTTGCAAATTTTCCTGATCGTTATCCTGCTCTGTTCTTCTTAGCATACCTTTCCTCATAACACTGATGATATAAAACCATTTACACTAACCGGGCCGCATTCAATCGTGCCAGCATAGCCGTAAACAGAGAAAGCAGCAGTTTAGCTGAAATTCAATATGTCGTCTAGCTGCGATGTAAAATGACAACAGATTGAATCATAAAATACAGTATGATAAAGAGAGACTCATACATCTGTAACACGAAAATAAGTCACCTCAAAACCTGACCAATTTAACCAGCGCATTGCTGGATCAGTTGGCACGCCTCGATAATGCCAAGCTATCAATGCACGCCGCAACTTGCATTCTGCTGCCATTGATGGTGAGTGATGATCACATACCTGGAAAATCAACTGCGCCATTGGCGTATTACTCACACCACTCATAGAGCCAAACTCTTTTTTATCTTGTGAATGTTTAAATAATGTCACAGCATTAATCTGGATACGTCTCACTCCACGCAAGCCCATCTGTCGCACGACACTATTGGCCTGTTGAATATTTTGCTCCTGACTGTATTCATGCGCAATTGTTGAACTCGACAAGGCCAATACCGTTTTATATTGCCATGCATATGACTGGGCGTCATAGGACAAGCGTAAGCGTAAATAACGCACCAAATCACCCTGTACTTGCGCCTTTGTTGGCTTCAATGCCTGCGCAGATACCGGCCCTGATAACCACACTGAACCATCATCTCGCTGGTGTACAATTAAAAGCGATGTCGGATGCTTGCAGTAATCTGAAATCAGTACCAGCGACAACAGTAAACATATTACTAATAAAATACCACAACCATAGAATAAACGTTTCTTATCACGCTGCAGTGCATTGACCACATCTTGCGTCCAATGCTTAGCCAGCGCATGATATTGCGTCCAATTTGAATGCTGCACAGCACCTCCTCCGTATCAGGTGAAATCACTATATCAGCTTGTTGGGCTAGACAGTACCGTGTTTTTGTTTTAGCTCAGGAGATTGTGTGCATTGAACCGCTGACTGACTATCATTGACAAGCGTCTTTAATGACCGGCTCACACGATTGTCTACAACACCAGTCACAATGCCAGCAATAGCCAACACTATCGTCAATACCAGCAATGCCAATGCCGCCTCTGGCTGGGACAGCTCATAAGTCATCAACGAAGCTGTTGCACTGGCTAATGCCAGTACCCCCATAGTGACCGTACTCACCTTCAAATAAGCAGACTGCCGACTCAATATTTTTATTTTCGCATCACTCGCTGCTTGCTTTTTTTGTTTTGCTTTCTCTGCTGCTGCTTTTTCTGCTTTTTCTTTCTCTGCTGCTGCTTTTTCTGCTTTTTCTTTCTCTGCTGCTGCTTTTGCTGCTGCTGCTTTTTCTGCTTTTTCTTTCTCTGCTGCTGCTTTTGCTGCTGCTGCTTTTTCTGCTTTTTCTTTCTGCTGCTGTTGAAACGTTGGCGCTGGATCTCGCACATAATACAGATTAAAACTCTCGGGATCCATAACGGACTGATCCTCATGAATTTTTTTTAAGGAGTCATGCGCGCTATCTTCTGTCAAACCAAACAGCTTAATCTGATTCCTCACAGCATCCCGATCAAATGACTGAGTCGGTGAGAATTGGCATTTGTCCCACAAGTGGTTATAAACCAGCACAACATCACGTGTAAAAGTTTGACAGATCAAGCCTCGTTCACGAAAAAAGCGATATCTTCGAATGGCTAGCAACACCAAATGCGCACTGACCAACATTAACTCTGCATCCAACTTGCCTGAATTTGTATCAATACTGTTTTGTTTTTGGTATTCACGATTAAACATATAAGCTTCAAACTGTAATTTATCATCCTTCTTAAATGCCTTACTTGAGAAATTCCAATGTGCACCCACGTGAATCCCCCGCACCTTATCATCGCTTAAACCCCATAATTCCTGTGGGACTTTACCACATAAATCAGAATAATTTATTTTAAAATCCTTGTATTGCAAATCAGCAGTAAACTCTATCCACACATGCAAAGTCCTCGTGGGATCATTCCTAACATAATTATCACTGTCACGCTTAATAATAGCAGTTGTTCGATTCGCAACAAAACCATGACTTTTATAAGTTGCATCCTGCAAAATCTTGTCCGCGAACCCTTTATCGCCTAAATAATGCCCGCCCGTCAGGTATTCGAATCCGACCTCCGAGTTATTTCTACTTCGAACTTCACTTTTACGCATTATGCCACCCTCACAACAACCACACTATTTGACTCATCTTTCATGCAAAACAACCCAAGCAATAAACACACTGGCCAATTTGCCTTAAACGACAGATCACTTATTATACAACCACTGGCTTAAGGAAATCTTAGAAAAAACGCTACAAACACAAAAAATACGGTAGTACGAATATGTATTTAATGCATAATTGAGTTGTTATCTATGGTGTTACCACATCTATGCTATGTGATGCATAGCCATCATCACAAAAAGACATAACAACAACTGTATGGATCCGCAGAGCGCCCAGCTATTCTTGTACCCAAAGGAGACTCATGAAAATATTACCACGCCTTATTATATGTTATTCAATACTCTGCTTAACAGGCTGCCACAAACCAACATTGCCGACTTGTCACCCCGGTGGTGGTGAACTAGAACGCTGTATCTTGCCATCAGCACCTGCTGGCTTTACAGAAAGCACGCTTTGGCAGTCACAAGCATGATCTGGACCTACGACCATATCCTGCCACAGCTATTTACACAAGTGGATAACTTACTCACCGGGTTTGTGCATGAGGCATATCAACACTTATCACAATTGATATACTGGCCACTGATGATTTGCTTGCAATTATGTATCATTGTCACAGGCTATGCAGTTATGCAAGGCTGGATGCAACCACAATGGGGCATTCTCTCTCACGGCCTATGCAAAACTGTGGTGATTGTTTTATTGGTGACACACTGGGATGTGTTTAATGCGTCACTGCTACACTTCTTCTTTGATGGCATGAATGATCTCTGTCAGCACCTCACCAATGCTTTCTCGGGCTCAACATTGGCTGCATCACACTCTCTACCCGAAATAACGCAAGACAACATTACCCAAGTGATTCGCTTGGGTGTTGGATTATGGCATGAATCATCTCTGACGCATCTGAGTATGTTCTTAGCAGGTATCCTGATATTATTATTTGGTCTAATGGCCTGCCTAACGGGTGCATTACAGCTATTGATCTCAAAAATCTTACTGAGTGCACTGTTGGCATTGACACCAATTTTCTGCACACTCGCGCTGTTCCAACAGTGCTTACCATTGACACTCAGCTGGTTTGGTTGCTGCATTTCACTGTCACTGTATAGCATCCTCATTGGCATCATGATGTGCTTGAACCATTACTTATTATCGCAAGTTTTGCCTGACATCACACAAGCACAGCTCATGCACTTTAAGTTGGTAGATATTTTTCCCATCATCATTGTATCCAGTCTTGTTACAATTGCTATGCTGCGACTGCGAGGCATTGCACATCAAATCGGACAGAGTTTTGGCGACCACAAGCATTGGAGGCAAGAATAAACCCACTCCGATTTTAAATGATTGGCTTTTCAGCGTTAATCAACCCGTGCTGGGGCCAAACGACCACAGCAATGCTTGTACTTCTTACCGCTACCGCATGTACAAGGGTCATTACGCCCGACTTTAATCGGACTATTGGACGTTACTGCGGACTTGTTATTTGTACCTGATGTTGCAGCATCATTCTGATTATAGTGCATGGTAATTTCTGTTGGCATAGATTTCGGTGCTGAACCACCGTCTATTGATACACGCATAAGCAATGATATTGCCTCTTGCTTGAACTGGTCCAGCATATCACTGAACAAATCAAATGACTCTCGCTTATACTCTTGCGCTGGGTTCTTTTGCGCATAGGAACGCAAGGAAACGGTACGACGCAAATGATCCATCATCGCCAAGTGATCTTTCCAGTGCTGATCAAGCACCTGCAACAAGACAGCCTTTTCTAGCTCATGCCGCTGCACCTCATCCACTGAAGCCATTTTTTCAGTATACTGTGCCTGTAATGCTTGCAGCACGCGCGCTTGCACACCTGCATTGTCCAATGCTGCATCCTCTGACAACCATTGATCTACTGGCAATGAGAGGGCTAGTAGCTCTTGCAAACGTTGAACCAAACCGGCAATATCCCACTCTTCTTCAATGCCTTCAGCTGGCATATGCTCATTAACCAACTGCTCAACAACCGTTTCTTGCAAACCAACCACCGTATCAGTGACCGACGCTTGCTGCAACAATCGACCACGTTGCTCGTAGACAATTTTACGCTGATCATTGGCTACATCATCAAACTCTAACAAATTTTTGCGAATATCAAAGTTATGTCCTTCAACACGTCGCTGTGCCTTTTCGATAACACCGGACAACCAACCACTTTCCAACACATCACCTTCTTTAAAATTCAGGCGCTTCATGAGCACCTGCATTTTATCAGATGCGAAAATACGCATGAGGTGATCTTCCATGGATAAGTAGAATTGAGAGGACCCCGGATCGCCTTGACGCCCAGAACGACCGCGCAATTGATTATCAATACGACGCGACTCATGACGCTCTGTGCCCAACACATGCAAACCACCAGCATCTAGTACAGCCTGATGGCGCTCAGCCCAAGCTGCACGCAGCTCAGCTTGCTTTTCTTCTGATGGTTGATCGTACTCAGCGATTTCGACTTCGACATTACCACCCAATACAATATCCGTACCTCGGCCTGCCATATTGGTTGCAATGGTGACTGCACCAGGACGACCAGCCTGCGCGATGATACTCGCTTCACGCGCGTGCTGCTTTGCGTTCAACACTTCGTGTGTGATACCCTCCGCCTTGAGCAGCGCAGCCAACTTTTCAGAGGTCTCAATAGACGCTGTACCAACCAATTGTGGCTGACCCTTAGCCTGCCGCTCTTTAATTTCCTTCACAACAGCTTTGTACTTAGCCGCCTCATTCAACAACACTAAGTCCGGCCTATCTTCTCTCTGTGTTGGGCGATTTGTTGGCGAAACAATCACCTCCAAACCATAAATACTCTGTAGCTCGAAAGCTTCCGTGTCCGCTGTCCCCGTCATACCTGATAATTTATCGTACAAGCGGAAATAATTCTGGAATGTAATTGATGCCAGTGTCTGATTTTCGATTTGGATAGTGACACCCTCTTTGGCTTCAACAGCCTGATGTAAACCATCGGACCAACGTCTTCCAGCCATCAATCGACCAGTGTGCTCATCAACAATCATCACTTCATTATTTTTAACCACGTAATCTACATCACGATGAAACAAACTGTGCGCACGCAAGGATGCCATGACGTAATGTAGCAGTGCGATATTCTTTACGTCATACAAGGTATCGCCATCCTGCATGAGTCCGATCTCAACCAGCAATGATTCAATGGCTTCATGCCCCTGCTCAGTTAAGTGAGCCTGCTTACTCTTTTCGTCAATGGTGTAATCACCACGATCTGCTTCCGCAACGTCTTCTTCTTTTGTGTCATGTGCCGAATTCTGTTTCACCAAGCGTGGTATGATCGGCCTGATCTTGGCATAATAATCTAATGAAGCTTCCGCTTGCCCGGAGATAATGAGCGGCGTACGCGCTTCGTCAATCAGAATGGAGTCGACCTCATCGATTACCGCATAATGCAACCCACGCTGCACCTGCATATCAGGGCTAAATGCCATATTGTCACGCAAATAATCAAAACCATACTCGTTATTGGTACCGTAAGTAATGTCCGCTGCATAAGCGGCACGTTTTGCCACAGGATCCATGCCTGAAATATTAATGGCGACCGTTAAATCTAAGAACTCATACACTGGCCGCATCCAGTTTGCATCACGCTCAGCCAGGTAATCATTGACTGTAATCACATGCACACCACGTCCAGACAAAGCATTCAAGTAGCATGGCAAAGTAGCTACCAACGTTTTACCTTCACCTGTACGCATTTCTGCAATTTTGCCGCGGTGCAAAATGATGCCACCCAATAGCTGCACATCATAATGCCGCTGCCCCAAACTACGCCAAGCCGCTTCACGCACCACAGCAAAGGCCTCGACTAACAAGTCATCCAACGATGTACCTGACGCGATACGCTGACGAAACTCTGCTGTCTTCGCGCGCAAAGCAGCATCGTCCAGTGCTTTAATATCCGCTTCGAGCGCATTAATTTGCGCAACAATTTTACCATATCGTCTCAAAACACGCTCATTTCGTGAGCCGATGAGTTTTTTAATGACTTTTGTTATCATGAGGCAGTATCTTTAGGTTGTGGGCGAAAGGACTCTCAATTGTGGCACAATTTTCGCTGAAAAGGAACCACTGCCGCCACCGGACTATTTTTTTACCAACGTTGCAAATGGCTGAGCTAAATGACACACACTATTGACACCAATGACCGCCCTGCGCGCAGTATTGCTGACATCAAACCCAGCCAAATCAGCCGACTGATGGTGGAGGTGGAATGGCGACAGACGCTGATACACATTGTGACAGCACAGCTACCAGAGCATCTGATCCCGCATTGCGACATACTCGCTCCGAGCCGTTCAAAAGTGATACTCAAAACCAACAAGGCGAGCTGGGCGACCCACTTACGTGGCTTATGCAACGACATTCGTTTTGCGCTAGCGCGTGAAACAGCCTTTGCCAGCGTGGAAAGCGTGGGTATTCGCGTTTGCCCAAGGGTCAAAAGCAGAACAAAACAAAAACGCCAACTCCCAAGCTGTCGTCCCATTTCCGATATGAGTCGCACCATCATTGGTGGCGCTGCAGCACGAGTCACACATCCAGCCCTACAAGCTGCCCTGGCAAACTTATCACATCAATCCAACTAAATCAGCTCGGCTGCTGTGTTTTAACACCCTCTTTTAACCCGCTCGAACCACGCAGAAAGTCACGCAACGAAAGCAAGGCGCTACCTGTACACGATTTTTTAAATTTTTCGAAACCATCAAATGCTGCCTTTCGCTGCAGCACGACATCACGCTGCACCTTGAATTTCCGCTCTTCCACATCATCTGCGATTTTGCTTTCACTAGGCGGATCAAAATACAACTTTACCCCCTTCTCACTGGCACATGGCGATAATGCTGGTAAAATCTTGACACAATGACTGCTATGAGCAGCAATGCATACAGCCAAACCCAATACTGCCAACACAGCAAAAGCAGCTATCACTGGTATGGGCATGGCATTGCCAAGTGTTGCCACGCTCATATGCGTCGCAGAAATGATTGTTTGAGTGATGCCTGCTGGTGCTAAATGCATGAATGACATCCAAGCACCCGCCAGCACGGACAATGGCAGCGATACAGCAAAAGTACCACCCCCCAGATGACAGCATCGCATCGCCCACTTGTACAGCCACTTGACGTTATCATGAAAGTGATTATTAATGTCTAGGCCTTCCGTATTGATAATAACTGGCGTCATTTCTTTGATGTAAGTCGTCAACTGAATAGCTAAAAGGTTTAGCTGCCGCATGGCTTTCTTCTGCATTTCATTAAAACTCTTATGCTCAGCTTGCTGCTGCTCTGATGTCAACAATATGCCTGGTGATGTAGAGTGCACTATGCAGATTTTGTATAATAAGGCGCATGCCTGCTGATTCTCAGAGCTATCATCGACTAGAAAGGCCTCTAGCGCCTTAAGAAGGCCATCTGTGCCCTCAAATTGTGGCATCTTTTTTGGTGCTGTTGCTCTTATTAGTGGAGCATATTGCTCAACAGAGATGAGACCATTCACGGCAGCGTCTCCATCCCCAGTCCAAATGACACGCGCGTGCCTGAGCACTTGCGCCATGAAATCAGAATTCATAAACTGCATAAGCACATCGATCTGATATTTTCGGTTTGAAACGACATATTAACATTGCACTATTGACAGTCACATTTGTCAAGCAAACCCCAGCCCAGCTACATAAATTTAGCCCCAATACGGACAGCTGCTGCTAGGACAAGCAATACCCAGCAAGGAAAATGGCGCAATATGGCCGCAAGATAGCGCAAGATAGGACAATTTAACGAGGGTATGGCGATGTATGGCGTGATATCAAAGAATATCAGCTATTTGGCTACGGCATTAAAAGCCTGTACAACTCTGCTCCTCAGAGCCAGCCTGCTTTTCTTTCACCGTCATCGGCAACAAGCTGCCCAACGCATAATTCAGCTTAGTTGGCAGCTGCTTGTAACGCTCTGCACAAATAAGGGCATCTTGAATCGATTTATTACCACGGTATGTCTCTTCAATAGCTTGCGGAGTCAAATCAGGCGCGCTAGTCAACAAGAACTCACGCGAAGTGAGTGACGCAAGCGGTGCATCAGAATCAACATCACGCAATAGTCGCTGGCGCTGAAAGCAACGCAAAGCATGCGCAACAATCACTGCCGCCAATGACACAACTGCCACCACAGCAAGTACAGCCGCACCTAACACTGGTGCTGCCGCCACAGCCAACAGCTTGGTGAACATCAAGGTGAATAAAGCAACAGAACCAGCTGCAGTCAATGGCATACTCACCCAACCTACTATAGCTGAGTGGCAAACCCATCTGAAAAACCACTGCGCGTCGCGTAGACCATGCCCCCCTACATCCTCGTATTGAATTGCAGCATAATTCTGCCAAAACCGTTCATTATTATACAACTTCATAACCAGCGGCACTGTGGCATACAAACGCTGAATCAGTCTTTTCTGCTCCAGATCTCCATCATAGACATCTTTTAGCGCTTGTGACGACGCACTGGCCTCCTGAGGAGGCATTGAAGATGCATGCATACAAAACAAGGGCACAAGAATACCAGCGACAGCATTCACAGCTACAGCATTCGCTTCCCCACCCACTAGAGCAAACAGCTTTAGAACAGCAGCAGCAAAGTCATGTGCATTTGCATGTTTTGGCAACGATTCTGGCTCAAGAGCAGCCAGCATAGACGCGTAATCGTCTGCACCAAGCTGCTTATCATGCTTCCCTGGATAACGAATTTTTTTACAAGCATCTAACATGTCTTGAAAACTTTTGAAAAATGAAAACTCTGCAGTCACGGTACGCACCCAAATTCAATTTTACCTAATGATTGAATTGTAACATAACAACACAATTTTGCAATACCGTATTTGAAAGCAATCGATGCTCAGCTGGCGACAATAGTTCGGCTTACACTACCTGCAAACACCATGCCTCTTCATTTTGCAGCAAGACCTGCATGAGTTGCGCCGTCAGTGCGTGACCAGAACAGAATCCTTTATACATACCCTGAATACGGTGCCCCAACAAAGCCAAATCACCAATCACGTCCAAACATTTATGACGCGCACATTCATCGTCATATCTTAGTGCTTCTGCATTCAACATGGCACTTTCATCAAAAACAATGGTATTTTCAAGGCTAGAACCCAAAGCGTAACCGGCCTGCTTTGCACGCTCGTAATCAGCCAGAAAACCAAAGGTACGTGCAGCAGCAATGGCCTGCTCGAAGTGATCACCATCCTGATCAAATACAATCGCCTGCTGAGTCGGCTGGATAGCAGGGTGCTCAAACTGGTATGTCGCCTCAATGCGAAATCCAGCATGTGGCAGCAAACACGCCCATGCCGAGCCCAGCTCAACCCTAACCTCTTGTAAAATAACCAGTTTCTCTGCGCGAGATGACTGTGTCACCAAGCCTGCAGCCAATATAGACTCAACGAATGGCAACGCACTGCCATCGAGGATAGGGCACTCCACCGCGGTCAACTCGATGCGAACATTATCGACCTGCAACGCACTCAGGGCCGCTAAAACATGCTCAGTGGTGCGTACTTGCACTCCCTGCTGCTGCAAAGCGGTCGACATCATAATGCTCGCATCAAGATGATCTATGTGCGCTGAAATCTCAGGATGACCCGGCAAATCAGTGCGCACAAACACGCGCCCAGAACCAGGCTCGGCTGGCTTCAGCGTCATTTGTACTGCTTGGTTAGTGTGCACACCATGACCAGACAGAGTGATTTCTCGCGATAAAGTGGTTTGCTGCATAAAAGAATCTCGCAATTTTATGGCAATAGTAGCAATCTGTGCGGTGTAATTCAAGCCAAAAATATGACGTTGCCGACCGCACATCAGTTACTTATAATGAAGTCATTACTTTTTTCGCTACAAGGCTGAATACCATGCAACTACCTTCCTTTTCCAATATCGACTACTCACAAATTGTGTCTGAACTGCAACAGATTCTCAATGAGAATATGGCCGCCTTAAACAACTTGCTCGAGACGGTGCAGCCTTACACTTGGGCATCTCTGATTGCACCACTGGAAGAGCAAGATGATCGATTAGAAAAGTTTTGGTCACGTATATCTCACCTTAACCACGTCAAAAACTGCGATGCTTTGCGTGATGTTTACAACCAATGCTTACCACTACTCACCGAATATAGCACCACCTTGTCGCATCATCGCGGCCTATTCGATGCATATACAGTCATTCACCAGGATGCCACTTTTTCTGAGCTAACGCTGGCTCAAAAGAAAAGCATTGATAATGCATTGCGTGATTTTCGACTTGCTGGCGTTGATTTACCAGACGCTGATAAAGCAACCGTGGCGTCACTCTCGCAAGATCTCGCACAATTGTGCAACCAATTTTCGAACAATGTACTGGACGCGACCCGGGCATGGCATTGCCATGTCACAGACGCAGCGATGCTGGCTGGCATTCCAGAGCACGTACAACAAGCAGCTAAAAAAGCAGCGCAAGATGCCAGCAAAGAGGGTTGGTGCTTTGAGCTGGATATGCCAATTTACTATCCTGTTATGTGCCATGCGCAAGATCGGTCATTACGTGAGCAAATGCACCGCGCATATATTACGCGTGCCTCAGACGCAGGCCCATGTGCCGGGCAACACGATAATGGCAGCATCATGCGAAACATTCTGACAAAGCGACAACAATTGGCAAACACCCTCGGGTTCAAACACTACGCCGAATACGCTTTGGCAACGCGCATGGCCAACAGCGCCAATGAAGTGATCGCATTTCTGGATAAATTAGTAGCTGCCAGTCGCCCGAAAGCACAACAAGAGCTGGCTGAACTGGCTGAATTTGCCAGCAAATCCCTGCAAATTGAAACACTAGATGCCTGGGACATGGCTTATGCGTCTGAACAATATCGACAAACCGCCTACGATGTATCACAGGAAACACTGCGACCTTACTTTCCTTTAGCACAAGTTCTGGATACTTTTTATTGGCTGCTGAATGAACTTTTTGGCATTCAAGTCGAAACAGTTGATCACAGCGATACGCCACATCCCGATAGCAGTATCATCCGCCTCAATGACAGTGAGGGCACCTGTCGCAGCATCTGCTACCTTGACTGCTACGCACGTGAGAAAAAAAATGGGGGGGCTTGGATGGCAGATCTGCAAGGTAGACGCCGCACCCATGCTGGTGAGACCCAAATTCCTATCGCGTTGGTCAACTGTAACTTCACGCCACCCACAGCAGAGCGTCCTTGCTTGCTCACCTTTGACGAAGTTGAAACACTATTCCATGAATTTGGCCATGCCCTGCAACACATGCTCACTACCGTAGACGTACCAGATGTTGCCGGTATCAGCGGTATTCCCTGGGATGCTGTTGAGTTCCCGAGTCAATTTATGGAGCATTGGGCTTGGCAGCCAGCGGTGCTTGAGCGGATGGCAAAACACTACCAAACAGGTGAAGTATTACCAGCTGATATGCAAGATAAAATGCATCGAGCACGCCATTTCCAAGCAGCCATGACCACGTGTAGACAGCTGGAACTCGCACATTTTGACATGACACTACACCAACAGCCTGTGAGTGATGATCCACATCACATTCAAACCGTACTGGATGCCTCACGACAACGTATCAGTGTCACACCCATTGCTAACCCGAACCGCTTTCAAAATAGTTTTTCACATATCTTTGCTGGTGGTTATGCTGCCGGCTACTACAGCTATAAATGGGCAGAAGTCATGGCGGTGGATGCTTTTTATCACTTTATCGACCATGGTGTCTTCAACCAAGATATCGCACAACGCTTTTTACAGTGCGTCCTTGAGCCAGGCGGCTCTGAAGAACCTGATGTGCTCTTCCAACGCTTTGCCGGCCGACAACCTGACCCAATGACACTACTGCGACACGATCAAATTATTGACGCGGTGACTGTTGATGGCTAAACAAAACAAAGAAAAAAAACACGCTGCCGAGGCCGCACTCAACTACCTCAGAAACCAAGCGGTGATTGGTATTGGTACCGGCTCGACAGTCAATGCTTTAATAGACTGCTTACCGAGCATCCAAGCAACGTTGGGTGCAGTTGTGGCCAGCTCAGCTGCCAGCCAACAACGACTAGAAAGGCTGGGCATCCGTGTTGATCCTGCCAATGCTCACAGCCATATTGATGTCTATGTCGATGGTGCCGATGAGTTTGACCCACACGGTCGCTTAATTAAAGGCGGTGGTGGTGCCATGACAGGCGAAAAAATTTGCACTTGTCTCGCAAAACGCTTTATCTGCATTGTCGATAGCAAGAAAGCCGTGCCTGTTCTTGGACAATTCCCAGTCGCCGTCGAAGTATTGCCCATGGCACGTAGCCAAGTAGCCAGACAACT
>JBDOIU010000010.1:0-89295 GCA_047404195.1 Coxiellaceae bacterium
CTACAACCAGGGCCGAACCCACCAGTCACTGGGTAACCTAACCCCAGACGAAATATACTATCAGCAACATATGACCAAGGAGGCTGCTTAATGCCAAGATACTCTAACTCTTAAAACTGACATCTAACTGTCTTGACAATGGGGTCCATCATATATTAAACTGTAAATGTTTTTTAGTACAAGCTTTCTTATTGATGTCTCCTAGTCAAAATTTTAAGCTTTTGATAGTTGAGATTGCATAGGGACAGAATATAATTCATCGGTAGTGCTTCCTGGGAAATGTCTCAAATCCTTTCTGTCTTCCAGAGGATTGTTTTCATATCTTCTTTTAGAAGTGTACGCAAATATTGGGGTGTTAGGTTCTCCAAAATTAGAACGAAGGTACTTTGCGTTCGGATCATGTTCTGGTCTAAGTATCAAATTAGCGAGTTTAAGTTTTTTAATGGATATTCTTCTGAAGCGGATAATATCTAGAGTATACCGCTGATGACTTTTTCACCCATGTGCAGAATCTACCGTACTGGTGTTTTTTTAGAAAAAATTTCTTCTTCAATGATGTATTGTCAAATGATCAATGTGTTATCAACAAGTTCATGTTCATACTACAAAGACCACGCACTGTATGGCATCACTTGATTCTTGTCATAAAGTGGTATTACGCTAGTCTCAGTCGCTAATATCAGCATGGTTACGCGTTTTTAAGGTGACTGTGGTGTCTGGCTGCAATACCATTTCAGTGCGGGTTCGGGATTTGTAATGTGCTTTGTGAGGCTGTTTTAATATCCAGTCTTTGATCCTAGGTCTGTGAAAGTTTCCGATCACTGCTAGACTGCAATTCTGGCAACTTACAAAGTAGAAATCCTGCTGTTGCAGTGTTATCAGTGTCATTGTTTGTGTTGGCTCTATGTGCGTATTGCTGTAACAATCAGCTGTACTAAGCTGATAATGAGACCGATACCAGTGCATGCTAGCAATACTGTACCAATGATTTGCGCTGCTGTTGGCTTGCTAGTGGCTGGTGTATCTGATGTGCTATTTGTCTTGGGAAGATGGGGGCTGACACCAGATGGCAGGATAACGTTGCTTGTATCATCTATGCTGAATGTTGTTGATGGCGTGGATTCATAGACATCGCCGCCGGTCATGTTGTTGCGTTGGTTTTGATCTGCATCAGCGTATTCATACATTGCAGCTATGACGTTGAGGTCAAAGTATACTTTACCTTTTACTGCGCACAAAACAGTGGACTCAACACCATGAATGTCTAGTTTAAGTATATCACCGTTGCTGTGATTGCCTATGCTTTTCTTAGCGCATGAATCTGCGATCACGTCTGGTCTAACTTGATAGCCAGAACCAGCCTTTTGGTTATTGAGCATATGAACGATGGATTGTTTAGTGCCAGTGTCGTTAGCGTATTTCCCTTTTGCTTTACTTTTATTACAAAACTCAACTGCTTTTTCATTAGCTACTATTTTCCCTTGCGTCGCTTGCCGTTGCGTAGCCCAAAAAGTCAGTTGTTTTTTTTGATCAGTTGTTAATGCTTTAATGACTTCTTCTGCTTTGCTTGTTCCAGCGCAGGAGGAGCCTAGTATGTGCTTTTGACTTCCTGTTTCTTCGATCTTGGTAAGTGCTGCTTGGCTGTTGTCGTATGCATAAAAAGGGATTGCATGTTTTTCGAATGCTTTATTGATTTGTTCGCAATGAGATTGAAACGCAGCGCCGGGTATGAATATCATGGGTTTTGACATGTTGCTCACCTTAAAATGTAGATTTGACGTTTGATATTAACACGAGATAAAAAGAATTGCAACTTTTGGCACAAAGAAATGATGCCTCGGCAGTAATGTGTCGTGAGGTTTTTTTGATAAATGAATGACTTAACACAACAATCACTGTGTATCAGTATGTTGGTTATCAATCAATGCATGATTACAATGCGGGTAGCTGCACCAGTTGAATATTATCATTTGGGTCTATGCGTAAGATAATATTGTGTTTACCCCAATCTCCAAGCACAATACGTTGATGTGTGTCGTAAGAGTGATGATGTGCATTGTGAGTGTGACCATGTATTATCGAACGCACACCACGTTGTTTCAGCGCTGCTTTTACCGCATCCTCATCGACATCCATGGCTTTTGCACTGAGCTTTTGCTGATGTTGTTTGCTTTCCTGACGCAGTTTTTGTGTTAAGTGGCGCCGCCAGGATAAAGGTAAGCTGCAAAAACAACGTCTTAGCCAGTGTCGTTTTGTCAGTTGGCGTAGGCGTTGGTGTTGCGTATCTGCCAAACAGTAACTATCGCCATGCGCTAACAAGTAACGCTCGTTGTATATCGTTACCACTGTTTCATCGGGTAATGCTCTCAGGCCGCTGCGTTGATAAAAACCGTTATCAACCAGCACATCTCTGTTGCCGGGAATGAAGTAGCTTGGCACATGTGTGCTGAACTCAGATAGGGTCTGCATGATATCGGCTACAGTGTCGCTGTCATCATCATCACCAACCCAGACATCAAAAAGATCCCCCAGGATATACAGCGCAGCAGCATGTTGTTGAATATTCTGTAAAAAATACTTAAATGCTTGAGTAATATGTGGATATTCAGCACACAAGTGCAGATCTGAAATACAATAAATGGCCGGTTGTGCCAGTTCTTGCGCTGTCAGCAGGGGAAATTTGTGTGACATATACTGCCTATTGTTAAGTAAATGAGCATTATAACGCAGATTGGGCACATTGTGCAGTCTGAAATTGGTATATGCTGGCCAATCAGTAACAACAGCGCTAAAATAGCCCATGGAGGTATCTATGTTACGAATCTACGACAGCTTGGCTGGTGAAAAACGCAACTTTGAGCCCATCGTGGCCGGCAAAGTGTCTTTGTATGTTTGTGGTATGACGGTATATGACTATTGTCATCTTGGTCATGCGCGTTCCATGGTGGTCTTTGACATGATTGTGCGCTGTTTGCGTTTCTTATCCTACGATGTCACTTATGTGCGTAATATTACAGATGTGGATGATAAAATCATTCGTCGTGCAGCAGAAAGAGGCCAGGACTGGCAGCAACTCAGTCAAACATTTATTGAAGCCATGCATGCCGATGAGCGTGCTTTGGGTTTGATGTCTCCTGATCATGAGCCGAAAGCGACAGCGCATATTGCACAAATGATTACATTGATTGAGTCTTTGATTGAGTCTGGTCATGCCTATGTGAGTGAGAGTGGTGATGTCTGTTTTGCTGTTGAATCTTATGCCGAGTATGGTGCCTTATCGCATCGGCGTCTAGAAAACTTGCAATCTGGTGCACGTATCACGGACCATGATGGCAAACGCAATCCATTGGACTTTGTTTTATGGAAGCGCGTAAAGCCAGGAGAACCCGCATGGGCATCACCCTGGGGGGAGGGTCGTCCGGGTTGGCATATTGAATGTTCAGCTATGTCTACAACCCTGCTGGGTAAGCACTTTGATATTCATGGTGGCGGCCTTGATTTAAAGTTTCCACATCATGAGAATGAAATTGCTCAGTCCTGTGCGGGTAGTGATACCCAGTTTGCAAATTACTGGGTGCACTCCGGTTTGTTGACAATCAATGGCGAAAAAATGTCAAAGTCTTTGGGGAACTTCACCACAATACGTGATGCACTCAATGATTACTCAGCGGAAAGCTTACGTTACTTGATGTTGTCTAGCCATTATCGTTCGCCGGTTAACTTTTCTGTTGAACAAATGCAACAGGCTGCAGCTGCACTGCATCGATTGTATACCGCATTGTCTGACCATGACCTGGTAGATTTTGAGGTCTCTGAAGAAACATTGCCTATCGTTGAGCGTTTTAAAGCAGCATTAGCTGATGATTTTAACACACCACAGGCGTTGGCAGTTTGTTTTGCAACAGCGAAAGATGTGAATCGGGTACGAGACACTGATCCTGTGTTATCAGCACAGTTAGCAGGGTGTTTACAGTATTGCTTGCACGTGTTGGGGCTGTGTACACAATCTGTCGCAGATTATTTTGCGCAACAAGTTAACGCGCAAGTAGATGCCGCCAAGGTGGAGTCATTGATTGCGCAGCGGCAAGCGGCACGTGCAAATAAAGATTGGCCTGCTGCGGATGCGATTCGTGCGCAGTTAGATGCCATGGGTGTCGTACTAGAGGACAAGGCAGGTCAAACAACCTGGCGTGTGGATACTGTTCGGCACTAACATGTAGTTTCATTAGCAGTTTGCTATACACGTAACTATAGCTTGTTGACAGAGTCATCAATACAAAAAAGGTACCGCTAAGCGGTACCTTTTTCTTTCTTTAACGTCTCCTTACTGAGATGCATCAGAATGCATGGCACTGACTCTTGCCGCTGCATCAGCAGGGTGTTGCTCCTCAGGTCTTGCAAACAGACCATGCTGGCTTGGTATGTTCCTGGGATACATTGCCTGGGCAAACAATCCTGGCTGACCACTGTTAACGGCCTGCATAGACCATCTCAGCATTTCTTCGGGTGAGAGTGAATTACGCTGAAAGGTTGCACCAGCACAAATTTTAATTGTTGCTGCAATCTGTTGTTGCTTTAGCAAGTACTCAGCATACTTAGGGTTGTCATTTAGCAAGCGTGCCATTGCAAAATCAGGTGCCAGCTTTGCCTCTGCTTCAAGTGCTGCGGCTTTAGCGAGGGCAGCAGCAATTTCAACACGCTTCTCAGCACGGATGAGCTCATTATCAACAACCAAATTTTGTCGTTGTTGCTCACCTTCAAGCAGTTTTGTTTCACGAACCTGTGTTGCTTGCTGTGCTGAACTGGCTAGTTTCTGTTCATTATCTTGCTTCTCAAGGTCACGCTGTAGTTGTGCTTGTTGCTTGATAGTCAATACAGATTGCTCTTGCTGTGCTCGCGCCTGTGCCAGTTGGCTGGCAACACCCATTTGATCAAGCTCAAGCTTTTGTTGCAGGGCCTTATCAGCATTCTCAGCTTGGTCTTCTAGGATTTTTTTATCCAAAATTTCACAATCTGATATTTGAATACTGACTAACCTGACACCCAGATCATCGAAGTGTGTGCCAAGTTTGTCTTGCACAGCCGCATGCCAGGTCGCTGATCCATCATTTTGCTCCTCGGTTGTTGTTGAGGATCCGCGAATTTTAGAGAAGTGAAGTTGACCAATAACGGATCCCATATCTGCTTGAATGATGTTTTCAATTCGCTCTTCGATACTTTGTATATCAACACCCATGGCCAGCTTCACAGGATCTTCAACTTTGTATACAATGTTAAATCGCACGCCGACTGGTACCCCCCCTTGGCAGCGGTAGATGTCATACTGGGCATTTTCAGCATGCATACCACCACGCGCAGTGTGCTCATCCTTTATTCTACTAGACGGCATTGTCAGTGTGGTTTCCAAAATAGAAACTTGTCCAATCCATGTTTTCTCGCGTGGATCAATGATATGAACGCCTTGTATATCACCACTTTTTGGTGAGAGTACAGCAGTTCCTTCTGAGGATTTTGTGACACCAACGAATCCCGGTTGTAGAAAGACACGCTTTAATGATCCACACTCAATAAGTGAGGTATCTAATGGAAGCAAAGTTTCGCTTTTGCCACCTTGTTTGGATATTTGAAAGGTTATGTCTCTGTCGCCAGTGAAGTGTTCGTTGTTAGCTGCAGTTAAGAAAGATTCTTTACCATCGACAATGGCTGGTAAGATTCGCCCTGGGGGTAGTGTTAATCGAACTTTTTGTCCTACTTGAATGATAGGGTCCGTGATTTTATGAAATAATTCAGAATCTGATTTGCGAATGACTTGAATTCGCTCTCCATCTTTACCATATTCCTTAACCTCACCATTACCCTCTATGATTTGGCCGACACCATCAATCAGTAGGGTGGCTATATTGCCTTTGGGAATCATTAATGAGACGAGCGGTCCAGCTTGAATCAAGGGGTCTTGTTGTGTATAAAATAACTCAGTCCTTGATTTTCGCATGAATTCAACAATTTCACCGTCACCCCCATATATTTTCGCACGCCCATCTCCTTGAATAATGGTGGGTTCACCATTGATTTTTAAAGTAGCTTGCTTACCAATAGGCACGCGCAAGCGTAGCATATTGCCACATTGAATCAGGGCATCACTCTTATCATAAAAGGGTTGCTGTTGTGATTTGGTAAGCAACATGGCTGGTTTTGAGGGGTCGAGCATATTGACGGCCTCACTGCGGCCTTCAAGCAATGTGGGCTTACCATTAATCAATACTGTTGCGATTTCATTTTGCGCAATGAATAATCTCAGGCCGTTGCCACAGCGAATCACGGGATCTGTTTCTGAGAAAAAAACAGTGCTTTGATCTTTACGAATGATTTCTACTTGACCGTGCTTATTTCCGAGTACGACAGGACCTTCTTTAGAGTCGAATAACGTGGGTATACCGTCAATCTTTGCTGCTGCAATTTGTCCAGGCTGTACAAAGAGTCGTATCCAGGATTGATTTTGTATGACCGGCGTCACTTTAGGGAAGAATGATTGACTACCATTGGGAGTGAGCTCAACCTTCATTTTACCCTCAACCAGAATTTCTCGACTCTCACCCTCAATAAACTGAGGCACGCCATCTACGACAATGGCAGCGACTTGGTCTTTTGGAATGAATAAGCGCATGATATTCTGACATGATATGGCAGGATGATTTGCCGAATAAAATTGGTTGCCAATGATTTTGAATTCACGCTGGTAGCGTATATCATAGGGTTCTACTTGCCCGTTATAGAGTCTAACTTGATTGTCGATAAGACACATTGCAAGTTTACCTTGTGGAATTGTTAATAAACTGGCAGAGTTGTGGTGAATCATTTCTGTCGATTTATTAACTTGGTTAGAGTGGGTGTCAATCCTGTGGTTTTTCTCACTTAAGCTACGTAAATCATTGTCAGGTAGCGTGAGTTTTCCTTCACCCACAATCACATGGGTACCACTGTCTAATATAACTGGTTCACCAGCAATGAATACTTTCAAGTACTTCTGTGGTGGTACATTAACGATGTATTTTTGTGCCTCATGTGATCCAAATAGTGGTGAGTTTGCCGTGAAGACACCTCGTGTGTCACTCGACCAGGTACCGCGCATTTGCTCTCCGCGATGAATGATTCTTCTCATGAATCCATCATCATTGGTTGCAATGCTGGCTTCGTTATTGGTCACAACCAGTCGACAGTTGTTTTTTTCTACGCGATAATAGCCTTTCACCATTGCGGGTGTGCCAGTTAATAGGCGTTGTCCTGTATTGAATTTTTCTTTGATTTCACGATCTAAGTTACTGGCTCCAATTGGAATGTCAGCTTTTCGAATCAATGGCCGTTGTGATTCTGCTCTAGCGGCTTCCGGTTGGGCAGCAGCCTCATCTCTTCTGGATGTGAGTACAATCCCATTGACTTCTGCTGCTTGTTCAGCGTTGTTTGTTGAGTGAGTGCGACGTGACATAATAAGCTCCTAGCAATGATTAAAGTTTTATTATGTCCCACATTTCTGCTATCGCATAGGATTACACCGAGAAACTACTGTTTCCGTTATGGAAACCATGCTGTTGCGCTTATAGTTGAACCAGCGGCCATTCTTTTTTTCTTGCAGCAGAGTAATCAGAATACATTATGGCGCGTCACGTCGAAATGGTTTAAAGGCAGATTTTCTGATTTTGCTGTGTGTTAATGATGAGATGTTTTGTATTGAGTGGCGTTTGTTGCCAGTATAACTATTTTTAGATTGAAGCGGTCTTGTATTTGTGTTTCTGAGATGTGGATTCTCATTGAGATATGATCTAAGCACTTTTTCTTTAAACAAGTAAAAATAAATGGCAGTACGATGAGTGATGAAAGATGTTGCCACTGTTCTAGCGCTATATGCCTGTGTTGGCGTGTGTGTTCTGCTGCGGTGCACTGCTTGTGTGTACGAAATTGTTTGTACTTGCGGTCCTGAAACCCTCAGTTCTTCAGGCCCTAATCTACCTTTCAAGCACCATATCAATTGCATATGTTGAGATGCATAGGCATATTGTCGTCTATGATATTTTTGAATGCGTATCAGGGTACCACTCATTTTGGAAGGGGCTGTTCTGCAGATTGTATCTTGAAACTCATCCTTACAGCAATGTAAGATTGGTTTCCAGTCCTGAGGTTTGCCATCTTTTTTAAGAATGCGTTGCATCACGCCGTCTATGAGTCGCATATGCATGAATGGAGTGAGTTCTAATTTTTTTGGCAGTAGTCGATTGCTGGTTGATATGACGAATTTGATACTCTACTGGTAGTCTTGATAATGTTTTTTTATCGTACCAGTGTCTGTTTCTATCCAGGTATTCCTTTGAGATAAAGAGCAAATAGTAGGGGTTTTGACTCAGCATCGACTCGATAATTGTATCATGAGTTGGGTCTTTAGAGATTTTTGTGATAAGTTTTGGATGATATTTTTCCCATGTTTGAGTGCCATGTTTGATTAGATATGTACTGACTTCACCGCTTGTATCATCAAGTTGTACTATTCTAATGCCGCGGATAGGTATAATGATATCTACGTTACTTTTGTGTTTCCGAATGCGGTGTATTGCCATGACCATTTCACCCCAGATTAGCGATGCTGTGGACTTCATGATTGGTTTAGGCATTGTGTGCAACATCTCACGGAATTCACTGTCAGTTGGTAATGTGAGTGCTGACACAGCCTCTGCACTTATTCTGATGTTGTTATCGCCTTTATTATGCGCGCATATGATCACATTCAACAAATGCTGTAGTGTCCCTTGTAATCCAAAATTACGACAGTAGATCAAAAACACCAAGTTTGATGCGAGACTACTGGCATGGATACTGATGGGATCATTTTGAGTTTCACCACTTGAGAATTCTACACTTAAGCAGTAATCCATAATAATGGCACCACGTGTTGGGTGCATGATGACATTACCTTTACCAATGATATCAAATATGGCCAGTCCTGAGGCATTGAAAATATCACGCCAAAGTTGCCATACCGCTGAGGCAGGGGGTTTCTGTGTTGTATCGACCAGTGGATATATTACTGCTTCTGCTTCTGCACAGGGGCATGATATATAGCAACCATTGTAGTCACTCCATTTTACAAAATCTTCTGCTGCGGGAGTCCATTTTGACAGTCTTTGTTGCAGAGCTGCTGTGCGTTGAGGATCATCTGTCAAGTTATGCTGACTTTTGGCGACTTGTAAGACCACAGGTTTGTCAGAGCCGATTTGCTTGGCATGACTAACGCATTTGTACGCACCATCTCCTATTGGTTTGGTTACAATGTACTGTTTACTCATTATACGATTTCCCAATGTCCTGTGAAAGTTGTTACGTTATAGCAGCACTCTTAAATAAAAGTTAAGAGATCAGCTTTTTTTGTTTTTATTTTAAGCAGCCAATTGGGTGGCGTTTTCATTGGTTTGACTGTATTTAGCTCATGCCGGTATGGATTGTTTGCATTGTTGCTGTGATTTTGGTGCTGTCTGTTTGTCTGACACGCAATTCTCATGACAGCTTGCATAGAAGGGCGTTCATTGACTAGATTATAGATGTGTTTGTCACTGGAGTGATGTATGTTACAGAAAATCCGACTATTTTTTGTTCTTTTTTTGATTTCTTTTTCTTGGCAATGTGTGTTGGCAAGTGATCGACCGGCCTTTGTCATCCCTGTTCAGGGTGGTATTGGTCCGGCAATGACCAGCTTTGTGTCTGATGCCCTATCATTGGCAGCCAAACGTCGAGCAGCTGTCGCTGTCATCGAATTGAACACGCCAGGCGGTTTGCTCACAGCCACCCAGGACATGGTGCGTTTCATTGTCAATGCGCCACTGCCAGTTGTGGTCTACGTTGCACCACCTGGTGCGTCTGCTACCAGTGCTGGTTTATTTGTCACTATGGCGGCTCATATTGCTGTGATGGCACCTGGTACACGCATAGGTGCATCAACTCCTGTTATGCCCGGCAATATGCCTGGTCAAGAGAAGCAAGCTGAATCAACGGTATCGGCATTAGAAAAGAAGGCGGTTAATGATACAGCGGCATATGCTCGCTCATTGGCACAATTGCGAGGCCGAAATGTCCGCTGGGCTGAGTCAGCTGTACGCTCCGCTAGCTCTATCACGGCTAAGGAGGCATTGCAGCTGCGTGTCATTGATGCGGTTCAGCCGAATTTACGAAGTTTACTACAAGGGATAGATGGACAAACTGTTGCCCTGAAGCAGGGAACTGTGCGTTTACAAACAGCGTCGTCTGCCATTGCTGTCATTCAGCCAAACTGGCGCCATCGTTTTCTACAGACTTTATCCGATCCGACTGTGGCTTATGCCTTGCTGATGTTGGGACTATTTGGTTTGGTGATTGAGTGTTTTAATCCAGGCCTGATCTTTCCCGGCGTATTGGGCGGTATATTCCTGCTCACAGGCGTGTACGCCTTACAAATGCTGCCCATCGATTTTGTGGGTGTGGCACTCATGCTGTTGGGGATGGCATTGATGGTGCTCGAAGTATTTGTGATGAGCTATGGTATTTTCAGTATTGGTGGTTTGATTGCGTTTGTCATTGGCTCAATTATGCTGATTAAGCACATGCCTGGCAGCCATTACCACTTATCGATTGTTAGCGTGATTTGTTTTGCGCTTTTTTGGCTCGCTTTCTGTGTGTTTTTCTTGCAGATGATCTGGCGTTCACAGCGACGACGTGTTGTGAGCGGTGTTGAGTCCTTGATTGGTGAAACTGGGCGAGTTGTGTGCGATAATGGTCGTACATGGGTGCGTGTTGCGGGTGAACGCTGGCAAGTGTCATCTTCAGATGCGATTCAAACTGGGGATAGAGTGCGTGTGTGTGCGATTGACGGTTTGATGTTGCAGGTAGAGCTTTGTGATGAGGGCGCTACCACGGATCATTCTTCAACTTAATGGGAGACATAAAATGAGTATGTTAACGTTGTTTTTAGTGGTGTTTGTGCTGCTGGTGTTATTCAGTGCCATTAACATTTTAAAAGAGTATGAGCGTGGTGTGATTTTCATGCTGGGTCGATACTGGAAGGTGAAAGGGCCGGGTTTGATTATTGTTATTCCTGTTCTACAATCGATGGCACGGTTACAACTACGTACCGTTGTGATGGATGTGCCTGCGCAAGATGTTATATCAAAAGATAACGTGTCAGTACGTGTCAATGCAGTGGTATATTTTAGGGTTGTTGATCCACAAAAGGCGGTTATTCAGGTAGAAAACTACTATGAGGCAACCTCTCAGCTTGCGCAAACGACATTGCGCTCAGTCTTGGGTATGCATGAGCTTGATGAAATGCTTTCCTCACGCGAAACACTCAATAAAAATATTCAGGAAATTCTAGATGAAGAAACCGATGCCTGGGGCATCAAGGTGGCCAATGTTGAGATCAAGCATGTTGACCTGGATGAGAGTATGGTGCGAGCCATTGCGCGTCAAGCTGAGGCAGAGCGTGAGCGACGGGCTAAAGTGATTAATGCGGAAGGGGAGTTTCAGGCTGCTGAAAAGCTTGAGTTAGCTGCTAATATTCTGTCACGCCAGCCACAAGCGATACAGCTGCGTTACTTACAGACTTTGGTGGATATTTCTGGTAACAAGGCTTCAACCATTGTCTTTCCTTTTCCAACAGAGTTTATGTCTCAGTTGGTCAGTAAGATAGCCAAGCAGTAGTCGCTTTTTTACAGCATATATTGCCATGAGGCCCCATTGCATTGAGCATGGGGCCTTATTTTTTACACCGGTTGATAGCCAAGCTGCAGTCGATGGTCAACTAAGATTGATTACCTGTTTGGTGTTAAGACTTCTGCCTGTGGAATTTACACTGTGTTCCTTTTCGCTGGGCTGTCAGTTTAAGCCATTGATTCTTATCGACAAAAAACAACAACAACTTTATCTTGCCTTGATAGACTACTTTAGGTACTATGTTTGAAGAAATTAACTTTAGAGGTGGTTCAATATGAAACAAAATAAAACCAATACCATACAAGCTGTCGTTGATGCAGCAATATTGGGTTCACACAACTTTATACGTTCAGCAGCTGTGAGTACTCAGTATTCGAAACCAACATTTACAGCTCAATCATATGCTTTGGGTAAGGTGCTTCAACAATTAAAGATACTTAATGAGCAAGGTGCTCAAGTCAAATCACTTATTCAGTATTTAAAAGCAGTTCAGAATATTACGATTGACAACTCATTTTCTGCTCAAAGACATCTTCATAAAATATATACTATGAACTCATCTGGCAATGGTTACACTAACAACTATAAAACTGGCTATGTTTTTACTAAAGGCGATAAAGTCAAATTGAAAAATCTCTATACAAGCTCTTGCAAAGGTATTGAAATGAAGAGTGAAGTGCGAAATCTACTCCAGAATGATGCTTTCTATACCGCCTTGGTTAAGTGCCCAACCACTCGTTTAGGTGTTGGTAGCACTATGGCTGCTGTGGGTATTGGTGGTGCAGTCGGTCTGTTGGTCGGCATTTATGGTTCAATTCTACGTGCTTCTGCACTTTCTTTTAACCAATTATCGAATATCTTCACGCCATCTGTCATAGCGATTTGTGTTTCACTGGTGCTCGTCGGTGCAGTCATTGGCGCGGCTATGGCCGCACGTGCGAATGCGCAGGATAAGCAATCTCTGAAGAGCGCTGTTGGTATCCTGTCTGGTGATTCAAGTGTTGAAGTATTACGGGGCGAATTGGTTTCTACTAATGGTTTGGTTTCTACTAATGGTAATGACTAATCACTTCAATATTATGTCAGATACAGTGTTGTAAGCAAGCAACTATTCATGCTCTGACCCAATATATACAGACATGTTCAGTGGCAGATGCCAGCAGTCTACCTATGCACAGATGATACGCTTTCATAAGTAATGAGACACCGATGTTCATGAAGTTGTGCTCGTTGGCCTTGTTAATACGCCATGGCTTACGCTCATTGATTGATGAGATGCTCTCAACGTCAATATTGTTTGACTTTTGCTGCTAGTGGACAGTGCACAGTCCTGGGTGCGGTATTTGTCGGTATGACGGGCAAATCCTATTCGCTTTCTGCCTGAGGTTGTGCCAGATTGTTTTTTTCCGAGTCTAATGGCATGGTCCTTCAGGGTTTCTTAATAAAAACATGGTACTGGTACCGGTACTACGACAATTGTTTTGACGCTATGCTGAAAGTACTGCATTAGGTGCTGAATAAAAAAGCTCGCACGCAATTTGGCATCTGGTGCAGTATTTTTGAATGTCTGAGGATGATTGATGAATTTGCTCTCTGCGAGTATTGCTATGCTGATTTTACTGATAATGCTTCTGTCATTAGATAAAGCTGCAAGTGCGTTGCTCCACCATACAGTGCAGTTGGCATCGACAGTACAAGCGCATGTTGCATTGGCAAGTATTTCTAGGTTGGGATGTTATTCAGGTAAGGCCTTATTGTCTCAAATCGTCAGTCACTGGTATCCTTCAAAAGATACCCAGCAATATGGTTGGCGTATCACGGCAGATGACAATAAAAAATTAATTTGTGTGGAGCGCTATATTGCGCAACGCTGGAACGTGGGGCGCTGTCAAAGTGTTTGTGAAGCCAATGACTAAGCCTGCGTCACTTGTCGCTGGATTTGCTCTGCTGCAGATGATGATCACATTGATTTTGAATGCTTGCATCATATTAGCTAGCTGTCATTACGTGCAACATTTATTGTTGATAAATCATGATTTACGATCTGACTGGCATGCTATCAGCAACTGGATGATGTTGCCTAGATTATTACAGAGTAGAGTGCATCATGAAAACCTGTCGCATTGTTATAAACAACTTGCCAATGGTGCGCAGGACAGCAGAAAGCCTTTGTCTCAGCGCACTGCTAGTCAAATTGCGCCTCTGCGGATACTGTCTAAATCGGCGTTCCATCATGCGCATATGCACGCGATCATGCCAGCCTCTTCTGTTTTGCAGGTTACTGATTGTGTTATGAGGAGAGGAATTTGGGTCATGCAGCCAAGCTATTATTATTTAACAATTCGCCGTAGAGGCGACAGGCGTACGGGTAGCATAATTGAAAAAAAACAAGGCGAACCAGCGAGAGATTTATTGCAGGGGTGTCAGTCGTTGAGGTGGTTACCTATAGTGATGCCTCTATCGGGTAAAAAACGACTATTTGCAGTCAAAATGCTTTTTGCTTGCTCTGCGGCAGTGAAGACGCTCCCTACTGTGTTTCGTCGATCTATAGAAGCGATATTGGTGGCTTAATATGACAACGATGCGAGGTTATATATTAATTTGGATGTGTATATTGATGTTGATAACAAGTTATGTGTTAGCAAACCTATATGTATCGCTACAAAATCTCATTATGACTGTTCACTTATCTTCGGTACAAGTTAGGAGTAATATTACACACGTATAGCAACATGTAACATTTTATACCATACCAGCTCTATATCTGGATGGGTTTAGTAAGGCCATTTAGTAGGCAAAAAATCACAGCGTATCAATTTCTATTTGTGGTCATGTGTTTTTTTAAGTTTGATCCACTGTTGCATCTGTACCCTTCATGCGATGTAAGATAATCATGAGAATTGAGGTGGTAATGGCAACACCATATAAACCGACTCCACATGCAGTGCCAATGGTTGCGCTTGTCCAGATGCTGGCTGCTGTTGAGAGCCCATGTACTGAAACACCTTCTTTGAAGATGACAGCTGCACATAAAAAACCAATACCTGAAACAATGGGTCCAACGATTTGTAATGCATTACCCAGCTCACCAGAGATAAGAAAAAGGTGGCAACCAATACTGGAAAATGTACATGCACCAAGTGTGACAGCTGCGAACGTGCGTAAGCTGACTCTGGCTATAAAGTTTTTTTGCTTACTGTGTGACAGTCCAATGAGCGATCCTAGTACAACTGCGATAATCAGCCTTATGAGGAACACAACTTCATGTTCGGTCGTCAGGTAACGAAGAGATATACCCGCTAGTATATCTGGATTATAGAATTTTGAATGAGTTGATGCGAATATAGGGAAGGGCAATAGTGTAAAGCAGATTAGTATGAATTTGATCATAAGAAAATATCCTTCTCAACGTGTGGCATTAGTATTCTAATGCCAAATTGTATCCGTGACACACACCTAGGAGTGATTGTCAATTAACATGATAATGCACTATTTTGTTGCAGATGACAAATGTATACCAGGCAAGTGTTGAGTTGATATTTATCAGGAGCATTACTCGTGCCTTATCAGACCGTTTTGCTCGGTATACCGGCTGAAAGATTCTGTGTACCTAAGCACATGTTCTTGTGATGTGTGGTCTGGTATTGTTTGTTCAACAGATAACCGAATCATGCTGTTGTAGCCATCTTTGGTATGATAGCTTGCACTTTTACTGTACAAGGATTATGATAGGCGCAAGATGCGTTCTTTTTTTTAGCTAGTGTGTGGGTGCGCGTTGATGTGAAAAAACTTTGTAGGAGTTGATGTGGCTGACCTTGTTATCATTGGTGCTGGTGCAGCAGGGCTGTTTTGCGCAATGCACGCAGCATTACTGGGGCGTCAAGTGCTTGTTTTAGACCACAGTAATCGTCCAGGCAAGAAAATTTTAATGTCGGGTGGAGGTCGATGTAACTTTACAAATAAAGTCATTGAGATCGATCGCTACTTGGGTAATAACGTGATGTTTGCAGTATCAGCACTCAAGCGCTACACGCAGTGGGATTTCATTGACTGGGTCAACTCGCATCGTATTGCCATTCAGGAAAAAAATCATTCACAGTTGTTTTGTCAAGATAAGGCTTCTGTTTTGCTCAATGCTTTATTAGACGATTGTCAGGCGGCTGGCGTTGAGATTCGACTGCGTCAAACCGTTTCTGATATTCAGCACAATGTCACGGGCAATGGATTCACAATCATGGTGAATGGCAGTGCACTATCCTGCAGGCAATGTGTCATTGCAACGGGCGGCTTGTCGATTCCCACAATGGGGGCA
This sequence comes from Coxiellaceae bacterium, assembly GCA_047404195.1. GTDB lineage: Bacteria > Pseudomonadota > Gammaproteobacteria > JAJRRL01 > JAJRRL01 > JAJRRL01. The sequence continues at coordinate 16,040 of JBDOIU010000010.1, forward strand.
TCTGCCTTTGCATATCGTTTTGCTGAGAAATTCCAGATCCCTGTGCATCCAGTGCGAGCTGCTTTGGTACCATTTACTTTAGACAAGCCAGACTTGCAACGTACATCTGTTCTTTCAGGGGTATCATCAGCTTGTTGTGTGACCCATGGTGATCAATCATTCACAGATGACATGCTGTTTACCCATCGTGGTTTAAGCGGTCCTGCGATGTTACAAATCTCTTCATACTGGCAGAAAGGTGCTTTGAGTATTGATTTTATGCCAGATGGTGTTTACGTTGATTGGTTGCAGGAAAACCGCAGAACATCGGCAAAACGCTCAGTGCGACAAAGCCATTATGCATTGTTACCCAAGCGTTTGGTTGATTTTATCATACCGGAGACACTTGCTGATATGCGTTTGGCAGACCTGAATCGCACGCAGATGCAACTTTTGCAGCAGGTTATGACGCAGTGGTGTATTCAACCATGTGGTACTGAAGGATATCGTACTGCTGAGGTGACTTTGGGTGGCATTGATACAACATACATCTCTTCAAAGACCATGCAAGTGAAGCATATGCCAGGCTTGTATTTTATTGGAGAAGCCTTGGATATCACTGGCTGGCTTGGGGGCTACAATTTTCAGTGGGCTTGGTCATCAGCCTGGGTTGCGGCTCAGCACCTAGCCACTGTTTAGTCTGTTTCCGCTGTAGCGCTGAGGCTCGCCTTAATCAATTTGGTGGCTTCTTTTGGATTTGCCTGCCCGCGCGTTTTCTTCATCACTTGCCCGACGAAAAATGCCATGAGTTTTTCCTTGCCGGCTCTGAAGTCAGCAGATTGGTCTGGAAATTCTGCAATGATTGTATCAATCGTGGTTTGTAAGGCGCTATTGTCTGATAGTTGTTTAAAACCAAGTGATTCTACATAGTCAATGGCCGGTTTGTCTGCTTGCCAAAGGTGTTGTAATACAGTCTTCGCATTGCTGACGGAAACAGTATCGTCTTGTATCAACATCAGTAGCTCTGCTAGGCGAGGTGCTGTGACAGGAGAGGTTGCCATGTTGGTTTGATGCTGTTCGCAAAGCGGTGCGATTTGGTCGAGCACCCAATGTGCAGCTGTTTTTGCTGAGACCTGTTCTTCAGAGGAGAGCACTGCCTCAAAATAGTTGGCACGTGCTGGTGTTTTTGTGAGGCGATGAGCCAGCTCTGTAGAGAGTGCATATTCAGTAATGAAGCGTGCTTCCTTGATCCAGGGTAATTCTGGCATGCTGCTACGGACAGTGACAATGCGCTCATCACTGATTGTGACAACAGGTAGATCGGGATCAGGAAAATAACGGTAGTCGTGTGCATCTTCTTTACCACGCATGCTGCGAGTTTCACCAGAGTCGGGGTCATATAAGCGTGTTTCTTGTGTAATGCTGCCACCCGCATCTAAAATATCAGCTTGTCGCTCTGCCTCTACCGCAATGGCTTGTGCAATAAAGTTGAAAGAGTTTAGATTTTTCAGTTCAGTGCGCGTTCCTAATGTTGTTTCGCCCTGTGGTCGCAGTGACAAGTTGACATCACAGCGAAAAGAGCCCTCTTGCATATTGCCATCACTCATGCCTAGGAAGGTAACCAGTTTATGTAGCTTTTTAAGATAGGCAATGGCTTCATCGGCAGATCGCATATCAGGTTCTGAAACAATTTCCAGTAGTGGTGTGCCAGCACGATTTAAATCGATGCCTGAAAAATCATTGAATTTATCATGCACTGATTTACCAGCATCTTCCTCAAGGTGAGCGCGAGTGATACCGATTGTTTTGCATATGTTGTTGACTTCTATGTCAAGACTGCCTTTCCCAACAATGGGGCGGTCAAACTGACTGATTTGATAACCTTTGGGTAAGTCAGGATAGAAATAATTTTTACGCGCAAAAACCGATGCTTGATCGATTGGTGCATCGATGGCAAGGCCAAAGCGAATCGCATGTGTGATGGCTGCATCATTTAGAACGGGCAATGTGCCGGGATAGCCAAGGTCAACCAAGCACGCTTGCGTGTTAGGTGCAGCACCATACTCAGTTGCTGCGCCAGAGAATATCTTTGATTGTGTCGCCAGCTGTGCGTGGACTTCTAGTCCAATTACCATTTCCCATGCCATGTGAATTATCCTTCTAGTTGATCTAATGTTGGATGCTGTTGGTGCCAATGTGTATGACATTGAAATTGATGTGCAACGTTGAGGATAGTTGCCTCATCAAATGCTTTCCCAATGAGTTGGGCACCAATAGGTAAACCATCAACAATGCCAGCTGGCAGTGATAATGCGGGCAGTCCTGCCAGATTGACCGCGATGGTATAAATGTCAGATAAGTACATTGCCACGGGGTCTTTTGTTTTTTCACCCAGTTGAAAGGCTGGTCCTGGCGCTGTTGGTGTCAGTAAGCAATCAACGGTTTCCCATACCTGCGTGAAATCTTTTTGAATGAGCTGTTGTACATGTTGTGCTTTTTTATAGTATGCGTCGTAGTAACCAGATGATAGCACATATGTACCGGTTAAGATGCGTCGTTTGACTTCGTCACCAAAGCCTTCGCTGCGGCTGCGTTCGTAGAGCCCTTCTAGGGTTTGTGCATCTGTGCTGCGATGACCGAATCGGATGCCATCATAGCGTGCCAAGTTGGATGAGCACTCTGCTGGCGCTAAGACATAATACACTGGCGGTGCCAGATGTGTGTGTGGTAATGAAACCTCATGTAGTGTCGCACCCAGTTCTTTAAGCTGTTCTGCACAGCGCATAATCGCTGCATGTACCTCTGGCTGACAATTTTCTTCTAAGTATTCGGCAGGCAGTCCAATACGGCGTCCAGCAATGCTATCATTCAATGTGTGTGTGTAATCTGGTACTGCTTGTCTGCGGCATGTGGCATCACGTGGATCATGCCCAGCCATTTCATTGAGTAAGATGGCACAATCTTCAGCGGTTTGTGCCATGGGTCCACCTTGGTCTAGGCTGGAGGCGTAGGCAATCATACCGTAGCGAGATACTCGCCCATATGTTGGTTTAAGACCGGTGATGCCGCAAAGTGCGGCAGGTTGTCGAATTGAGCCCCCCGTGTCTGTACCTGTTGCAGCTGGCGCTAAACCAGCTGCAACCGCAGCGGCAGAGCCACCAGAAGAGCCGCCTGGAACATGTGACATTGCCCAGGGGTTGCTGACCGCGCCAAAAAAGCTCGTTTCATTCGATGAGCCCATGGCGAATTCATCCATATTTGCCTTTCCAAGCATGATACAGCCGGCACTATTGAGTTGTGTGACCACATGTGCATCATATGGCGGCACAAAGTTGGACAGCATGCGTGAGCCACACGTTGTCAATACATTTTTTGTGCAAAAGATATCTTTATGAATGATTGGAACACCCAGCAGGGGGCTATTAACACCAGCTTTTCTAGCCTTATCTGCGGTAGCAGCTTGTTGTCGAGCACTGTCTGCGGTTTGGGTGATGAGGCTGTTGATGGCGCCATCAAACTTTTCAATGCGTGTTAAATAAGCCTCGACCAGGGCGCTTGCTGTGGTCTCCCCACTGTGCAATGCAGTTTGGATGTCACGGATGGTTTGGTAGGGTGTGGTCATATTATATCCTTGTTAGCTCACTGTTCAGATCGAATGACGGTTGGCACAAGGTAATGTGCATCTTCTGTCAGTTGGCTATTTTGTTGGTAGTAGTCAGCAGATATATCTTGTTCGCTGATCGCATCCTCGCGGGCTTTGAAGTCTGACTGTGGTTTTTTTTCACTCAGTTCGCACTGTTCTACTGCGTTAAGTTGCTCAATAAAAGTCAGTATATTGCTCAAATCATTGGTTAGCTGGTCAGCTTGCTCTTGTTCGATTTTAAGCCGGCTGAGTTTGCTGATATGTTGAATGTCGTCAGCGGTAACAGTCATTGTGCCCTCGCGTGGTTTAAAAAGTCATCATTATACCGATCGTCTGATGTCAGGGCAAATACGAGCGCATTGTTGTGTGGCGAATCACCAACACATGGGTGTGGTCAATTTATAGTCCAATTTGATTAACTGCTCGACCTACTATGTGCAATGCGCTAAAATAATGACTTGTTTTTCCGACATGAGATATTTGCTATGAAATTATGGAGAGGCATTCGTGGAATGCTGTCTAGCGACCTGGCCATTGATTTGGGCACGGCGAATACACTGATTTACATGGTGGAGGAAGGGGATATTGTTTTAAACGAACCTTCTGTTGTTGCCATTCGTAAAGGCGAGTGGGCACAAGAATCTGTTGCTGCTGTTGGTTCTGATGCCAAGCAGATGCTTGGGCGTACGCCTGGTAATATAGTCGCAACAAGACCACTCAAAGACGGTGTGATTGCAGATTTTCATGTTACTGAGCGCATGCTGCAATATTTTATTCACAAGGTGCATAAAAATCGCTTTCTTCGGCCGAGTCCACGGGTGCTGGTTTGTGTTCCCTGTGGTTCCACCCAAGTTGAGCGTCGTGCGATACGTGAGTCAGCGCTCGGTGCGGGTGCGCGTGAAGTTTATTTAATTGATGAACCGATGGCGGCAGCGATGGGTGCTGGATTACCTGTTGAAGAAGCGGGTGGATCAATGGTTGTTGATATCGGTGGCGGTACAACAGAAGTTGCGATCATATCCTTGAGCGGTGTTGTATATGCTGAATCAGTGCGTATTGGGGGTGACCGTTTTGATGAGGCCATTATCAATTACGTGCGCCGAAATTACGGCAGCTTGATCGGTGAAGCGACTGCAGAGCGCATTAAGCACTCAATAGGCATGGCATTCCCCAGTGCTGAGGTACTGGAAATTGAAGTACGCGGGCGCAATTTGGCGGAAGGTGTACCAAGAAGCTTTGTATTGAGTTCGACTGAAATATTGGAAGCGATTCAAGAACCACTAGCCGGTATTGTTGGTGCTGTGCGCGCTGCTCTAGAGCAAGCGCCACCCGAATTGGCCGGCGATATTGCAGAACGTGGTGTTGTGCTCACCGGTGGCGGTGCGCTGCTCAAACACATTGACCGTTTGCTGATGGAAGAAACTGGTTTACCGGTTGTGGTGGCTCAGGATCCATTGACATGTGTTGCGCGTGGTGGTGGTCGTGCATTGGAATTGGTACAACGTTTGGGAAGTCATTTTCTTCACCGTGTTGACAACGATCGATAGTCGATCAGTAACAAGGCTGCTTGCTTGTGGCACTGAGATTTAGAAGAAAGCAATCATTTATCTGGCGCGGCGTCGCTTGTATGCTGTTTTGCTTGTGTTTGTTGATCGTGGATTGTCGATATCATTACTGCGATACATTGAAGAGCGCTTTGTCGAGCCATGTTGTTGAGCCGCTTGAGTTGACCATCGATTGGCCTTCAAAAACCATTAAGTTGATCATGGCTGGTGCCAAATCAGAGCATAAGCTACTTATGGAAAATGCTGCCTTGCGTGCACATGAGCTAATGCTGGCGGCCAAGCTGAATCAATATCGTGATTTGGCGTCTGAAAATAAACGGTTGCGACAGCTACTTAAATCATCTGACGAATTAAATATGCATGTGCTGGTTGCAGATATACTGTCAATATCTCTCGACTCTGCTTTGAATCAGGTGACCATTGATCGTGGCAAGGTGGATCATGTCTTTGTGGGACAGCCCGTGTTGGGGGCGCATGGTGTCATTGGGCAGGTTGTGTCAGTAGGTAGACAATTAAGCCGTGTGTTGCTTCTGACTGATCGCAGTAGTGCAATACCCGTTATGAGTCAACGGACGCATCAACGAAGTATTGTTGTTGGGTGGCAGCATCATTTACCACATACTTTGAAGTTAATTAATCATGCATCTGATTTGGATATAAAGGTGGGTGATACATATGTCGCCTCGGGTTTAGCATTACATTATCCTGTTGGCTATCCAGTTGCGCGTGTTACTGAAATACGCACGGATTCTGATGTGGGGCAACAGGAAGTGATTTTGTCGCCTATTGCGCATTTACACTTAGCTAGGCAAGTCATTTTGGCGTGGCCAAAGCATGTGGGTTTATCGCATGTATTGAAGCCATTCAATCAACAATCACTGCTATCGAGGCCTCATGCGACAAGCTAAGTTTTCATTGCTGTCTTTTATGCTATTGTTATTGGCTGCTTTAGTCATTGATCTGCTACCCTCGTCATCTGCTTTTTCGGTATGGCGGCCAGATTGGACCTTGATGATTTTAATGTATTGGTTAATGTGCATGAAAGATCGGGTTTCCTTTTTTCTGTGTGCTCTTTGGGGTGTGTTTTTTGATTGTGTGGTTGGAACCCCGATGGGTTTTCACGCCTTAATTTATACTGCATTAGCAATGATGATTGTTGCGACTCAGTCTGTTTTGAGGCATGGTAGCCAGGCTAAAAAAATCATGTGGGGTATTCTTTATTTAACAATCTGTGCTGCTTTGAAAGAGGTGTTGCTGCTATTCACTGGCTATGGTTTGAGTGGTTACGATATTTTTCATTGCTTAACAAATATTCTCTGCTGGCCTTTCTTGTTGGTCGTGCTAGATGCTGCTCAGTATCGATTGCATCGTATCAGGAAATATCCGCTGCAGCAGTAGTCTATTTCAGTGAGGTGAGTCATGACTTATTCAGAAACACATGCATTGGCTGTTGAGGCATGTTTATCAGTGCATTCATTGTCATTAGAACAGGCACAGGATGCTTTGAATGGTGCGTTATCGCCAGCAGTTGATTTTGCAGATTTATACTGTCAGCGTACAAGCTCTGAGCATTGGTGTTTGGAAGAGGGTATTGTGAAGTCGGCGGGTTATAGTGTTGACAGTGGTTTTGGCTTGCGTGTGGTGTCTGGTGCTCAAACGGGGTTTTCTTATAGTAACGATGTTTCACTGCTGGCTTTGCGTCATGCTGCGCAGCAGTGTCAGGCAATGAGTATCACAGGCCAGGCTCAGATGCGTGTCATGCAAAATAATCTAACGGGCGTGTCTTTTTATCAGCCTGTTAATCCCATTTTGACATGGACTGATCAGGAGAAAGTTCAGATGCTGCAGTTAATTGACCGATACACGCGTTCATTGGATGCGCGTGTGAAGTCTGTTAATTTGCGTTTATCAGCTGAGGAAGATGTCGTATTGATTATGAATGACAATGGGCATGTTGTTTCGGATGTGCGCCCGATGGTTGGTTTTCATGTGCAGGTTGTTTTGGTTGGTGACGAAGGGCAAGAGCAAGGTTTTGCAGGGGGTGGTGGTCGTGGTGCTTATGGTGCGATTTTAGATGAAGCTGACATGAAGCGTATTGCAGAGTCTGCTGTGCGTAAGGCATCGATTAACTTGTCTGCGCGGCCTGCACCAGCTGGAGATTTACCAGTTGTTTTGGCTGCTGGTTGGCCAGGTGTGCTCTTACATGAAGCGGTTGGCCATGGTTTAGAAGCGGATGCGAATCGTAAAGGTAGTTCAGTATTCAGTGGTCTTTTGGGTGAGGAGGTGGCTTCGTCGCTATGCTCTATCGTGGATGATGCCACTATTAAGGGGCGTCGTGGCTCTTTGTCGGTTGATGATGAGGGAACGCCCGGACAAAAGACTTTGCTGGTAGAGAATGGTCGTTTAGTGTCCTACATGTATGACAAGCAAAATGCGATGCTCATGTCCGCAGAATCAACCGGCAATGGTCGTCGTGAGTCGTATGCGCATCTTCCAATGCCGCGCATGACCAATACCTATATGCTGCCTGGTGACGATACGCAAGCAGATATGATTGCCAGTATCGTTGACGGTATCTACGCCGTCGATTTTTCTGGTGGTCAGGTTGACACGACATCTGGTCAGTTTGTTTTCACAAGTAGTGAGGCATATCGTATCGAGCAGGGAAAAATAACCTACCCAGTAAAGAAAGCCACGTTATCTGGTCATGGACCTGAGGTGCTGCGGAAAATTTCTATGGTGGGTTCAGATTGTCAGTTAGATCCAGGTATTGGTGTTTGCGGTAAGGCTGGACAGTCGGTGCCAGTGGGCGTTGGGCAGCCCGCGTTGAAGGTAGATTCGCTGTTGATCGGAGGCTCTCAATTGTAAAAAAATCGGCATGATTGATTCTGATCGCCGATATTTCTTAAGTGCGTGTATGAAAACATAACTTTAGCGTGTTTTTTCGGGGGCTTTTCTTGACAGGTGTGAGGTGTGATTGGTATAAATGACCATTCTCTTACACGCTACCAATTTTTAAGGAGTAGTTATGCCAAACAATACCACTGTAACTAAGGGTGAGCTGATTTCACTTGTCGCTGAGAAGACAGGTCAATCTTTAGTCGACACTAAGCCTGTTGTCAATGCAATTTTTGATGAAGTTGTTAGGCTTGTTGCAGAAGGTGCAGACGTTCGTTTGACTGGATTTGGTACATTTACCAGCAGATTCCGTGAAGCCAGAACTGCGCGCCAGCCTGGATCAACCAATGTGGTTAATGTGCCAGCAGCAACTGTGCCTAAGTTTAAGCCAGGTAAAAGCTTCAAAGAAGCAGTGAACGAAAAAGAAGCTGTTGCGACCACAGCTTAGTTTTTCACAATCAGGTATGCTGGCTTGGCTGTTAGCATATTGATTGGGTAAACGTTGTTGTGAATTCAAGGGTTTGAGGAATTTTCACATTTTTGTGTTTTTCCTCTTGACCACTCTTCATGATTGCGATATTGTTTACCTGCGCATGTGTTGAACATGCAGCTTGGGTGCTTAGCTCAGCTGGGAGAGCGTCGCCCTTACAAGGCGAATGTCGGGGGTTCGATCCCCTCAGCACCCACCATTAACAGGCATGTTATTATCGCCTGCTTTGGAGTGGTAGTTCAGTTGGTTAGAATACCGGCCTGTCACGCCGGGGGTCGCGGGTTCGAGTCCCGTCCACTCCGCCATTTATGGTAATGGCCCCGTCTTTGGCGATGACTCAAAGGATTTCTCTATGTTACTGAATGTAAAAAACTCCATGCGCGGATGGCTTGGTAAAGTCATCGTGGTTTTTGTATGCTTGGCACTGGTGCTGCTGGGATTACAATATTATTTTATGGCCAGTAGTGGTCAGTCAGCCGTCCTTGCAAAGGCAGGTGATAAGAAGATAACTCGAAAAGAATTTAGACCGCTCTTTACTCGCTATGAAAACCGTTTGGTTCGTCAGCGTGGTCCATTGACGCCGCTGGAGCGTCAGCAAGTCGCACGGGCTGTATTAAATGCAATGATAACGGATAAGGTCATGTCTCAAGGTTTGAGGCAGTTTGGGTTCGCTGTTGCGCCAGATGTTCTGAAGCAGTTTATTCAGGGGTTGCCTGAGTTTCAACAGGCAGGTCATTTCTCTGCAGATAAGTTCAGGCGTTTTTTGCAAAGTCAGCAGTTCACAGCAGAGCAGTTTACACAAGATAGTACTGTGCGATTCATCAGTAATCAGTTGCAAAGTGGTTTGCTCGCGTCAATTGCAAGCTTTCAGCCTGAGGGTTTGAAGTTTGCGCATTGGGCTTTGCAGAAGCGTGCTTTTTCAGTTGCGGTGTTGCAGCCGAAGCAATTTGTGCATGATAGCAAGCCAGTCACTGATCAGGAGGTCAAGCAATATTATGAGAAACATCAGGCCTCGTATCATATGCCTGCCATGGCGACCGCGGATTACATTCATATCTCCGTGAATGATCTCATGCAAAAAACAAATATCCCTGCTCAGGAGATGCAGCAATATTATAACGACAACAAGCAGTCCTTTCGTGCGCCATCTGTGTATCAGTTTAGCATTGTTCCTAGCAAGGGTTTGTCTTCTGACGATCAGAAAAAGATGACAGCACAGTTGTCCACCGATTCCTTTCAGGGGTTGATGAAGAAATACAAAGGGCGAGCGCTCACGCAATCAGCAGACAAGATGGACCTAGCCCTATTGCAGAAGCTGCACCAACAGGCTGTTGGTGTTGGTGTGCAGCAGGTGACATATAAGGGGCAAGCTGTTTGGTTGTACTTGAGTGCTATTAATCCGGGCAGTATCCTGCCATACAGTGTTGCTAAGTTACGTGTGCGACGTTTGCTTGTGCAGCAAAGATTGCAAAAGGTTGTTGCTGCAGAAGCTGAGCGTTTGGCCAATCTCACTTACATGAATGCTGATAGTCTGTTACCGGCATCAAAAGCCTTAGGGTATCCTGTCAAAACCACAGTTGCATTCGCACAGGGTGTTGCAGGTAAAGATATTTTGGCAAGCTCTGCAGTGCGTGCTGCTGCTTTCTCTGCTGATGTGCGTGCGGGACAAAATAGTTCTGTGATTCACTTAACAGATGGTAGTCTCGTTGTATTGCGTTTACGCCACTATTCTGCTCCCAAAGTGAAGCAGTTGTCGGCTGTGCGTCCGGAAATTGTGGGCGTTATTCAGGCTAATCGGGATAAAATGCAGATGGGTTTGCTTGCTATACAGCTTAGAAAGCGTTTAAGCAAAGATGAATCATTGGATGGGTACTTTGCAAAGCATGGGATTCGTTGGCAACATATTTCAGGGTTGACGCGATATCTACCCAAGTATGCGCATCAAAGGTGGTTGAGTGCTGCGTTTAGACTGAAGAAGCCAGGTTTGTCTACGACTCTGCCGCAAATGGATGGTTCTATTGCTTTGGTGCGTTTGGATAAAGTGAGCAACCCTACAGCTGCCGAAACCAAGTCATTCTTAGAGAAGCCACGTATGCGAGGCGCGCTGATACGCCCTTACTATCGTATGTTGTCCGCTGGTGTGCAGGCTGGTTTTCAGCGTGCCGTGAAAGTGAAAGTGTTGGCGAAAAAGCTCATCTCCTAAGGTGGTCGATGGGCTGCTATCTTGATGCTCAGTTGCGCCGACATGATTTTCATTGTAAACTAAAAGAACTTTTTTACTTTTAAGGGGTTTAGAATGATTCAAAAAATGTGCAAATCTTTTCTGTTGGTGGCGTGTGGGATCTCATTATGTTCATCCGGTTTTGCTGCTGATGCTGCTGCCAGTGACTGTCAGGGTGTGGCGGTGACAGTCAAAAATAAGAGTGGTGTTTGGCTACATGTATTAGATACATCAAATACTAAAAAATCAAAAGTGGTTGTTTGGGGCTGGCATGCTAAGCAGTGTTATACGCCAGGCGATGTAGCTATGATCGCACCTGTCATACACAGCCCAAATGATGTGGCTTTTCAACGTGTGACAATTAAAGAGCAAACAACAACGATCACTTGCTCGTCAGCCGGATGGCCTAATTTCATCAGCTGCGAGGCAGATGCCTAAGTTCTAGTGCTTGTCATGAGTAGAGCTTCCCAGTATGCCCGTAGGCAGGCTGGGCTTTTTTTTACCAGATCTACAGCGCGCTTGCATGGGGCTTGCACTTTTCGTGTGTGGGTGGTATTTTATATTTCTCTATTTTTTAGGCGCGTAGCTCAGTGGTAGAGCACCACCTTGACATGGTGGGAGTCGGTGGTTCAATTCCACTCGTGCCTACCAATTTTACCCGACAGTCCCGTTGAGGTGAGCATGCCTGTTATTACATTTCCCGATCAACGCACTGAATCTGTCGACACTGAGTCGACACTGTATTCTGTTGCAGAATCCATAGCACCTGGCTTGGCTAAGCGCAGTGTTGCCGCTGAGCTTGATGGTCAGCTTGTTGATTTGTCGCATTCGTTGACCCGTGATGCCCATTTACGTTTTATTACTCTAGACGACGAAGAGGCCTTAGAGGTATTGCGTCACTCTTCTGCGCATTTATTGGCGCAGGCAGTGCAGCGATTATTTGATGATGTGCAAGTCACCATTGGACCAGTCATTGATGAGGGATTTTACTACGACTTTGTTTACGAGCGTGGTTTTACCCCAGAGGACTTAGAAAAAATAGAAGCTGAGATGGCAAAAATTGTCGCTGAAGATTTACCGGTATCGCGCGAAGTTGTCACGCGAGATGAGGCTGTGGCTTTATTTAAATCGATGGGGGAGGACTATAAGGTCAAAATCATTGAAGATATCCCGGGTGATGAAACATTGACCCTGTATCGTCAGGGAGAGTTCGTTGATTTATGCCGTGGACCACATGTGCCACGCACAGGTTTGCTCAAAGCTTTTAAATTGACAAAAATTTCAGGTGCTTACTGGCGAGGTGACAGTAATAATGCCATGTTGCAAAGAATATACGGTACGGCCTGGTCAACGCCTAAGGCCTTAAAAGTCTACCTGCGTCGCATTGAAGAGGCGAAAAAGCGTGATCACCGTGTGTTAGCACAGAAAATGGATCTGTTTCATATTGAAGACGGGATGGTCTATTGGCATCCAAATGGTTGGGCCATTATCATGGCTATGCGAACATATTTGCGAGAAGTTTTATCACGTTCGGGCTATCAAGAAGTCAACACGCCGGCATTGGCGAATGAAGAGTTGTGGCAGCTCTCTGGTCATCGCGCCCAATTTGCTGACAATATGTTTTCCCTCGCTAAAGGCGCAGATCAGGTTGATTTGGGGTTGGTTGTTAAGCCGATGAATTGTCCCTGTCACGTACAGATTTATAATCAAGGTTTAAAAAGTTATCGTGATTTGCCGCTTAGGTTGGCGGAGTTTGGTTCTTGTACACGTAATGAGCCATCTGGTGCGTTGAATGGTTTGCTGCGGTTGCGTGGCTTTGTGCAGGATGATGCGCATATTTTCTGTCAGGAAGAGCAGATCATGTCTGAGGTGCTGGCATTTATTGAGCTATTAAAGCACAGTTATACCGTATTTGGTTTTACAGACATCAGGTATAAGTTATCCACACGACCTGAGAAGCGATTGGGCACCGACGAGATTTGGGATCAGGCGGAGTCTGCTTTGAGTGAAGCGCTGAATGCAGCTGAGGTTGATTGGCAGGTGTTACCAGGTGAGGGTGCCTTCTATGGTCCAAAGATTGAGTTTTCATTGTGTGACTGCTTAGGCCGAGTTTGGCAGTGCGGTACGATTCAGGTTGATTTCTCAATGCCTGGGCGTTTAGGTGCGCAATATGTGGCTGAAGATGGTTCTAAGCGCGTTCCTGTTATGCTGCATCGAGCACTGTTTGGTTCATTTGAGCGTTTCTTGGCCATTCTTTTGGAGGAAACGGCTGGTTGGTTGCCCGTTTGGTTGGCGCCAGTGCAGGTTGTTGTGATGAGTGTGACGGATAAACAGCATGCTTATCAAGAAAAAGTGTACAAATTACTAACAGATTCGGGTCTGAGAGTGCATTCAGACTTGAGAAATGAAAAAATTGCTTATAAAATTCGCGAACACACCATCGCTAGAATTCCTTACCAGTTGGTTGTTGGAGACAAAGAAGTGGCGGACAATACGGTGACGGTGCGAGAGAAAAACAACAAGAAGCAGACAGTGATGTCACTGTCAGATTTTGTTGCTATGATTTCTGTGGCTGCTGATATGAATCAGCTGTTGTAATCATTTTATTGGGGTTTCTTACTTATTACTGGAGTCAGTCATTAAAAATTTTAGAATAAATCAGCGGATTAGGGTGCCAGAAGTGCGCTTAGTTGGAGAATCAGGTGAGCAAATCGGTGTAGTACGCACGGCAGAGGCCTTAAAGCAAGCCAAGGCTGCTGGTCTAGATTTGGTTGAAATCCAACCAAATGCACGTCCGCCAGTCTGCAGGCTCATGGACTACGGTAAATTAAAGTACAGCCTCAATAAGAAGCAGCGTACGTCTCGTAAAACGCAGGTAAAAGAAATTAAGATTCGGTACAATACCGATAAGCACGATTATGATCTTAAGATGAAGAAAATCATCACATTTTTGTCCCGCGGTGATAAGGTTAAAGTCAGTATGCGTTTTCGAGGGCGAGAGATGCAGCATCGGCAGCTGGGTTTAGAGGTCTTGCAAAAGTTGCAGCATGAATTAGGTGATGATGTGGTGGTTGATAGCCACCCTAGTCTAGAGGGACGTCAGTTAACGATGCTGCTTTCGGCCAGTAAAAGCTTGCTGCAGCGCGTTGAGCAAGAAAAAGCCAAGGCTAAGCAAGCATCAGAGGCTGATAATACGGAAAAATCAGCTGTTAAAGAAGAAAAGGCAGTTGGTGAGGGTGAAAAATAACAGATTAAATTGCCATATCGCTTGGCATTCAAATGAATCTTTGTTATGATAGGCGCCTCTTTTAAGGGGTTTTATAACCAGAAAGGTGGACTTTATGGCCAAATTAAAATCAAAACGTGGGCTTCTGAAGCGTATTCGTATCACATCAAGCGGTCGGATTAAGCGTGCAAGAGCCAATAGGCGTCACATTTTAACCAAAATGGGGCAAAAGAGAAAGCGACAATTGCGTGGTCGTCAACTGATCAATTGCGCTGACATGGCGCTGGTCAAACGTATGTTGCACTTAGACTAACGTTGACCAGTTATTTACATAATCCCATCTCGGGATTTATCAGAGAGGTTATTCAAAATGGCTAGAGTTAAGAAAGGGGTTACTGCACGTGCCCGCCATAAGAAGATCTTAAAGCAAGCAAAAGGTTATTACGGAGCCCGTTCACGTTGCTTCCGTACTGCCAAGCAAGCAGTGATCAAAGCGGCTCAGTATGCTTACCGTGACCGCAAACAACGAAAAAGACAATTCCGCTCCTTGTGGATTGTGCGTATCAATGCTGCTGCGCGTTTACATGATTTGTCATACAGCCGTTTCATGAATGGTCTGAGTCAAGCTGGTGTAGAAGTAGATAGAAAAGTGTTGGCTGACATGGCCGTACACGAACCTGCTGCGTTTTCTGCACTTTGTGAGCAAGCAAAGGCTGCATTGGCATAGAGTATCTATCCATTTCGAGGTTGTTGCCATCAGCAGAATTGCTGACTGTCAACAGCCTTTTTTTATATGTGTGTTCGCAAGTGATTTAATTGACACACATTGTTGTGATCTGGCAAAAGGGGGATCGAATGCAAGATCAATTATCCAGTATTTTAGAGGCAGCACACGCTGATATTGCAGCAGCCAATAACCAGCATGAGTTGAATCAGGTAAAATCTCGTTATGTTGGTAAGCAGGCGCCGCTGACTGGGCTTTTGAAGCAACTTGGAAAATTACCCAACGAAGAGCGTCGGGCGATGGGTGAGCAAATTAATGCTGCCAAAAAAACAGTTTACACATTGTTGGCAGAGCGTGAGCAACATATTAAGTCAGCGCAAATGGCTGAGCGCTTGGATAAAGAACGCTGCGATACAGCGTTGCCAGGGCGAGGTCAGTCTGTTGGTGGCTTACACCCACTGACACAAATCACTAATCGCGTGATTGCCTTATTTACTCAGCTTGGTTTTGAGATTGCAACAGGGCCAGAAATAGAGTCAGAGGTTTATAATTTTGATGCTCTCAATATACCGGCAACGCATCCGGCTCGGGCGATGCAAGATACTTTTTATTTCGATGCTAAAACTGTTTTACGCACGCATACGTCACCTGTACAGATTCGGGCAATGCAGGCTGAAGGTGTGCCTATTCGCGTGATTGCACCAGGGCGTGTATACAGGCGTGATTCGGATCAAACCCATTCCCCGATGTTTCATCAAATGGAAGGCTTGATGATTGATCACAACCTTAATTTTGGTCAGTTGAAATCCTTGTTACAAGATTTCTTTAACGCATTTTTTGGGCGTGACGTGCAGCTGCGTTTTCGCGCATCATATTTTCCATTTACTGAGCCATCTGCTGAAGTTGATATATGGATGCCTGAAACCGAGTCTTGGCTAGAAGTGCTGGGCTGCGGTATGGTTCACCCAAATGTTTTACAAGCATGTCATGTCGATGTTGAGCAATATAACGGTTTTGCTTTTGGCATGGGTTTAGATCGATTGACTATGCTGGCGTATGGCATCACAGATTTACGCTTATTATTTAATAACGATTTGGCATTTCTGTCACAGTTTCAAGGAGGTTAAGTCGATGTATGTGAGTTTAGATTGGTTGCAGTCATTGGATACGACATTTGAATTTGATGCGGAAGTGTTGGCGTCACGTTTAATGTTGTCGGGTTTAGAAATTGAATCAATTGCCAACGCTGCTCCTGAGTTAGAGGGTGTTGTTGTTGGTCATGTTGAGTCGTGTGAGCAACACCAAAATGCAGATCGCTTGCGTGTTTGTATTGTGAATATTGGATCAGCGGAACCGTTACAAATTGTGTGTGGTGCGCCTAACGTACATGCTGGTGCTTTGGTACCTGTGATTCAGGTTGGTGCAACCTTGCCGTGTGGCACAGCGATTAAAGCATGTCAGCTGAGAGGTGTTGATTCCGCTGGTATGATTTGTTCTGCAAAAGAGTTATCGCTGGGTGAGGGGCATGATGGCATATTGTTGTTAGCATCAGATGCACCTGTTGGCCAGCCGTTTGCAGAGTACCTGCGTTGTGCAGATCAGATTCTTGAGCTGGCGATTACGCCTAATCGTGGTGATTGTCTATCGATGCAGGGTGTGCTGCGAGAGGCGCGTGCATTGTTGGGGCAGTCATATCAAGCTGTGTCCACAGATTCGGTTACTGCAACCCATGCTGAAACAGTGACAACCACATTACAGTCACCTGCCTGTTCGCACTACAGCAGTCGTGTGATTCGTGGTATTGATGCAAGTGCAACGATACCATTATGGATGTCTGAGCGTTTACGTCGTGCAAACTGTCATGTTGTCGGTCATGCTGTGGTTGATATTTTGAATTATGTCATGCTAGAAACGGGGCAACCCATGCATGCATTTGATATGGCGTTATGTCAATTACCATTGTCAGTTCGTCAGGCGCAATCAGGTGAATCATTAGATCTTTTAGATGGCTCATCCATTCAATTACATGCAGACGATATGGTGATTGCAGATACTTCTGGTGCAGTGGCATTAGCAGGTGTCATGGGTGGTCAAAGTACTGCAGTCAGCGCGAATACCACTGATATCATCCTTGAAAGTGCCTATTTTGATGCGGCGACTATTGGTGTATCAGCGCGTCGTCATCGCTTATCAACAGATTCATCTTATCGTTTTGAGCGTGGTGTGGATTGGCAGAAGCAGCAAGCTGCCATTGAACGTGCAACGGCATTGCTACAACAAATCGTGTCTGGAGAACCTGGTCCAGTGACAACAATTCAAGATGAGCAGCATCCAATACATCGAGAGGTGAGCCTGCATGCAGATGCAATCACACGCTGTCTGGGCTTTGTTGTGCCTGCTGACAATGTCACTGCTATCTTGCAGCGTTTAGGTTGTCAGGTGAGTCACAGCGGTGATCATTGGCAGGTCACAGTACCCAGCTACCGTCCTGATATCAGTTTGGACGTGGATTTGATTGAGGAAATTGCGCGTGTATATGGTTACGATCGTATTCCTGCGCAGCCACTGGTAGCAACACTGACAATGTCAACACCACAAGCACATACTATTGCGATAGACAAAGTCAATGCAATCAAGCATCAATTGGTTGCGCGCGGTTTTCAGGAGGTAATCAATTATAGTTTTGTATCACCGGCCATTGAGGCCATACTGGGTGATACTGATGTTGCGCCTGCATTACCATTATCTAACCCGTTATCACAAGATATGTCTGTGATGCGTCGTTCGCTTTGGGGTGGTTTGTTGCAAACATACCAGCACAACTTAAAGCGTCAGCATCATCGTCAGCGTTTGTTTGAGTGGGGTGTTTGTTTCTTGCCGCAGTCAGGTGATATTGCTAGTTGTGAGCAGGTTGATCGTGTGGCTGGCCTGGTGGCTGGGCGTCGTTATGATGAAACATGGGCGCACGATGCCACACAGCATGACTTTTATGATTTGAAGCAGGATGTGCTTGCGTTACTGACAGCACGTGGCATCAGGGCGTCATTTCGTACTGCGAATCATGCAGCATTACACCCACACCAGCAGGCTGCAATTCATTTGCCTTCAGGTCAGGTAATTGGTTACATCGGTGTATTGCATCCAGCACATGCAGCACAACTGAAGCTGAAGGGCTCTCCCATTCTATTTGAGGTCAATACGCAGCCCCTGATGGCTGTGCCGGATAGCCGTTACCAGCCTGTTTCTAAGTTTCCTATGGTGCGTAGAGACATTTCCTTGGTGATGCCAGAAAAGCAGTCTGTACAAGCTGTTCAAGAGCTGTTATGCACCACGTTAGGTGAAAAAATGATCAAAAGTGCTGTTTTCGATGTTTATTCTGGTGATGATTTGCCCAATCAGCAAAAAAGTGTCAGTTTTGCACTATTCTTTCAAGAGGCGTCACGAACTTTGGTTGATGCCGAAGTGGATTCTCTAATGAACACATTAGTGCAGGCATTAGCGGATCAGCTGGATATTCATCGGAGGGAGCAAGCAGATGAGCACACTAACAAAAGCGGAAATCGCTGAGCGTTTACATACTGAAGTTGGTTTAAGCAAGCGTGATGCAAAAGATTTGGTTGAGCGGTTTTACGAAGAAATTCGCTTGGCTTTAGAGTCTGGTGAACCAGTGAAGTTGTCAGGTTTTGGTAACTTTAATTTGAGAGATAAAAATGCGCGTCCAGGTCGTAATCCAAAAACGGGTGAAGAAGTGCCTATTGAAGCGCGACGTGTAGTCACTTTCAAAACTGGTCAGAAGCTGAAAGGAAAGGTCGAGTCTGGTGAGCCGACTGATACACCGGATACTCAGCAACCATCATTCAATACACACAATGATGACAACGATCCATTTGGCGGTCACGCATAGACTTACAACAGTTAAGACATCAAGTGCAAGGGGTGTTTTTACCTAAGGATCTCACATGTCTTCGAAAAATCCGTTTAAGCGATTTCACCATATCGGTATTCCAACCACTGAGTCAAAGCCTGGTGAACAGTATTCGTCGGCATTTGATTGCTGGACGGCAGATGTTGATGGCAGTCGAATTGGCGCTCAGTGGCACCGTTTTGGAGAGAACCATCCTTTTCATCCGATCATTGCTGAGTTGCCACACATTGCTTTTCAGGTAGACAATTTAGAAGATGCACTTGCTGGAGAAGAAGTGATCATGACTATTCATGAGCCGATTCCTGGCTTTCGCTCTGCCATGATTTTAGATGCGGGTTTACCAATTGAGCTCATTGAAACGAAGCTCAGCAAAGAGCAAATTGAAAACAAGGTTCAGTCTGGCGACTCGATTATGCGAAGATAGCGCATTGCTGCCAAAAATATCAGTCTTATCTAAACACCATCAAGGAAACCATCCTTTTATTGATCACGAGTAGGTTGGTGGTCAATCGAAATATGATCACTGGCTTGTTTGTCCTCAAGCCCAGGGATCC
The DNA here is from genome assembly GCA_047404195.1 of Coxiellaceae bacterium. Classification (GTDB taxonomy): domain Bacteria; phylum Pseudomonadota; class Gammaproteobacteria; order JAJRRL01; family JAJRRL01; genus JAJRRL01. The sequence continues at coordinate 35,265 of JBDOIU010000010.1, forward strand.
TTGCGTAGCAATGTGTCAGCAGGGTTTGTCGTTATTATCTAGTACCACAACGTTTCACGCGTGACGCTATCACACATCAACTTGTTGGCTTCAAGCATGGGGGGGGTATAGGCTGGTGGTGGTGTTCCGGTTATCTTGTGTGCAGGATTGGATGGCAGTAGTGAGTTGTGTGTGGCTGGATTGGAGCTGCTGTTATTACACTTTGTGGGGGGTGCATCGAGTATCTTTAGAAGCTGCTTGCTGACTCTTTGCTTTATGACCGTAGCGATGATTGTACTGATTAAGACGGACGTAGATACGACTATCAGTGCTGATAGAAGACCTATCATCAAACCACTTGTTGTTGGTACATCTAGGCAGTGCTTAAAGATTGTAGATACAATTTGGCTTATTCGGGCAGCAGTGGCTGGAGAATTTAATAGTAAGGATGCTGTCAATGGAGATATCACTGAACAGGACAACACTGAGAAGAAGGCTGTTGCTGTGATTACAGATGGGGCGCATGACGCAAGGTGTCCTTTCAGAGCTGTTTTGCTGAGTTCTTGGTTTGCAGAGGCTTGATTTAGTAGCGACTGTATTTTATTGGTTGCCTGTTCAAGCGTTTCTTTATTATTTTTGCTGTTATACAGTGTTTCTAGTTTCGTCAGTTTTTGTTGGGATTGTTTTTCTGATGCCCCTTCTTTTTTGAGTGCCTGGATGTATTTTTTTTCTAGTAGAGACTGCAATGCTATGAAAAGACCATTATTTTTAATTTTGTTACACGCAGAACTAAAATTGCGAATCTGGATGAGGTAGGTATGTAGATCATCGGCCAGATTTTTCCAAGTTTCATTAGAGGCTTTATGGCAATCAAGTTCAAATTTTAAGATCTCATTTAGTGACATTGGTTTACGCATTATATCTCCTACCCTAAGCACGTTATAACGAAAGATGATACCAATACCTTGGCGCCATATCAAGCGTGTTGTTTGACGCGGATTGGTGTCAATACACTTTGTTCAAAATCATCATGTTGCAGTGAGTTTGAAATGCGCTTCGCTTTGCCCTTGTGCACACACATGAATGCGGCTCACTTGATTCGGCATAATAAAACGCGAAGTATTAGTTTATCTATTTGCTACAAGCTCGCCTTGTACGATGGGCTCGCCTTGTACGATGCGCTCGCCTTTCACGACCGTGTCATTTGGGTTAATCTCCTGCAATAATCGCTTACCTAGAGTATTGTTTGTTGTCAGTGTGCCGGCTAGTTTAGAGACTACGCAAGTTAGTAACATGGCAAGTACTAATACAACGGCGACTAATGCCACACTCGCAGAGTTCATGTGCTGACTAGGCACGTGTAACTGAGAAAGTATTTGATGGGTGAAGGAGGTAACATGTGGAGATACCAATGCCACACATGCTATCAATGGAGATAAGATAGTCACAATTATCATTAATGGAGAAGGTATTAATGAATTGAGCGGATTCTTGGCGTGTTTACTGTTACGGAGTGCGTTACTGATTTTTTTGTTACGTTGCTCATCTTCAAGTAGCTGGAGTAATTTTGCAACTTTCTCGTCATGCATGCTGTTTGATGATGCTTGAGTTTGTTTATTATTTGGTAGTAGCTGATTCAATTGTTTGTCCAGCATCAGTAGCAGTGCTGATACGGTCGCATTCTCTTGTACTTTTTTATTAAATTTCTTAAGCTTAGTAAGATTTCTCTGATATGATTTCAATGATTTTATCTGCTTACTCTTCACGCTGTTTTGGGATGATGACTCAAAGACTTCTTTTAATGATAGCTGTTTAGGCATGATAGCTCCGGGTGTGTTCTACAACAAAATATATATTGTTCCACAGAATTGTATGCTTGTCAATATTTTACCTAGAAAAGATCGGATTTTATGTGTTCTCTGTAAAATCATGGGGTTACAGGCATGTCTGTACAGGTGTGTTTATTTGGCTGCTGTTCTCTGTCTTTGGGCCATGTGTAGGCAGACTGCAAGTGCTATAAAATAAGCTGTTGATAACATCGGTAAAGTGATGAATCCTAGCCATTGCATGTGGATCTGGTGGCAGCTTGGGCCTTGCCCACATAAGCCAATGCTCTGTAATGCGGGTATCTGTTGTTCCAGTGTTTGGTAGAGTGCGAAGCAGAAGCCTAGTCGTACTAATCCTTTGGCATACGGGATAACATCATCTGTACATCTATAGAGTGCAATTGCCAGCATGATGACCAAGGGGTATGAAAATATGCGTTGATACCAGCATAAATGGCAGACAGGCCAAAGACGAATTTCGCTGAGATAGAGACTCATCAGCGTCGCAGCTATGCTGAGTAGCCAGGCTAGAGATAAAAATATTGCTTTGCGTTGGTTCATGCTTTGGTCCTATCGTTGTGCTACTCAAGCGTGGCGAATTTGCTGAATGATGTTGTCGACTTGACGCAGTGAAAGTGGGCTCACATGAATGCCATTGATAAACAGTGTGGGTGTTGCAATGTGCTTGCCCATTGCTTTTTTGGCTAGCTGCATATTTTTGTCAATTTGTAGCTGGTATTTGTTTTGTAACATGCACTGACTCAGTTGTGTGAAGTTTGCCGTTGGAATAGCGTGACTGGCCATTTGTAGTAGATTGGCTGGTGTTGCCCAGTCGCTTGCTTCGTTTGGTTGATTCGCGAAGACATAGTGCACGAAATCAAAGAAATATGCTTGTTTTTGTTCATGTAAACACAGTGCAGCATTCGCAGCTGGGGCTGAGTGCGGAATAATATTCAGGGTGACCATGTGATAGCGGGCAATGCCAGGAGTAACGTATCTCGCAATGATTTTAGGTAAAAGAGACTGGTTAAATATCTTGCAGTTGATGCATTTGAGGTCTTCAAACGCAGTGATGTTGATTGGAGCTTTTGCTGAGCCGATGCTGGGTTGTGCTTGTGTGTCTAGTTGCACAGCAGCTTTGAGATCCACTTGATGCTGTTGGTGATGGTGAAACCACAAGAACAGTGCGATGGCCACCAATAGTAGGGTGGCAACGATCAGTACAAAACGTTTAGCGATATTATTTTGCATGAGGTAACTCCTTGCGCATGCGGACAATCATCCTTAAATATACACTGTGTGTCACAAAATGCGAGTTGGCTGTCTTAATCTGCCTCACCTTACGCGAATTTGTGCCATTGCTGACAGTATCGGTGAACTTTGTTACACTTGATGCACGATCAGTTTCGCTGGAGGGCGCATGTATCAAGTCAGTTATTTATGCCGTAGGCTGTTAGTAGCGCTGGGTGTATTCTGTATAAGCAGTGTGTTTGGCCAAGTGGCACCAAACCGGCTTGCTCGACAAGCATTGGCCTTCGCGCACACCCCACCGCAGCAGGCCATGATGCAGGCTGATAGTGAAAATTTAGCCAGTCAAGTTGTAGTGCGAGAAGATGCTGCGCAGCCACCACAGCTGCCTAGCAAGCAATTGCCATCAGGCGTATCAGCTGCCCATCAACCGCTGCAGCAGCAAGCACGTCGTGCTGTGGCATCTGGTAATACGCAATGGCAGGCTATTCAACCTTCAGGGACGTATCAAGATTCATCGTTGGTGATTTCAAATGATGAGCTTGCCGCCATGCAGCAAGCCAGTAAAAGCAGTGCAGACAGCTCTCAGGCAGCGTCTTTGAGAACGTTGTCCGACCACATCAGTCAGCTGGCATTAGCGCAAGGGAAATTGAAGCAGGCCAGTGTGGCTCTGACCAAGTTGGTTGTAAAGCTACTCAGTCAGCAGGCTGCCACTACCACATTACAAGCACAGCAGACACCGATGATTTTTTCTGTCTCATGGTGGGCACATCATACGGTCATTGATAGGGTGCTGTGGGGGGCTTTGTTATTGTTATCGGCTTGTTTGGTGGTTGCACTGATATGGTATTTGAGGACTAAGCTGCGTGCTCGTGCCAAGCAGCAATTACAAGCAGCTGTGTTGCCAGAGTTGATGCTTGAGTTAGCAGTGGCTTGTCAATCTGCTCAGCATCAGGCTCTAGTGCGAGCGCTTTGTCAGTCCATTATGCTGTCAGGCAATGCAGATCAGAAGTCGCGTGCTGCAGTGTTGCTCACCAGCCAGCATCAGAATTGAGGTCTATAATGCAACGATTAGCAATGGGGGTGACATACCGGGGATCGCATTATTTCGGTTGGCAGAAGCAAAAGCAAGATTTACCCACCGTACAAGCGGCGGTTGAATCAGCGCTCAGTTTTGTAGCTGATCAGCCAGTTGATATCGTTTGTGCAGGGCGTACCGACCGGGGTGTACACGCGAGCGCACAGGTCATCCATTTTGATACCGACGTAGTCAGATCAGATCGGGCTTGGATTTTGGGAACCAACACGAATTGCCCCAGCGATATTCGCATTGCTTGGGTGCGGCCGGTAGCGGCAGATTTTCACGCCCGTTTCTCAGCCATACAGAGGCGCTATCGGTATCTTATTTATAATCATCCTATCCGTTCAGCTCTATTTCATGATTTTCTTACCTGGGAGCCCCGGCCGTTATGTGTGACGGCCATGCAAGCAGCAGCTGATTTTCTGCTTGGAAAACATGACTTTAGCGCATTTCGCGGCGCTGGATGTCAGGCACGAACGGCTACCCGCCATATCACAGAGTTGACCTTGAGCCGTGAAAATGACATGATTGTGCTAACTGTGACGGCAGATGCTTTTTTATTGCACATGGTTCGGAATATTGTTGGCACTTTGCTGCAAGTTGGGCGTAAAGAGTACCCGCCTGAGCACGTGGCTACAGTTTTAGCCAGTGTTGATCGCCGTCAGGCTGGTCCGACAGCACCGGCGAATGGTTTACAGTTGTGTGACGTACGTTACGCAGACAAATGGCAATTGCCAGAATTTGCAAAGCTGATGTTATTTCAGCAATGACAGAGAGGTTTTTATGAGTTGGTTCAGCAAGTTGATGCCAAAGGTATCCACAAAAAATAAGAAAGGTGTACCAGACGGCGTTTGGATGCAGTGTTCTGCTTGCCAAGCAACCTTATACCGCAGTGATGTTGAGCGTAATATGATGGTTTGTACCAAGTGCGGTCATCATGAGCGGCTGACGGCCGAGCAGCGCTTGGATTATTTTTTAGATAGTAATGATCGAGAAGTCATTGCTGCTGATGTGGTTGCACAGGATCGCCTTAAATTCAAAGATTCAAAACGTTATAAAGATCGTTTGACGGCTGCAGAGAAAAAGACGCAAACCACAGAAGCTTTGTTGGTAATGCAGGGGCGAGTGCAAACACAGCCTATCGTAGCAGCTGCGTTTGAGTTTTCATTCATTGGTGGGTCAATGAGTGCTGCAGTTGGAGAGCGCTTTGTGCGTGGTGTTGAGCGAGCAATGGCAAAGCGTTGCCCTTTCATCTGTTTCTCAACCAGTGGTGGCGCACGTATGCAGGAATCGCTGTTTTCTTTATTTCAAATGGCTAAGACATCAGCTGCACTGACAAAATTGGCTGATGCTGGTTTACCATTTATCTCTGTGCTCACTGACCCAACAATGGGTGGCGTGTCAGCAAGTTTTGCTACATTGGGTGATATCATCATTGCTGAACCAAAAGCGCTCATTGGTTTTTCAGGGCCGCGTGTGATTAAGCAGACAATACGTCAAACATTGCCGGAAGGTTTTCAGCGCAGTGAGTTTTTGTTAGAGCACGGGGCCATCGATATGATTGTAGATCGTCGTGACATGAAGAAAACAGTGGCAGACTTGTTATCGATGTTATCGGGAGATGCGCAGTCATCACAGCGGGTTGCTTAGTGAATACCACGCCTTCATCACCGGTGATTACCATTGATGGGCCAGGCGGCTCAGGCAAGGGGACGCTATCGCGATCATTGGCTGATCACTTGCACTTTCACTATCTAGACAGTGGCTGTATTTATCGCGCACTTGCTTTTGCTGTGCTGCAGTCTGGTGTGTCAGAGCCATCAGAAGAGCAGGTGCAAACCACTTTAAAAGAGCGGCAAGTCGTTGTTTTTTCGAAGATTGTGGCCGGTGTATCCGAGACGCGTGCCACAGTAGATGGTGTGGATATCACTGCGCAGTTGCGTACGAGTGCGTGTTCGAGCATGGCTTCGCGTATTGCGGTATATCCGTGTGTGAGGGACAGCTTATTGGACATGCAGCGTGCTTTCCAGCAGCCACCTGGCTTGGTCACTGATGGCAGAGATATGGGTACGGTGGTATTTCCGCAGGCAGATGTGAAAATTTTTCTCACTGCCAGCCTTGAAATTCGTGCACAAAGAAGACAAATCGACTTGCAAGAGGCCGGCGAATGTGTTAAAGTCGGCCAAGTTCTTGAAGAAATACGTGCGCGTGATGCGAGAGATGCAAATCGGGCAGTGGCACCTTTGAGAGCAGCAGATGATGCTGTGGTTGTGGATTGTACAAATCTATCGCCGCAAGCCACATTGGGTCAAACATTGGACATTGTGGCGCAGAAACTGCAAAGATAAGCGCCTGCGTACATCCACGCAGGATACATTCACCCGCGCTACGGCGTGGTTAACCGATGGGTCAGTGTTTCGCACTGCCGATCATTACCGGAGAACGGTTATTATGTCTGACGTATCTAGTCAAAAAACAGAAAATTTTGCTGATTTATTCCAAACATTTTGTGCGCAACAAACCATGCGTGCTGGTACTTTGGTCAACGCAATTGTTGTCAAAAAAACAAAGGATTTCATTGTTGTTAATGCAGGTTTGAAGTCTGAAGGTTTTATTCCAAATGCAGAATTTTCTGGTCAAGAAATTAATATTGGTGACGAAGTTGAAGTTGTCATTGAGGCCACAGATAATGGCTTTGGTGAAAGCCGGTTGTCACGTGAAAAAGCCAAACGTGCACGTGCATGGGCTGAACTTGAAACACAATTCAAAGCTGAGAAAATTGTTTTGGGTAACATCACTGACCGCGTTAAAGGTGGTTTCACAGTTGAGCTCGGCGCATTGCGTGCCTTCCTACCTGGCTCATTAGTTGATGTTAAGCCAGTGAGAGATCCTGCTTACTTAGCTGGTAAAGAGTTAGAATTCAAGATTATCAAAATGGATACTCGTCGTAATAACGTGGTTGTATCACGTCGTGCTGTCTTGGAAGCTGAAAACAGTGCTGAGCGTACTGCTCGCCTAGATGAGCTGCAAGAAGGGCAAGAAGTTGACGGTATTGTGAAAAACATCACTGACTACGGTGCATTCATCGACTTGGGTGGTATCGACGGTCTATTGCATATCACCGATATGGCATGGCGACGTGTTAAGCATCCAAGTGAAGTTGTCAATGTGGGCGACGAGTTGAATGTCAAGATCTTGAAGTTTGATCGTGAAAAGAATCGTGTTTCATTGGGCTTGAAGCAAATGGGTGAAGACCCATGGGTCAATATTGCTAGACGCTACCCAGCAAACTCACGCCTCACTGGTAAGGTGACTAATATCACTGATTACGGTTGCTTTGTACAAGTTGAAGAGGGTGTTGAAGGTTTGGTACACATGTCAGAAATGGATTGGACCAACAAAAACATACATCCAAGTAAAGTTGTGAAGATGGGTCAAGAAGTTGAAGTCATGGTGCTTGAAATTGACGAAGAGCGTCGTCGTATTTCATTGGGCGTGAAACAAACACGTTCAAATCCATGGGATGATTTCCAATCTAAGTTTTCTGTTGGCGACAAAGTATCTGGTAAAGTTCGTTCTATTACTGATTTTGGTGTCTTTATTGGTCTTGACGGTGGTATTGACGGTTTGGTGCACTTAACAGATCTATCATGGTCTGAAGATGGCGAAGAAATGGTGCGTCGATACAAGAAAGGCGAAGAGGTTGAGGCTGTGATCTTAACCATTGATTCTGAGCGTGAGCGTATTTCATTGGGTATCAAGCAGATGTCTGATGATCCAGTGCAAAATTTCTTGAATTCGTACAACAAACAAGATCCAATTGAGGCGACTGTTGAATCTGTAGAGCAGAAGCAGGCTGTACTGTCTGTGGCAGATGGCGTTGCTGGTATTTTGCGAATTGCAGACTACAGCTTCGAGCATCAGTCTGATTTACGTGATGTATTGAAGAAAGATGATACGCTAGAAGTGAAGATCACAAATTATGATGCGAAAAATCGTCAAATTTATCTGTCACACAAAGCGTTGCTTGAGCAGGCTGATTCACGTTTTGATACAGTGGGTGATGTCTCTACTGAGTCTACATTGGGTGATTTGCTGAAGCAGCAAATGTCTCAAGGTAAAGACAAAGCTTAATGCTGTTTTGAGGGTTCACTTCTATTGAGTGATCACATCAAATCGGATGCCTTCTCTTGTTAGCAAGAGAGGGCATTTTTTATAGGAGGGTATGATAATGATACGATGGTTGATTCGTTTGGTATTGATTGCAATAGCAGCTGCGGTGACAGCTTTTGCAGCATTGAATTCACAGTGGGTTGATATCAATTTAGGCTTTACAACATGGCATGTTCAGTTGCCATGGGTTTTGCTGCTTTGTTTCATGCTGGGGTTGTTGGCAACACTCATGATTGTATTGCCAATGGTCGTGTTGAGAATGCGACAACGTCAAGTAAAGTGTCACAAACATGTTTCGAATAGTGTAAAGGATGAGGTTGGCTGAGTGCTGGGGGCGATTCAATGTCAAAAAAAATATTATTAGGTGTTACAGGCGGTATTGCCGCTTATAAAACACCAGAGCTGGTGCGGCTATTGCGTGCACAAGGACATATTGTTCGGGTTGTGCTCACACCGACTGCGGCTACCTTGGTTTCTGCAGTAGCATTGCAGGCTGTTTCAGCGCTGCCAGTTGTGCAGACATGGGCAGATGCCGATGATGGTATGGATCACATTGCATTGGCAAAGTGGGCCGACGTGATACTGATTGCGCCGGCAACGGCACATTGTATTGCAAAGGTAGCGCATGGTTTAGCAGATGATATTTTAACAACATTGATCTTGGCATCGACTGCGCAGGTTTATATTGCACCTGCGATGAATCAACAAATGTGGCATCATGTTGCAACGCAGCAAAATTGTGATCTTTTACAGCAGCAGGGGGTTAAAATATTAGGCCCTGCTTATGGTGAGCAGGCGTGTGGTGATGTTGGGTTAGGGAGATTATTGTCGTTATCAGAGATTGTGCAGGCTGTGACACAGTGTGCTGCTACCGAGGGAATACTCAAAGGGCAGCACGTATTAATCACAGCAGGTCCAACACATGAAGCAATTGATCCAGTACGCTACCTAGGCAATCACAGTACGGGGCGTATGGGCTATGCATTGGCTGCAGAAGCGCAGGCTTTAGGCGCAGTGGTGACACTGGTGAGTGGTCCTACAAATTTACCTGTCCCGAGTAGCGTAAAATGTATCAATACTGTGTCAGCAGCTGATATGTACGATGCAGTGCACGCAGTTGTGCGTGATCAAGATATTTTTATAGCAACTGCTGCGGTTGCTGACTATACCCAATCTACTGTGTTGACTCATAAAATATCGAAAAGCGAAGATAAGCTTCAGCTTACGTTACAGCGTACAAAGGATATTTTAGCATCTGTGTATGCGTTGCCTGAAAGACCATTTTGCGTGGGTTTTTGTGCACAAACAAAAGAATTACATGCACATGCACAACGAAAATTACACAATAAAGCTGATATCATTGTTGCGAATGAAGTTGGTCATGGTCGTGGGTTTGGCAATGTCGCATCGACAGTATATTTGCATGCGCGTGGTTGTGATGTTGAAGCACTGACAGCAAGCGATAAACAATATTTGGCTGAAGTATTGTGGCAAAAGTTGTATGCTCATTTTTGCAGTGAGATCGATACTGGTATTGAGTGAGGATGCTCAAGGCACTGATGCAATACTTTTTTGGGTCTGCTCATGCTTGCGAACAACAATGTTCGTCTAGGCCTGCGCACACCCGACGTGGTGTATTCCTTCATGTAATTTAATATGCTGCCAGGAATAAAAGTGACTTTGGGTAAGGGTGTTCAATTACAAATTATGTGAATAATTCAAGGGTTATTGTGTGGAGCGGGCGATAGTGAAGATAACTTGTGTTGCTGGTAATAACATGATACGCTAGGATTGAATACAAAATCATGCTCTGTTAAGAGTTCGGGAGTATAGTTAATGCGAAAAAGTTCGATAGACTTATCAGATTCACTGAAAAACTTACCAATTTATACTGCTATGTTAAATGCACCTGCAGTTGAAATGAGTGTTAAGATTGATGCTTTGCAAGCAATTCAGAGACTATCAAGATGTCCTGATTTTACTATGGACAATTTTCTTACCGGTGCAATCATCTGTCAGTTATATATAAATTCTTCTCCCAGACCAAGAGGTGTTGAAAAAGCTTATGTTGCTGCACGAACAATAGCCGGACTTGTTATTAAAAGGCCAGATTTAGCCAAAATTTTTCTGGAATATTCAATTGCTACGAGTCACGACTCTAGGCAAACATCTTCCTCTTCAGTTGTTTGTGCATTGGCTGTATTGCTGAATAATAGCATTGCTAATTTGACGCAAAAGACAATCGCTGTAGGTGCTTTGGGTCATCTTGCGTTTCAACCTGAGAATAGAGCTAAAATAGGCAGCACGGAAGCTGTTATTACTGGTTTATCTGTATTACTGAATGATAGCAGTGCTAACGCGTTTCAGAAAAAAATAGCTGCAGGTGCTTTGGCTCGTCTTGCAATACACCCTGAAAATAAAGTTAAAATAGCCGGCACGAAAAGTGTTATTGTAGGTTTATCTGCATTGCTGAATAATAGCATTGCTAGCGCGGAGCAGAAAGGAGTAGCTGCAGGTGCTTTGAGTAATCTTGCGAATCACCGTGAGAATCAAGTTAAAATAGCCAGCACGAAAGGTGTTATTGTAGGTTTATCTGTCTTGCTGAATAATAGCAGTGCTAGCGCGGATCAGAAAAGATTCGCTGCAGGTGCTTTGGCTAATCTTGCAAGTCACCCTGCGAATAAAGTTAAAATATCCAGCACGAAAGGTGTTATTGTTGGTTTATCTTCATTGCTGAATAATGGTAGTGTTAGCGTGGAGCAGAAAAGAGCAGCTGCAGTTGCTTTGGGTAATCTTGCGATTCATCCTGAGAATCAAGTTAAAATATCCAGCACGAAAGGTGTTATTGTAGGTTTATCTGCCTTGCTGAATAATAGCAGTGCTAACGCGGAGCAGAAAGAAGTAGCTGCATCTACTTTGGGTAATCTTGCAAGTCACCCTGCGAATCAAGCTAAAATAGCAAGTGAGAGAGGTATTATTGCTGGATTATCTTCGCTGCTGAATAATAGCAATGCTAGCGCGGAGCAGAAAAGATTCGCTGCAGTTGCTTTGGGTAATCTTGCAAGTCACCCTGCGAATAAAGTTAAAATATCCAGCACGAAAGGTGTTATTGTTGGTTTATCTTCATTGCTGAATAATGGTAGTGTTAGCGTGGAGCAGAAAAGAGCAGCTGCATATGCTTTGGGTAATCTTGCGATTCATCCTGAGAATCAAGTTAAAATATCCAGCACGAAAGGTGTTATTGTAGGTTTATCTGCCTTGCTGAATAATAGCAGTGCTAACGCGGAGCAGAAAGAAGTAGCTGCATCTACTTTGGGTAATCTTGCAACTCACCCTGCGAATAAAGTTAAAATAGCAAGTGGGAGGGGTATTGTTACAGGTTTATCTGCATTGCTGAATAATAGCAATGCTAGCGCGGAGCAGAAAAGATTCGCTGCACTTGCTTTGGGTAATCTTGCAAGTCACCCTGCGAATAAAGTTAAAGTATCCAGCACGAAAGGTGTTATTGTTGGTTTATCTGCCTTGCTGAATAATAGCATTGCTAGCGCGGAGCAGAAAGAAGGAGCTGCATGTGCTTTGGGTAATCTTGCAGCTCATCCTGCGAATAAAGTTAAAATAGCCAGCACGAAAGGTGTTATTGTAGGTTTATCTGCCTTGCTGAATGATAGCAGTGCTAACGCGAAGCAGAAAAAAGCAGCTGCAGGTGCTTTGTATAATCTTGCAAATCACCCTTCGAATAAAGTTAAAATAGCCAGCACGAAAGGTGTTATTGTTGGTTTATCTGCATTGCTGAATGATAGCAGTGCTAACGCGAAGCAGAAAAAAGCAGCTGCAGGTGCTTTGTATAATCTTGCAAATCACCCTTCGAATAAAGTTAAAATAGCCAGCACGAAAGGTGTTATTGTAGGTTTATCTGCCTTGCTGAATAATAGCAGTACTAGCGCGGATCAGAAAAGAGTAGCTGCAGGTGCTTTGGCTCATCTTGCAAATCACCCTGCGAATAAAGTTAAAATAGCCAGTGCAGAAGGTACTGTTACTGGTTTATCTGCATTGCTGAATAATAGCAGTGCTAACGCGAAGCAGAAAAGAGTAGCTGCAGTTGCTTTGTGTAATCTTGCAAATCACCCTTCGAATAAAGTTAAAATAGCCAGCACGAAAGGTGTTATTGTTGGTTTATCTGCCTTGCTGAATAATAGCAGTGCGAACATGACTCAAAAGGCAAATGCTGCACGTGCTTTATTGAATCTTGCAAATCACCCTGCGAATAAAGTTAAAATAGCTCGCACGGCTGGTGTTGTTACTGGTTTATCTGATATCAATGATAAAATTAATCAGGCTTTAGGTAGGTTGCTGAGGGGTGGTAATTGTCAACCCAGTTCTGCTGTGTATTCTAAACGCTCGTCAATTCTATCTAAGCTCTCGTTATTTCTAGATAGACTCCTGCCTACATTACGTGCTGCTGTGTCAGCCACTAGCACTCGAGAGCAGAATGTGCCTGCATCTACCAAACTACTGATTGGTGAACGGGCGCACGCTGCTACTCCTCAAAGGCCCAGTGTGGCACCTTTAGTGGCAGCTACATCAGCTCACTCTCATCAACAGAAAGGAACCGATGCATCTATCTTATTAGAATTAGGAAGAAAGAGGCGTCAAACCGCATCTCCTAATCAAGCTTCTTCCGATGAAGCATATCCTAAGCGCAATAAGCCAAGCACGACAGCTACTTTTGTAAATAATTTGCTTAATGACTCTGAGGAGCTACTAGCCGGCAGTGTAGTTACTTCAGCTCCCACCCATATTTAGCGATCCTTCTGCACTAACTGCCATTAAATAATGTAAGTTTGTATGGGTCGATACCGACTGCTTCCTCAGATCAGCCTTGCAATTTGTGCTATCTGTCCTTAAAATGTGGCTTTCGGGGCGTGGCGCAGTCTGGTAGCGCACTTGCATGGGGTGCAAGGGGTCGTAGGTTCGAATCCTGCCGTCCCGATATCCAATGATGTTGAGGTGAAAGCATGACTCAGGCAGCAACGCCAGTATTAACTTGTCCCAGTTGCGGCACAGTATTGCAGCATGATGTTGTTCTGTCAGGTTATATCTGTTCAAAAGAAAACATAATTTACCCCATTCGGCAGCATATTCCCGTATTATTGATCGATCAAGCCGAGCCTTATTTGCCAGAGGAAGACCAGTAGATGGCGACACACATTGTTATACCCGCACGATTGCGTTCACAGCGCCTCCCTGGCAAGTTGCTCTTACATTTGCAGGGAAAAGCATTGATAGCGCATACGGTTGCACAGGCGCGTTTGTGTACGTCTGATACGCTGACAGTGGCAGCAGATGATAGCAGTATCATTGATTGTGTTTCAGCATTGGGTGTAGATGCTTGTATGACTTCATCACACCAGCCTTCAGGAACCATGCGCATTGCCGAGTTAGCCTGTGCCAAAGGGTGGGCGGATGATGATGTTGTATTAGGTTGGCAAGCAGATGAGCCTTTTTTGCCCAGTGATCTGGTTGCGCAGTTATTTGCTGCGGCACAGTTGTCACACGTCACTGCAATGGTCACTGCATATCGCCGTATTGACAAAGTGTCGATGCTATTCGACCCTTCAGTCGTTAAGGTTGTGCTAGATCATCGGCAAAAAGCAATGTGTTTTAGTCGTGCGCCTATCCCGTGGTGCCGTGATTTGTTTTCAGAGCCAGATAAAATGTCTGACGTACCGGGGCAGTACTATGAGCACATTGGCGTCTATGCTTACCGTGTTGGTTTTTTAAAGCGTTATGCCGCATGGCCTGCATGTGAGTTAGAGCAACTAGAGTCGCTTGAGCAGTGTCGTGTACTTTACCACGGCGAGTCTATCCACTGCCTGCGCTACGATGCCACAATTCCCGGGGGAATAGATACAGCAGCAGATTTAGCAGCAGCCGATGCTTATTTAGCAAAAATGGCTTAAAAGATTGGTAAGAAAGCAGCACCAACGCCGCACAAGCAACCAAATAAATGTGACTCCCAAGAATGTCTGGGATCAGTTGGCCCTAGGTTTTTTGCCATGCTACCAAAGTAGAATAGGCAGGCCAGCGCAGTGATAATCGTGATCACGCTGGGATTATGATAGGCAGACACCAGTAAAAAGCCCCAATAACCCATGATCACACCGCTGGCACCAATATGGTTTGCGCGTCGGCCAAAAGCCCAGGTCAATAAGCCTGTGCCCACAAATAAGATAATATTAAGTTGAATAAATTTGTGTAATGGAATGATCACAAGCGTCATGCTGGCCAAAATAAAAAACAAAATAGCATTCATCGCTAGATGTCCAATATCTCCATGTAGCCACGGTGCAAATAGAATGCCAACCAGGCCGAATGGCCGCCGACTCTGAATGCCCAAGGCATTCAGCGCGTTTCTAAAAAAAATGCGGTTAATAACATAAACGCCTGTGGCAATGAGAATGACAGTAAAGAGCAAGCTCGCATGTTGCGTCATACCCGTTGCTAGGGTATCAAATGTTTGCAGCATTCTGTCCAGTAAAGAGGGTTGATTATCCATGAGATAATACTCCGTATATATTACTCGGTTGACCCTTGATGCTGCGGCTCAGGCGCTTGCGTCTGTTTTTTTGCATCAGGTTGTGTTGGCTGCTTTGTAGGTGAGCCGCTCAGCGTACGACGTCTTCTGCGTGTTGGTGCTGTTGTCTGAGGTGGTTTAGACGCATCAATGCTTGTCTGGCTAGCTTGCTCCTGTTTCGCTTTGTCGAGTGCTACTTTTTCTTCTTTTGACAGCGATTTCGGTTTGCTAGCGGCACCATTCTGTGCTGCACTGAGTGTTTTTCTACGTCGCTTAGGTGCGGCTTGAGTGGCGGCATTGTTAGCGGATGCTGTTTCAGCTATTGGTCGGGCTGTTGATGTGGCTTTGACTGTTGGCGTTTTTTCAGGTGTGCTGGCTGTGGTTTTCGGTGTGCTGGTTGTGGTTTTCGGTTTGCTGGCTGTGGTTTTCGGTTTGCTTTCTGTGGTTAATTTTGTCTTGCTGCGCGAGACGGCTTTTGGTGCTGCCAGTTGTTCTGGCTGATTGCTTGATCTTGTTGGCTCACTACGCGCTTGATTGCCCGTATTACGTTGTGGTTGGCGTCGACCTCCGCGTTTTCCGCGGCGAGTGGCAGCTGCCCCATCTTTGTTCTGTTCATCATCACCGCCACATGTATTTTTTCGCTGGTTTTGTTCAGGCTTTTTGCGGGGGCTCTGTTTGCTGGTATTGGGCTTATGCTGAGTGGCTTTTTTCTTTTCAGCTGTTGCTGGCTTGTTTTCAGTATCATCGCTTGAGCTAAACCATCGTTTGGCTAGCCGCTCAAAAAGGCCGCTTTGGTTATCAGAATTGGGTTTCTTGGTCGGCATTGACAAATACTGATTAATCACTGGCTCATCAAATTCGGACTGGCTTTTATCAGAACATTGCCAGCTCGTGTCAGGCTGTTGTTGTTTGATTCGTTGGTAGCTTGCCATCAGCTTTCCGCTATTGTTCGCACCAATTTTTCGTTCAGCTTGTTTCAGTATGTAGTGTGGTGTCTGCAGGTGCTGGTTTGGAATGATGGTGATTTTAGTGTCGTTGTTATGTTCGATATGTTCTATCTCAGCCCGTTTTTCGTTGCTGAGAAAAGCGCATAGATCCAAAGGGCACTGCACAGTAAAGTGCAGTGGTTGTCCAAGCTTTGCTTGTCTGTCCTGGATAGTGTGAATCACAGAGTTGGCAAGTGACTCGACAGAGCGAATAATGCCTTGGCCCTCACAACGTGGGCAGGTGATTTTGCTCATGCGTGTTAATGTTTTGCGTAGTCGCTGCCTAGACATTTCAAGTAGCCCAAGCCGAGAGATGGATGTCGTTTGAATACGGGCGCGATCTTCTCGCATGGCCTCAGCTAAGCGGTCTTCAACCGCACGGCGGCTTTTGCTGTGCATCATATCTATGAAATCAATGACAATCAGGCCGCTGAGGTCGCGGAAGCGAATTTGACGCGCAATTTCATCAGCCGCTTCAAGGTTGGTGTGAAATGCTGTTTCTTCAATATTGCTGCCACGTGTGGAACGAGCAGAGTTAACGTCAATGGTTACCATCGCTTCTGTTTGTTCTATAACAATAGAGCCACCTGATTTGAGGCTCACATTGTGTTGGTATGCTGTTTCCACTTGTTCTTCTAGCTGGTAGTAGCTGAAAATTGGTGTTGCATGCTGATAGTGTTGAACTTTGGATACGAAGTCAGGTGCGACGAGCTCAAGGAACTGAACCACTTCATTGAATGTCTTTTCATCATCAATGATGATCTCATTAATGTCTTTGCGTAGGTGGTCACGCACTGTGCGTAAAGTCAGATTGCTTTCAGCTCTGATGAGATAGGGGCCAGGTTTGGCAATCGCCGATTTTTTGACAGCTTCCCAGTAGCGCAGCAGAATAGTCAAATCCCACTGTAGTTCCTCTAGTTCACAACCAATGCCGGCAGTTCTGATAATGACGCTCATGCCATCAGGAATATCTAGTTTATCAAGCTTTTCCTTTAGATCAGTTCGGTCAGCACCCTCAATCTGGCGTGAAACACCACCACCTTTGGAGCTATTGGGCATCAGGACGATGTATGAGCCAGCCAAGCTGATGAATGTGGTAAAGGCTGCTCCTTTGTTGCCTCGCTCCTCTTTTTCAAGCTGGACAACCAGTTCTTGTCCCGGCTTGATAACCCGCTGTAATTCAGCTGCGGTGGGTTGCTTGGATATGCTTTCGGCAGAGTTAAAGTATTCGCTGGATATGTTGCTGAATGGGAGGAAGCCATGTCTGTCCGCTCCATACGCAATAAAGACTGCACACAGATGTGGGGAAATATCAGTGACAACACATTTATAAATGTTGGACATTTTTTGCTGGTTGCTGCTGCAATTGCTATCAATATCAAAGTGCCGCAGTTCTGGTGCTGATCCTTGGGCGCCCATGTTGGCAATGGCTACTCGGGTGGTATCCGATTGCGCAGCATTAACGATGATCACCTTGTTTACGTTAGCGTTTTCTTTTTTACTCATTGAGGTTCCGTATTGGTTGGCGCTCGACCACGACTGTGTTAGAAGTCTGTAGGTTCGCCGGTCAAGAGTATCGCTGTATGAGTGATGCCTCTAGACCCTTTAATATGTCTCTTGAACAACCTGCTATGAAGTCGTCTTTTGTGGGAGCGCGGTTAATAAAAAAAATGAGTTGTGAGTAGTCCTGAAGCACATTGAGAAGGTTCGCTCTCGTAGAAAAACTGCACAGGATCACTTGAATGGCTCATTCATATTAACCTTATCAGACTACAGATATATTAGCAAGGTGTTCGCGGTGTGTTGCATCTGTTTTATTTTTCACATTAGAATGATTTTAGTTTTATTGTCCAAAATGGATGCAAACATGGCTGATGACAAATATACACGCTCGGTTGCAGTGTGTTATGAAGGTCAAAGAATAGACAACTTTGTGTTTAAATATCTCAAAGGGGTTCCTAAGAGCAGAATTTATCGTGCCTTCAGGCGTGGTGAAGTGCGTTTGAATGGTGGTCGCGTAAAACCAGCGACCAAATTGCACGCAGGTGATGCTGTCAGGATTCCTCCTTTGAGAGTGGCGGCTGAAAAAGAGCGCCGATTACCGGATAGTTTGCTGCAAGAAGTCACTGAGTCAGTCATTTTTAAAACAGATTCGCTATTACTGCTCAATAAGCCCGTTGGCCTGGCGGTACATGCTGGAAGCGGTGTTGAAGTGGGTGTGGCTGAGGCGGTCGCTGCCTTATACGGTTCAGAATGGCAGCTTGTGCATAGGTTGGACAGGCGTGTGAGTGGATGCCTTTTATTTGCCAGGCAGGGTGGGCCTTTGCGACGCTGTAGTGCAGCATTTAGGGGGCGAAATGTTATGAAGCAGTACCTCATGATTGTCGATGGTGCATGGCAGCATGGTGAATTGTGTGTCAATCAGCCGTTGCGACGCTCGGTGTTGCAGGGCGGCGAGAGAATGGTCAGCGTTTGCGCTGATGGAAAGCCATCGGTGACTATTTTCACACCTATTTCAGTCGGCGATGATGCTTCTTTGTTGCATGCTCGCTTGGTGACTGGTAGGACACATCAGATTCGAGTGCATGCTGCTTTCACGGGGCATCCAATCATAGGGGATGACAAATACGCTGATAAATCAACGGTCAAGCGTTGGTCACGGTCCCTGCGACAGTCCTTATATTTACATTCTGCTGTGTTGGGTTTGCCTGACCAGAGCTTGAGCTTTTTTGTGGGGGCTCAACTGCCTCAGCACTGGGCTCCTTTGCTGCAAAAGTTGTCTGGCGCGGCCTAGTAAAAACGAGTTGACATTGGCGCTGTCTGTGGTAAGATTCGTGTTCGATGTGTGCGCTTGCCAGTTTTGTTACCAAGTTGTGCGAATTGTCGACACAGACCTGTACATTTATAGGAGTCTATTGTGGCTGTCCAAAAGAATAAAAAAACCCGTTCACGACGAAATATGCGTCGGTCCCATGATGCGTTAACTGCCAGTCAAACACGTGTTGACCCTCTTTCAGGTGAGCGTCATTTGTCTCATCATGTTACGCCAGCTGGGTACTACAAGGGAAGATTAGTTGTACCTAAGAAAGATAGTAATGAGGACGAAGGCGAGTAAGCCATGCTAACTACCGTCGCTCTGGATGTCATGAGTGGTGACTTGGGTCCAAACGCTGTTCTGCCAGCCGCAGTGCAGGCATTGGAAAAAGAAGCTAATTTACGTTTGCTTCTAGTTGGTGATGAATCAACCATCAATACGTTTATGACACAAAAAGCCGCACACTTGTCTGATCGCTGGCACGCGGTCGCTAGTGCGCAAGTTGTTGAGATGGGTGATTCTCCAGCACATGCATTGCGTCACAAAAAACAATCATCGATGAGAATTGCAGTCGACCAGGTTAAGCAGGGTCATGCCATGGCTTGTGTGAGCTCAGGCAACACAGGTGCATTGATGGCAACATCTCATTTAGTGCTTCGAACTATCAAGGGTATCGAGCGACCGGCTATTATTTGTGCATTGCCCACACGGCGCACAGGCGTGATGACTTACGTCCTGGATTTAGGCGCAACTGTGGATACATCGGCGGATCAGCTATATCAATTTGCTGTCATGGGTTCTGTATTTGCGGCTGTTTCTACAGGTAATGAGCACCCACGTGTTGGTCTTCTTAATGTTGGTGTAGAAGATATTAAAGGAAATGAAGTCGTTAAGCGCTGCAAGGGGTTGCTCGATCAGTGCCAGTTGCTCAACTTTGAAGGTTATGCTGAGGCCGATCAGATTTTTTCAGGTGATTTTGATGTCATCGTTTGTGATGGGTTTGTTGGGAACGTTGCTTTGAAGTCTATCGAAGGTGTTCTCAAAATGGCTGGATATCATATCAAGCGTACCATTAAAAGTTCTATATTGACTCGCTTGTTGGCGTTGCTGTCATATCCTTTGTTTAGGAAGGTGAGGCGTGTGATGGAACCCGATCGCTACAATGGTGCCGTATTACTTGGACTCAATGGTGTTGTTGTGAAGAGTCATGGTGGAGCGAGCGCGATTGCAATGCAGCACGCTATTCGATCAGCATACCAGCTCGCTCAGAAACGTGTTCCGTTGATGATTGGCGAGCAAGTGGCCACCATATTAAAGGAGAGTGCGCACCATGAACAGGTATAGCCAAATAATCGGTACTGGTAGCTATCTGCCAGAGCGGATTCTTACCAATCATGAGATTGCTGAGAAAACCGATACGTCAGATGAATGGATTCGAAAACGTGTCGGCGTTGTAGAGCGACGTATTATTGGTGAGAGTGGTGACACAACCACGACCATGTCCTACGAAGCGGCAAAAGCTGCTTTGGCTGCAGCTGATTTAGATGCATCTGAGCTGGATATGATTGTTGTCGGCACTGCAACAGCAGATAATTATTTTCCATCTACTGCTTGTGTTGTCAGTCGCTTGTTGGGTATTGAGCATGATTGTCCTGCGTTTGATTTGAATGCGGCTTGCTCGGGATTCATTTACGCATTGAGTATTGCAGATAATTTCATTAAAACGGGATTGCGCAATGTGCTGGTTATTGGTGTGGATTCACTCACAAAGCTGGTAGATTGGACCGATCGCTCAACCTGCGTTTTATTTGGTGATGGTGCAGGTGCAGTTGTGCTGCAAGCGAATGAAGAGCGCGGTATTGTGAAAACAGTCCTACATGCAAATGGCAAGTATGACACTGCTATCCAAGCACAAAACCCCATTTGGAATCATGAAGCCCCAATGTATTTAACCATGCGTGGTAATGAGGTGTTTCGAATTGCAGTGACCAAATTGGGTGAAATTGTAGATGAGGTATTGGCTTTGTCGGGTTTTGATAAATCTGACATTGACTGGTTGATCCCGCATCAGGCAAACCTTCGTATTATTCAGGCGACAGCCAAGCGTTTGGGCTTGTCAATGGATCAAGTTGTTTTGACGGTTGATCGACATGGTAATACATCTGCTGCGTCTATACCACTCGCATTAGACCATGCTGTGCGATCTGGAGACGTTAAACGTGGGCAACGTCTTTTATTAGAAGCATTTGGTGCCGGCCTTGCATGGGGTGCGGCGATTGTTGATTACTAGTTTGGAGGTCATATGACGCTTGCCATGCTTTTTCCTGGCCAGGGTTCCCAGTCTGTTGGTATGCTTGGTGAATATGCGGAGCATCCCATTGTGTTGGATCATTTTCAGCGAGCCAGTGATTGTTTAGGGTATGATTTACATGCCATGGTGACAGCGGGTGAGGCTGCTGTACTGAATCAAACTGTGCATGCACAGCCAGCATTGCTTGTTACTTCTGTTGCTTTTTATGCATTATGGTGTGCGCAGTCATTACCATTACCCAGTATCATGGCCGGTCACAGTTTAGGTGAGTTTTCAGCGCTCACCTGTGCTGGTGCAATCACATTCGAAGAAGCTGTGCGGTTAGTGAGTGTGCGTGGGCAATGCATGCAGTCAGCTGCTACTCGTCAGGGTGGTATGCAGGCAATTGTTGGGTTGGATGATCAAGCAGTTATTGATTTGTGTTCTGCTTATGCTGGTGAGGGTGTCGTCACTGCAGCAAACTTTAATTCACCGGGGCAAGTGGTCATCTCTGGCGATCTTCAGGCTGTTGAAACCGTTGGGCAATCTGCTAAAGCAGCGGGTGCCAAAATGGTTGTGGCATTGCCGGTCAGTGTGGCATCACATTGTGATTTAATGGCGCCAGCTGTAGCACCTTTTGCTGAAGCTTTGCGGACCGTGAATTGGCAAGCCCCATCTATCCCGGTTGTACATAATGCTGATTTACAAAGTCATGCTTCTGCAGATGCAATATGCGAAGTGCTTTTAAAACAACTTACAGCGCCAGTCAGATGGACCGAGACCATTCAGCTTTTGAGTGAGCGTGGTGTAACAGAGTGGGTTGAGTGTGGTGCTGGCCAAGTATTGTCTCGTTTGTGTAAGCGCTTTAAGCCACCATTGAAAGCACTGGCTTTTGCGAAAGCTGAACCGGCATATCGTGCGGCGCAAGTTTAGGAGAGATGTAATGACAGTTGATAAAAAAGTTGTGTTAGTAACCGGTGCCTCGAGAGGGATTGGTGCAAAGATTGCAGATCAAATGGTTGAGGCTGGTTACTTTGTTGTGGGGACAGCCACAACGGCGTCTGGTGCTGAGAAAATTACAGCGCGCTTACAGACCTTGGGTGCTGGTAGCGGTATGGCGCTGAATGTGTGCCATGAAGATGCCATTGATCAGGTGTTAAAAGACATTACAAGTGAGTACGGCCCAATAGCCATTTTGGTGAATAATGCTGGTATTGTACGGGACAATTTAATGTTACGTATGTCTGATGCGCAGTGGGATGATGTTTATCAAACCAATTGCCATGCTGTTTTTCGCTTAACAAAAAAATGTTTACGTAGCATGATTAAGCAGCGATTCGGGCGTATTGTTAATATTTCGTCCGTTGTTGGTACCACAGGCAACCCGGGGCAGGTTAATTATTGTGCAATGAAGGCGGCTGTTGGTGGATTTACTCGCTCTCTAGCGCAAGAGGTGGCAACACGCAATGTGACAGTGAATGCTGTTGCTCCTGGATTTATTGCCACAGAAATGACAGAAGCATTGACCGATGAGCAAAAAAGAAGCTATTTTTGGTCAAATTCCTATGCGTCGCATGGGCGAAGCTGCTGAAATAGCCAGTATTGTACGATTTTTGGCTTCAGATGAGGCAGCGTATATTACTGGTCAAACACTGCATGTGAATGGCGGAATGTACATGTCGCAGTAGGTCAGTACCACATAAGGTTTGCATGCGCAGATCGACATGGTATGATAAATCACACAACCCACAGGAGGGCAATTATTATGCAAAACATCGACACTCGTGTTAAAAGAATTGTTGTTGAGCAACTTGGCGTCAGCGAAGATGAAATCACAAATGAGTCATCATTTGTTGATGATCTGGGTGCTGATTCACTTGACACAGTAGAGTTAGTGATGGCTTTTGAAGAAGAGTTTGGCACAGAGATTTCTGATGATCAGGCTGAAAAGATCAATACCATCCAAAATGCAATTGACTACATCTCTGCACACTCTGCAGAGCAAGAGTAACTTGTATTGTATTTGATGACGGGGGCGAAAAATGACTAACCGTGTCGTGGTGACTGGATTGGGTGTTTTAAGCCCCTTAGGTAATGATACTGCCACTACGTGGCAAAATATTTTGGCTGGCCAGAGTGGTGTGGGTCCAATCACGCGCTTTGATGCCAGCGAGTTTCCTGTTCGCATTGCTGCTGAAGTGAAGAACTTTGACGCGACGCTCGCTTTAGAGAAAAAAGAAGCGCGTAAGCTTGCATTGTTTATTCAGTTTGCTGCTGAAGCCTCACGTCAGGCTATTGCGGATGCTGAATTGATCGTCAATGAAGACAATGCTCACCGTATTGGTGTGGCAATTGGTTCTGGCATTGGTGGTTTTCAGGATATCGTAGACGCACATGATGCGATGAAAGCGGGTGGACCTAGGAAAGTATCTCCTTTCTTTATCCCAGGTGCTATCATCAATATGGCGCCAGGTATTGTTGCCATGAAACATGGCCTGAAGGGACCTAATTATTCAGTTGTCACTGCATGTGCGACCGGTGCGCATAATTTGGGGCTGGCGTATCGTGCTATTCAAAATGGTGAAGCCGATATTATGGTTGCTGGCGGTGCAGAAATGTGTACTACAGCGCTTGCCATTTCTGGTTTTGCTGCCTGTCGTGCTTTATCACGCAACAATGAGGGTATGACTGAGGCATCACGGCCTTGGGATATGCAGCGTGATGGTTTTGTGTTGGGTGAAGGTGCTGGTGTGATGGTGTTAGAGTCATTGCAGTCTGCACAGGCGCGTGGTGCAAATATCATTGCAGAGTTAACCGGATTTGGTATGAGCGGTGATGCTTATCACATGACAGCACCTGAACCAAATGGTGTTGGTTTCTGCGCATCAATGCGCTCAGCAGTGGCAGACGCAGCAATTGATGTCAATGAAATTGATTACGTGAATGCGCATGGTACATCGACAATGGCTGATTACATAGAAGCAAACGCAGTTGCTGAGGTCATGGGTGGCCACATGAAATCCGTTGCAATCAGCTCAACCAAATCTATGACTGGGCACATGTTGGGTGCAACTGGCGCTGTAGAAGCCATCTTTTCTGTATTGGCAATGCGCGATCAAGTGGCACCACCAACAATTAACTGTCATGAAACGGATCCAGCAGTTGACTATGATTTTGTACCAAACAAAGCGAAGCCTATGAATATACGTTCAGTGTTAACCAACTCTTTCGGGTTTGGTGGATCAAATACCACGCTGATATTTAGTCCGCTCAAGGACTGATAGCGTGACCAGATAATTCTGGTAATGGCAAGGGAGTATGGATGATGCTATGGCGCCGTGCAGTTTATGCTTTTCTTGCATTGTCATCATTGTTATTTTACTTGCACTGGCAATATCAATATTGGTTACAAACGCCTCTTAGTTGTGAGCGGCAGTGCGTCTTATCTCTCTCTCAGCAAGCAATGGGTCGTCAGCAACTGATGCATTTTTTTGTGCGCCACAGTGCAGTGAAATCTCCCCGCTTAGCAAGCTTTGTATTGCGCTTCACATTGCCGCAGTGGCGTAATGGTACGTATTATTTTGTGCCGGGTGACCAGGTGGCAACAGTGTTGCATGTTGTGAAGGTGGGGCCACCAAAACAACGGCGCATCACCTTTCCTGAGGGTTGGACCTTGTCTCAGTTATTGAAAGCAGTTGCTGCTGCCCCAGGTTTACAGCATTCACTGGCGGCTACGCCTAGAGCTTCTTTGATGCAGTCACTGGGTTTAAAAAAGGGACCGGCTGAGGGGTTGTTTTTTCCAGACACGTACTTTTATCACTATCAATCGAGTGATCGAGACCTATTACGTTTGGCTTACAGAACAATGCAGCGCATTTTGCAAAAAGAATGGCAATCGCGTGTTAAAGGTTTGCCTTATCGGTCTGCCTATGAAGCCTTGATTGCGGCATCTTTGATAGAGCGAGAAACACATATATCCAATGAGCGTCAGCGTGTTGCTGAGGTGATAATCAATCGTTTACGCCGCGGCATGCGTTTGCAAATTGATGCCAGTGTTGTGTACGGTTTAGCACTTCCATATGGTACGAGAGTGACTTATCGCATGTTAAAACAGAATTCAGCATACAATACTTATCGCCAGTCAGGTTTGCCACCAACGCCAATATGTCTACCATCAAAAGCGTCAATTCATGCAGCCATGCACCCAACCACCGGCTCAGCGTTATACTATGTGCTACAGCCGGATGGCACGCACCGTTTTTCACGGAGTTATGATCAGCATCTGCGTGGTGTCAAGCGCTACCGGCGCTCACAAAAGCGCAAGCAGCCAGTTATTCGGCAGAGATCTGCATGTTGGCCAGCAGCTTCACTGATGATTTTGCAGGTTATGCGAGAGACACCATGGCAAGTGTTCTGGTCTGACTTATCCTTGTACAGAATGAGTCAGCGTTGTTGGGCAAAAAAGCGCTGAACATGGTATAATAATACGAGTTTTGGAGGATCAGTGTCATGCAATCACAGACAGCACGTTTTATTTCAATCGAAGGCGTTGAAGGCGTTGGCAAGACAACAGTCATTCAGGCCATCAAGGCTTATTTGCTCTCAGAGGGCGTTGATGCCGTTTTCACGCGTGAGCCTGGCGGTACTGCTATTGCTGAGGATATTCGGCAAGTATTGTTACAGTGCCACGAAGAAGAGATGGCTATTGATACTGAACTTCTATTAATGTTCGCTTGTCGAGCGCAGAATATTGCAAGATTTATTCGACCGGCATTGGCTGCAGGTCAGTGGGTATTTGCTGATCGATTCACTGATGCCAGTTTTGCATATCAAGGTGGTGGCCGAAAAGTGGGGCAGACTCGTGTGGCCAGTTTGGCTCAGTGGGTTTTGGGTGATTTTAAGCCTGATATGACCTTGCTGCTTGATGCACCTATCGAAGTGGGGATGCAGCGTATCAGCAAGCGTGGTGCAAAAGATCGTTTGGAGCAGGAAGGGAACGAATTTTTTGAACGTACTCGTGCTGCCTATTTGGCATTAGCCGAAGCTGAGCCACAACGTTTTGTCGTCATAGATGCAACACAAACACCAGATAAGGTGGCTGAGTCAGCCATATCTGCCATAGCGCATTTTCGTGCGAGGGTCAGTGCGATATGATTTACCCCTGGCAAACAACGCAGTGGTCATGCGCATGTGATTTGATCCAGCAACAATATGCTGGTGGTTTATTGTTACGTGGTGCCGCAGGTGTTGGTACAATTCATTTTGCGCAACAACTCAGTGCGTTGGCACTGTGTGAGCAAGCTACACAATCAGCGTGTGAACAATGTGCGAGTTGTCATTTACGTCAATCGTCCCAGCATCCTGATTATATCACACTGAGCTCCAATGATAGTATGATTAAGATAGATTCGATTCGTGATATGAGCACACGTTGCCAACAAAGTGCAACACGTGGTGGATATCAAGTTGTATTGATAGAGGCTGCAGATAAACTCACATTAGCCAGTGCAAATGCATTGCTTAAAATATTGGAAGAGCCACCAGGTCGCGTACTATTTATTTTATGTTGTGAACACCTCACTCGACTACCCGTTACAGTAGTGAGTCGTTGTCAGGTACTGTCATTTCCACCAGTGCCGACTAAAATAGCGATGCCATGGCTTGAGACAACATATCCGGGTGTTGATAGAATCAGTGATGTTTGGTCGCTAGCCAATGGACAGCCGTTAATCGTAGAAGAGATGCTGGCGCAAGACAGCTTAAGCATCAGTACAAGGCTGCTCAATGATTTGGTTTCATTAAAATCATCATCATGGCAATTTACGAGTATGGGAAGTCGTTGGAAGGATATCGGTTGTGAACAGTTATTGTCGCACTTACTGTATTTATCTGAAAATATGATTCGTGAGCAGCATGGGAACGTGTTTTCGGATGACTTGTCTATGCAGCAATTGAAGACAACAGATGCATTATCACATCTGCCGCTGCCACAGTTGTTTCAATGGCGTGACCGCTTATTAGAGCTGCGTTCTTATCAGCGTTTAGGGTCGATCAGCGAGCCATTGCTGTATGATGCCGTTGCTTATGCCTGTGATGATTTAATGCATTGCCGTTTAACAGGAGAATTACTATGTTGATTGATTCACATTGTCATTTGCATATGATGGATCTGACTGCTGATGATGGTGATGTAACGCGCCCCATACAGAGGGCATTAGATGTTGGAGTAAGGCATATGGTGTGTGTCAGTACTGAATTGGCTGATATTCCAGTGGTCAAGCTATTGGCATCTGAGCATGCTGTCGTGAGTGGTAGTGTGGGCATTCATCCCAGCGAATGCTTGGGCGAAGAGCGTCCATCCATTGCTGATTTACTATTTTGGGCAAATGATGACAATATTGTCGCTATTGGTGAAACCGGTTTAGACTATCACTACAATAAAGAGCACCATGATCGCATGCAGTTGTCCTTTCGTGAGCATGTTCAGGTAGCCAATGAGTGTCGAAAGCCACTCATTATTCATTCACGTGATGCGCGTGAAGATACCATCAGCATTTTGCGTGAGGAGTCTGCAGAAAAATGTGGCGGTGTGATGCATTGTTTTACTGAGTCATTGGAAATGGCAGAACAAGCCATGGCGCTTGGTTTTTACATTTCTATTTCGGGCATTGTGACCTTTAAAAATGCTGCTAATGTGCAAGCTGTTGCAAAGGCAGTGCCACTATCTAGGTTACTTATTGAGACAGATGCGCCATATTTGGCGCCTGTGCCACACCGTGGTAAAGGTAATGAGCCTGCTTATGTTGCACATGTTGCAGAGAAAGTGGCTGAGCTGAAGGGGTTGTCAGTTGAAGAGGTCATTCAGCAGACCGGTCAAAACTGTTGTGATTTGTTTTCGTTGAATATTGTTTAAGAGGACGTATTATGAGTGAAGAGATTGTTAAATCTGATTTTATCCGCAATGTTATTCGGGATGACTTGTCATCGGGTCGGGTAGATTGCCCTATTTTCCGTTTTCCACCGGAGCCTAATGGCTTTTTACATATAGGGCATGCCAAAGCCATCTGCTTGAATTTTGGTTTAGCCAAAGAACATAATACAGTTGCGCATTTACGAATGGACGATACCAATCCTTTAAACGAAGATGAATCATATGCTCGCGCCATTGAAGAGGATGTGCGTTGGTTGGGTTTTGACTGGGGTGAGCATCACTATTACGCATCAGATTATTTTGAGCAACTGTATGCATGTGCCGTGCATTTGATTAAAGCTGGTAAGGCTTATATGGAGTCGCTGTCACCCGAGGATATTCGAATTTATCGTGGCACATTGACAACACCTGGCAAGCCATCGCCATATCGTGAACGTTCTGTTAGAGAAAACTTAGACTTATTTGAGCGCTTGCGAGCAGGTGAATTTGAACCTGGAGAGCATTGTTTGCGCGCCATCATTGATATGACGTCGGGTAACATGAATATGCGAGACCCTGTGATTTACAGGCAGTTGAATGTCACGCATTATCGAACGGGAGATGCTTGGTGTATCTACCCAATGTATGACTTTGCACATGCATTGTCTGATGCCATTGAGGGCATTACACATTCATTATGTACGCTTGAGTTTCAAGATCATCGGCCGTTGTATGATTGGTTTGTTGAGTCCTGTGATATGTCGCATCGACCAAGGCAGTTTGAATTTTCACGTTTGAACATTAATCATACTATCACCAGCAAGCGTAAGCTCAAACAGTTGGTTGAGTCAGAGTTGGTTTCTGGTTGGGATGATCCACGTATGCCAACAATTCGCGGTATGCGGCGTAGAGGTTATCCACCTACAGCCATACGTCAGTTTTGTGCTCAGATTGGGGTCTCTAAGCAGGATTCTGTTATTGACTTTGGAGTGCTTGAAGAGTGTGTTCGTGATGAGCTCAACCAGTCTGCACAGCGGCGCATGGTTGTATTCGATCCTATTAAGGTCAATATATTGAATTTTGAAGACTGTGAGCAGCTGAGATTATTAATTCCTAATCACCCACAGCAGCATGATGAAGGGAATCGGGAAGTTTATTTTGAGTCTCAGCTTTATATTTCAGGTTCTGACTTTAGTTTGGATCCGCCTAAAAAGTTTAAGCGATTGGTTGATGGCGGTTACGTTCGATTAATGAATGCGTATGTTATACGGTGTGAATCTGTTGAATTGGATGACGATGGCCAGGTCAAGTCTATTAATGCACGTGTTTTTCCAGAAACGTTGGGTGGTAAAAAGCTTGATAACGGAGACAAGGTGAAGGGTGTTGTGCAGTGGGTTGGTTCTGAGGCTGGTGTCAAAATTCTCTGTGAGCAGTATGACCGCTTATTCCACCATGAGAATCCAGCTACTGCAGATGACATCTTGTCAGAAGTAAATCAAGCATCACTACGTGAAGTGCATGCTATTGGTGAGGCTGCATTGGGTGCAGCCACCGCAGGTGACTTTTTTCAGTTTTGTCGAGAAGCGTACTATTGTGTTGATAAACCTACGTATGACAATTCTGGCGAGCTGGTCTTTAATCGTGTGGTATCCTTGCGGAGTCAGTGGTAGTGACTTGTCATTGTGGTTTAGATGATGATTACCTTAATTGTTGTGGTCTTTATCATGGTGGTAAGGTGGCTTTAACACCTGAAGCACTCATGCGTTCTCGCTACAGTGCATTTGTGCTTGGTGATTGTGATTATATTTTAAAGACAATGCGTGGGTCGGCAGCGCGCGATTATGATCTTGAAGCAACGCATCAGTCGATGCAGCAGACTACATGGTTGGGCTTGACGGTTCTAGATGCAAGAATATCTACGACGGGGGACCGTGGTACTGTTGAGTTTGTCGCGCGTTATAAAGAAGGTGAGGAAGAGCGTATGATGCATGAATGCAGTGTTTTTCAGCGTCACAAGGGTGTATGGTACTACACGGGCTCACGTGCAACACGTTGCGCTCTGTAATGTTATCAAGGTGTATCCACGCAGAATATTTGTTGCGTTTTCTGCTTTTGTAGAAGGCGTTCTTATTGACTGCAATGCGGATGGTGTTGTGATGTCACCTTTGTAATCCCCTGTTATTGCGTCGCTTTATGAATGATATGCTGTTGATTTTATACTGTATTTTGATATTGCATTAGAATATATCAGCATGCGGTGTGATCGGGTCAGTGTTTTTCTGTGGTCATATCCAACCAGGCTCATTATTTAATATTTTCTTAAGAAACTCTGGGTATAATTATATCAATTTTGGCTGAAAAAAAGCTTGATAAGAACGAACATACCCATACTGGAGTCAATATGAAACGATTAGCAAATTTAGCACTATTACGTCAATTTGGTTTTACAGATCAACAAATTAAACGTGTAGCCAGTCACAGAAAAAGTGGTGCTAATAATATCAAGGCTTTACAGGAATTGTTATCCCCTATAGAGCTAGGAGGTCTGTCTCAGCTTGCAAAGCTATGTGAGGTCGGCTTTACTCCTAAGCAGATCATTGGTGTGATTTCTCATATTGGTGGTTCTAAAAATATCGCAGCTTTACAGGGATTGTTAAATCCTATAGAGCCAGGAGGTGATACTCAGCTTACAAAACTATGTGAGGCTGGTTTTACGGCTAAGCAGATCATTGGCGTGCTTTCTCATGATGGCGGTTCTAAAAATATCGCAGCTTTACAGAGCTTGTTATCCCCTATAGAGCCAGGTGGTGAGTCTCAGCTTGCAGGGCTATGTGAAGCCGGTTTTACGGCCAAGCAGATTATTGGTGTGCTTTCTCATAATGGTGGTTCTAAAAATATCGCAGCTTTACAGGAATTGTTATCCCTTATGGAGCCAGGTGGTGAGTCTCAGCTTACAAAACTATGTGAGGTTGGTTTTACTGTTGAGCAGATCATTGGCGTGCTTTCTCATGATGGTGGTTCTAAAAATATTGCAGCTTTACAGGGATTGTTAAATCCTATAGAGCTAGGAGGTGAGTCTCAGCTTACAAAGCTATGTGAGGTCGGCTTTACTCCTAAGCAGATGATTGGCGTGCTTTCTCATGATGGTGGTTCTAAAAATATCGCAGCTTTACAGGGATTGTTAAATCCTATAGAGCTAGGAGGTGAGTCTCAGCTTACAAAACTATGTGAGGTCGGCTTTACTCCTAAGCAGATGATTGGCGTGCTTTCTCATGATGGTGGTTCTAAAAATATCGCAGCTTTACAGGGATTGTTATCCCCTATAGAGCCAGGCGGTGATACTCAGCTAGCACAGCTATGTGAAGCTGGTTTTACGGCTAAGCAGATCATTGGTGTGCTTTCTCACGGTGGTGGTTCCAAAAATATCGCAGCTTTACAGGGATTGTTATCCCCTAAAGAGCCAGGTGGTGTGTCTCAGCTTACGGAGCTATGTGAGGCCGGTTTTACTTCTGAACAGATCATTGGCGTGCTTTCTCATGATGGTGGTTCTAAAAATATCACAGCTTTACAGGGATTGTTAAATCCTATAAGGCTAGGTGGTGATACTCAGCTTGCAAAACTATGTGAGGCTGGTTTTACGGCTGAGCAGATCATTGGCGCGCTTTCTAATATTGGTGGTTCTAAAAATATCGCAGCTTTACAGGAATTGTTATCCCCTAAAGAGCCAGATGGTGTGTCTCAGCTTATGGAGCTATGTGAGGCTGGTTTTACGGCTAAGCAGATCATTGGCGCGCTTTCTAATATTGGTGGTTCTAAAAATATCGCAGCTTTACAGGAATTGTTAGATCCTAAAGAGCCAGATGGTGTGTCTCAGCTTACGGAGCTATGTGAGGCCAGCTTTACGGCTCAGCAGATCATTGGCGTACTTTCTCATGATGGTGGTTCTAAAAATATCGCAGCTTTACAGGAATTGTTAAATCCTATAGAACCAGGCGGTGAGTCTCAGCTTACAAAACTATGTGAAGCCGGTTTTACGGCTGAGCAGATCATTGGTGTGCTTTCTCATGGTGGTGGTTCTAAAAATGTTGCAGCTTTACAGGGATTGTTAAATCCTATGGGGCTTGGCGGTGATACTCAGCTTTCACAACTATGTGAAGCCTGTTTTACGGCTAAGCAGATCATTGGTGTACTTTCTCATGGTGGTGGTGCTCTGAATCTGAAGGTTTTGGTGTCAGTATGTCATCCTAAGGTAAGCGCCATACTGAAGCACTTTTTTAGGGGTGAACAAGTTACAGAGGGCGTGGTAAAATTTTTATCAGGAACGTCAAGAAGTAAATCATTTAATGCAATGCTGCCAGTACTATCATCAATCGCATCACTAGGTGAAGTTAATAGTGACCGCACTTTACTTGCTGAAAACATATTTAAGAAATTCAAGCGACTCTCTGGAAAAAAATCACAGAGCTTGTCAAAGCAATTTCTTTCCCTGGAAAGTGTGAATGAAAAAATGCATTTTATTAAAAAACATTTCATAGCAAAAAAAACAAAACGAAAAAGAAGCAGGGTTAAGGATTCTAAAAGCAAGCGTAGTCGAGTTCAAAGCATTGTTGCAGTTAGCATACTTGCAACAACAGTGCAAGATGAGGTTGATGGGTTCAAGGTTGTGTCATCAGTAGAAAAATGATTAGATTAGTGTCGTATCTTAGGTGGTGATAGTGATTCCTCATGGGCAGCGTTATCAGTGCATGATAGATCTCTATTTTGGTTGTTGATTGCTTTATCAAGGCATGAAGAGGTCTTTAAGTAGGTTTATTTGATCAGCGAGTATTGCTTATCTTTGGGTAGCATGCTCATGGCCATAGTGCTCACTGCTGCTAATGTCAGAAATATCAGCCCCATGGCATGACCATGATTTTGCGGTGCGACTGATACAATGAAGCTCACAATCAGTGTTGCTATCATGCGGATTACATTGAAAAAACAGCCTGCCGTTCCTGCGATATCTTTGTTGTTGAAAAATGCAACAACACTGCAGTTACTGAATAATATACTGGATGCTATGAAAAATAAGCAGTATGGTGCAACCAGCAATGCTGCTGAACTACTTGATATAAACGCTGTAGTCACAGCAAGTACACCTGAGACAAGAAATACCTTGGTGCAGAGTCGAACCAGTGTGGATGAGGGGACATACCGTAAAAGTACCACGTTGCAAAAACGGCCAATCACCATACATGCTGTTGCAGCTAGCGTGTATGTTAGGTATTGCATATGACTGAGGTGAAAGCTATTCTGCAATAAATACGGACTGATTGTATAGAAATCATAGATCCCGGCAAATGCACAGGCGCTGATGAGGACTGATATGAGGTAGTGACGGCAGCACAGTAACCGCCAGTATTTTTGCATCACTGTTAGCCCTGCACATTGCTGTCGTTGTGCTTCAGTTTTCGTTTCAGGTAAGGCTAGCCATGTAATGATCGCAACAATGCCACATGAAAATGCCAGCATATTAAAAAGTGCATGCCAGTCATGGTTTTGTAGATAGGCGCCACCCAGGCTGGGTGCGATAGAGGGTGCCAGACCAATCCCAAGCGCAGCATACCCCATGACAGCAAGACGCGTTTTACCCTTAAAGGCTGTTTGTACCAGCCCTCGTGTGATCCCGCCTAAAACCCCAATGCCCATACCCTGTATAAAACGTCCAAGCAGAAATGTATTGCTTGAGTCTGCGTGTGCAATAAAAAACGATCCAATGACTGCAATACCCATGCCAATAATCAATGGTTTACGGGTTCCAATGCTATCGGCCATGGGCCCACCAACCAATGATGATATGACACATCCCAGCATAAATGTGGTTATGGATAGCTTGATAATACTGGCAGTGCTGTGCAGTTGGTGTGTGATCGATGGCAGTGCGGGTACGTATATATCAGCTAAGATGCTGGGTAGTCCGCCAATAAATATGACCATGAATACAAGCACAAACAGCGTCAATTTGCTGTTATGTGCCTTAATTTTAGCTCGTAGCTCTACCAAAATCATGATGATACCTGCATTAATATTTGATTTTAATTGGATAATCTGTTAAATTATATCACACATAGACCGATCGGTCAACACATTGGGGTGCGTACAAATGTATGATGTAGAAAATAATATGCGACAGCAGGGGCAGGCCACGCGTGAGCGTTTATTAGGCTCTGCACGACAGCAATTCGTGACCCATGGCTTCAAAGCCAGCAGCATCAGTGCCATTGCAAAACAAGCAGGCGCTACAAAAAGTGTGGTATTTCATCATTTTAGTTGTAAGGCTGCATTGTGGGATGCGGTCAAAGCAGCTCTGTTGAAGGAGATGCACTTTTCAGGGCATCAACGAGCAGATCAGCAGCTCTCTTCTGTGCGTAGGCTCGTCGATTATTTTCTTGTAGACAGAATAGGATTGTATGATCGGCAAAGTGACTATTTTAGAATGATTTGCTGGCAATTTTTAGATCATGATACTTTTGCATGTGAAGCAACGACTTCACAGTTCATTGATCAGGTCAATAGGGCAGTCAAGCTGCTGCAGAAGCGACGACTTATTCGTTCAGATCATTCAGCTAAAACCATCACTGCAGTCTTGCTGAGTATGTTGTATGGTGCACAGCTTTCGCAGTCACGCTTATCATTGGATAATATTGAAAAAGAAGCCTTGATAACAGCGCTACATGCTCAAGCAATGAGTTATTGTCGACCTGATTGCATTAAATTTTAAAGGCGTTTGCAACAAGCCATATACTGTGCTGTATCAAATGATGTGGTGATCAAATTCAGCAGCTTATTCGTTTTTTGGTTTAAATAACCTTACAATGTCATGCCATTATTGGGTTCAGCGTCACTCTCAGGCTTCGGTTGCTCAAAAAGGTGGGTGAGATGTGGGAGAGATCTGTGTAATTCTTTCATATAACGCTGTTGAAAATGACTGTCAAAATTAACAGTTATGACATTGTGTAGGAGGGTTGCAAGGTGCCGCGGTTTTTTGCCAGCTTGCAGTAATGCTTTCATGCCCTTTATCAGCTCAGAGTATTCCTTTGTTTTGAAAAGGGTATGTTTTAGCATATTTTTCGGTTTTCTGATGTGCTGAAGAATGGTAATAGCATGTTTGCAATGAGATGGGTGATGGTCGAGGTATTGACGAATCAGATCATTTTCACGACCATCTGGTGCTACATTATGCTTAAACAACGCTGGGTCAAGTAATGTGTTAAGGATTGACTCAGTTTCAAATTGAGAGTAGCAGTGTGTCAAGATGGTTTTCAATACAGGACTAACTGAGTCTTTCGTACTGATCATACGTCTAAGGTCCTGTTTTACTTCTCTGGGTAAAATTGACATAATCATCGCAAGCTGTGTTTTATCATCAGATTTAGCTAGTAAAAATACTGGCATCATCAATTCATGTAGAAGTTTATCTTTCTCATGGTGGATTTCGTCATGTATAGATGTATTATCTCTGCCGCCACCATGGCTTGTCGCATATGAACTGTCTGTGGTGGGTGTGAGAGTTTGTAGGCAGCGATAGCGAAATGATTTCTCTAGTATTGATTGAGTGCTGGTTTGTATCTCAGTAGTAACACCTTTAGAGTCGCTGGTTGTTTGAGTTGATTCAGCTTGATTACCGTGGTTAATTTCTTTATAAAATTGAAAAAGCGCGCTCTGTAATAATGAGGGCTCACAGACCCAGGACATGAAAACTTTTCCGATGGTGTCATTGTTAGTGCGTGTATCTTGAGTTGTATCTTGCATGTCTTTGATGAGTGCGTACACTTGCCATGTGGGTACCGTAAGCTCATGCTGTGCATTTTTGAATGTTAGGCAAGAGTGGGTTAATTGGCTGAGATCAAGCGTCAGTGAGCGCGAAATGTCATTCCCAAAGACTTGAGTAAAGGTTCTAGTTTCGTCAAGTACACCTGATTCCGATTCTCCAACGCAGCCATCGACTAAACGTTGTGTGTCATCCTCACGTACAATTCGATTGAGTGACTTATGTAAAGGAGATTCATACAAACTGCTGCGATCATGGCATGATCTGGATCGTTCGTTTAGGCCTGACACGATTGTCATTGTGGCCTTTCCGACCTCCTGCAGCGCCTCGAGTTTCGCTGTTATGATAAGTTCTCCATCCGCTGATCTTGCGCCAATCAATTCGTGAGGCTGATGAAGTGGGTCAATTTTCTGTGAAAGCCACTGTTCTATTGCATCGTTGGATAGAGATACTTTCTTTTTGTCTATGATGAATATGTCAGACATTGTTGATTCAGAATCAATTTTTAGGTTATCACCACTGAATGATAGGGTGAGATGTACATTGGGTGTTGAAATTGTTTGTGTTTTCCAATCAGGAACAAAACCTTCGATTGCCAGCTGATGATTGATCCAGGCATAGACACCCCAAGAACCTCTGAAATCACTCTGTGACCAGATGATCTGCTGTATTTTATCCATCGGTATTTGTGGTAAAGCTAGCGAGGAGGCATCGCTATCAGCAGTGTCCGGAGGTTGATGTTGTGTCACTTTTTTTGATTCTTTGCTCATACTGAAACCTTTTTTCTAATTTTCACGTTACCAATGTTGCTATACATAAAAATATTTAAGGGCCTGATCCCGGCATATCTGAGTAGTCACTTGATGAGGCTGCTGATGACTCATTGGGCATGAATTTATTAATGGCTCTTTCGTAGCTTTTTAAAACATTACCGGATGCAGTTTTCTTAATGACTTTATTTAATTCAAGTGCTACCATCTTGGCATGTGGATTTACGTCACTGAGTAAAGCTTTCATTGCCTTGCATAAAGATTTACTGATGCTGTCTTTAAACAGTCCTGTACTGGTAAGTGTCTTGTTTCCAATGATAACTGATATTGCAGTGTCGGCAGTATGGCAAAGTTTAGGGTCAAATGAAAGCAGTCTATGCATCATCTTGAGGTTGGTCTGAATCATTGATTTATCATCATGTTGTAAACTGCTGGCTAGGGTCTGTTGTATTGTATTTATCACAATATCTTCATCATTGCAGCAGATTGTGATCAATTCTAACTCTGGTACAGCAGCTAAAGGATCACTTTTTAGCAGGGTCATATCAGGTCGTGCGGTCTTTGAGAATGAACCTACTATACGTTGCAACATCTTTTGTGGGGTGGTGGAGGTTAACTGTATAATATCATGTCGGAGCGCATTCGGAAGCAAATTTGAAATCTGTAATAGATCAGATTTGCTTGTTTGAGCAACATGAACTAGTTCACCAATGATAATATGGACAGCTTGCTCCCTTGATTGATGTATTATCTCAGTATTGTTATTTTTCTTGCCATTCAGCTCAGGAAGAGCATGGTACTTAAATAATGCCTTCTCAATGATGGCCATACTTTTGTGCATCTGTGATGTGTCAGGCGAGCTTTTAGCGGCTTCAGCGGAAGCGGGTTTTGATGATCTTCCTTTTTTTTGTCTACTGAATTCGAGAAGCTGCCGTTGTAGTAATTCGGGTTCAAGTGTCCATGATATAAAGCTCTTTCCGATGGCTTCTTCTTTGTCGGGATGGTCTGATGTTTTTGCCAAGTGTTGAGTAAGACAGTGCAGCTGCCATACCGGTACTGTCAGTGAGCATTCGTCATTCCTGAACGTTATTGTTGACTCGAAAACTTGACTTGCATTGAGTGAGAAACTTCGGTTAAGGTCTTTGCCAATACTCTTAAAAAATGATTTTCCTCTATCTAAGCCAACCTTTGTTATAGTATCTGCTGCAAGGCCAATAAGCGTATCAGACATGTCGGCGTCTAGTTCAGTCTTTAAGGCTGCCGCCATCGATGAATCTGCAAGAGATTGATGATCGTCATTAAACACAATCGATCTTTGCTTTGCTGCAATAGTGATGTGACTACTGGTCGTCCCAACACGTCTTAATCTGTCAATTAAATCGTGTGTTGATGCGCTGCTCTCTTGTTGCAGATGATTAGTCCGCATGATTGTGGTGTGAAGCGGATGAGTCCGTTTCTCTTGCCAAGTCATCATTGATCTGTTAAGTGTTTCATCGGTCTCACCAATGTATATATCGCGCATATCGGTCATGCTGCCAATTTCGATACATCCTTCAGAGAATGATATTGTGGTATGGACAGAGGGCAGAAAAATACGCTTTGAGCCCGGGTCGGCACCGAGTAATTTAGGTTGGAGAAGGCTGGTGACGGTTTCACACTGTCCCCATGGTCCTCTAAGGTCTGATTGTGCCCATGGGAATTCGCTCATGCTTCTAAGCTTGTCTTCTCTATCAGTCATCTTCGCTGTCACTGAAACTGGTGACTCTTTTCCGCCTTTCATACTGCCTCACATCTCTTTAATGATAGCTATCTTTTGCACCTATACATATTATAGAATATTCCTGGCAGTAATTCACTGTTGAACTGAATCATAACACATTGATATGTCAGTGATATTATCTAAGTTGGTGATCTAATCACATTTCTTAATATTAAGGTTTCATTTAAATGACTGATTATTAAGCTGATCAGCTGCGAGATCCGAATTGACTTTCTGCTGCATTATCGCCATCTTCGAGTAGCTTTCCCATTTGTTTTTGATAATTTCTAGCCGCTCTTCTAGGTGATAAGATTTTGATAATTCTTTGGTGAAGGAGCTGTGCTACTGGTCTTGATTGAGGATTCAGTGCTAAGATCTTCATGTTTCTGAGTAAGTCTTCACTGATGCTGGCATGAAACAATCCTAAGCTCACCAGTTTGGATGGTTCTTCAAGCAATGTTAGCACGTTATTGAACGCAGAACATAAGTCATCCTTGAATTCAAATGTACAGTGAATGGCTGCTGTTTCCATTAATGTCAAAGCAATGGTATCTGTTTCGCGAGACAGTGTGGTTTTCGTTATCTGTGCACATAAACTTTCACCATACATGCAAGCTTGAATAGCATGCCATTCAGGCGCAGTACCCATTCCGCGGTCATTTAGGTATTGAGTTATTTTAATTTTAAGAAGGTCAGGTATATTACGAACAGTCATGGTTAAGCTATTGATATTTCCTTTCGCTATCCCAAATAGATCTGCACATATTTCACCGATGACGAAATCAGAATCATGCAGACATGACTCTAGCAATGTTAACTCACGTATCGACTGGTCTGTTGACTGGAGGAGTCCTGTCATTCTGTCACGTATTTCATGAGGCAACTCTACAATTTGCATGTAGAGTTGACATTTGTTTCGTTCAATACGTGCAAACCGCTGGCATTCTTCAAAGATGCTCTGCACAATTTCCTCGCGCTTGGATTCTATACTCGCAGCAGGAGAATGTGATAATGCCCGTCTTGATTCACCTTCTTCAGAGGCTAGCAATTGTGGTCTTTCCTGTTGCAATCTGCAGTAGCAGTTGTATCTGAATGCAAGCTTCTGTATTGTCAATCTAATATCTGGTTCTGTATGCTCAGCAGCTGCGCTCGATTCTGCATGCTTTCTGTCTACCACTGCAGTTCCCGCCTGAGTCTCAGTAAACTCAGCGAAACTCACAAGTTGTTGTTCAAGAATTTCTGGGTGAACAATCCAGCAGCAAAATAGCATTCCAAGATAAGGTAAACGCTCCTCTGTTGGGTTGTTGTCAGCAAGATGCTGTGTTAAACAGTATAACTGCCATGCAGGCACTGTTATTGAGACAGATTCATTTTTAAAAGTGAGTTGTGAATGAACCATTTGAGTCGTCGTTAATGCGAGTAGACGATTGAGGTCTTTACCAAATTCATAAAAAAACATTGGTGTGCTGGATGTTTGGTTGTGAATGTCAACGATTGTCTCAATAATACCCATTGTTTCACTGCTTGCGCTCATCTGTTCTTTTAGCACCGTTGCAATTGCGCTTTCTTGTATTGAGTCACCACGATCGAAGGTTGTTGATCGTTTTTCTTCTGTGTAGATTGTTGTGCGTGTGCATTTACCGATTGCTTGTAGCCTGCGCATGAAGGGGGTTTCAACTACAACACCATAATTGTTCACTGATTCTGTAGGGATAGATAAGCTACTTTGAGGCTGAATCAGTTCTTTTTTGGATGCATTGAATGATCCTGAGTGTTGTCGTAATTTCTGAGCGTTCGCAATGAACATTTCTGACATATCAGTAGTTTGTGTCACTCGTAGTGCGTCTTCAGTGTATTGAAATGTGTGTTGAATTCCCATCCCATCAACTGTCTCACTTTCAAAGTCTGCAATAAGCCCATGCTGAAAAAACATTGCCTTATAAACGGCGTATACACCCCAAGGGCCCATAAGATCACCTTGCGACCATGAAAACGAATTAAATACCTTCATCTCATGTGGTGTCAAAACCGCATCAGGGCGAAATAAGTTTCCCTTTGCAGTAACTTCTGTAACTGTATCTGGACTTGTCGATTTTGCTCTTTTCATTGTATTACCCCATTCAATTAACCTAACCACAATTTCCTTTTCTGACACTCTAATTATAGTCATTTTTATTGCAGTGTTCACTTTTTTCATATTTTGTAAGTATCTGTTTCTCCGAGCTTATTGATATTAGTTAGAATTCATCTTTAATTCAGCGCATTAAGTCAATATTAATTGACACTGTTTGTTGGAAATGTTCGCAATACCCATTTTGCTCTGGTGTAGTATGATTTGTTGTGATATTGCTGCTCGATCATCAATAAGGCTCTGAATATCATCATCATAATCTGACCTGTCATCTCAGGCCTTGATGTTTTATTCATATTGCACTCCGTGCTGGAATATAAAGTTTTCATCGTTTCGGTCTATTCATTCTTTCTGTTTGTGCTCAATGGCTTAATCTGTTTTTAGGCTTCACAATGCATCACTTTGTCTTAGACGGGCCCCCATTGTCAGCTTCAGTATGTGTTAAATTACCGAGCATGTTCTATATTGTGTATATGGGCCGCAGTTGTTGGGCTGTTAGCAGTAGGTTTTGTTAGCTGTTCTTGTTTTAGATGTGGAGCCTAATTGAATATATGGTGCAACATGAAAAAATGTATCTGTACCAATAAGGAGGATCTTATGTAAGTCACACTCAAATACATATTACCATTCAGCATGATGTTGTCTGTTATTGCCAAACCTACTTTTGCAGAGGATGATCAAGGCAGTCCCCTAAATCCATGCCGCATAGATGATCAAGTACGAAAATTCCAGGCACAGTTTAGAACAGAATATATAAAGTACACTAATTCTTCTCAATTCGTGTGATTATGTATGATTTGCAAAATCGAGTCGGACAGCTTCGTGAATTATACAATCTTACAAACCCAACCTGTAATTCTTGTATCCAATATCATAATTGTGATCAATACTACCGGGATTTAGTCATGCATGGCAATGTTGCTAACTATGCACAAGATACCCCTAGGACCGGACAAGCTTTTACTTATTATAATCCTCCTGAAAACTGTAGTAATGTATGTTCTCCGCAGGATGATAGCTAATCTCTCTTCATAATTTCTATATAGTAGTACTGCGAGCGACTTGAAGTGCTTGTATGAACCAAGGTGTGAATGATAAATCTTGTGATGTGCTATTTAGTAGGGTGTCAATGTATTCCCATCGGTAGGCTTGTACTTCATCTGGGTTAGGTGATATAGCTATATCACTTGCTGTGATGGCAATGTATACGTGATCATACTCGTGCTCAATAAGGCCATTTGCACATTCTGTGCGATAAATAAAGTGTCCGGCATGCTGACACTGCATGCTGAGTCCCATTTCTTCTTTCAGTCGTCTCTTGACAGCATCATCAGTGCTTTCTCCTGGTCGTGGGTGAGAGCAACATGTGTTAGACCATAGGCCACCACAGTGATATTTTTGTTCATGTCGTTGTTGTAGTAATGTCATCCATTGACCATGAGCATCTTGCTTGAGTACAAAAATGGAAAAAGCCCGATGCAGTAAACCTTCTTGATGTGCGATCAGTTTATCGCATGTGCCAATCTCGTGATCCGCTGTGTCAACCAGTATTACTTGGTCTTGGTCGGTGTTACTCATGATCAATTTCTCCAAAAGGGGCAATGATGCGCAGATTGGGCACTGTATTTTGAATGCTGACACTGTCTTGTTGTTCAAAGAGTAGTTTGATGTTTGGTCCAGCGTCCTGTGTAAAATAAATCTTTATTCCTGTGGCTCGACAGGCTCTCACGGCTTGTTTGACCGCATGGCTTTCAACCGTATCATAAACAATACTCGGCCAGGCGGCATGCATGCAGGCGTGCATGGCCATGGCATTGTGTTCGGCATGTTTGCCGAGTGTGTCGATACATTGCTTGTTGATGGCGCTTTTGATGGCAGCCAAGTCCCTCTCTACTTGCGCTGGCCATGATTGGTAAAGTGCGGCGGTTTGCATTGTTTGGCGCATTGCTGTGCGTGAACTGATTTTTTTTACATTCGTGTCAAGCATCACAATACCCAGTCTCAGCTTCGGCCAATGTGCAGGGATATGGCTAGCATAGCTGTCCATACCATCACTGCGTTCTCCGCGATGCCAGTGGTAAAATCCAGGTCCTAATGAGCGCGCAGCACTGCCACTACCGCATCTTGCTAAGATGGATCTCTCTTTATCGGTGAGTGGCCAATCGTACAGCTGGCGCATTGCGTTCACTATGGACGCGTGACAGCTGGCGGAGGAGGCCAGGCCTGCAGCCATTGGAATATTAAATGTCAGTGATAAGGCATAGTAATGTGTTGTGACACTGTGGAATGCATTGAGTACTTTAATGAGTCCTGCATAAGCTGCATGTTCTGTTGTGATGTTTTGTTGATTGATTTGAATTCTGTGCTGTTTACTACATAGTTTGATACATGCTTCGGTGCCCAACCCAGGTAGTGACACCGATAAACTATCAGTCACTGGTAGGTTGAGTGTTTCATCGCGTTTTCCCCAGTATTTGCAAAGTGCAATGTTGCTATCAGCCCAGGCATTGCTGGTTTCCATGGCTGCTTCATGCTGATATTGCTGTAGTATATTCATTACGCACTTCTGCATGATTGTACTCCCAGGTGGCTGCAGGCTATTGATAATTTTCTTGCGCCCATTGCTGCTGATTGTGTTAATAGTTCTGCTTCTGCTTCATTTGTGTGGCCAAAAGCGATTGCGCAATCGCCATAGCCAGCGCCAGATATTTTAGCACCATATAGGGTAGCTTGTGCATTTAAGTCATCTACGATGGCATTGAGCACATCCGTAGAGACACCTCTTTGCACAAGGT
Organism: Coxiellaceae bacterium; assembly: GCA_047404195.1. Lineage (GTDB taxonomy): Bacteria > Pseudomonadota > Gammaproteobacteria > JAJRRL01 > JAJRRL01 > JAJRRL01. The sequence continues at coordinate 78,412 of JBDOIU010000010.1, forward strand.
AGCTCTGTGCTTGTTGCGTAGGTTTTAACAGCATTTCATATTTTTCGTTGGTAATGGCATGGCTGGCTTGCTGGACAAGTGTTGTAATGCCTGCTTGGTTTGTTTGTAACGTTTTGCCTTGCTCATTTTGTTTTTTGAGTGCATTTACTGTTGATGCTTTTGTGCCACTGTAAATCACTGTCAGCGGTATGCTCTTTGTGATTTGTTGCATTTTGAGTGGTTCTTTTTCAAAAAGAATGACCCCGCCTGTAATACTCGCCGCAAGGTCAGCACCTGATCCACTGCCTTGTGTCAACTGGATGACATCCATACCACAGTGCCATAAGGATTGTGCGGTGTAGGGTGCTCCGAGCATGTCATGCAGTGCTGCAAGGCATGCAACGGTAACTGCTGCAGAGCTACCCAGCCCCAGTTGATGTGAGAACGCTGCAGTAATGTCGATTTCAAAACCATGTCTGAGCTGCTCTTTGAGTTGTAGGATGCTCGCTAAAACCATTGTATGCGGCGATATGATTTCACAATTGGATACGGTTGTTTCTGTTCCTCCAAGTGCGCTGCGTATTATGATGCGCTCATCTTGTCGTTCTTTGATGCTAACAGTGATTCGGCGGTCAATGGCACACACCAATGCGGGTGCGCCTGTGACAACGGCATATTCGCCAAACAGCATTAGGCTGCCAGCAGCACTAGCTTGGTACAACATGACAGCCTCCATTGTCTAGCGCGATCGGGTATATTTGGAAGCAATATTTCTCGCATAAGTGATGCAGCTGGTGATGAATGTCATTACCGAGTAGCAATACCATACCACCATGATCCCCTGTGCTGCTCCCTGCGCCACATATTTTTCCGTATAAGCCAATCTGAGCGCAGTCATCAATAAATTGCGTCACTTTTTTGGGTGTAGCACCAATCTGTTGTAGCAGTGTGTGGTTTTTTGCTAAGGCCATTTGTGCGTTTTCTAGCTGTTGATTGATGATGGCTGCTTTGAGCGCTTCTGTGACCTCTGTAAAGGCAAGTCGACATTCATGATCGAATGCATTTTGGCAGTGCATCACTGTTTCACCAGTTGTTGCCATTGGTTTGCCGGTGTGAATGAGATGCATTGACCAATTGCTTGGAAAATTCAGTGCATGGTATTGACTGCCGTTGAAATAGAGGCAACCTCCCTTTGTTACCAGATTCAGGTCAAGTCCACTTGAGCGACCATGTTGCAAGTTCTCTGATTCGATGCCGAGTTGTATGCGCTCGTTAATGCTCATTTTATGTGAGAGTAGTTCTGCAACGGCTGTGATAACACCACTGACACTGGCGGCAGACGAACCCATGCCGCAGCCAACTGGAATGGACGATGTTGAGTGAATGCGCATGCCGCAAGGTAATTTTACAGAGAGTTTATCTAAGGCATTAATGACAGTGTAAATAGATAATGAGGAGGGGTTTTTGAGTACATCAGTGATCGGGCGAAGACCGCTGGTGAAATCTTTGTAATCCTTTTGAATGGTCTGCTTGAGTTGCCGCAACGCTTGCAGTGTCAATTGTCTTTTTGCGTTAATGCCCATGAGCTGGAATGAAAATCGCAGTAGCGTCATGGGTTCAATTTGCACTTCAAAATAGCGATTGACCGCAATGCCAATGGCCGGACAACCGTATAGGACGGCATGCTCTCCCGATAAAATAAGCTTGGCTGGTGCACGGGCTTTGACTGTTTTGGGTAACTTATTCAGGGCTGGCTTCACAGACATGTTCCTGGTATTGGGCGCTGCCGCGTTCGAAGGCTTTGTGAGTTCGCATGAGTTCACCAGGATTGGTTTGTGCAGCTAACAAGGACAGTTCACCACACAGAACAGTTGCGGCACAAATACTGGCAAGGCGATTTGCTGCGGCGCCGGGCGAGTCTGCGTGCTCACAACCCAATTGTTGCATATGCTCACAAACAAAGCCATGCGTTTTACCACTACCGACACTGCCAACGATGATGTTAGGTAATGATATTGCAAAGTACAAGCCTTCATCTCTCAGGTCCGTTGTCACAATACCCTGTGATCCTTCAACGACATTTGCTACATCCTGTCCGGTTGCTAAATAAAATGCACTGAGAATGTTGGCAAAGTGTGCATTGGCAGAGCATAAGCTGCCGGCGATGATTGAGCCTAGATGATTCTTTTTATGATTGAGCGCATGAATGGCGGCAGCGCTTGTTTTGAGGGTGCTTTGACAGATGTCTTCGGGAATCAATATTTCGGCAATAATGTGTTTTCCGCGCCCATGCAGGCTGTTGATTGCGGATACTTTTTTATCGACACAAATATTGCCTGAGATTGAGACGTAGCGCAGGCCTTGGAATTGTTCGCACAACCAGGTGAGCAGTTGCTCTGCTGCCAATGTCACCATATTGTGTCCGGATGCATCACCGCTGGTGATACGAAGGCGGACGTAGAGTAGATTACCCACTATTCGGCAATGGATGTTATCGAGTTTGGCAAAGCGGCTGCTGGCTTCTATCACCTGTTGTAAGGCCTCTGTTTGCTGCTCAATCTGTTGTGCAACGGAGTGGCAGTAACGAGCAGATGGCCCTTCCAGGCAGATTGACCGGCTCATGCAGTTGTCTATCAGTGTTGTTTGGATGCCGCCACATTGCCTGGAAACTTTTGCACCACGATTGGTGGTTGGCCAGAGAGGCGTTTCATATGTCGCCAGTGGGACCATGATTTCATCATTCACGTCACCAATGAGTTTCAGCGGTCCAATATGCCTGAGTGGAATGCTGATATGGCTGCTGTTTGTCATGTTTGTGGGCTCCAGTGAGTATGTGGTGTACATCTTGTTGCCAATCATACTCTCATTGTTTGCATTTTGCCAGTTTTGTGGGGCACATCTATGCGTTAAATTCAACCCGGTTATCCTGATTGTGCAAAAGTGCTGCAAAGGGCTGAATTTATGGCAGTTTTTTATTTTTATTTATGTACGGACATGCTAGACTGATTGCATTTATTTTCACCATGCTGTTATCAGCGTAAGGAACCTTTATCGTGAAGAGATGCAAACTATTCTTCCTGGGCGCATTGTTCGCTGCGACACTTTCTCCAATCATTGCATTTGCCGATCATTTCAGAGTATCTGGTATTCGTTTTCGTGGTCTTCAGCGTGTCACACCGAGTACGGCTCGGCATTATCTACCCATTAAAACTGGGCAACTATTCTCTACGGACCGCTCTGCCGATATTATCCGCTCTCTGTATCGATCAGGCTTTTTTAGCACCATTTCCCTGTCTAGAGACGGCAATGTGTTGATTGTGCATGTTCGTGAGCGTCAGACCATTGCTTCGGTGAAAATTGAGGGCAATAAGTTATTAACAGGGACAAAGCTTAAGCCCATCCTAAAGAAAATGGGTATCATTGTTGGCAAGAGCTACATTCCCAATAAAATGAACCAATTGGTTCAGGGTTTAACACAGCAGTATCACCAGGTGGGTTATAAAAATGTTTTAGTCACTTTGACAACCAAGAAGCTAGCACGTGGGCGTGTTGCGCTGTCTGTGCATGTGAAAGAAGGTGCGGCAACACGAGTGCACCGAATTCACTTTGTGGGCAACCATCATTATATGCGTTTTATGTTGAGACAAAAAATGTCACTCTCTACGCACGGTTTGTTGTCATGGTTGACGGGCAGCGACCATTACTCATCTACAAAACTGCACCAAGATTTAGAAGCGTTGAAGCAGTTCTACCATGAACGTGGATATATGCGTTTTCGTATTGAAGATTATTCGGTAACCCCTGGGCTCAAAGGGGTTGATATTACGATCAAAATGTACGAAGGTCCACGTTTCCGTGTTGGAAAAATATCGGTGTCGGGGGAAACGCTGCACCGAGAAACCGAATTACAGCATTTATTCACTTTAAAATCTGGTGATCAGTACTCAGTAAAAGAAATAGCGATGAGTCAGCATAAAATCGCTGATTTCTTTGGAAAAATGGGTTTTGCACATCCGTTGGTAAAGCCGATCACTGTGATTGATGATCAACGCAAAATCATCGATGTGGATTTTCACGTATTGAAAGGACCTGAAGTCACAGTGCGCCGTATCAGTTTCGTGGGAAACAGTCGTACAGCTGATATTGTATTGCGACGAGAGATGCGTCAGCTTGAGGGTGCGATGTATTCCTCGACAGCAGTAGCTCGTTCTAAGCAGCGCTTGAATTTGTTGGGTTTCTTCAGTGATGTGCAGGCGCGCTCAAAGGCTGTTCCTGGTCATAATGATATGGTGGACTTGGATTTTATCGTGAAAGAGCGTCGTACAGGTAAGGCTCAAATACAAGCGGGTTATGACAACAACAATGGTTTGCTTTATGGTGCTAATGTCAGCGAGCCAAATTTTATGGGTTCAGGCAATTCCGTCACCCTGGGTTTTCAAAATAGCCAGGCTTCGCAATATTATCATATCAGTTACTACGATCCTTATATTACAACGACAGGTATCAGTAGAAATGCATCTGTATTTTATTCTAAGGTGACCAGCCACCCTAAATTCAATCGTGATTCCTCTTATAACCGAGATGGTGTTGGTTTCAATATAAACTATGGTATTCCCATCACGGAGCACAGTGGTTTGACGCTTGGGGCAAGTTTCGAGCGCATTAATATTATGGATATTCAAACGACTGGAGATCACCGTGTTGTGCCAAGTGTGCGAGACTTTTTGCTCGGTAACAGTACTTCTGATGTTTACAGTGCGGATAAGATTCCTAATAAATCTTACAATGATACCTCATTGAGTGCTGTTTGGATTTATAATGGCTTGAATCGTGCTATTTTCCCTACGAAGGGCTTTTATTCGTCAATCGGTGGTGTGCTTTCATTGCCAGCTATATCTCACGGATTGAGTTACTATATCTTGAACTATAGTGGCAAGTGGTTTTATCCATTGGGTAAAGGATTTGTATTTAAGTTGCACGCTGGTTTGGGTTATGGTTCTGGTTTGGGTAGTGGTACTAAGAGTCGATTACCATTTTTCAAGAATTTTTATGCCGGTGGTATTGAGACAATGGCCGGTTATGAGGCAAACTCTTTGGGTCCGTATAACACTATTGCGGATACAGCCATCGGAGGTAATTTCCAAGCATTATTTTCAGCCTCACTGATTGTTCCAAATGGTTTGAGTGACAAGTTGCGTAGTGCGCTGGTCTTCGGGGCAGGTAATGTTTTTCAGATGGGGCGTTATCAACGGGACATGGATTTCAAAAAAGACGCTGCTCAACCAATGAGTGATTCCAATAGAGCCATTGTCAATAATGAGACTTTCGCTCTGAAAAATCTGCGGACTTCCATAGGGGCCTCTTTGACCTGGGATTCACCCATGGGGATGCTGACCGTTGGGGTTGCGTGGCCACTCAATAGCAAGAAAAATGATCAGAAGCAAACCTTTGGTTTTGCATTTGGTGGAAGTTTCTAGAGATCTATGGTCTACTGAGGTTATCACTATTCTTTTGGGAGGGCGTTATGTCCAACTTTCGTACAAAGCTGCTGGCTGGTATTTGTCTAGCTGGTTTATCTTTTAGTGCTGTGGCTGCTGGCACAACTTCTATTGGTGCCGTTGACATGCAAAGTGTTTTCAAATCATCGACGCAGATTAAAAAAATCAATGCGCAGTTGAAGACAAAGTTTGCTGCTCGTCAGAAAGTGTTAATGAAGAAGCGTAGCTCGTTGCAGGCTGAGCAAAAAAAATTGACAAAAAATAAGCCTATCATGAGCACTAGCCGTTACGAAAAAGCGAAGGCTAAGCTTGACAAGGCCCTGTCAGCGTATACGCAATCACAGGTTGTGTATCAAAAAGATGTTTATAATGCCCAATCAGCGGCAATGAACCAGTTCACACAGGATATGAAGGCTGTTATTGCGAAGGTTGCTAAGCAGCATCATATAACAGTTGTGATTGATAGTTCTAATGCATTGTTTGTTGCTAAGGGCAGTGATTTGACGTCTGATGTTGTTAAGGCTACAGGTTAAAGCACCGTCTTTTTAGCACTTGCTAAGCTGCTGCCCACTGGTTAAATTTGGGCGGCGGCTTTTTGTTTATTAACATATGATATGGAGTGATTCGTGGGTCTCAGTTTAGAAGAAGTCTCTCGTATGCTGGGTGCTGAGTGCCGAGGGCAGCAGGCTGTGACGATCAGTGGTTGTGCTTCTTTGGCGAATGCTGGACCCAGTACAGTGGCTTTTTTCCGTCCAACGGCAGCAAAAAAAGCGTTGGTCGAGTCGCAAGCTCTAGCAGTTCTCATGACAGCTGATACCGCTGACTCATGCGACTACAGTGGTGTGAAGCTGGTTGTGGCGGATCCAGAATTGGCGTTTATTCAGCTATTGCAATATTTTCATCCTAAGCCGGTGTTTGCGCCAGGCGAGCGTCATGCCAGTGCGCAGATTGATCCGACAGCTGACGTTCACCCTTCGGTGCATATCGCGGCACATGTTGTGGTGGGTGCGAGAAGCATTATTTCGGCTGGGTCGGTTGTGATGGCCGGTGCAGTCATCTCAAATGATTGTCATATTGCGCAGGACTGTGTTATTCATCCACGTGTTGTGCTTTATCCACAGACGGTTTTGGGGCAATCTGTCACAATTCATGCCGGTGCAGTGATTGGTGCAGATGGATTTGGGTACCACCGTCAGCCTGAGGGTTGGCTCAAGGTGCCACAAGTTGCTGGCGTCAAAATTGGCTCTCATGTCGATATTGGTGCGTTGACTTCTATTAACTGTGGTGCATTGGACGATACTGTGATTGCGGATGGTGTCAAAATTGATGATCATGTCATGATTGGCCATAATGTGAACATCGGTCAGCACACAGTGATTGCAGGTTGCTCGGGCATAGCAGGCAGTGCTGTTGTGGGTAGCCATTGTGTGATTGGCGGGATGTGTGCTATAGGTGACCATGTCACCGTTTCTGATCAAGTTATGCTCACAGGTCAGTCAATGGTAACTGGTAATATCGATCAACCCGGCATATACTCTTCCGGAACGGGATTGTTTCTGCGTTCAAAATGGCGCAGAATGGTAGCTCGTTTACGTCGCTTAGATCAGACGTTGAAGCGTTTACAGTTATTGGAGAAAAAGTCATGAATGGTTTTGGAATTGATGAAGTTAAATCATTGATACCGCATCGATACCCTTTTTTATTGGTTGACCGTGTTGAGCAGTATGATCTTGAGGCGGGCACTTTAGAGGCTATCAAGAACGTTACCATCAACGAGCCCTATTTTCAGGGGCATTTCCCAGTGAAGCCGGTCATGCCTGGTGTATTGATGGTTGAAGCTCTGGCGCAGGCTTGTGGTTTGTTGATTGTGCAGCACATTCCGAGAGAGGATGTTAAAAAGTATCTGTTTTATCTGGCTGGTGTCGATCAAGTGCGTTTTAAGCACATGGTCACACCTGGCGACCAGTTGCGTTTGTCTGTTTCAGTTGTGAAGCAGCGCGGTGTTATTTGGAAGTTTTCGGCAAAAGCCATGGTGGATGATGCCATTGCTTGCCAATGTGAGATTACAATTGTGAGAGATGCAGAAGCGGTCAAAGAGGCGCCCAGTGAGTAGACAAAACGTGGTTATCCATCCTGGAGCCGAAGTGCATGAGTCAGTGCAAATTGGGTCTTTCACCGTGATTGGTGATGGCGTTAAGATTGGTAAAGGTTGTCGCATTGGTTCCAATGTTGTTATTTCTGGCGCGACTGTTATTGGCGAAAATAATGTCATAGATTCACATGCTTCTATTGGTGGTGATCCACAACACCTTGAGTATGCTGGTGAAAAAACCTTGTTAACCATTGGTGATAACAACACGTTTCGCGAGTTTGTAACCATCAACCGTGCATATGATCCTTCAGGTCAAACAGCCATTGGCTCGCATAACTACTTTATGTGTCAAAGTCATGTGGCGCATGATTGTCATATCGGTAATCATGTTGTTTTTGCTAATTTTGCTGCTGTTGCTGGTTTTGTTGAAGTGGCTGACCATGCATTTTTAAGTCCGTTTACTGGTGTGCATCAGCATTGCCGTATTGGTGAGTATGCTTTTCTTGGTCGAGCAACCAAAGTTGGAAAGGACATTTTACCTTACATGTTGGTAACGGGTGTTCCTGGCTCATTGCACAGTGTGAACTTGGTTGGTTTGAAGCGGCATGGTTTTGATGATGCTGTTTTGCGTGAGCTAAAGAAAGCGCTGCACGTACTGACAAAAGAGCATATGCCATTAGAGGAATTCAAGGCCTATGTATCCTCACGCGTTGCTGATTGCCCGGCGATGGATTTAATGTTGCAAGCCTTGCAGAAGAGCCAGCGTGGTATCGCACGTTAAGTGTTAATGTTCTCGTTTGAGCATGTAGTTTGATAATGTCATCAGCTTATCTCGAAATCCATTGTTTGGTGCTTGTTGGCAGGCTTTTTGTGCTTTATCCAGGTGTTGTTGCGCAATGCCACTGGCATATTCGATAGCGCCGGTTGCTTCACATGCTTGGATCACTTTATCCAGGCACTGTTCTGGTTCGTTGATGAGTGCTTGCTTTAGTTTCTGTGATGCGGTCTCGTTGAGCTGAGATAGTGCGTATAACACGGGGAGGGTGAGTTTGTGCTCAGCCAAATCATCACCACAGTTCTTGCCAATGGTTTCTGGATCACCTGTCAGGTCGAGTACATCGTCTTTGATTTGGAATGCCATACCTAGATGGTAGCCGAATTGCTGCATGTTTTGATGTGCGCACTGGTCTTCTGGTTTTGCCAGAAGGGCACCAATTTCGCAAGCTGCACTGAATAGGGCCGCTGTTTTCGCAGCGATAATTTTGAAATAATGTGCTTCGCTATATTGAAATTCATTTGCGCAAGCCAGTTGCAGCAATTCACCTTCAGACAGTTGGTTGCAGGTATTGGCGAGTATGGTCATGACTGGAATATTGTTGCGTCTGGCCAGCATTTGAAAGGCGCGTGAATATAAAAAGTCACCAGCAAGCACGCTGGCAGCATTGCCCCAGCGTTGATTGGCGGTATCATGTCCACGTCGCTGTGTTGAGGCATCCACAACGTCGTCATGTAATAACGTTGCATTGTGGATAAACTCAATGATACAGGCAAGCTCATGGTGCTCGTTATCATGCGAAGCTATGCCGTAAGTTGCCGCACTGAGTAGCAGTAGTGTTGGCCGTATTCGCTTGCCACCGCAGGCTATGAGGTAGCTGATTATTTCCTGCATAAGTGGCACATCCGAGTGCAGTTCAACCTGGATGAGTTGATCCATGGCTGCCAAGTCAGCCTTGATGCAGTCCTTGATGGCGCTTAACGCACAATGTTGATCAAGCATGATCACTCCTGACATTAAAACTGCATGCTAAAGCTGTAGCGCTGCTTCTGTCAACGGTTACTTCATTTGCATGCTGGCTGCAAGCTATTTGCTCACAAAATGATTACCAAGCTCATTGGGTTGGGCTGACTTAGCGTCATGGGTATCGCAATCTGAGATGCTGTTTCTCCTCTCCTCAGCTAAACTGTGCTGCTAATTGCATGTTTATCGATAGCCGATCTCAATTTTTTCGGTAGTTGCCTTGACAGGTCAATGTTCATTGTAGAGGATAAGTCCTGTAGACATAAAACCTACTGACCAAGAATAAGGAACATGCCAGGTGGTTATCCAAGGACAGAGCAGTCATGCAGTCAATCCTGCCGTGTCACAGCGGTACTTAGCCAGATGGGCTACCTGGTGGCATCACCTGAATGAATTATCCCCCCGAAAGAATTTAACGCATTTATTATCTAAAGCATGGGAGGACGGTGCGTGTCATGTGGCCAGCCAAATACCACCCTTGCTGGATGATAATCGGCGTGGCTGGCTGTATTCAAGCTAACCACGGATATTTATGAACCCCTGTGTACAGATAACCGCAGGGACGAACAGGAGATGTTTTATGTTCTTGACATTTTGCGGCACCATACCCTGCGCCGGTGACACACCGCTTGAGGCCCTCAACTCGGTTCTTTCACTGCGATGGGAATGCTGGGAGGCGCCCTTGGGCCGCCTACTGACGCCTTGCCATGGGGGCTGGCACTTTAAGAACGATCTGCACAACCCGTATTGGATTTACGTCGCGACGGAAGCCGAGATGGACTGGGGCTTTCAAATGGACCGTAAATATTTAAAATTCTTGAGGGACAAAAAGCCAGATCAGTTTTTAAGAGAAATGACTCCTAACCCTGGACATAATGGAGCGTGTGAGGGCTTGGATTTAAAACATCCACACCACCAGGCGTTACAGCACGAGTTTCAAGCCGATGTTATACATTTGTGTCTGGAAAAAGGTCTCTCAGAGCATCCTGCAATGACAAAAGAAGGTATTGCAGAGGAGCAACAACGCGTCGCACGAGAAGAAGAGAAACGTATTGCAAACTTACCTCAAGTCATAGCTCTTAAGGAGCAACATGCTAATTTGGTCACTAGACTGAAGAAAGAGAATGCTCAGGCTCTCAAAAAAGTTGCCAGTCTAGAACAAGAGAAAAGCATCCTGCAGCAGGATTCTGTGCAGGAGAAAAACACACTGACTGGTCAAATAACAGCACTAGAAGAAAGCAATCGTACTCTTTCTAGTCAGATTATAGCATTAGAGGAAGGTAATCGCGCTCTTTTGACAAAAGTTCATGATTTATACATCTGCACACAGGGTAAAAAAATTATGCTGGATCCTGTGGTTGCTGCTGATGGCGAGACCTACGAGCGAGAGGTGATTGAAGCCTGGCTACTGGAGCACACTACCAGTCCTCATTCAGGTGAAGTGCTTGCAAATACTCAGCTTATTGCAAACAACGGGTTGCGTCGTCAAATCACACAGTTTTTGGATGCAAACCCAG
>JBDOIU010000011.1:0-45737 GCA_047404195.1 Coxiellaceae bacterium
CACGTTTCTTTTCTTCTGCTGCACGTTTCTTTTCTTCTGCTGCACGTTTCTTTTCTTCTGCTGCACGTTTCTTTTCTTCTGCTGCACGTTTCTTTTCTTCTGCTGCACGTTTCTTTTCTTCTGCTGCACGTTTCTTTTCTTCTGCTGCCCGTTTCTCTTCTTCTGCTACCCGTTGTGCATCTGTTTCGGCACGTTGTGCTTCTGCTTCGGTACGCTGTGCTTCTGCTTCAGCGCGTTGTGCTTCTGCTTCAGCGCGTTGTGCTTCTGCTTCGGTACGCTGTGCTTCTTCTTTGGCACGTTGTGCTTCTGCATCAGCCTGCCTTTTTTTATCTAAAAGTTGTTGTGCTTCCTTGGCTTTCCGTGTTGGTTCATCTTTCACATGCTGATTGTACAGGTTCCAAAGCGTGGTGCAATCTGTTTGTGATAAAATAAGTGACTCGTTGTCTGTATCAATGGCTGTGGTCTTTTGCCCGGGTTGGTAAGTGATGTCTGCTGGCTTGGTATGGCATGCAATTTCTTTAGCGTTTTTAGGGGATAGTAATTCTTTGATGTTGATGAGTGAGAGAGTTGGATAATTGTTTGTTGTTGTGACTACAGCCAGTCCTCTTGCGCAAGCATCTATCTTTTCTGCAATGGTTGTCTCTTGGCTCTTTTTTATATCAACGTGATCTGGTTTTTTTTTGTCCTGCATTTGCTTGGTGCTTGTTGAGTCAGTCGCCGGCGTTGCTTCTCCATTTGCTGCTGCTTTTGCTGTTGCCGCTGCTTTTTCTGCTGCTGCTTTTGCTGCCGCTGCTTTTGCTGCCGCTGCTTTTTCTGCTGCTGCTTTTGCTGCCGCTGCTTTTTCTGCTACTGCTTTTGCTGCCGCTACTTTTGCTGCTGCTTGTTGCATTTTCACGGAAACTTCAGCTGGTCTTTTTAGCGCATCCAGTTCGGATTCGGTATCCTTGATGATTTTTTGGAGTTCGTTCAGGGCTTGTTGCTCTTTTTCCGTGTCGTGAATAGCGAGGATGGCTTTTTCAAGTGAGGGGTAGTTTGTGACACCCTGTTTCTTAAGGCGGCTGCATATTGCATGCTGTAGTTGTTTTCTTGTGCTGCTATTTAAGTCGGCTTTATAAATGCTTTTGACCCTATCGAGTGTCGCTTCATTTGGCGATTTTTGATAGTCTTCAAAGTAGGTTTGTAATGCTGTATAAAATGTAAGTTTGAATTGACACGCCACCACTTCCTGAAAGGGTTTTAGGCGCTGGAGCATGGCATGGAGTTGATTTTGTTTAAACCTGTAACTGAGATATTCTTCTAGAACCATCTCAAACAATGCGCCATTACTTTCTTGTGCGGCGGTTCTTATGATACTGTTATTAGTTCGTTCTTTTTCTAGAATGGCCTCGAGTGATTGACCCCAAAAAATAGCTTCTAAGCATTCTTCTCGTTTCTGGCGGATACATGCAAGGATACATTCCCGGGTTATATTTCTATTAGAGGAGTTTTCCGCCATTGGTAATTCAACGGTTTCCCACCAGGTGGATGCATTTGGGTTGTTGATTAGCCAGCGTTGTACGCAATGATTTCTTAATAGATGTGCGACTGCCTTATTACACTGATTATATTCTGCTAACTGACCAGATCCATACAGCCGGTTATATTTTGCAATAAAATCAGTGATTTGCTTGTTAATGCGATCGTTTTGTGACTTTAACATGACGCTACTACTCAGAGTTGAAAGTTTATTGAAGTATTTAATACCCATCGATTGATTTATTATATCACAAACAGCCTGAATGGTCAATGAGAATACAAGTTTGATTGTATGCTGAATGATGGCCATTTGCAGGGTACTGTTGGTTGCAGTAACCCACAAGAAATCGTATGATGTAATGCCTTGATTTTTTACATATGCAGGCAGTTTTGGTTGCATTTAAGGCCTAATATGTCAATTTCCCACCAAGATTGTGCTAATGCTGTGCGATTTCTGTCCATTGATGCCGTGCAAAAGGCAAATTCAGGGCACCCCGGTATGCCCATGGGTATGGCTGATATTGCCACGGTTCTGTTCCGTCAGTATCTTTCTGTGTCGCCAAATCATGAAGATTGGTTGAATCGTGATCGGTTTGTGCTATCCAATGGCCATGGCGCAATGTTGCAATATGCTGTGCTGCACCTAGCTGGATTCGACGTCACTTTGGATGATATCAAGCAGTTTCGGCAGCTGCATTCCAAGACCCCGGGTCATCCAGAGTTTGGGCATACGCCTGGTGTTGAAACAACCACTGGTCCGCTGGGGCAGGGCTTAGCCAATGCAGTGGGGCTGGCAATTGCAGAACAGCGTTTAGCTGCTGAATTTAATCAATTAGACTTAAGCATCATTGACCATTACACCTATGCCTTTGTGGGTGATGGTTGCTTGATGGAAGGCATCTCGCATGAGGCATCTTCTTTGGCTGGGTCCCTGCAGCTGGGTAAGCTGATTGTTTTTTGGGATGACAATGGTATATCGATCGACGGCGATGTCAGTGGCTGGTTTCAAGATGACACCATTAAGCGTTTTGAGGCGTATGGTTGGCAGGTGATCGCAGATGTGGATGGACATGATCCAGAAGTAATTACTCAAGCAATTGAGCAAGCACAAGCTGAAGCATCAAAGCCAACTTTGATTGCATGCCGCACGCAGATAGGTTTCGGTTCTCCAAAAATGGTGGGTACAGCAAAAGTACATGGTTCACCACTGGGTGAAGATGAAGTAGCTGCCACACGAGAAGCACTCAACTGGCCGCATGCCGCATTTGAGATCCCAGATGAGATACGTTTAGCATGGTCTTGTTGCGAACGTGGTGATGAGCTGCATGTGGAGTGGCAAACACGTTGGCAGATGTACCAGGATGCTTTTCCATCGCACGCACAAGAGTTGCGTCGACGACAGACCGGACAAATGCCAGCAGGCTGGGCTGAGTGGGGACAACAGATCTTTGACAGCATGCAGGCTGTGAAACAGTCGATAGCGACACGTCAAGCCAGTCGACAATGTTTAGAGCGCATGGGGCTCATATTGCCGGAGTTATTGGGTGGGTCTGCTGACCTGACCGGTTCGAATTGCACTGATTGGTCGGAAAGTACCGATTTTACAGCATCCAACCGCCAAGGTAATTACTTGCGATACGGTGTGCGTGAATTTGCAATGGCTGCCATCATGAATGGTTTAGCACTCTATGGTGGTTTGTTACCCTACGGTGGCACCTTTTTGGTTTTTTCAGATTATATGCGAAATGCCATGCGGTTATCTGCTTTGATGCAGCAGCGAGTGGTTTATGTATTAACGCATGACTCCATTGGGCTTGGTGAAGATGGACCGACGCATCAGCCCGTTGAGCACTTGGCGATGTGTCGATTAACGCCGGGGTTAGATGTGTGGCGACCTGCAGATGCTGCTGAGACCTGGGTTGCATGGCAATCAGCCGTTGAAAAGCAGGGACCATCGGTATTGTGTTTGTCGCGACAGTCAGTGCCTGCGTTATCACATTGTGGTGCCAGCGCTGCGGATGTGGCCAAAGGCGGTTACATACTATCAGATCGAGACAATGCGCAGGCCCTCATCATTGCAACGGGCTCTGAGTGTCAGCTTGCGCTCGTAGCACAAGAGCAGCTTGATGCCTTGGGTGTCGCCGTGCGTGTTATTTCCATGCCATGTGTGTCTGTATTTTTGGCTCAACCAGTAGACTACCAGCAGTCAGTTTTACCACCAGCAATACAAGCGCGGGTAGCCGTTGAGGCTGCTGCAGCAGATTACTGGTATCGCTTTGTTGGTCTATCGGGTAAGGTTGTGGGTATGTCCAGCTTTGGTTTGTCTGCACCCGCCAAAGAGATCTATGAAGATTTGGGGATCACATCAGACGCGGTAACGGCTGCTGTGCAGTCGGTTTTAGCACAACAAGACAGTTAATATTAATTTTTTAGGGAGATCGATATGACATTTAAATTAGCGATAAATGGCTATGGGCGTATTGGCCGCAACGTCTTACGGGCATTGCTTGCTAGAGGTCAACAAGATGATTTACAGATTGTAGCCATCAATGATTTGTCACCGCCGGCCGTGAATGCACATTTAACACAATATGATACAACACATGGACCGATTGGTGTGTCTGTGAGTTACGAAGATGATGTGCTGATTGTAGATGGGCACCGCATTCGTTTGACCGCCAATCGTGATCCAGAGCAGCTACCATGGGCAGAGATGGGTATTGATTGTGTTTTAGAGTGTACGGGGCGTTTTGCCAGTGCTGAGGGTGCGCAAAAGCATTTAAATGCGGGCGCGAAGAAGGTTTTGGTATCAGCGCCTGCAGGTGCCGATGTGCCAACAGTTGTGTATGGTGTGAATGAGCATATTTTGACAGGTGATGAGCAGATTATCTCAAATGCATCATGTACCACTAACTGTTTGGCGCCAGTTGCCAAAGTGTTGCACGAATGTGTGGGCATTGAGAGTGGTTTGCTGGTGACAGTACATGCATACACCAATGATCAACACTTGATTGACAGTGCACACAAAGATTTACGGCGTGCACGTTCAGCCACGCAATCCATGATTCCAACTAAAACAGGTGCTGCCAAAGCAGTTGGTTTGGTGTTGCCAGAATTATCTGGCTTGTTGGATGGTTATGCAGTGCGCGTGCCAACCATCAATGTGTCGATGATTGACCTCTGTATTCAAATGCAGCGACCAGCAACAGAGACAGCGGTCAACGAGGCGTTACAGGCAGCATCAAATGCTGAATTGTCAGGCGTACTGGCATGTAATACCTTGCCACTGGTCTCCAGTGATTTCAATCATCACCCAGCGTCATCGATTGCTGACTTAACACAAACAAAAGTGATGGGTAACCTGTTGAAGATCGTCAGCTGGTATGACAATGAGTGGGGTTTTTCCTGTCGCATGTTAGACACTGCACTGCATGCATTGTCTCTGAGTCAGTAAGCATGACGATCACTGATTTGTCACAGTTATCGGATTGTGTTGGTAAGCGTGTTTTATTGCGCCTTGATTTGAATGTCCCACTAACAAAAGACAATCAAGTGGCAGACGACAGCCGATTGCAACGCGCTTTGCCGACGATTAACCATTTATTACAATTGGGTGCGCAGGTTTTTATTTTGACGCATCTGGGTCGGCCCACTGAAGGTCAGCATGATACACAGCTTTCTACACGCTGCTTGTTAACGGCCTTAGAATCTGCTTGTGGTCAAGCTGTGGCGTGGATGCCCGATGTTTTGCATGGTGAGATGCCTGATACGCCACTTGTGTTGTTAGAGAATTGTCGTTTCTGGCAGGGTGAGAGTGCTAATTGTACCACCTTAGCGGCTGCTGTAGCCAGTCGTTTTGATTTGATGGTGATGGATGCATTCGCAGTGGCTCACCGTTCACATGCGTCAACGGTTGGCTTGATTCAACAGATGCAAAGCGTTTTTGTTGGCAGCCTTATGCAGGAAGAGCTTGCAGCGATTGCGCGTGTTAAGCAATCACCTCAGTCGTCCGTTTGTGCCATTGTGGGTGGCTCAAAGATATCCACTAAGATTGGCTTATTACAGGCATTGCTACCCAAAGTATCTACTTTGATTGTCGGAGGTGGTATTGCAAATACCTTGTGTGCAGCGCAGGGTTTTGCTATGCAAGATTCATTGGTTGAAGAAGACGCTATCGATGTTGCCAAATCGCTTTTATTGGCTGCCGAAGAGCAGGGTGTCAGCATGCCATTACCAACCGATGTCATCACAGTGAAGTCTATTGCTGAACCAGCAACAGCTCGGTTGAGCTTAATTGATCAGTGTGAGCCAGGTGATCGAATTGTCGATATTGGTCCAGCAACGCAGCTGCAGTATGCACATCACATTGCGGCTGCAGCAACCATCATATGGAATGGGCCGGTAGGTATTTTTGAAGTACCAGAATACGCCAGTGGCTCACGTGCCATTGCAGAAGCCATTGCTTCTAACCAGTCAGCATTTACTCTGGCAGGGGGCGGGGACACCTTGGCGTGTTTAAAAGCTTTTTCCTTGTCACATGAGCTATCCTATTTATCAACCGGTGGGGGTGCATTTTTAGCAGCTCTGCAAGCGGAAAAACTGCCAGTTGTGGCCGCATTGGAGGCAATATGATTCATCATCACAGTTCAGATACATTACGACGCACTAAGTTGGTTGCAACGCTTGGACCTGCTACATCATCTCATGAGAGGTTGCAACAACTCGTTGCGGCAGGTGTTGATGTGGTACGCATTAACTGTTCACATGGCGTGTTAGAAGGACATGCTGCAGTGATTGCATTGGTGCGCGAAGTCAGCGAGCAGCAGCAGCGGCACATTGCTGTTTTAGTGGATTTGCAGGGACCTAAAATTCGCATCACATCTTTTGAAGAGGGTGCAATTACCCTTGTTAAGGGGCAGGAATTCACGTTGGATGCTGAGATGGATGCTGCCGCTGGCCATCAAGCGGCTGTTGGTATTGGGTATCAGAATTTAGCGCAAGATGTACAAGCGGGTGATGTATTGTTACTGGATGATGGACGTATCCGCCTGTCCGTCTCACGCATTGAAGGCTCACGTGTGATTTGTACGGTGTTATTGGGTGGTAATTTATCCAATCATAAAGGGGTTAATCGTTTGGGCGGTGGTTTAACAGCACCAGCACTGACTGATAAAGATAAAAAAGATCTGGCTTTTATGTTACAGCATGATATTGATTATATTGCTGTCTCATTCCCGCGTGATGCCAATGATATTGTATTGGCAAGACGTTTGTTGGGTGAGCAAGGCAAACACATTGGCATCATTGCCAAGATTGAGCGTGCAGAAGCTGTGAAAAGTTTAGAAGGCATTATTAACGAAAGTGATGGTGTCATGGTGGCAAGAGGTGATCTTGCGGTTGAAATTGGTGATGAGCATGTGCCATTGGTGCAG
Organism: Coxiellaceae bacterium; assembly: GCA_047404195.1. Lineage (GTDB taxonomy): Bacteria > Pseudomonadota > Gammaproteobacteria > JAJRRL01 > JAJRRL01 > JAJRRL01. Next base: position 6,948 of record JBDOIU010000011.1, read on the forward strand.
CGTGATATTATTGAAAAGACGCGTGACATGAACAAGCCTGTGATCATTGCCACACAAATGATGGAATCAATGATTCATTCTCCGACACCGACACGCGCTGAGGTATCTGATATTGCGACTGCTGTATTGGATAATGCCGATGCTGTGATGTTGTCTGCTGAAACAGCTACCGGAGATTTTCCCATTGTGACGTTGCAATCAATGTCGAATATCTGTCAAACAGTTGAGCGCTATCCCGCATCACAACAATCAAGGCATCGGGTGACAGAGCAGTTTCAACGTATTGATGAAGCCATTGCAATGGCAACGATGTATACGGCAAATCACCTGGATATCACTGCCATTGTGACGCTCACTGAAACAGGTGCAACGCCGCGTTGGATGTCACGTATTCGTACAGCCATTCCTATCTATGCGCTCAGCCGTTATGGTAAAACCTTACATAAAATGGCTCTGTTCAGAGGTGTCTATCCTGTTGAGTTTGATCCAACACAGCATCCGTACGAGTGTGTCAATCGTGCTGCCTTGCAATGCTTGGTAGATGCTGATATTTTGAAAGACCGGGATCGTGTTATTCTCACTAAAGGTGATCACATGGGCGTGGGAGGTGGTTCCAACGCCATGAAAATACTATTGGTTGGTGATGTCTTAGCTGGGATTTAATTCAGTTAAAATAGATTGTTGTAGCGCTCTTGCAGTTGGTACGAGAACACTGTTACCAGTGTCACTCAGCTTGGCTTGAGTAGTTTCAGGTGTGTTTTCTTTATTATCTTGTCTTGTGGCTTTAGTCAGTGCTGACTGAATTGCTTGTTGCCCTTCACTATACCCATTCCTTTCTGCGGCACATAAAATTGTTCTGAGTATGCTTTCGCTTAAGCCAGCAGGTATACTAGCACCGTAGTGAATCAGTGACGCAGCGCCAATAAAATTTTCATTAGACAGTGCCAGATCCACAATGCTGTCATCGTTATCATATTCAATATGCATATTAAATTGATCCTTCGGTAGTCCAAGCGGTAAACCTGATTCGCTTTGAGCAATTAACTGTAAATAGATATCCTTTTTATCTGAATCACCTTGAATGTATTGAAAAATAGATTTTAAGCAGAACGCGGACTTGCCATTATCACTGATCTCTGTGGCGGCGTTGATCGTCGCATCTGTGTCATGGTTCAGGCCTTGTCTGATAGCATATTCGATACCATTGCGTGTATTGATTTCATCAAGATAGTTCATGTCATTATGAACATCGTCGAGTGTTTCTCCTGCGGACATGATCTGTCTTATTGCAGAAACATTGCCGCGGTGAAGTGCAATACTCAGAGGGCGTAAATCATCTCTGTTGGCAATCTGTATTGCTTCTGGTGCCACTTCGATCAGTTGTTGAATGGTTGATTCATGGTTCCCGTTTTTGGCTACACGGTGCAATGCAGTGTTGCCGTCACTGTCGGTCCATAATGCCTCTTGCTGACACATTGGTTGGCCTGTGCGGGACTTGCTGATAGGAGAAGTGAATGGGTTTACACAAGCAAGTTCCATTTTTCTGGTTGGTGTCACAGGTGCGCTTGCTGCGACTGTGACACGCTTGGGTTTGGGTGAGCGATAACCGACATTATGCCAAAAAGAGTTGACACATTGCTCCGCACTTTTATAGGCTGGCGGACGACCTTTACTCTCATTAGGGTCAAGTAGCTCAATACCCTTGCCTTTTTTTCTGATCATTGTGGCGTGGCCACCAATATAGTCACAACCACCAGAAGCAAGGTAAATAGCATTCTGCTTTTTGGACTGCATGAGTTTTCGTATAATTGTTGCTAGCTTTTCCTTGCTCATTTTACCTGAGATGAGGGGGCAGTCGCCGTAGATGTCTCTAAAGCGTTCTAGCTGTGTACCATTTGTGCCGTCAGTCGTTTGTATTGCATACACACCTTTAATATAAGCCAACATTGCTGCTGGGTTGATATGATCTATTTCATTTTTTGCGATCAGTTCATATAAACTATAGTGGTATCTGAATGTGTCAGCGTGTTTTGCATAACGCTTCGTGTTGGCCTTAGTGAAAATGGCCATATTACAAATGGTGAACCCATGGCACCACCCTTGGCATTCATCAATTGCTTTGATCAATGTTGCCACTTCATCGGAGTTACCATATGATTTTTCATGATGCTTTCTAAGATATTCTCCCATGCGCTTAATCACAACTGCTTGACTGTAGTCGACGTTACCTTTACTCATTATTGTACCACTCTTTAGATTAGACTATGTTATCTCTTATCCCTACATAATAATCCCTAAAGAAATATTCTAACACATAACAGGGGTAATATCGATCAAAAATAGAACAATCTTGTGCTGGTATCAAGCACTTAGAGATTTAGGCACCTTAACTGATCGTTAATTAAGTGTTGTTTAATCTTGTTTTGCATATTGAGATCGGTTAAAAGAATTGTTGATCAAAAGTGGAAATTGTACTATGCGGTTCTTTTGTTGTTTTTGTCCCCCGGTGAGCTGGCGAGTCAGTGGTATCAGTCGTCGTACAAGGCACTTTTTGTTGTTACTTTATCGGCAGATTTGTCTTCAGCAGCATGAAAATATGCGCTGTACGATTGATGCGGGGTCTTATAATTACGTGTTTATTTTTATGCTCTATGTTTATAAAATTCCTAGGGTAAGTGTGCATGAACACTGTGGGTTGCCCAGTGAGGATTACACGGCGGAGCTGGATTCTGCAGCCAGGATTTTATCGATTTGCCAGCAAGATACGCGTCGGCTACTGGCAATGCGTGAAGTACCGATTGAGTTGCCATCATCACGGCGTAGGTCATCCTTGTTAAGCAATGCACTCTCATTGCTGAGAATGGCTGTTTGTGCCGTACTGGCATCATTTAATGGTTACGAGCGTGAGGTATTAGATGAGCTCAAGCGTATAGCAATGGAAGAGCATTGTCTCATACTCGACCCGAAGGCAGATAACTTTGGTATCGTCAGTGGCCAACTACGTTTGATTGATTGGGGAATGGCTTGCTATTTATCTGATAGCCAACCACGGCATGTGAATGAGGTTGGTACAACTTACTATCGAGCCAATCTGTCGCATGAACAATGTGCACCAGTCTCGCCATTTTTGGCTGTGTATAGACAGCTTATTGTTAGGTTCTTGCAATGTCAGCCAGTGACGATGTCTGATGTTGAAATGGCATGTCGGTGACAATGACACTCATATAGACCATGATCAATCATCATATTGCGTCGATAGCAGTGGTTGTTGCTGATTCGCACCATCAGAAATTGGGTTACGGATAACTGGTAAGATGCTAGAAGTGGCTACGCTACGATTTGCTATGCGTTGTGGTGACTGAATGGTGCATTTTTTCAGTGCTGCTCTGGCTTTTGGGTGGAGTATGAAGCAGCCATAGCAGGTTAAGAATTTTTTCACTGAACCACAAGTAATATATTGTGTAGATGCAGCGCCTTGGTCATGCTGTGGTATGCCCATTTCTTTGTTCACTGCAGTGAGCTTTGGTTTAGGGTTGTCAGAGAAACAGATGCCATGTAGCCAAATGGGTGTTGCCTTATATTTAAGTAGTTTGTGTTGTGCCCATGGGAGAGAAAGTTGTTTGAGCCACGTGCAGCGATCACCATCCGTGAGCCACTTGGTGGAGAGTATTTGTCGACATGCTGGGTGGATCCACACCCTAGCGCATAACTCGTATGTCTTTTTGTTCCAGCTGCAGTTGGTCAATGTCAAACATACTTTATTGAGTAGCAGGCTTAAGTAAGGTGCAATGTCACACTGATCAAAGCGTTGTCCCTTTGCTTGTTCTTTGCATAGCATGTGTTGTAGCGTTTGAATCATTGACCAAAAGTCAATGTAGTATGGTGCGTCGTCAGCGTCTAGGCCTATGGGCGTGTAGCTTCTCTGAAGAGACTGTTTTGTAATCCAGTTACAGACTGTACTGATGTCTGCAGAAGATCTAGTTTGTCTAGCCATTTTGAACCCTTTAAAAAATATATTATAAACATTATGTTAAATTTATCATTTCCACTGCAAGTCATATATTGTAAACACAGAGTTTCTCATTGGGGAACAATCTCATTGCTTAAAAAGAATGGTTAATATGAATAACAAGTAAATGCGGAGGTTGCTTATTTGTGTAATAGCATTAACTCAAGTGAGTGTTGCTGATATTCGCTCCACATACCTCTGACACTGCGTGGTCTTTTTATAGGTGCTGAATGATTATGCCAATCTCATATCGCGTTGGCCTATGTGGTGGGCCAAGCCATAGTTAACTACGGTATTAAACCCGGTATCAGATGTACTCTCACTGCAGTATATTGTGCTTGTTTCATCTACTGGGAGGGTCTGATGCCAGTCAGAATTCGATGCTTGCTAATCGCTTTGTGTATGCTATCCCAAGGTTGTTTAGCGGCCACACAGTTGTCATTGGCTTGTTTCCATGGTGCAGCAGATTTGCTACCACAGTGGGTGCATGAAATGCCACCATACTTGGTGATACATCTACGTAAGCAGCCAATGTTTCCAGTGATCATGGTCTCTGATATGCGTGATCAACTGCCAGCGCTCACAAATTACCGCGTGATAGGACATAATCTTGTTATTCTCAGTGCAGCTGCTTGGGTTTATTTACGGCACGGAAAGGCTGTCGCAGTGATTCATCGACATTGCCATAGCAAGATGAGGTGAGTGTGATGCGACACAAAGTCAAGCAGAGGTTGGTTAAAATCATTCATCAGCTTAAACATTGGAAGATGCACCTTATTATCAGCATGGTTTTGTTGGCGGTTTGTGTGGTGTCGCTACGTGATCAGAAACATATTACGCATACTGCAGTGCTGGTTTCAGCGCGCGAGCAGCTGGATTTGCAGGCCAATCTTGCTTGGTTAAAGGCGTCTGCAAAACCTAAAGGTGATCAACAACATCAGCCTGAGGGGGCTCTCTGTCAATTGGGCACATGTGTTTTGAAGAGCGTGCAACAATTGCGGCATCAGCATCACAGTGCGTTGCATGCGCCAGGTTCGCAGAAATCAATCCAGAGTAAGCATGCTACAAATACCCGCACTGTATCACGTTTGCCCCATCCGGATTGGACACTGGTTGCGGGTGAGTTATTAAATGCTAATTTAGAGTCTGCTATTTCAACTGATTTGCCGGGTGAAGTGCGTGCTGTGCTAACAAGTCCAGCCTATGCTTATGTGGGGCATCGTATCTTGTTACCCGTAGGCAGTCGCTTATTGGGGGTATACGCACACCATGCCTCACAAAAGCAATCACGCATCTGGATTAGTTGGCACCGTATTATTACACCGCAGGGTGTGAGCATCACATTGGATTCATCTGTTGTCGGGTTACAAGGACGCAGTGGTTTGCTTGCAAATGCGGTCACACAGCATTTTTGGCAGCATTTCAAGCAGGCTGCGTTATTGTCGATGATTGGAGGTGCGACCATGCTTGCTGCTTCGTCCCATTCGGCTATGTTGAACCAAGACGCTGGTGATGTATATCGGCAGCAAATAGCCGACCGTTTTCAGAATGCAGCCACTGCATCGATGCCAGCATTGCCTGACTCCAGTCCGACGCTGAAGCTTTTTGCAGGACAATCCATTATTATTTTTTTGCGAAAAGATATTGATTTTTATTCATTGGGGGGGCGAGCATGAGCCATCACTCGATAGACGATCCAGCGATTGATCGGCTCCAGTTGTCACTGCTTGAGCAATTATTGTCACCTGATTTGGTTTGGCTGATGCAGCCATTATTGCAGTGGTTATTTGATGAGTCAGTCAGTGATATTGCGTTTAACCAGTCGTCCTTAATATGGGTTAAGCGCTGTGGTGCGTGGCAGTCTTATGGTTTTGCGGCAGGTACAATGATGTGGGCTACATCGCTTATCTATGCTTTGGCAGCCCATGTTGGGCATTGTTTAAACGCAAAAGGTCAGTGCTTATCAACCTGTTTCGCGCAAAAATATAGAATGATGGCTCTTTTGCCACCTATAGTAGATGGTCCTATTTTTTGCATTCGGATACGTCGGGCACAGGTAAGTTGGCAAACAGTATCGACGAGTATGACAGACAGATCCGTCAAGGCCTCTAGTAATGTAGTGCCACCAGCAACGACACAGTCTGATTTATGGCAGGCGCGTTGTTTAAATAAATTGCTGAGAGGTGATAATATGCTCATATCAGGTGCCAGTGGTGCGGGTAAGACTTGTTTTTTGTCTGCACTTTTAGGCGAGCTGCCACCCACAGAGCGTGTTATTTTAATTGAGGATCACCCTGAGGTCAGTATTGCAGAGGCTGCAAATGTCATTTGTCTCAATACAACAACTGGTCATGTTCAGGCCAATGCGACAGACTTGTTCAAAATGTCGCTGCGTTTGAGTGCGGATCGCATTGTATTTGGCGAGATTAGAGGGGGGGAGGCCTTTGATTTCTTGCAGGCTTGTTTATCAGGACACAAAGGTTGTTTAGCGACCATTCACTCGGATCAGTGTGAGCAGGTAGTGCACCGTTTTACATTATTGTGCAGTCAGCATTCAGCTTGTGCCTTAACGCGGCAAGAATGTGAGGCTTTAATGCGGCAGTGTGTACCGCAGCATGTTCACATTGCTTACCGGGATGGTGCAAGGTTGATTCAGGATGACACCTTATCGCTATGAAATCTATTCACAGCATGAGTGATACGTGGTGTTACGAACAGTATTGTGTCGTTGCTGAAGACGGTACTCAAAATTAATGGGTAGTTTAGGCCCATATATGTTGTAATCTGGTTGTTATTTCTTTAAAATAAATCGGAATTGATCAATTTGCTTTGATCACCATTGTCTTTACTACAAGGAGTGTTTTTAGTGAAAACATTACAAGCGGTTTTAGCCGCATCAACATTGGCCATTTCTGTGGCTGCTTCTGCTCATAATAATACAGCTAACTTTGATTCATACCACCATTCTGGTGTTGCTGCTCAGCTCGGCAAGAATATGCTTGCTGTTGCTTACTATGCTCCGCATCACAAGTACACAGCTGGTATTGAAGTGAATCCTTACAAAAGCATCAAAGTGCACACCGCATCAGCAGTGAATGGTCCTATTTCTGCAGCTGCATTTGCTCGTTACAACAAGCCATTGACTGATCGAACTGTATTAGGTGTAGGCTTTATGTATGCGACAAATTTGGGTAATGCTAAGAAATATGCAAGCTTCACACGATTTATGGTTGCACCCTATTTTGCACTTGAATATGCAGCAACACATCACGTGCTAATTGGCGCATCATTCAGACCAGTCACATATTCATCTGTGCGTACAACTCTGGATACCCAAACTACCAAAACTTGGGAGTTCATCACTGGTGGTTCTTTGCAAATTAGCTACATATTCTAATATTCACGCTATTTGCTGTTTTAGCCCTGTGCTGCTTGTCGGTACGGGGTTTTTTTTTGGACATAATTAAAGCGTTACGGGGTTTGTAAAAAAATACTGTCATGATTTCCTATATATTTGATCAAAAAGATAACAAAGGCAGTCTTTTAACTTTTCCTTAAGCATTTGTTGATACTCTGCTTGATATTGAGTCACCGGCAGAGTTGCTGGTACTAAACACTATGGGGAAGGGTGTCAAAGATGAGTAAAGAGGGTAGTAGCATGCATAAGCAGCATGGTGGTGAACCTCAGCGGCAATATATATTCGATTCAGGTGTGAGGTTTAATGCTCAGGCCAATGCCTGCGTTTTGGCACTTGATTTAGATCATACAGTCTGGATTGTCCCTGATGTATTGACTGCTGATTTTGACCCGACGCCACGTGTGCCTGAGATGTTCAGGCGTCTCTTTGAGCTGGTTATATCTAAGCCACACATACATTTATGTATTGCAACGGCCGGTATGTGGAACAGAGAAGTGATCATGAGCTTTATGGCAAAGCATTATCCGGGTATGCAAGAGCAGGGTTTTGATATTATTAGTCATATTAATCGACAACAGTCGAGTACAAAAATCAGTGTTCTAAAGGAAGTATATGGGCAAGATGTCGGGGTGATACTGGTTGATGACAGAGAAAGTGAGTTGGCACCAGCCAAACACATACCAAAAGCCAGTGCAGTGCAGGCGCATTATTGCGATGATGATTTTGAGCGTGAGCTGAATGATTTACTAGATACCTTGAATTCGCTTGAGCAGCCTAGTGAGGATGCCACACAAATAATAAAAGCCAGTACAGAGATACTGACACAGCGCCAAGAAGATGTTCAGTTTTGGCAGAGTGATATTGAGTCAATAACGGATGGTTATATGCATGATATTCTGCTGCGGATGCTAAAGCGGCAACAATATCATTTCTTGGCTGCTGCAAAGGCTGCCTTAGTTGAAATGGCTGAAAAATATGCGTATGAGGAATCAGTGTGCGAAGATGTGATAGCGCAATCAGGGCAATCTCTGGCTTCACAGCCATTGTACTACGCTGGTATTGATGTGAGTGCAATGCTGAAGTCATATAGACAGAGAGAATGCAATTACAGTCCAATCATGCGCAGTCGCCATAATATGATTATGATGACAATGGTATATCACTATCCATGGGTATATTTTTTAGATAACATACCTCAGTCACACAGGCTTCAAAGTGTCACGCGTGCTCAGGTTAGAGAAGCTGCTGCGCATCACATGCTGAGGCGTTGCAAGACAATATCAGATGCAAAGACAATTGCATTGTTATCATGTGGCGCTCAGTTGAGTAGGTTGTCTTCAGCGTGTTTGTATATGTACACTTTGTTACTTGGCTGTGTGCGCTCACCCGAAGCAAAGAAGGTGTTACTCAAACAAATCAGTGAGTATTTAAGTGACAATGCAAAAATTTTTCTGCAGTTTTCCAATTATAGGTATGGCGCATCTGAAAGCAATTTTAGTAGAGTGTGTGCACAGATCATGGAAAGATCTGACCGTTTCAAAGAGCAGTGTGATCAAGAGAATATTAATCAGCTGTCATGCTATATGATGAGAACATGTCATCATTTTTTTCACAAGATAGACTATGTACCTCGAATGTTGTCAACAAAGCAGCAACAGAAGCGTACGCTTGTGGCGACAGACGGCGGTTCTCAAAAGCGAGTGCGCTGTTGATGGTAAGGCAGTGGCGTGTGATAGTTAGATTGCTGGTTTAATGATTGCTACTGCAGTAGTGGACAGTTTTGCAGTAAGCGGTATTGGTGTCGCGTCTGGTCTGGGAATTCTGAGGCAGAGCACGATTCAAAAAGCAAAAGCTTTACGGGTGTCTGTTGTTTAGATAGACAGCTTATGGTGATAAATCAATTGCTTAGTTGGTGGGGGTCATGATATTTGACAGATGTGTATATACATGATACTCTGAATCAAGTGAAATCACTTGGTAATTCATATGCGAACTTTGGATAATGGGCATTTAATCTTTAAGTATGCTTCTACTCTTGACTGCTTGCCGCTTCGGCAAAAATCTGCATCTGCATCCGATGCGAGTGCTGCTAGCTCGATTACGATTAATGTTAAAGGTAATTGTCATGGTGAAGCAGTATTATTTATCGAAGAAAATGGCAATTCACAGCAAGACTTGCAATCATTTCGTATTCAAACATCTGCACGAAGATGTATTGTTGTCACTGATGATAAGCATCAAGATTCGTTGCGCCGGGCCATGGTCAAGCACCCAAAGACGGCGCAACAGGCTACTGATAAAGGTCTTAGTGATGAAACACCGACACAGTTTAAAAACCAACAAGATGTGGCTTCTATCGGTAACAGATCTGTTGAGACAATTGTTGATTTCATGTATCCAGAGCAGTGGTACGCGCAACAGATATTAAAATACAAAGCATCTATAGTAGAATTGATTTTAAATAAAAGTTATCCTACGGGCACGCAAAGTCTGGCTGATATCAGTCAACTTGTCGCGCGTTTTCTCACCCCGAAAGTTACTCTAGTTTCCTTGGATATGTTTGATAGAAATACGAATGAAGTTTTATATTGTAGTAAAGCTAATGGTGGTCCTGGGCTGTACAAAATAAAACTCCCAGAAGATGGCGCGCTTGATTTAAGAAATATCCAGAACCCAGAAGATCCCAGTAATTGCTTGCGTGTTACCAGTATGATGGACTTTGCACTTGAAGACTGTGTAGGCCTAACAAGCGTTGTGATCCCAAATGGTGTTGCCAGTATTAACGCCTATTTATTTCTAGGGTGCAGTAGCCTAACAAGTGTTGTGATTCCAGGGAGTGTAACCAGTATTGGTGATTACGCATTTTATTTATGCACGAGCCTAACAAGCATTGAGATTCCAGAGAGTGTGACCAGTGTTGGTAGTTATGCATTTAATGGTTGTAATAGTTTGCGCAGTGTCACATGCACAAGAGATTTCTATGCTCGAATCAAAACAGACTTGAGGGATATATTTGGGAGAAATCTTTCAAATATTAATTTTATCAGTCCTGATGGCATCTTACTGAAGGCTGCAAGTAGTGCTGATCTCGTCATGCCAGAGGATGTGACCAGTATTGGTGATTGTGCATTTAATGGTTGCAGTAGTCTGCCCAGCATCACATGTACAAGGGATTTCTATAATGACAACAAGAGTAGATTGAGATCAGTATATGGACGCACGCTTTCAAAAACCACTTTTCTAGACCCAGAAGGTGGTTTGATTAAAAGGCCGTATACTGCAGGCGTTTCAGCCAGTACCAGTGCGGCAGCGCTACTGTCATTTTCAGCAGTAGCTATTGGTTGTTGTATGATGTCATTTGGTGCGATCACTGCATTGATAATAGCTACAGCAGTCGTGGGCGGGCTTGCAGTAACCAGCGTTGGTGTTGCGTCTGGTTTGGGTATTATGAGTCATATAGCGACTCAAAAAGCAAAAGCCATGCAGGCGCCTGTTGCATAGATAAACAGCTTGTCTCCATAAATCAATCACTCGTATGGTAGTGGCCATGATATTTGATATATATGTACACATATGATAGATTCAAGTTTCTGAAATTACGTGATGATTCATATGAAGACTTTGGTTAATGGGCATTTAAGCTTTGAGTATGATTCTGCTGCAGGCAGTCCTGATGAAGGGCGCTTTTCTGCGGGTGTAAGTGCTGCAGGCAGTCCTGATGAAGGGCGCTTTTCTGCGGGTGTAAGTGGTGCAGGTGGTCCTGATGCAGGGCATGCTTCTGCGAGTTCAAGCGTAGCAGCAGTTGAGCAAAAATCTTGCTCTGTTGCAGCTGCTATTCCAAATGCTGGTGGTATACCAGATGAAATCACTCAGGCTGGGTCTGGTACCCCCCTCACTGTTCATATCCAAGGAGATTGCTACGGTGAGGCTGTACTATTTATAAAGGAAAGTAATGGTGCAGCACAAGACTTGCAGCCATTTCGTATTCAAACATCTGCACGAAGATGTATCATTGTCACTGATGATGCGCATCGAAATTCGTTGTATCACGCCATTTTCAAGCAGATTGAAACTGTTACTTTCATGAGCCCAGGGGTATGGAGCGCGTACAAGAAAAGAAATGAGTTAGTAACACGAATTGCACTTAAGGTATGTTTAGTTTTGGGTAAATGCAGTTATCAATTCAGAAATGTTGCGAGCAATGTCACTCTTCGTGTCGCGAATTTTCTTGCCCCGAAAATCACGCCAGTTTGCTTGGATAAGTGTGATAGAGATACGAATGAAATTTGTTATTCAAGTAATGTTAATGGTGTACGTCAGGAATATCGAATAGCCTTCCCAGTTGGCGGCGCGCTTGATCTTAGAAAGGTCCAGGATCCAAATGATCCTAGTAATTGCTTGCTCGTGACCAGTATTGGTAGGGAGGCTTTTTACTATTCGTGGAGACTAACAAGCATTGAGATTCCAGAGGGTCTGATCAGTATTGGTCGGTGTGCATTTCAGGGTTGCTGCTTCCTAAAGAGTGCTGTGATTCCAGATAGTGTGACCAGTATTGGTGAGGAAGCTTTTAATAGTTGCATTAGCCTAAAAAACATTGAGATTCCAGATGGTGTGACCAGTATCGCAGAGAGAGCATTTTGGGGTTGTAGTAGCCTGACAAGCATTGTGATTCCAGATAGTGTGACCAGTATTGGTATTTATGCATTTGGTGGTTGCAGCAGTCTAACAAGCATTGAGATTCCAGGGAGTGTGACCAGTATTGGTATTTATGCATTTGAAGGTTGCAGCAGTCTAACGAGTGTTGTGATTCCAGCTGGTGTGACCAGTATCGCAGAGAGAGCATTTTGGGGTTGTAGTAGCCTAACAAGCATTGTGATTCCAGCTGGTGTGACCAGTATTAGTGAGTTCGCATTTTACGGTTGCAGCAGTCTAAAAAGCATTGTGATTCCAGCTGGTGTGACCAGTATTAGTGAGTGCGCATTTTACGGTTGCAGCAGTCTAACAAGCATTGTGATTCCAGATAGTGTGACCAGAATTCGCTTGGGTGCATTTCAAGATTGCAGCAGTCTAACAAGCATTGAGATTCCAGCGAGTGTGACCAGTATTGGTGACTTCGCATTTGGTGGTTGCAGCAGTCTAACAAGCATTGTGATTCGAGGGAGTGTGACCAGTATGAGTGATGGTGCATTTGAGGGTTGCATTAATTTACGCATTATTATATGCTCAAAAAATTTCTATCCTAAAAGCGGTCTTCGTTTTTGGGATATATTTAGGAATACTTCTTCAGACATTACTATTGTGGGCGATGATGGCAGCTTGTTGAGGGCTGTGAACAGGTCTGATTTTGTTTTTCCGGCGGGCGTTACCAGTATTGGTCAGAAAGCCTTTAGTCGTTGCAGCAGTCTAACAAGCATTGTGATTCCAGATAGTGTGACCAGTATGAGTGATGGTGCATTTGAGGATTGCATTAATTTACGTAGTATCAGATGCACAAGAGATTTTTATGATAATAACAAGAGTAGTCTGCGTATCATATTTGGATCAAACATTTCAAAAATCACTTTTCTAGACCCAGAAGGTGGTTTGATTAAAGGGCCGTATACTGCAGGCGTTTCAGCCAGTACCAGTGCGGCAGTGCTACTGTCAGTTGCGGCGGTGGCTATTGGTTGTTGTATGATACCATTTGGTGCGATCACTGCTTTGATAATTGCTACAGCAGTAGTGGGAGGGCTTGCAGTAAGCAGCGTTGGTGTTGCATCTGGCTTGGGGATTCTGAGGCAGAGCACGATTCAAAAAGCAAAATCCTTGCAGGCGTCTGTTGCAGATACAAATATATAAATCAGCTGAGTGTCAGCGGTAAATCAATCACTTTTTGCTGGAGATTCTAGTTAGTCTGACTCTCATTATAAGGTTGCATTGAAGCGCTGTGACAGACTACGTGGTGTCATTTTCAAAACACATTTGGATGCAATATTTATTGGTTCAGGTGGCCAGTTACCTGAGCCAAGTAGTGCAGATGCCGCACCTGATCTCCATGTTGTGAGGAGCATACAGATTCAGAAATCTATCCACATGTTTCACATGAAGGTGCAGCGTGTAAGAAGACCGAATGTTAATGATGCTGTGTTTCAGCTGGTTGTTTGCGTAGCAAGCAAATGGCAAATAGCCCTGCACCACAACTGACAGCGATGTCGGCAACATTGAATGTCGCAAAGTGCCAGCCGTGCCAGTGTACATCGATAAAATCAACCACCATGCTATAACGTACACGATCGATCACATTACCTAAGGCACCACCACTGATCAGCGCCGTGGTGATGGTGTATCCTATATTTTGCCCATACTTTTTCCAGTAAGAAATAGCGACCAGCACAATACAACAAGCAATAGCGGAGAGAATAATTTGTCCTAGACGTCCTGACTGTGTAAACCAGCCATAGGCAATGCCTTGATTGAATGTCAGGCGCAGGTTGAGCCAACCACTGACAGTCAGTGTATCAGCCAATGGTACGTGGTGTAGTATCCACAGCTTTGTCAGCTGATCAAGCAAAACAATCAAGCAGGTGATACCAAGCGGGGACAGTACAAAGCGTTTGCTGTGAGATTGCTTTAACACCACTGTCTTCGCTCCTCATTGTTCAGGTTGGTGACGCAGCGGCCGCAAATGGTCGGATGCTCTGCGTCTGCTCCCACGTCTGCTCGGCGCTGCCAGCAGCGAGCACACTTCTGATCATCCAGTTTGATCACGTCACAGGTTAATTCTCCTGTCTCTTGTCTTTGTACGCGGGCTTGTGATGTCAGCGTGAAAAACCGTAATTCGTCACCGAGCTTTTCTAGCAGATCGGCAGCATCACCACTGGCCTTGAGGGTAATGCCGGCATCGAGTGCGCCACCGATAACTTTATCAGCACGCGCACTTTCCAGTGCCTTATTGATCTCTTCTCGATAGTCAAATAATGTTGCCCAGTCACAGTGTACAGCGACTTTTGTGACAGGTTCTAGGCCGGTATACCATTCGCTGAGAAAGACTGAGTTGTCGGTTTGTCCAGGCATATTTTGCCAAATCTCTTCCGCAGTGAAACTAAGGATAGGGGCGATCCAGCGCACAAAAGCCTGCAGTACATGATATAAAGCAGTTTGAGCTGAGCGCCTAGCCACACTGTTCGCAGCACAAGTATACAGACGATCTTTGACAACATCCAAATAACCAGCACCGAGCGTCACAGAACAGAAGTTGTGTAGCCACTGATAAATTTTAGGAAACTGATACTGCTCGTAGGCAGTGATAATGCGTTCTTGTAGTGCGGCTGTTTGTTGACAAATCCAAACGTCCAATGACAGCATATCTTCGAAGGGTAGAAGATCTTGTTCACTGCAGTCAAAGAGGTTGCCCAACATGAAGCGAGCCGTATTACGCATACGTCGATAAGCTTCAGAAGAGCGCTTTAGAATCTCATCAGAGACATTCAGGTCCACTGTGTGATCAGTTGCAGCGGCCCAAAGTCGTAGCACATCAGCCCCTAAATTTTTCACAACGTCGGCGGGATACATGCCATTGCCCAGTGATTTCGACATCTTTCTGCCTTGGCCATCAACCACATAGCCATGTGTGAGTACGGTTTTGAAGGGGGGCTCGCCACGCATGGCAACAGCGGTGGTGAGTGATGAGTTAAACCAGCCGCGATGCTGATCGGAGCCTTCGAAATATAAGTCTGCGGGCAACCCGAGCTCAGGGCGCTCCTCCAGCACACAAGCATGTGTCACACCCGAATCGAACCAGACATCCAGCGTGTCGGTGACTTTGTCGTATTCCGAGACATCATGGTCAGTAAAAGCAGAGGCCGGGCGATCAAACCAAGCATCGATACCGTCCTCTTCAACAGCGTTCGCTGCGTTTAAGATAATTTGATCTGTATCCGGATGTAGCTCACCTGTGCGTTGGTGCACAAGTAGCGTGATTGGGATGCCCCAAGTACGCTGACGTGACACACACCAGTCCGGACGACCTTCAACCATGCCATCGATGCGCGCTTGTCCCCAGCTGGGAATCCAATGCGTTTCGCTGATGGCTGTGCGCATTTGTTGGCGTAAACCCATTTTATCCATACTAATGAACCACTGTGGTGTGGCTAAAAAAATCAGTGGTGTTTTGTGTCGCCAGCAATGTGGGTAGCTGTGTTGTAAGGTTGTTTCATGTAACAAGGCAGCGTTATCGTTGAGTAGTTCGATCACCACTGGATTGGCTTTGAAAACATGTAAATTCATGAGTGGACTGATGGTGTCAATAAAGACGCCGCGGCCATCGATACGCCTGTGCGTTGGCAAATCGAAGGCTTGGCCGACAAGATAGTCGTCTTGCCCATGAGATGGTGCGGTGTGCACGATTCCAGTACCGGCATCAGTCGTGACGTGCTCACCTGTCACCACGGGCACTTCTCGTTCCTCTAGTGGGTGGCGGCAACGCAAGGACAGCATTTGATGACCACTGGCAGTGCCGAGGCGAGTGACGGAATCGAGGCAATAGCGCTCGACGATGGCTGCTTGCAGCGCTTCAGCAACAACCAATATTTTTGTTTGACCTGCTTGTTGTGCGCGGATTAGGACGTAATCCAAATTAGGGTGCACACATAATGCCTCGTTAGCCGGCAATGTCCATGGCGTTGTTGTCCAAATACAAAGCATAGCCGTCTCAAAATCAGCCTCGCAGCCAAAACAATCAGCCAGTTGCGCGTTGTCAGTGGCGACAAAGCCAACATCAATTGCTGGCGATGTTTTGTCTTGATATTCGACTTCCGCTTCTGCCAGGGCTGATCCACAAGCGACACACCAGTGCACAGGTTTATAACCGCGTTGCAGGTGGCCGTTCGCAACCAAGCGACGCAAGGCGCGAATGGCATTGGCTTCGTACGAACGATCCATGCTGATATAAGGATTCTTCCAGTCCGCAAGCACACCTAGGCGCTGGAAGTCAGTGTTTTGGATATCGACTTGCTTTTGTGCAAATTCACGACACTTTTGTCTGAAAGCACGCGCATCTAATTTATCACCAGGTTTGCCGAATTTCTTCTCAATATTCAGCTCAATCGGCAGGCCATGACAGTCCCAGCCAGGTACAAAAGGGGCATCTTGGCCAGAAAGAGAGCGTGACTTAACAATCATATCTTTGATGACTTTGTTCATTGCCGTACCCATGTGTGGGCGACCACTGGCGTACGGAGGGCCATCATGGAGGAGGAAGCGTGCAGCCCCCTGACGTTTAGCGCGAATTTGTTGGTAAATATCAACCTGTTGCCATTTCTCAAGTTGTTTGGGTTCGCGTTGCGCCAAGCTGGCTTTCATCGGGAAAGCAGTTTGTGGTAGATTCAGCGTTTGTTTGTAGTCGCTCATAAAATGACCTTTCAAAGAATGGCAAGAACTCTATTAAATACCGGATTTGGGCAGAAAATGCAATGTGCATTCTGAAGGGGGGTGACATTGGGCCATTCCACTAAAAAAAGGCCGGATAGTTTATTGCCTATTTATGCCTTAATGTGATACGACAAAAGAGGTGCCGTAAAGTAATAGCTTAAGAAACTATTAATAGTAGTGTGTTTTTTCATTTTGGATGGTATGTGTTTGACCGACTCGTCCAATCAGGCTTAAATCTCATTGTCGATATTGAGCAGTGAATGCTGGCAGTATCAGGCCTAAAAAAACAAGGACACAGGAGTTGAGTATGCATAGAGAGCATCCAGGACAAGAATCATTGAATGGAGCACACCCAGCTGCGCCATCAGCTCGTACTCGGGCAAATCGTGCTGTTGTGGATACATCACGTCCCCCAGCGCCACCAGCTCGCGTACTGTCGCGTCGTCAGGCAAGTCGCGGTGCTGTGGGTAGATCAGGTGCGCCTATGCTGCCAGCTCAAGCACGTCATCAGTCGAACCGTGGTGCTGGTTCAGCAGCGGACAATAGTGTTGGACCTGCTGCAACAACTGCAGATGTTCTACATGATTTGGATATCGCTGAGCTCGAGAATTTATTGCAACAATCGCAGGCAGCAGTGTCTCGGCTTGCAGGCAATGCAGTTTTAGTGGTCGGTGAAAGTGGTGCGGGTAAAAGTACCTTCATCAATTACATGAATGATAATCTTGAAATACACGAAGATGATATGACAGGTATTATGTCAGTCAGTGCTCGTCGAACGCAAGGTGATGCACCTGTGATTAGTCGAGCTAATGCCGGTTCATGTACTGTTTTTCCCAAAGCGCACAGGAGTGCAGGCAGAATGTTTATCGACACAGCGGGGTATTTTGATAGCCGTGGTGTGGCACATGATATCAGTGTGCATTGTTCCCTGGCATCAGTACTGAAAAGTGTGAAAGTAGAAGCTATCATCGTGGTATTGCCTTCCAAAATTTGTGAGCCGGCAAATCGCTGTATGGGTGTCGTACCAATTGTACAAGCGTTGGAGAATATTACTGGATCAAATGAACATACCTACAAGAGAAGTGTTTTCTATTTGTTTAACGAGTCTCTGGAGCAAAGGCGTCCGAAAACGGCTATACAAAGATGTAAAATATTTGAGCGGTATCTGGCAGAGTATTCCAGGTCATATCATGCATCAGAGGTCAAAGCAGCGAGTTGTTTGAGAAAGATATTGGCTTGCGATATTTTGACTTATGATCCAATGGACCCTGCTGCACGTGCCAGTATTAATGCTAAAATAAGCCGATGTCGTCCATTGCATACACCAGCAGGCACATCCACATTTACTCAACGCAGTGTTTTGGGTCCACACGCTGGTAAATTGCGTATGTTGAGCGAATCAATTGCCTCGCGTCTTGTTCGTGGTGATGAAGATATGAAACGAATTAATCAGGATGTGCAGGATGCTCAGCGGCAGGATCAGCAAATCGTTTCGAATATTGCAATGCTTGAAAGTAGTATGCAAGACATTGAGGCAAGGTTGAGTGATAGTTCAGCAGTTTATGATGGGCAAGCAGATTGCCAGCGTAGTATAGAGAGCTACCAACGGCAGGCGCAGCAGCATAGAGCTGAGGCCGCAAGGTTAAATGCTGAAATACGGTCTTTAATCAGTCAAAATGCATCTCTGTCATCTGATAGCAGTCGAGTTGGGGTTGGTAATATTGATTATGATGAAAAAGAAACATATGGCACAGTCAAGCAAGGTGTCATTAAAGATAAGTATGAAACTTTGGAGGCAGATGCCGGGTATCCTATCACATATGTTGATGAGCGTGGGGGTACGCAATCAGTAGAGGAAGGTTCTTGTGGTTATTTTACAGATAAATCTATATCAGGTAGTGAGTATTCAATTCGTTATGTCGGTCCATCTCATGTTTATGGTTGGTGTAAAATAAAATTATTTACAGAAAAGCGACTGACGGCTGAAAATACTTCAAAAGTTCGTTCTAATGAGTCTAAAATTTCAGATTACAATACGCAAATTGAAAGCTGCCATGAGCGGGCTAAAACCGCAGATAAAGAGGTGGCCTTGCAGGAAGAGACAATACGTAAGTTATTCACACAGGGGCGACAAAATCTTGAAGTTCTGCTAAGAGCTAAGCAGGGTGAAAAATCAAGATTGCAAGCCAGCCAGCAGTCACAAATGGCCACTGTCAGTAAGCATCAAGCACGTATTGCTGATATTGCAAAAAAAATATCTCATGATGGCGGTGCCTTTAAGATGTTGCATAGGTTAGTCACATTGATTCCTCAAATTTCACATAATGTTCATCTTGTCAGAAAAATGATGACGTTGCTTAGTTATAGATGGTATCAACCATTGTTGCAGGGTCGGGTTGTTGATGTGAAGCATTTCGGGTTAGATCACCCGATACTATCTGCTACAGAGGCCTCAACTGTTGATGCTGTGATGGCGCCACAATAATGAATAGGGAGAAATGGCTATGAAGTTACCTAAACTAACAGCTGCTACCCTTTCGATGCTCAAGAGTAAGGCTCCGAGAAGTTTACCTTTAAAGCAGTTATACAACATCATTTTGCTCGCTCCAGGAGGTGCTGGTAAAAAGACTTTTCTTGCTTCATTGCGGGGAGAGCTTATCGTGAACCTGGATGCAGAAGAGGACGCTGATGTGGTCAGTAATGACCTAACATTAAGCGCAACATCAGCAGGTCAAGCGAAGCTGCATTACGCTGACGTTATGCATAACGATTCAGGTTGTCGTTATTTTGTCATTGATATGCCCGCCTTGGATCAGTCCTCAGAAATGGCATTGTTCGCTAACAAGCGATGCATTTTACAGTTGCTGAGAGTAGGTGTTTTTAGGAAAATTTATGTGTTGTTACCCTCTGAGTTATTTCAACCGGCAGGGAGATTCCAGGGCATCAGATCTTACTGTGCATTTTTAGAGAGGTTGTTTACGCCTGCTGAAATAAAGCAGAGCGTTACCTTCATATTCAATGAGTCTTGTCTGCAAAGAAGGCCTAAGACGATAGCACAACGCGTCGCGTGTTTGAGGCAATACAGCAGTGCTTATGCGCAATCGGCTTACGATGCAGAGCGTCGATTGGCTGCTATGATGCAGTGTGTAATGACTGCTAATCATCTCACCTACTGTCCGTCTGATGCAGAATCAGTGGCGACGTGTCATCAACATATCGTGTCGCAACAGGTTAACTTTAGATTCAGTGCATTGGTAAAGGACATTAATCTATTGCCCATTCAGCCATACTGTGAGATCATTGCACGTGATGGTACACACTTGAGAGGAGTTTGTTTATCTATGGAGCAACAGACGACACACTTTCGTGCTCAGCTTGAACAGTGTATGCAAATAGGTGTCATAGAATCAGCTGATACTATGATTGCTTCATATAGACAGGAAAGAAATACTTTTCAAGAGCGTTATAAAACGTTATTACAAACGATGCGCCAATATATCAAGTTGTTTCCAATGCTGGCAGCAAAATATCCTGTACTCAATGTTGTGTATGCGACATCAAAAAAGAAGCGCTTTATTTACACTGATACTGAAATCAGCAACCTAAGGCGACGGCTTGAGCGAGCGTCTACAAGAAATGAGCGCTTGGCGCCGACGAGCAGTGATAACCTGATTCAGAACGATGAAGCGAATGAATCTGTTCCATGTTGTTTCTGTTGTTAGATCGGTTGTTCATAATAGGGAGAAAATTAAGTGACAAACTATACGGTTGCATGTGAACCAACGGCAATGGGTATATTGCTGCGTGCAGATACTGAAAGAGCAGGCACAGTGACTTTTCCTATTGCTGAACACAGCCATGGTCAGTTTATCTGTCGCGGTTGCGGTCAAGCTTTGTTTTCGGCGGAGCATCAGTTTGAATCACATTGTGGTTGGCCAGCATTTGATGCTGCCAACGAAGGTGCCATTACTGAGCAAGATGATCCTGATGGTCATCGTGTAGAAGTTTTATGTTCGCGTTGTCAGGGTCATCTTGGGCATGTTTTCCGCGGAGAAAGGCTAACAGAGAGTAATCAACGTTACTGTATCAATGGTACGGTATTGTTATGGGCTGAGCATTATACAGGACGACAATTATCTTGTATTATCGTTGGTGCGGGGTGTTTTTGGGGTGTACAAGCACGTTTCGATGCTTTAGAGGGTGTATTTTATACCGCTGTTGGCTACACCGGAGGTCATTCTGAGCAACCAAGCTATCATGAAGTTTGTTCAGGGCGCTCTGGGCACACAGAGGCTGTGCAAATTTTCTTTGATGCAGAAATGATATCTTTCAGCACATTGATGGATGTTTTCTTTGACTGCCATACACCGACACAGGTCGATGGTCAGGGTCCTGATATTGGTCATCAATATATGAGCCGTTTGTTTGTCTTTGATGATCAACAAAGAAAGGGGGCGCATGATGCTATTCAACGCTGGCAAGTTTCACTACAGCAGCCTATCGTGACAGAAGTTTGTGATGCGACTGTGTTTTGGCAAGCAGAAGACTATCACCAGCATTATCTGCGTAAGCAGGCTCATTAATCATTGCTAATATGTTGAACTGTCCGCAAAATCACGTGCGTGCACATAATGATGCAGTGACTGCCACAGTCGGCTAAGGTTATGGATGTGTGGGCATTATAGGATTTAATCTTATAGTGATTGGTGCTGGCATATCAAAGAAGTTGTTCAGTTGTATTGCCGCTGTAGTTAAAAACGATAAGTATGTGGATCACCTATGAACCACAGTACATGCATTGCTATCACTTAAATGATTTATGTAAAAATAAAATCAAATTCATGTATCTGCGATTGTATTATCAGCTGGGCAATGATGTGTCTATGACATGGAATATGAATCGTTATGGGTTAAATGGTTTGGTGAAAATTATGATGTGTCAGCTAATTCGGATAATATGGTGTAAATGCATGTGTATGGTATGTCGGTGGCCTCCAATTGTCTTTGAATTGAGTAAAGCCTGGATAAAAGCATATTAGAACGAGACAACTTGAGCAAAGTACATTGATTAAAGTTGGCTAATTGAGTGCTCATAGTATCAGATGGGTTTTGTCTAGCCCCCATCTTAGTAAGCGATTTAGATAGAACTTTCTACTTATATCGTATGAGCGTGACACTATCAATGCGGCTTGTAAGTATATTGACCCGTCTTCATGCATCATCATCCCGGCTATCGTGTGTCTAAGCTGTTTCTTTTGATACCTTCTTTACCTCTTGTTTAAATAATCTTGCCAATATTCGACGGTAGTACGTCTTGACAGGTCAATGTTTATTGTGGAGGATAAGACTGCATACGAAAAACCTACCGACCAGCTATAAGGAGCATACCAGGTGGTTATCAAAGGACGGAGAAGTCACGTAGTCATCCAAAAATGGTTGCAGCGACAACGCAAGCGCTTTCATCTGGTGCATGCTAATCATCCGATACGCGCATTTTGGTCCGAACACGAACAACTTGCCAACAAAATATCCTCATTGAACCGGGGGAGTTACCCTTTTGGGCCGATGAGGCAGTTAAGTTGTGCAGGTAATACGGCGCAGCTATGGCGTTTCTGGGATCGTTTATTCATTCATTATCTCTATTTACGGATTAAACCTTGCTTTCCACATATCATAAGTGCTAGCTGTTATCATCTAAAAGGCCCCTCTACCATTAAGACCATCACCCAAAAAACATATCAAGCCCTTTCTGATCGATCTTATCGTAGGTTTTGTCGTCTTGACATTGCGTCCTACTACGCCTCAATCAATCATGACATCTTGATTAAACAAATCAAAAGCAGTTTTGATGATCCCTTACTCATTCATTATTTAAGCGCCATTATCACCACTGCGATTGACAAAGATGGCTGTATTTTTTTGCCCACACAAGGGATTCCTCGCGGCTCCAGTTTATCACCTTTCTTTGGTGCCCTCTATTTAACTCCGCTTGATCGGGCCTTTGAGAATAAAAAAGGGGGTTTTTACGTGCGTTACATGGATGATATTTTGATTTTCACTGAAACTGCAAGACAGTACCGCAAGGTAAGAAAAACACTGTTTAAAATTCTGAAGTCTCTCAAGCTCAGCTTATCGCGACATAAAAGTTGCTTTGGCAAGCTGGCTCAAAAAACATTTCATTATCTGGGCGTTCACTACGATGTGACGCGAATCCATCCTAGGCCCAGACATAGCCAGGTTCGGGTACGGCTACATAGCCGTACCCACCAAAGAGCCCTGGATAAGCACACGCTGATAAACCATGCAGTCAATCCTGCCACCTCACAGCGGTACTTAGCCAGATGGGCTACCTGGTGGCATCACCTGAATGAATTATCCCCCCGAAAGAATTTGACGCATTTATTATCTAAAGCATGGGAGGACGGTGCGTGGCATGCAGCCCGCCATATACCACCCTTGCTGGATGATAATCGGCGTGATTGGCTGTATTCAAGCTAACCACGGATATTTATGAACCCCTGTGTACAAGATCCGCAGGGACGAACAGGAGATGTTTTATGTTCTTGATATTTTGCACAATACCCTACATCGATGGCCTTCCTGCCTTCGCCCCCGATTCATACACGCAGTGCGTACTGGATTGCTTGCCCTCTCGTTGGCACGGTTGGCAGCGGTGGATGCAATCACTCAGCACAACCCACGATACTCATAGTTTGGGTTCCTGGCGCGCCCGGGACGCCTTCGGGGGCAGGCGGCAGTGGATTTACGACGCGCCGAAAACCGCGATCGACTGGGGCTTTCGAATGGATCGTAAATATTTAAAATTTTTGAGGGATAATAAGCCGGCGCAGTTTTTAAAAGAAATGACCCCCAACACTCGACATGATGGGGCGTGTTTGGGTTTGGATTTAAAACATCCTCACCACCAAGCGTTACGACGTGAGTTTCAAGCCGATGTGCAACATGTCTGTCGGGAAAAAGGTCTCTCAGAGCATCCTGCAATGACAAAAGAGGGTATTGCAGAGGAGCAACAACGCGTCGCACGAGAAGAAGAGCGACGTATTGCAGAAAAGCAGCGCATTGCATGGCGAATACCAGACGTGCGCGTTGCACGACTCCCACAAGTCGTTGCCCTAAAGGAGCAACATGCCGAAGAGGTCACTAGTCTGAAGCAAGAGAAAAGTATATTGGAGCAAGAGAAGGCTCAGCTTAAGGGAAGGGTTGCTCGATTAAAAAACGAGAAAACCCAAGTTCAGATAAAGGTCACTAGTCTAGAGAAAGAGAAAAGTACATTACGGCAAGAGAAGGCTCAAGTTCAGAAAAAGGCTGCTAGCCTAAGGAGAGTGAAAATTCTAGCTCAGAGAGAGTGCACTCGTCTAGAGCGGGAGAAAAGTACACTGCAGAAGGATTCAGCGCGGGAGAAAATAATACTGACTTGTCAAATCACGGAATTAGAAGAACGTAATCGTGCTCTTTCGACAAAAGCTCATGATTTATACATCTGCACACAGGGTAAAAAAATTATGCTGGATCCTGTGGTTGCTGCTGATGGCGAGACCTACGAGCGCGAGGTGATTGAAGCCTGGCTACTGGAGCACACTACCAGTCCACATTCAGGTGAAGTGCTTGCAAATACTCAGCTTATTGCAAACAACGGGCTGCGTCGTCAAATCACACAGTTTTTGGATGCAAACCCAGCCCTGTGGGAGTCAGACTCAATCTATGTCTCAAAACGCTTGGCTGATAATTTGATTGCCGCTGTATCAGCCTGTAACATAGCAGAAGTTGAGCGCTGTATTGCTACAGATAGACGATTACTAACTAGAATACTAACTGGTGACCAACATCTACTGAGACTGGCACTGTACAGCAGTCCTAAAGTCCTCTCAGCAGTCGTTGAGGCTTTAGGGGATAAACTAGCTAACTTACCTGAAATGAAAACAGATGCAGGAGTCGGTTTTTTCCGTATGGCGGCACAAAGTCTAGGGTCTCCTGGGGCAGAGATCATTGCTAATGCCCTAAAATGGGGAGAGGCAGAAATTCAAGAACAATTTGCTTATGGGGTTGAAAATGACTTAATGGTTGTCTTTGCTTGTCTTAATCTGGGTGCAAACATTGAATCAGTAAACGCAGATGGTTCTAGACCACTGCATTTAGCAGTCACACGAGGCGATAGCCGCCTAGCGCAACTTTTGGTTGAGAGAGGCGCGAATAGAGCGGCTTTAAATGCGGCAGGTCATAGCTCCCTACACGTTGCTGCCATAGCAGGGCAAACCGCCATGGTTTCCTTATTAATTGAGACAAAGCCTGTTGATGCAAGCAAAGAGAGCGTTCCTTTCCTTGACCTATGTGGTACAGATCATTTAAGTCCACTGCATCATGCACTCAATGAATTAGAGCGTGATGAACACTTTGCTCTATTGCAACGTTTAGTGCAAGCTGGCGCTGATCTAGAAAAACCTCATCCGTTCACAAAAGATACAGCACTTCTGCAAGCAATACGTATGAATCACTTAGAAGCGTTCACCTTGTTACTGAATCGTCGAGAACGCCCTGCTGATATAACGGCTCAAGACGCTGCAGGTTTGAATGCCTTACACCTAGTCATTGAACTCGAACAAACTGAACAGTTGACTGCTTTGCTTGACAAAGGTGCAGACCTTGAGTCTGTGACCCCTAAAACCAAAGACACGGCACTTTTACATGCGGTACGTAAAAACAATCATAAGTTGCTCAAGCAGTTACTGAGTTTCAAGCCTGACTTGAATCTTGAAGCAAAGGATGCTAAAAACCAAACTGCTTTACACCTTGCCTTCTCTCTTGGCCACATTGATTTAATACCAACACTGATTCAAGCTGGGGTAGATTTAGAAGCGAAAGATGACTTAGGTAATACAGCTTTATTACGTGCTGTAATCGCTAAACGCCTTGATCTGCCTCAAGCGATGATTGAACGCACTCAGTCACCAGCAAAGATCACTGCGAAAAATAAATTACGTAACACGGCTTTACACCTTGTAGCCAGTTCTGGTAACGGTGACCAAGCAAAAGCGATGGCCGCTTATTTGTTAGAAAAAGGGGCCAGTGGATTTGCACGTAACACGGACGGTAAAAAGCCTGAAGACGTTGCTTTTGCTGCGAATAATGATGAACTGGCCGAGTTTATTCCAAAACACATGATGGCATTACAAATTAGAGCGCAGTCACCGCGTGCTGCAGCAAGCGTTGCGCCAAAAACTAAAAGAAGGCCTAAATCGAAACAAGGACTTATGGGAGAAATCATCAAGTTTGATGACACTGAGTTTAGAGACACGAAAGCGCATCGTTTAGGGGGGTCTTCTTTCTGTAGTGGCGTTTTTGAACGTCAGGATGGTACGCTTTATGTTGGGAAAAGTGATCATATTGCGACAGAAGATAGTGCTGAAGCTTATGCTTGTGCTGAAAAGATTGCACTGGATATGTATGCTTATTTTGGCGTCTCTGTACCCCAGACCGTATTGGCTAGATTACCGATTATCTTTCCAGAAGGTGTACGGGCTACAGATTTACCGGACATAGGCAAGAACCGTACTCATACCATTTATCTCATGTCAGAGATCATTGCAGGCTTTCATGCTTGCACGGAAGTGCCTCAGTTTAGTGGGGGGGATCAGTTCATGCTGCAACTGCCCGGTCAGGCAGAACCCTTAGAAGTAATTAATTTTGGTCGTATGCTGGCAGTGGCCAAGATCATTGATGATCCAGATGTACTCGGCGCTTCAGCCACTAACTTTGTCTGCCAAATTGCCGGTAATCAAGTCAACTGTATTAAGATTGATGCCAATGCTGCGTTTAATGAAAACCCTGCGCTGGAAGTCGGTCCGAGAGAAGTACGATTTGCGATGCAATCTGACTATCACACACTAAAAGTAGATGATCTACCCATGTCTGTGAAAAAGGAGTTCATTGAAACCATTGTACTGTTTACCCAAATATCTATCAAAGACCTTACCAAGTTCTTTGTACGTCCAGGCACGGAGAACTTACTCAGTTTCAATGCAGGTAAAAACTTACGTGAGATGCCCCAACGCTTACTCAAGCGTCAAGCTATCTTTAAAGCAGAATATGCCAGAGAGTTATCTGGCGTTAAAGTGCAAGGTGGGCATTTACAAGCCGTGCAAAGAACCAAAGTGTCTGAAGAAGATATTAGCAAAACCATGCATGTTCAAAAACAAGGGTTTGCACAAAGGCCGGAACCAGCTGCATCGGTAGCTGCTGAGCCTCCAGTACAATACACCATCAACCATAAAGACTTGCAGTATACTGAAAGAGACTGTATTGGCTCAGGTAGCTTTGCGCAGGTTTATCGTGGGCTTTGGAAAGGCACTGAGGTAGCCATTAAGAAGCTAACGCTACAACAAGGCCTCTCGCTAGAAACTGGGTGTGAGATGCGACAAGAAGCCGCCATCATGCGACGCTTAAATCATGCGAATGTTATGGCGCTTTATGGGATTTGTGTTGATCCCGGGCATATCAGCTTGGTGCTAAAATACCTCCCGAATGGTTCTTTATTCAAGATGGTCAATGACTTAACCAGACCACTTGATTGGCCGATGCGTTTGAAGCTTTCACTAGGTGTTGCCAAAGGCATTCAGTATTTACATATGCAAAAGATTATCCACAGAGATCTAAAAAGTTTAAATATCCTGCTGGATAAAGACGACACGCCAGTGATCGCTGACTTTGGTTTATCAAAAGTCAAAACGGAGACCCATGCAACGTTTGCTCAAACAAAAACGGCAGCAAGTTCAGTCGGTACGGTCTCCTGGATGGCGCCGGAGTTATTTAGGCTACGAGGTAAGCATACGAGAGCCAGTGATATCTTCGCCTTTGCCGTTATACTATGGGAATTGGCTGCGCGTAAGATCCCATGGTCTGATTACGATACTGCTAATGATACAACTATCATGTCGTGGACCAAGGACGGTGAACGCAATACTATTCCAAAGAATACACCAAAACCATTTGCGGCATTGATTGCACGCTGTTGGAGCCAGACTAGACGTGATCGTCCTAAAGTTGTAGAGATTACGAAGGCGTTAACTGCGATGCACTTGGAGGCAAAAACAGCGAAGGACAGTGGCACGTTAGAGGCTTCACTCTGGAGTGAGCGGGCAGTAACTGCCCCTGACACTTTATCAGAGCCAAAAGCAGCCTCAAGCAGTGATGCATCTTGGTAGGAAGAAATGCTTATCGCCCCATGACTTGATGGGGCGGTAACTCCTTTTCTTCAGGCACAGATTCTCTCATTTAAGCTACTTAAGCCGCTTTAGTTCGGCAACAGTCATGTTATAGTAAGTGCTTTCACCAAAACTATGCTTACAGCACAGGGCCGGCATTTAAATACCAGTAATAACTTCAGTCAAGATGGCTATGGTTTGTTCTTTAGTAAATCGTTTACGTTTCATGCAGAGCCATCCGCTTGAGGTATTAATTAAATAGAAAACTTTCTTTATTCTTGGGTTATTTTAGGAGAGTACTACCTAATCTTCCATAGCATTATGTGACTTTCACCCTGCTTTACTTTCTTATAACAGAGTAGTCCGCGCAAAATATACCGTTTTGGTATGGCCAGTCAGCAGCCCTCACATGAAGTATTTTCGTAGTAAAAAGAGCACTCATAATAAGTAACGCTTGCAACTGCCTCAGCAGTTGCAAAGTAATGCACACTCACAGGACTAAAAATTCTACTGCTGTAAACTTGTATCATTAAGCGTACAATCCAATAAACCTGAAATACCTGCTCCTAGCACTGTCACGGCAGTGGTTGCAGATACTGCCTCAGCAGCAACTCTTAGCATTGGTTTAAGATTGTTCGCAATGTGCATCAAATTAGAAAACGCCATAACAGACAGCAGAGTGGCTGCCGCACCCAACACTACCGTAGTGGTAAGCAGCACTAATGCTACCACAAAGGCTGCACGCAGCTTCTGCGGTGAAGAGTTAGCCAACAAATGAGGCTTCTTCTCTGTCTGATGCGCACCAAAGGACAAGGGCTTGGAAGGACTTTTCGGTTGGCCTTGTACCATTATCGACACGTCCTGTGCATACTCTTGCACAGCATCATGCCCAAGATTTTTAACACAACGAATAATCTCATCACGAGCATTGTTCATACCAGCTTTTACACTCTCATGATGATGAATATACGCCTGGACGAGCGCCTGTATTTGCTCCAAACTCATTGATGTATTGTATTTCTCATCTCCAACAGCATTTTCCCACAAAGCATCGTACTGCTTGATAAATTTGGCAATGGCTTTAGGTGTTGCCGCATGTTGAGATGCCAGTAAGCAAGTGCACGCCAGTGACTGCTTACTGATTGCTTGCTTAACTGATTTTAATCTTGCAACAGGCGATATCCAGCTCTCACCCATTGCCGCATCATAACCTATCAGGGCAAATTTAATGAATGATATCAGTGGTGATACAGACTGATCCGCGATTGGCACAATAAGGTCAAACAGTTTTTGAGCATGAGACTTCTGGAAGGCCTTCGCAAAAAGACTACGGCGGCGAACAGCAATATCCCGCCCATCAAGACTTAAACCACATGCCGTCGCAATAGATGCAAATGCAGCAACAGATGACTTACTTTGGGTTTCAGACACCGCCAAGCCAAAAAGTTGCTGTGTCCTGGTGCGTGCATTGAGGTATAAAAACCGCCTGATTCTTTTTATCGCTTCAATATCCAACTTATCATAGCCGCAACTACCAAAAAGATCTCCATAGGCATTCAAATTCAACACCCAGGTTCTGAATGCTGGCGTATTAACCTCCTCTGTCCACCGCATAACATTAATCGAAAGTGAGTAAATTAATTTCTTTACATCTTCCTTCCCCACCTCACGAGATAGGACCTGCAGCTTAGTCAGTACTGATAAATTTTTTGCCATGAATGTATTAAAGGCATCCATGACATCTGGATCAGAAATTAATTTATAAAACGTTTTACGATCATGCTTATATTTCTTTATGAAATATTCATCATCCTGATATTCCTTTAGAGCGAGCTCATCAATTTCACTCGGATAATATTCCTTCTTATGCCTGCACCAAGCACTAGACAGCTCGTTTCGCATTCTCTGAAGGTCGCCCATCTCGTCAGTCAAACCAGATTTCGAGAGAATTTCAAGCATTATATCAGAACTATACAATTTTTTGATTGACTCCATAAAGGGGCCAACAACTTCTTTAATAGATGGAAATAAAACTGCTCTTATATAAGCAACAGATTTTTCAACACTGATATCCTTCATAATAATAATCTCCTGTGAAGTGACACTATAAAAATAAAAGTAGACATAGCAGATGAAAGCCAATTTGCAGTATCGACATGACCTTACATAAGTATCAATGTACTATTATTTAGTGATACAACACAATGGGTATTAAATACCGTATTTCATGCCGTAGTTTTCATCAATGCAAACCATCAATTAAGATTTAATTAAGAAGTGATCATGATCAGTTGTCAGATCAGTGGTGATGTGCTCATAGAAATAATGGACCCACTCAAAAAAAAAACCCTGGCAAGCCAGGGTTTTTTTAGGCTTACACCTAAAACAGCAGAAGACTTATAGAGTCCACTGTAAGCCGATTACAGGTGAACCGAAAGCTTTTGTACGAGCTTTGCCTTTAGTAAAAGACTTGTATACGTAACGGTAACCAGCAGTCACAGCCATATCTTCATCAACATTGTAACCAACAGTCAAAGCAGCTGTAGGTGCCAACTTCACTTTAGTTGCATCAGAAGCAGGAGAAACAACTTTGTCATGAATAGTCACAAGAGCAAGACCTAACTTGGCTGTAGCGAAGAAGTCGCTATTGATTTGGTATTTGCCAACAACGTTTGCGTCAACAACGTATGGCATTTTTGAGCTTGAAACAAGCTTGCCATCAGTATCTTTAACTTTGATCGGCAAGTATGATGCAACACCCACTTCCAAGCCTAGTGTTTTGTTGAACATGTAACCGCCAGCAACACGACCGTTCCATGTGTTTTTCTTTTTAGTAGCTGCTTTAAAAACGTGAGCATAGCCAAGCTCAGCAGTCATGTAAGTTTGTGCAGCACTTTTAACAGGTGCTAAATCAGGACCACCAGCAACAACTGTGCCAGCAACAAGGGCAGCTGCAACTGAAGTAGCAGCAACAAGGTGTTTCATAGACATAAAAATCTCTCCATCACTCATAAAGTAGTGTTATCGCAATAAAATCCTTTTGAAATAAAATACACACCTGTGTTATTTATATGGCTACCATGCCTCGCTCAGTGTTACATTATACAACCGACAAAAACAAAAACAAGCAAATGCGCACATTAAATTATATAAAGAGTTGATCTGTATACAAACAATGCGGATATAGTCCGCAATGAAACCATCTTTATGATGTAGAATATAATTGTACTGTATGATAGGAGCATAAGCTTTTCATAGCACAGCTCTACCACAGACCAAAATAGTGTCTTATACGCTGAGAGAAAATTACTCGACAAACAAATATGGTGATCAATATCTGACTCAAATTATTCAGCGACCAATGTCATTGTTTGCTCAATTATACGTCAAACCGGAGCCAGCCAGCGATGGATGACAATACCAATCTCACACATTCATAGAACGCCATGCCTTATTGTCACATCTATATAATATCCGAGCGCTTACTGAGTATCGCTTTGGTATGTGACTGCTGATCGTGCTCTCCTACGCCACAATAAACATAAATTGCTTGATCAACCGCATCTGCTGCCGGTGCTTCCCATGAGCGGACATGACTAAAACCAATGCGTATACGCTGCGGCACCAAGCATGCAGCGGGTAAAACCCGAAACTGCCAAATAGACGTACCACCACCCCCAACAAAACCGGCTGGGTGACTATCTGCTACGTAGCGCTGTGAAATGGGGCGAATAAGCTTGTCGGGATAGCGCGACAAAAACCAGCGATAACCTGTCGTTGGATTGCTGTGCAATCGAATCGTCAATGGTTGCTGTCGACTGGTCAATGTGATCACTGATCCAGTTGGGCTTTTTGCAGGCGCCTTAGAGACAGCATAGCTTGTCGCATACAGCGATAAAACAGAGATAGCACATAGCAACTGAGCCACTTTCATGAATAACCTCCTTGTATCTTTAAAACAGCAACTAAATGTATTCTACGCGCTGAATTTCGACAGTTTGTGCCCCATCAGGCGCATCAAAATCAATGACATCATCGACATATTTTCCTATCACAGCACGAATGATTGGCGCCTGTACTGAAACCTTATTTTCTTTGATGTCTGCCTCATCTGGACTGACAATTTTATAGGTGCGCAATACATCAGTATCACAATTTAGCAGTGTCACTGTTGATCCAAAAATAACTTTTCCATCATTTTCCATTTGAGTGACGTCGATGATCTGACAGTTGGACAGCTTACCTTCCAAGTCTTGAATGCGGCCTTCCAAAAAACTCTGCTTTTCACGCGCAGCATGGTACTCCGCATTTTCCTTTAAGTCACCATGCGCTCTTGCCTCAGCAATGGCCTTGATCACTGCAGGCCTTTCTACAGATTTCAACTGCTTTAACTCGGCATTGAGCTTCACTGCACCCTCTTTAGTCAACGGAACCAATGAAATCATAACAGTACTCTCCTTTCAATTATGTGGCGGTATTCCACCTTAAAAATAACTAACGCGTGGTTTGCGCAAAAAATCGCTTAACCGACTCAAACCATCGGGTAGCACGTGGACGGTGCTTATCTGTATCACTTGATAACGACTTGTCAAAATCACGTAACATGTTTTTCTGCTCAGGCGTTAAACGAACCGGTGTTTCAACAGTAATCCGACAAAGTAAATCGCCGCTGCGTGATCCACGCATGGCTTTCACACCCTTACCGCGTATACGAAATACTTTACCAGATTGGGTTTCAGGTGGCACGCTCAGCTTAACACGCCCAGCTAATGTTGGCACTTCAATATCCCCACCCATCACAGCTTTAGCAAATGAAATTGGTACATCCATTTTCAAGTCGTTCCCATCACGCTTAAACACGTCATGCGGCTTGATACGCACCTCAACATACAGATCACCCGCAGATCCACCAGCAACACCAGCCTCTCCCTCACCCGACAAACGGATGCGATCTCCGTGACCAATACCAGCAGGTAACTTAACAGATAGTTTCTTCTTCTTACGTACACGACCTTGACCACGACACGGCTGACAAGGATCCTTAATCACTTGACCAGCACCACCACAATCCGGACAAACCTGCTGAACCGTTAAAAATCCGTGATTCATTCTGACTTGACCCAGCCCACCACAGGTGCTGCATTTACTGGGTGAAGACCCCTTCTTCGCACCCGTACTGCCGCATGGATCACAAGCAACCCATGTGGGCACGGTAATTTCTTGGGATGAACCATGTACCGCATCTTCGAGTGAAACACTCAGTTCAATGGCTAAGTCAGCACCATGCTGCGCACGATCAGCAGAGCGACGGCCGCCGCCGCCACCAGTAAACATGTCCTCAAACACCTTACCCAGATCAAAGTCACCAAATATGTCTCCCATACCAGCACCGCCACCAAAACCACCCATCGATGGATCGAAAGCTGCGTGTCCGCCTTGGTCATAACGTTGGCGCTTCTGTCCATCCGACAAAACCTCATACGCTTCACGCGCTTCTTTGAACTTTTCTTCTGCTGTTTTATCACCAGGGTTACGGTCAGGATGAAACTTGGCAGCACGTTTACGAAAAGCTGACTTTATTGCTTTTTCATCAGCATCACGTGATACACCCAAAACTTCATAGTAATCCCGCTTGGACATGGTTAACTCTCTCTTATCGATGATTGCGGCTACAGTAGCCCAGCAATCAAATTAAATCATTACTGACTGGAAGCAGAAAAACGCGACAGTGAGAGGCCACTGATCGCGTTTAAAATCACACCACCTCAGCATGCTGAGGCAGCATCTGTTATCTACTTACCCTTATCAGCATCGTCCACTTCTTCAAACTCTGCATCCACGACATCATCACCATTACTGGATGATGCTTGCTCCGCAGCAGCATCGCCCACATCAGCAGTGGTGGAATCAGCGTTGTTTGCATCATATGCATGCTTCGACAATTCACCCACCTTATCGGATAGCGTCGCTGTTTTGGCTTCAATATCTGCTTTATCATCACCCTGCACGGCTTCTTTTAAGTCGGCAATGGCAGCTTCGATAGCTGATTTTTCGTCTGCAGATACCTGGTCACCCAGATCCTTCAATGATTTGTTAGAGCTGTGGATCAAGCCATCGGCCTTGTTACGCAAGTCAACCAACTCATGAAAAGCTTTATCAGACTCGGCATTGGCTTTGGCATCTTCAACCATTGCATCAATTTCTTCATCACTTAAGCCACTTGATGCCTTAATGACAACTGATTGCTCTTTACCCGTCGCCTTATCTTTTGCAGAGACATTCAGGATACCATTGGCATCAATATCAAATGTCACCTCAATCTGTGGCACACCACGTGGTGATGGTGGAATATCCTGTAGATCAAAACGTCCCAATGACTTGTTAGCAGAAGCCACTTCTCGCTCACCCTGCAGCACATGCACAGTCACGGCGGTTTGGTTATCATCGGCTGTTGAGAATACCTGGTTTGCTTTTGTTGGAATGGTTGTGTTCTTGTCGATGAGCTTGGTCATCACACCACCCATGGTTTCAATACCCAAGGAAAGTGGTGTCACGTCTAACAATAGGATGTCTTTCACATCACCTGACAAAACAGCACCCTGCGTTGCAGCACCGACAGCGACTGACTCATCAGGGTTGATGTCTTTACGTGGCTCTTTACCAAAAAACTGTTGCACAGCATCTTGTACTTTAGGCATACGTGTTTGACCACCTACCAACAAGATGGCATCAATGTCTGACACCTTCAGACCTGCATCTTTAATAGCTGTCTTACATGGCGCAATGGTGCGCTCGATCAAGTCTTCAACCAATGCCTCTAACTTAGAACGTGTCACACGAATGTTTAAGTGTTTAGGTCCAGAAGCATCTGCTGTTATATACGGTAGGTTAATGTCTGTCTGAGCAGCTGAAGATAACTCAATTTTAGCATTCTCAGCGGCTTCTTTTAGACGCTGTAGCGCCATAGGGTCATTGTGTAAATCAAAACCAGACTGCTTTTTAAATTCACCAGCCAGGTAATCAATCAAGCGTAAGTCAAAGTCTTCACCACCCAAGAAGGTATCACCATTAGTCGCCAATACCTCAAACTGATGCTCACCATCAACTTCAGCGATTTCAATGATGGAGAAATCGAACGTACCTCCACCTAAATCGTAAACAGCAACTTTGCAATCACCCACTTTCTTGTCCATACCATAGGCCAAGGCAGCAGCAGTGGGTTCATTAATGATTCGCTTCACTTCTAGACCAGCAATTTTACCTGCATCTTTTGTGGCTTGGCGTTGAGAATCGTTAAAGTAAGCCGGTACAGTAATGACGGCTTCTGTTACTGTTGTACCCAGGTAATCTTCAGCAGTCTTTTTCATTTTAGCCAAAATCTCTGCTGAAACTTGTTGGGGTGCTAGCTGCTTTCCGTCTTTTACTTCTACCCAAGCATCGCCATTTTTAGCCTTAACAATCTTATAAGGCACAATTTTAATGTCTTTTTGCACGGCTTTATCATCGTAGCGGCGACCAATTAATCGTTTCACTGCGAATAAGGTGTCTTCTGGGTTGGTCACTGCTTGTCTTTTCGCAGCCTTACCAACAAGACTTTGCCCATCTTCTTGCATCAAAACAATCGACGGCGTGGTGCGATCACCCTCACTATTTTCAATGACTTTTGCCTGCCTATTACTACCGCTGCCTTCCATCACAGCAACACAGGAGTTAGTCGTTCCTAAATCGATTCCAATTACTGGCATAATATTACCTCGTATAGTATGTGTTAATCCAAAGTCAAGGCCATGCGGATTCAGTGGTTATTGTCCATTCATCGCCGACTTATACATTACATGGGGATGGGCATATGACTTTTCAAGAGCACAACCTTAATTTCGCATAAGCCACTGAAATATATGAATATTTATTCCTTGGGGGTAACGATAACCGACGCGGCACGCACTAAGCGCTCGTTCAGCAAGTACCCTGGCTGGAATACTTCAACAATAGAATTACCAGCAACGCCCTCTTCAGCACGCATCATGACGGCTTCATGGAACTCAGCGTTAAACTGATCACCAATAGCTGGTGCAATCAACTCAATACCATGCGATGAGAGTGTCTTCAACATCACGTCACGCGTCATCTCAAGCCCCTCACGCGCAGCAGTCGTACTTGGATCTTCACCAACCATGGCCTGCAAGCCCCGATCCAAGCTATCGATGACTGGCAGCAGTGCGCGTAATAATTTCTCAACCGCAAATTTTCTCGCAGACTCAATATCACGCTCTGTGCGACGTCGCAAATTATCCATTTCAGCCATCACACGGATAGCGCGGTCTTTTTCATCGTCCAACTGGCTCTGCACAGATGACAGCTTACCCTTGAGCGACTCAACCTGCTGCTCCAGTGACAATCCTTGCACACCTTCTTCTACGCTCTGAACACGCTCAGCAGCTTGTTGTGCTTCTTGTTCAGCCGTCTCTTCCTCAATGCGCTGCCATTTATTCGATGCAGAATCAGGTTGCTCACTTTCTGGTTCGAGTTGATCATGTTGATTTGACATGGAGTGCCTCCTTAAATGTATCTCAGATGACATATTGTACACATTTTTATACAGCCAACAAGGGCTTTCTGGGTTCAGACACATGGAATTACATGCTATGATAGAGTTTTACCGTGCTGACAAAGGAATAATCGAAATGAGTTCAAAAAAATTCCATTCTGTTGCGCTCATCAGCCGCAACGGCATTCCTGGCGCTGAAGAAACGCTCAGAAATTTACACGCCCACTTTTCAGCGAACAAGATAAACCATGTCTTTGCACAATCAATAGACAATATGCTGCCCCCTGGCTGCGATATTGTGAGTGATGAAAAACTGCACGAGAAGGCTGATCTACTCATTGTCGTTGGTGGCGATGGCAGCCTCCTAAATGCCGCGCATATTGCCCTTCAAGGGAGCATGCCTGTATTGGGCATCAATCGTGGCAGACTCGGATTTTTAACAGATATTCACCCAGATAATTTAAATCAGCTCGATGCCATCTTAGAAGGCGATTATATATCGGAGCAACGCTTCTTTTTGAGTGCGACTTCTAGCTGTAACGATACCCCTCTACTTGGCCTGAATGAAATTGTCTTGCTGCCCAGCGGTATTGCGCAAATGATTGTATTTGATGTTTATGTCAACGATCAGCTACTTTACGCTCAACGTGCAGATGGGCTAATCCTTGCAACACCGACTGGCTCTACAGCGTATGCCTTATCTGGCGGTGGTCCAATCCTGCAACCCGAGCTGAATGCCATTGCTGTTGTGCCCATGTTTCCGCATACGTTGAGCAGCCGACCCATTGTCTTGGATGGCAACAGCGAAATCAGAATCGACATATCACCGACCAATGCAAAACCACCCTGTCTCAGCAACGATGGTCGGGAACAAATTCGCCTAGATGTCGGCAGTTCAGTCACCATCAAACAGCACACACAAAAGTTGACACTGATACATCCCCTCAGTTACAACTACTACAATACACTACAAGAAAAGTTACACTGGGAAAAACATGCTGAGCGTGAGCACCACTAAACCGATTAGGAGTAGCACCGTATGCTGACACAAATAACGATTAAGCAGCACATGCTTCTACATGATGTGTCACTCACCTTACAGCCAGGTATGCTGGCGATCACAGGTGAATCAGGCGCAGGCAAGTCAATGTTGCTAAACGGACTTGCTTTGGCACTCGGTGCACGCAGCCAACAGTCCTCTCAGCCCCATTCAACTGGCAGCGACATCACTGTCTCCTTTGATATTTCTCAAAACACAGCGGCGACAGACTGGCTGAATGAATTTGGTTATGCCGATGAGGGGCAGTGCTTATTGCGCAGACGTATCAGCGCTCAAGGGCAGTCGCAACTCACACTCAATGCCATTCCGATCACACTGACGCAATGCAGGCAGTTTTCAAGTCATTGCCTATATCTGCATAGCCAACACCAACATCAATCACTGCTCAAAAGTCAATGGCAGAGTAACTGCCTGGATAGCTTTGCTCAATGCCTGCATGAACGTGATCAGCTGAATCAAACAGTGAGTGAATGGCAAACACTAGACAGCCAAGAAGTGGATATCGCGCGTGAACGAGAAAACCAATCACAAGAGATGGCTTTTCTGCAATATCAAATTGAAGAGCTAGAAATATTGAGCCTGAGGCAAGGTGAATGGGAATCACTTCATCAACAGCATCAAACACACCATGAAGCAAAAACGATGCTAGGACACCTGCAAACAACGCTATCATTGGTCAGCGATGACGAACAGCCTGCCATTCAATCACTACTGCAATCAGCCATTCATGAATTAAGGCATATTCATCAAAGTGATGATGATACCACTTCTGTTCTCAGCATGCTGACTGATGCCATGATCCAAATCACAGAAGCCAATGACCATTTGCGATCCTTGATTAACCGAATTGACATCGAAGATGCGCAGCTGCGTTCAATTGAACAACGCTTATCTGATATTGACACGATTGCGCGTAAACATCACTGTGCTGCCGAAGATTTGTTTGAGAAACAACAGGCACTCCAAAGTCGGTACGAAGATTTAAGCAACTTAGAAGCAAGGTATGACTCCATCCGTGAAAAGAAAAACATACTGCATGATATCTACCATAAAAAAGCAGCTCGCTTACGTAAAAAACGACAAAGTGGTGCCAAAAAACTCGCCGCTAAAGTCACAGCCCATTTGGC
>JBDOIU010000012.1:0-171839 GCA_047404195.1 Coxiellaceae bacterium
TTCCAGTTGATGGATGTCATTCAACGAGAACGTGACCTTGCTAGTCACCATGATCGTACATTAAGAGTCAAATCTGCATTAGAAAAAATTTGTTTTAGATTTCAGCTCATGCAAGAGATTCCAAGAACACTACACGTTGCCGAGCATTATTTTTCCTCATTAAGAACCAAATCTGTATTGCAAATGTTGACTTCTCGTAGAAATCGTAATAGATTCATGCGTTTTTGGGGGCAATATGGGCCTATTACTAGGATAGTTTTTTCATTTTGTAGCGGCTTGGTATCAGATTCTCGTAAGCTGAAAGTGATTAGTTCTACATCTAATCATAAGTATGATTCAGACTCTATTGCATCTCTAAGTAAAGCTATATTTGACGTGCAGACAGAGGGTATGAAATCTTCCGAGACACCCGAAACATCTACGGAGTCAGACGGTCTATGGTAGTAATGACTATTGCTACTGATTTATGTGCGGCAATATTACATCGGGTATCATTGCCATTTTACCTGCTGTCATATTCTTGGTGGCTGGCATTGCGATAAGTATTGCAGCGCCACTGAGCATACGATCAAACGCTAAACGCGCTCATATGCAGCAACAGGCGGCCTTGCTCAGTCATGCCAGTGCAGCAGACAACGAAAAAGGTCCACAACCTGAAGCAGCATAACAACCCAATACACACTTCAGCGTATTTCAAAATGTGTTTTATGTGGCTTTAGTTGTTTGACAGTTGCACTTGTCCATTGAAGAAAAGGTACAGAATTTCATGGTGTTACAATGATTAAGTATGGTGGATATATAGGGTATAATTAGTTGAAATAGACATAGACTTGAAGCTCTATATGTGAGCATTAATTATTGGAAGGGTTTGAAGTATGAGAATGCTCAATACTAAATTGATAAAAGCTGCTAGGGGCGGCCGTATCCAGGCGGTGCAACAGCTGCTTGATCGTGGTGCAAATATTGAGGCTGTTAATCAACATGGAAGCACTGCTTTGATCCGGGCTGCTACTAAGGGCCACAGCGAGACTGTGCAGCTACTGCTTGATCGTGGTGCAAATATTGAGACTGCTGATAGTTATGGAAGCACTGCTTTGATACTGGCTGCTAATGAGGGCCATAGCGAGATTGTGCAACTGCTGCTTGCTCGTGGTGCAAATATTGAGGCTGCCAATCAATGGGGAGAGACTGCTTTGATTCTGGCTGCTTGGAATGGCCGCAGCGAGACTGTGCGACAGCTGCTTGATCGTGGTGCAAATATCGAGGCTGTGAATCGATATGGAAATAATGTCTTGATGCACGCAGCTGTAAATGGTCACAGCGAGATTGTGCAACTGCTGCTGGATCGTTGTGCAGACATCGAAGCTGTCAGTCAATCGGGAAACACTGCTTTGATCTGGGCTGCTACTAAGGGCCACAGCGAGGTTGTGCAACTGCTGCTTGATCGTGGTGCAAATATTGAGGCTGCCAATCAATGGGGAAGCACTGCTTTGATACGCGCAGCTGTAAATGGTCACAGCGAGACTGTGCAGCTACTGCTTGATCGTGGTGCAGACATTGAGGCTGCCGATACAGATGGTAACACTGTTTTGATCATGGCTGCTGCTATGGGTCGCAGCGAGATTGTGCAACTGCTGCTTGATAGTCGTGCGAATATTGAGGCTGCCAATCATCAATGGGGAGAGACTGCTTTGATCCAGGCTGCTAGACTCGGCCAGAGCGAGACTGTGCAACTGCTGCTTGATCGTGGTGCAAATATTGAGGCTGTCAATCAATATGGAAGTACTGCTTTGATTCTGGCTGCAAAAAAAAGCCGCAGCAAGACTGTGCTGCTTTTAGCTCGGTATGGTGCCAGTGATGCTAACAGGGTCTTTTCATCTTTAAATCTGCACGATAGAAATTCGCTCAGTGTGATAAATGATTTACGTGAAAAAAGTAATGACTACTGCAAAGGAATTGGCTGTGAACTCGCACGAACGAATTTTGCTCTGGCTATTGTATACCTTCAGTTATCAACTGTGAAACACAGTCGGTGGGCAGCTCAGATGCAAGAGCAAGTATGTTTTAGATTTCAGCTCATGCAAGAAATGCCACGACAAAATATGCAAGCATGTCTCACTGCAGTGAAAAATAACACGGCGTTGATGTTAGCATTTGTTTTTTCTGAAAATAACGAGGCTATCAAGCGAAATACACACTTGCGTGGCATTTTGAACGCTGCTAACATACGTATTTCTATTCTTCAATACTGTGGTAACCCACTGCCTGATCTTGATAAACAGAGTCAGATTGCACTGTGTCAGAAAGTGCCATCACTTTCCATTTTGAGTGGTGCTGTAACTGATGTGCAGAGAATGGCTAGAATGGCTAGAATGGCTAGAAGGTTACATAAAAAACAAATTCTCGCAGCAGTGACACCAACTGTAGTAGCCTTTTTTATTGCTGCTTGTCTGTTAGCAGTAAGACCCTATTGTGGTAACATTGTTATCGTGCCTGCTGTGACATTATCGATTTTTGGTATTGCGACAAGTATTGCAGCGCCATTGATCATACGTGCAAAGGCTAACCGCGCTCACATGCAGCAACAGCTATCAAACAATGTAGCTAAAGATGGCATGGAGCTACGAGCACCATTGCTCACAGGGGAAGAAGCCAAGTGGAATCGCATGCAGCAACAGCTGCCAAGCACTGTAGTTGAAAATGACATAGAGCTACAATTATTTCAGCGCCACTGATCATACGAGCAAACGCTAAACGCGCTCACATGCAGCAACAGTCGTTCTTGCTCAGTCATGCCAGTGTAGTTCAAGGCAACAGAGCCCTAGCGGCTGCACAATCACGACCTCCACAGCAACAGTCTTTCTTGCCCAGCAACAGAGGTGAAGCTCCTCACAACATGGATTTCGTGGCTACACTATCAGATTCTCTACGTGCTGCATTATCATCGCCTGCGTCCCCGGCACCAATGTCACCCTAAATGTTTGTTATAAAATCTCTATTGCCCCTTGCTATTAGAATTGTGTTGCTTATAATTTAAGGTATGAGTTACATGCCGCACCAAAAAAGCCCATTCAAATTAGCCTGCCGCTTAGCCTTTCCGGTAGTGTTATCCTATGGCTCTGTGGGCCTGGTGTTTGGTATTCTATTTAGTCATTTGCATGAACCTTGGTACGCCGCATTCCTGATGAGTTTATTTGCTTATTCAGGTGCTGTGCAATTTGTGGTGATTGGTTTGATGGCACAAGGTGCTTCTCTGCCGCTGATGTTTTTTTCAACCATTTTCATTGCTGCACGAAATATTTTTTATGGGTTAAGCCTACTTGAGCGCTATCAATTGCCACCCTGGCAGCGTTGGTTTTTGATATTCACCTTGGTTGATACAAGTTACGCTGTCACGGTTAATACAAAGCCTTATCATGACTCACAACATGATCGCATGTTTTGCTTAACACTCAATAGCCTGATGCTATTAGCTTGGGTTGTCGGTACATTGTTCGGCTCAGTGGTACCGCAAACACTCTTTAATTTTGCTAATTTAGAGTTTGTGTTGGTGGCGTTCTTTGCCATATTTGTATTCGAAAAGTTTATGCAGAATCGCTCTGCTAAGCCAATATTAATTGCATGCGTCACGTTTGCATTGTCATACGGGTTTTTACCGCAGTCATTGGTTTTGTTGGGGGCGATTCTGATGAGTACAGTGATTTTTTTGTTGTTGCCATATTTGAACGGAGGCGATAATGAATTGGCATGACCCGGTATGGGGCATTATACTCATGTTGTTCCTCATGACAGTGGTCACCCGTGGATGTCCATTCTTTATGGGCAGCATCATTCAGCAATCTAAAACACTCAAAGTGCTCGGTAAGCAGCTGCCAGTGTGTATTATCGCCTTACTGGCTATGTATTACATGATGTCGTTAGCAGGCCCGCATGTGGCGCAGGGTGTGTTGCGGCAAGTATTGGCGATTGCTGTGACTTTACTTGTGCATTGGCGTTTTAGACAGATGGTTATTAGTTTATTGCTGGGCACAGTGACGTATTTGATTTTAATCATGATTTAGCCCATGTGATGTGATACCGCATGGTAAGCTATCATTATGAGGCCTCTGATCAGTTTTTAGCCTTGTATATGTGCGTGTTTTGCACCATAATATTGAATCAATAGTAACCATATGGGGAAACATGAAGAACCGCTACTCAGGGCGCATTGTTGGCTTTTGTGTTGGTATATTATTTGCCTCACTGCCGCTGGCTGCAGTGGGTGTGTTTCTGGGTTATTTATATGATCTTGGTTGGTTGCAAATCATTTTCAGGCGATTATTTTTACTACGGTTGCAATATAGCCGCAAGCACAAGGCTGCTTTTTTCACACCTTGCTTTCGTTTGTTGGGGTATGTGGCCAAAGCTGACGGCCGGATATCAGAGGCTGAGATCGCCACTGTTGAACAAATATTGTCGCGCTTGGGTATACGTCCAGCGCTGCGTAAGCAGGCTAAGGTGCTATTCAATGAAGGCAAGCAAAGCACTTTCCATTTAGAGGCGACATTGCAAACACTGGTGGCGCAGTATCGCAGTCATCCTGTGGTGTTACGTATGGTGTATGATTTATGCAATCAAGTGGCAAAAGCAGATGGACAAAATATGGCAGCGGGGCACCGCGCGGTTTTGAGTATTATTCGGCGACATTTCGGTATTCGTTACTTTGACTTTGATGATTTGCGTGAGCAGTTTCGTCGCGTTGCGGGTGCCTATTCTTCGCAGTATCGGCAGCACTCGCAAGGGCAGGCTGGTGCAGGTAATCGTGCTTCAATGGGCTTAACATCTGCCTACAAAACGCTGGACTTACCTTATGGTGCAGACGCAGCGACGGTTAAAAAGCAATATCGCAAATTGATGAGTCGCTATCACCCAGATCGGCTCATAGCGCAAAAGAAGTCTGAAGCAGAAATAGCAGCAGCAACCGAAAAAACACAGCGCATCAAGGCAGCCTACGAAGCCATTCAAGCGGCGCGTAAGCCATCACATTCTTAGCATTGGAGGCATTATGGAGATTCTTGCATCGATCATGGCAGCAGATTGTATGCGTCTTGGCGAAGAGACATCTGCAGTGCTGTCTGCTGGCGCGAATGCCATTCACTTTGATGTGATGGATCATCATTTTGTACCCAATTTCACGATGGGTGCACTGTTTTGTCAGCCCATGGTTGAGTCATATGCAGCCTCAGTCGATGTACACTTGATGGTGACCAACCCAGATGCGCATATTCGTGCGTTCACAACTGCCGGTGCAGCTGCAGTTTCTTTTCACCCTGGGACCAGTTCTGATACGCTGAGTAGTTTGCAGTTGATTCGCTCTGGTGGCGCAGCAGCGGGTTTGGTATTCAATCCAGATGAGCCATTTGATATGCAGCCTACATGGGTGTCTTATTGTGATAAGGTTGTCTTGATGTCGGTATTTCCAGGTTTTTGTGGGCAAACTTTTATGCCTGTGGTCTGCGATAAGGTCCGTCAAGCGCGTCGTTGGGCTGAGCAGTTTCATCCATCCTTGGTCATTGCAGTGGATGGTGGCATCAATGAGGATAACATTGCCATGCTGGCTGCAGCTGGCGCGGATCAAGTTGTTGTGGGTTCTAATTTATTTGCAAAAGAAGACTATGCGGCACAGATCACCTTATTGCGCGAGCGTGCTTTAGGCTGAAAAGGATGAGCCACAGCCGCAAGTGGTTTTAGCATTGGGGTTGCGAATCACAAACTGGGCCCCGTTGATATCTTCTTTGTAGTCGATGGTTGCGCCCATTAAATACTGCAAGCTCATGGGGTCAATGACCAATGTTACCGTGGCTGTATCAGTTTGTTGAAATGGATTGTCAGCTGTAATTTGCTTTTGGAAAACGCTGTCATCCCCATGGCCTTGTGGTTCATCATTGGGATCCTCAAACATGAAGTTGTACTCGAAGCCAGAGCAACCGCCGCCAGAAATGAAAGCACGCAAGCGCAGGTCGGCATTTTCTTCCTCCACAATCAGCGACCAGACCTTATGTGCTGCGCTGTCTGTTAAGATGACTGTTTGCTCGGAGGCAGTGTCGGTTTCATTCGTGGTTGTCGGTTTTGGCTCAGTGCTCTGGGTTGTATTCATTTTGGCCTATGCGGTAAA
The DNA here is from genome assembly GCA_047404195.1 of Coxiellaceae bacterium. GTDB lineage: Bacteria > Pseudomonadota > Gammaproteobacteria > JAJRRL01 > JAJRRL01 > JAJRRL01. The sequence continues at coordinate 6,155 of JBDOIU010000012.1, forward strand.
GGGTGGCTTGTATTAATAGTTTACACTATGCGGCTGTCTGGTCAAGAATTTTATCCACCACGCTTTTTTTGTTAAACTGAGCTTGGTGTTTTGCTTGGGGGTCACCATGCTTTGGTTAAAAGCTTTTCATGTCATTTCTATGGTTGCGTGGTTTGCCGGTCTTTTTTACCTGCCACGTTTGTTTGTTTATCATGCTGATGCACAAGATAAGATCAGTCATGAGCGCTTCATCATCATGGAGCGGCGCTTGTTCTGGGGTATCATGACCCCGGCTATGCTGTTGACATTAGGCACAGGCTTTACATTATTATACAGCCATATTGCGCTTTATGAGCATGAGTGGTGGATGCATATTAAGCTTATTTGTGTCTTTTGTTTGTTCGTTTTTCAGCTGTATTGCGGGAAATGTGCCATGGACTTTGCATGTGGCCGTAACCAGCACACCAGTACTTTTTACCGCTTTATCAATGAGGTACCAACGATCTTTCTGATTGTGATCGTCATTTGTGTCGAAGTGCGGCCTTTTTAGATTTCGACCATTTCAAAATCTTCTTTACCAGCACTGCAGTCAGGGCACAGCCAGTCATCAGGAACATCTTCCCAGCGTGTTCCAGGCTCAATACCATCTTCTGGCCAACCCGCTTCTTCGTCGTAGATGTAGCCGCAAAGTAGGCAGAAATACTGTTTGTATTGCATGTTATGGTCTCCTGTTGTACAGTATGTGCATATTTTAGTGCATCGTATGCGCTGTTAAATACATGCGGAATATATCAAATCGGAGGCGTTATGCAAGCGAGTTCAACATTTGAGCGTGCCAAAAAAAGTATCCCTGGTGGGGTTAATTCACCTGTGCGTGCATTTTCTGCCGTGGGTGGTGAACCAATTTTCATGCGCTCGGCAGAGGGTGCTTATTTGACGTCGCAACAGGGGCGCCGTTATTTGGATTTAATAGGCTCCTGGGGGCCGATGGTATTGGGCCACGCGCACCCGGATGTCATTGCCGCTGTGCAGCAATCAGCCAGCCAGGGTTTGTGTTTTGGTACCCCCAGCGTGGCTGAGATTGAGTTGGCTGAATTGGTTGTCGACATGGTACCGAGCATTGAGCAGGTGCGCATGGTTAATTCAGGTACTGAGGCTTGTATGACTGCTGTGCGCCTAGCGCGTGGTGTGACGGGTCGTGATAAAATAGTGAAATTTGCGGGTTGTTACCATGGCCATGTAGACCATTTACTGGTATCTGCTGGTTCGGGTGCTTTGACAAACGGTGTTCCCAGTTCACCAGGCGTAACAGCCAAAAATGCCAGTGATACTTTAACGGCAGAGTATAATAATATCGCATCTGTTGAGGCGATCTTTGCGCAGCACGCACAGGATATTGCTGCGATTATTGTTGAGCCGGTGGCGGGTAATATGGGGGTCGTGACGCCAGCGGAGGGTTTTCTTGAATCATTGCGGGCGGTGTGTTCGGCGCATGGCGCTTTGTTGATTTTTGATGAAGTCATGACAGGTTTTCGTGTATCGGCCGGTGGTGTGCAAGCGCATTATGGTGTGATGCCAGATATCACAACACTTGGTAAGATCATTGGTGGTGGCATGCCTGTGGGGGCGGTTGGTGCCTCGCGTGAAATCATGCAGCACTTATCTCCAGCAGGCCCAGTTTATCAGGCAGGGACTTTATCGGGTCATCCAGTGGCCATGGCAGCTGGTTTGGCAACATTGCGTGCGATTGCAGCGCAGCCTGACTTCTATGTACGATTGGCAGCAATCACCCAGTCTTATGTTGATGGTTTACGTCAGGTGAGTGCAGAATGTAATGTGCCCATGGTTGTGAATGCCGTATGCGGTATGGTGTCCTTTTTTATGACTGATCAGGTGCAAGTTGTTGGTTATCAAGATGTGATGAAAGTTGATACACAGCGTTATGCCAAATTGTTTCATGCGATGTTGAGCCGAGGCATATATTTACCGCCATCAGCTTATGAGGCGCAGTTTGTGTCCATTGCTCATACGCCACAGTGTCTGCAGATGTGTCTAGATGCGATGAGAGAGTCGCTTCAAGATTAGTCAAACCTGAAGAAAAGATTATTTAATTGATGTGGTCCTTATTTTAAGAAAACTTTAATTTACAGGTGTCACACTGCATGTTCCTTTCGTTTGTTGCATGGAGGCTGAATGATGTCTGAGGAAACTCAAGATGTTCAAGACTCAACGGGTGATACACAAGGTTCGACAGACTCTATCCAAGATACTGATCAGCAAATGTCTCTGCAGTGCATCACTAGAAAGCTGAGAGATTCTATAGACTTAAACAAGCCACAAGAACTGGCCGGCAGTATAGACCGACAAGAGTGGGGTAGTTTTGTAAATTTTTTAAGCCAATACACTGATCCAAGCTCAGTGATAGCAGCACCACAGGAAAGCCTCTCACAAACAGTCATTGATTTATCTTATACCAGTGCTTGTATGGCTATCTTCAATAATGAGAATTCGCCACGACAACCAAGAAAATCGACTTATCAGGTAGGTATAAATGATACAAGTGTGTTTCTAGATGTACTGGTGTCTTGTCTTGATGGCGATGAAGCATTACCTAATCATATGACATATGATCGACTGTTTATTTTAGTCCTGCGCATGTATAAAGACAGTGATTGGCCTGATTTTTTTCACAAGGTGATACCGAGCATCAGAGCAAAGCACCGTATTCATATGCAGTTAGATCAGTCAGGTGCTTGGAGTGATCCAAATCTCTTACAATGTCTGTGTAAAATATTGCAATCATATTTGTTAGATGGGTCAATCTACGCAGATGGGCTATCTGAGGACAGTTTCTCCTGTGTACGTGCTTGGTATGTTAATGTGCAAAAGCGGCTTGGTGTTCAGAATGATTTCATACAACACGCGGTTGCTGATGCCAACGGGCGATCTGATTCGATAGAGAGTATTGCTGCTAAAACCAGGGATGATGTCGAATTGTTGCCTGGTATGGGCCAGACTGCCAGCTCTAGTGGTGCTACTGAGGTTAAGCAAGAGTCTAGACCGCTAGCGTTGTCTGGGGATGATTGCTTGCAAGGTATACAAGCTCCTACGGATTGTGATACAGCCACATCAAATAAAAGCGGAGGGATCAGTTCGAGGCATTCATACTGTTTATGGCGGGATTATTTTGAGCAAGCAACTGACGGCGCCACAATCGGTGTTGAGTTGCCACAAATGTTGGTGCAAGCATTGCAAACACTTGAGCAAGGATATCGTGCAGAAGATTTTGCATTGTTAGCTCGCATATTATCTCAATCGCCTGATTATGTTTCACAGGTTGCGGCGTTAGAACCAATACAGAAAGATTTATGTATGTTGTCATTGCTGCGTTTTAAGCCAGCGCTTGTCAACAGTATGGTATGTCCACATAACACAGATCTTTCACTCATCAATGATGACTTCATGTATGGTTTAGCTGAGTCTGATATCGACTATCGGCCATTGTCACAAAAATGTTTGAAGGTGAGTTATCAAACGAGTGTTGGCGTCATGTTTCTTGGGGCGCTTGCGTTCATTTTCACGGGTGCATCATTGGCATTTTTGGCAGTAGGTGCATCAATCTTGTTATTGGGGGCAGTCGTGTATTTCTCTGCGAAATCTTCTGTAAAAAAATGGAATGCAAATCAAAAGAAACCTTATACCATCGCCCAAGTCAGGCAATCTTTTTTGCAAGGAGTGCAAGGTTGGGCGAAGCAGGAGTCCAGTGGGCCTGTACCTGTTGAGTAGTACTGTGCGGTCAACAGTATTTTGTTTTGCTTTGATTTGTGGTAAGTTATGACAGTGTGTCACATTTTAAGGGAGAAAATAAATGTCAGCTAATCGTATTCTGCAGCTTATCGCATTGTCTTGGGTATCGTTTTTGGGTTATTCTTTGGTGTATGCCAAGCAGTCAACAAACTGTTTGGGCCCGAACTGTCATGATGTGCGTATATGGCAAGAAACAGATTTACAGCACCGCTATTACGTTACACGATCCACAGGTAGTTTACTGCATGATACAGAAGACTACGTGATACATACCGCGATGCAGCAAGGGTCAAGTAAGCCAGTGATGACCATTCATTTACGCAATACGCATCAGCCATGTTGTACGGGGCGTTATTTTCATGTGCCATACATGCGCGGTGTGAATGTTGAAATGAGCACTTCTGGATTTGGCGGTAAGACAGTCTCTTTGTGTGCTTTGCGTAATAATTTGAAGCCGGCAGAGGCCAATCTTAATATCAAGCTTATAAAAGGTAAAGTGACATTAACAATATCGCAAATGCCGCAAGCAGCAGCTTGTGATCAGTGGTATGAGGCTACAGATTGGGCAAACTATGCTGGCGGCAGTATTAAGCAGGTCTTGCCTCGCTAGTATCAAGCATAGCAGGGTGTTGTTTGGGAGCGCTCAGTGCCGACCTCTGCATCACCCGTCAGCTTGCTTTCAGCTTATAATTTGATGAATACTATAATATACCCTGTACCATAGTAGGAGTAACTCATGCATGTGCATTCTTCTATCGCAGAAAATGCAAATAAGTCGAGCGAAAAGTTTTCGCTGACTGCCTTTATACAGGGTCAAAATGCCGTTCATTTTGTTGCTGGCGAAGAAGGCGCCATTCGCCAAATTATCAGTGATTGGCAGGCCACAGATTGTCATTGCGAAGTTTTATCTGTTGGTCGATTATCCACAGCAGCAGCAATCATGCAGCAGATACATTTCACGATTCAGAATGATGCAGCCATCAATGCCGCTGCTTCTGTTTGCTTTATCGTACAGAATGCCGATCAGTTGGCTTTAGAATGTATATTGCAGCTCTGTGATGAGTGCCAGGATCAAGCATTCAAGGTGATTTTCACTTTGCCCAGCTGCCGCGGAGAGGCATTGCACAGTTTGTCTCAGCAGCAGCCTTTTGTGAGTATTGTGAAGTTGCCGGATATTAGAAAGACCATTACGGTCATCCAACAAGCGCTGCAGAAAAAGAACTTTTCGCGCTACGAAGAGGCTTATCCACTGGGTTTGCCACCATTGACGACGATTTACCGCATCCACCATGCTTGTCATGGGGATCAGGGTTTGATTCAGCAGCAGATTCATGACTGGATGAAGTCCGATCCATTTATTGCAACTTACAATGGGCGGCGTAGTGGTACACTGGCTGGTAGGATGTGGGATAGTCGCTGGCTACACCAGGGTGTGGGCTTGGCGGTCGTGGCTGGTATGAGTTTTGGTTTGTGGCAGCAGCAGAAGGATGATGTCTTACTTGCGCAAAACAGTCAGCCACATGTTGTTGCTTTGCCTGCGCAGCCCTCGCGGGGTGTTTCCGGTCAGCGTTTTGCAAGCCATACACCTGCTCAGGCTAAGGTCTACACCATTGCTGTCACACGCAGCCGTAGTCCAAAGCAGTTACGTCGTTCAGAGCGACGCATGCACATTCCGGTTAAAAATGTCACCTTGCGTAAAGTTTCTCTACCGAATCACAAGCGTGTTTATGAGATGGACTTTGGGCGATATGCCAGCCGTCAAGCTGCTACAGCAGCATTACAACGTCTGCAGTCTGCTGGTAGTAGCGGCTTTGCTTGATGCTGCAAGGTCGTGTCATATGCTAGTAGGTTATATGCTGCGGTTGTATGAGAGTGGTAAAGGCTACTGGGGAGAGTAAAAAATAGTCCACTTGACGACATCATTGCAGATGGTCATGGATGTCGTGCAGTTATGTTTTCTCTTAGATTTTCTGTAGTGTCTGCAGTTTGGTGGTCGTAGCGACTTTGTTTGGTGCTGCTAGGCAGTGCTATAGGCTAGGTGGCCTTGCCCTATAACTTCATGAGAGCGGTAATTATGCTAGTTAGCATAAAGAGAGAATCTGCTTTAATGGCTCAGCTGAGGTGTTTGATTTGTGCTCGATTGATCTTCTAGTTTAATGGCTGGATTGTTATTAACGGCATCGCGCAGGAACTCTTGTACGATGTCGCTGTACTGCTTAGAGATAGTGACTGTTTTAACACCTTTTGCGACTAAGTATGTAATCATTGCCGCAGCTGTTTCTGCTGTAATCAGTTTTTCTGGGGCGCTGACCTTGGTCGGTCTTTTCTTTCCAGCACGGGTTCGTTCTGTCGATATAATAATTTTAGCTTCACCTGTTTGTTTGCTATCACTGTACTCATCTGCACCCGATTCAGTTTCAATGCGAGCAGATGTTCTCTGAGAGGTAGATGGTGCGCCTGGTAATAGGTTATGCACAATCCTTGGTGAGCGGGCAGGTGTAACGTCACGCTCTACGATGAAGCTAGTGCTCGACGCACTGTTGCTATCTGAGCATCCACGGTGCTGTGGTGTTTCTACAGCTTCGTTTTGTTGGGCAAGTGTTGCGAACTGACTGCAAATTTCAGTGACAAGTAGGTTTTGCTCATGTTGCTGACGTTGCCGCCGCTGTTCTTCTGATTTGGACTCACAGCTGCGAGCCTCGTGTTGACCAGGCTGGCCTGCTACTACATCGTCCATTTCGGGCGGAATATCACTGTCTGCGATGGCTGCATGTAGCGTCACTGTATCGAGGTTGTTAAGTTTGCGATAGACATTATGCGCAGCCAGTAATTTGCCCTGGTCTTCACCGCTCATGCCTGCTTTACCTGCGGCCGCCATTACGGCTAAGAAGTTTTCTTTGTCTTCCAGTAGGCTGATGAAAAAACAGTCGCCATTATCCAGTGTGTTTTCACCACCGTAGTGGTTCCCACTCTGGGTTATTTTCAATTTATTAGAATGACTTCCAGGCTGCTGTGGCTTGTAATTATTGGTCTGGAGGTCTTTGAAGTTGACAGTTAGCTCGGCGTTAAAAACATTGGCGACGTGCGGAAAAGCTGCCTCACCGACAAAGTACAAGGATTTATCGCCGTTGTAATTTTGTAATAGTTGGAGGAATTTACCGGCATTTTGCTTAGGATTATTCCGAAATTCTGTTAATGCGTTTGTCCATTGTGTGCGATTACAGGAGGACTCCTTACCGCCGGTATCGTTTGCCCGGGCTAATAAATGTGCACGTATTTCTGCTGGTGGTACTCCTGCTTCTTGAAGCTCTTTCTCTAGCCCCTGAGGTGACATTTCTCGAGCACCACCCGGCTTAAAAAAGTCAAAACCTTTTTTCTGCGCTTCCTGAGTCAATGTATTTAAATTTTTGGATAGTAGCATTTGATTGAAAAAAAACTTGCGCATCACTTTGCCAGCAGCTGCTTGTGTTTGTCTTTGCTGTTTTGAAAGTTTTGACATGATGTTCACTGCCTCTAGGTTGGTTTGAAAATTTGGCATACTTTTATATTAACATGGCAGTATTAAGGTTTTCTTAAATAACGTGCGTTTTCGTGCGAATTATCTTGTTTTCTGGCGGTGCGGGTCGTTGTTGCAATGCCTTGATCTGTTTATGCGCTTTTCTGCGTCATTTGCCGTCATTTGGTCGCTTTTTTTAGATTTTTGGCGGCACGATCGCGTACGATTCCTTTAATTATTGGGTTGATTTGGCACTATTTGAAGCTGTTGTGGCCGCTGATAGACTCGTTATCACCGTATCAGCTGACATGCTGTGTGACTCGATGTTGCTGATCCAGCAAGCTCTCTAGTCCATACAGCATACCGCTGAGCTGTGAGACCTGGCGGATACACAGCAGTAAGCCGGGCATCATAGCCGCGCGGTCGGTAGCCTGATGTCGTAGCACCAGTGTTTCGCCAGGTTGGCCAAATACCACATCTTGTGCTGCAAAATAGCCAGGTAAGCGCATGGAGTGAATCGGGATGCTGCCTGTTTGCGTGGCCTGGTTCTGTTGCTGATATATTTGCTCAATCATGTGTGCGGTTTTTTGTGCCGTTCCTGAGGGCTTGTCTACTTTTAGCGGATGATGCCGCTCAATGATCTCACAATCGGGTAAGAAGCGTGCACATTGTGCAGCCGCACGCATCATCAACACGGCTGCAATAGAGAAGTTAGGCGCAATGATGCCACCGAGTTTCGCTCGGTCGCAGCGCTGACACAGGTCCGTAATCTCATCATCAGTTAAGCCGGTCGCACCAATAATGGGGTGCGCGCCATGTGCAATAATCTGTAAAGCATTATCATGCACGCAGTCAGGGACAGTGAAGTCCAGTACCACCTCAGGCTGATGTTGTTGCAGGGCTGTCGCCAGATCGTCACCACGTTCTAAGGTGGCGAGCAATTGCATGTCTTCACTGGCAGCAATGGTGTCGCAGCTGATGCGACCCATTCTGCCAGCGGCACCTAAAACCATGACGCTGGTTGTCATATCCTGTTCTCCCTATCGTGACAGACCACAGCTTCGCTGATGTGGCTACTGATTATTGTGCTGCTTGCCATTGCTGGGTCACAAAGTCCCAGTTGACCAGTTGCCAGAAGTTTTCAATGTATTTTGGTCGCGCATTTTGCGTATCAAGGTAGTACGCATGCTCCCAGACATCACAGGTCAGCAGCGGTTTATCACCCTCGGTAAGCGGGCAACCGGCATTTTGTGTCGTGGTGATGGCCAGACTACCATCATTTTTTTGTACCAGCCAAGCCCAGCCAGAACCAAAGAGGGTCGCTGCAGCTTTGGTAAAAGCATCTTTGAATGCCTCAAAGCCACCAAAAGTGCTGTTGATGGCATCTGCTAGTTCGCCTGTCGGTTCACCACCGGCCTGCGGCGCTAAACACTGCCAGTAAAAGCTGTGGTTCCATACTTGTGCAGCGTTGTTGAATATAGCGCCATCAGCACTGGTGATGATGCTCTCCAATGAAGCCTCAGCCATGTCAGTGTCAGCCGTTAAATTATTCAAATTATTGACATATGCTTGGTGATGTTTGCCGTAGTGGTAGCCGAGGGTATCAGCTGAGATATAAGGCGCAAGTGCATCCATTGCGTACGGTAATGCAGGTAGTTCAAAAGGCATGGCTTTCTCCAGCGTTGAATGAAAACATGCGTCAAACATACCGCATACTGCGGCAAGCTGCAATACAGGGATCGGTCGATAGCACGTGGGGCGCTATTCAAAGCGCAGCATGCTTCCGCTTGTTTTTTGTGCGATTTGTGGTAGCATGGATGAGTATTCATTTGGTTTGAGCGGTCTGAAAATTGCGTATTCAAGCCAAGTCATTGAATTTAGGGCGGTGGGTTATTGTGCTGCTCTGATTGTTTTTAATCTTATTCGGAGGAGCTCCATCATGTCTATTCTTGTCGGTCGTCCAGCACCCGTTTTTTCAGGACCTGCGGTACTTGCCAATGGTGAAATTGTTGATCAGTTTAATTTCGCAGAGCATATCAAAGGTAAATATGCCGTGGTTTTCTTTTATCCACTCGACTTCACATTTGTCTGCCCAACTGAGCTGATTGCGCTGAGCCAGTCCATGGCTGCCTTCCGTGAGCGTGGTGTGGAAGTGGTTTCAGTGTCAATTGACTCACATTACACGCACAATGCGTGGCGAAATACGCCAATCGATCAGGGTGGTATTGGCCCTGTTGAATACACCATGGTGGCAGATATGGCACATCAAATTTGTCAGGCTTACGGTGTTGAGCACCCAGAAGCAGGCGTGGCGTTTCGTGCCAGCTTTGTGATCGATAAAGCCGGTACTGTGCGTTCTCAGTTGGTGAATGATCTACCGATTGGCCGCAGTGTGGCAGAATTATTGCGTGTTGTAGATGCAGTACAGTTTAATGATACCCACGGTGAAGTTTGCCCTGCGAACTGGGAAAAGGGTGAGCAAGGTATGACAGCCACACCAGAAGGTGTTGCTTCCTACTTGCAGGAAACAGTCGCTGGCTAAGCAGCGACGCAGCTGAACATAAAAAGGCACCTTTGGTGCCTTTTTTTGTACTAAAACAACGCTTGGTTACTTGAATGCATAAAGATGTCATTTTGAGGTTTTAAGCGCTGTATTTTTTGGTATACTAACAATCCTTTTATCTAAGCACATGAGGAAGTTCATGCCTAAACAATCTCCTGACGCGAAAGTGTCAAAACTCACCGCCCAGATTGCAACACTCAAACAAAACTTGCGTGAAGCAAAAGCAAACTTGAAAGCTGCTAAGCAGGGTCAAAAAATGTTAAAAGCTTCAATGAAGGGTGCATGGCAAGATGAAATTGATTCACAATGTGCACACGCTCTATCCGTTGGTTATGAGTTGGGTTATTTAGAAGCCTTGGTGAAACAGCGTGAGCAGCATGCTGCATTTGTACAACAGCTGAGTGCAGCACAGCCGACAGGCGAAGTCGATTACGATGGTTTGAATGCGATTTTAAAGGCACAAGGGTCTGTTTCTGTCCCAATGCCTGAGCCTAAGCCACTGACAGAAGAGCAAGAGAATGTGTTGCCTGCTGCTGAGAATGCAGTTGCACCTGCTGTAGAAGAAGTAGCGCAAGTGGTTACCGAAGAAGCTGCACCAGCAGCAACTGATGTGGCGCAGTTGGATCTGGTTGATACCATTGAAGCGGCTGAAAATGCAGAAAACGCAGCTAATATTGACAGTGAATGTCCACAAGTCACCATTCCTGTTGCGGTACAAGCCACAGAAGATGAAACAATCTTTGTGTAACAATACGCATTGATATGCAACGCAAGTGTGGTTAACGACGCTTGCGTTTTTTTTCAGGTAAAACCGCAGGTTAACTTGACAATAAGGAGCTCAAGATGACAGAACATGCAAAACAGTGCGCAGCGCAATTGGCGTCGGTGGTTAAAGCGTTGTCGCCACAAAATGGCCAAATGACCGGGATGATTCTGGGTTCTGGTTTAGCATCATTGTCTGAGCAATTAAGTGACCGTGTGGTGATTCCTTACAGTGAGCTACCCGGTTTTCCTGATTTATCCGTGTCTGGGCATCAACCAACGCTGACCTTGGGGCGCATGGGAGATGAGGTGGTAGCCTGTCTAGCAGGGCGTGTGCATTATTACGAAGGTAATACGATGCCAGCACTGAAGACCATGTTACGCACACTCCGTTTGATTGGTTGTGATCAGTTGGTAGTTACCAACTCCGCAGGTTCGATCAACGCTGACGTACCTGCAGGCTCTTTGATGGTGATTGAAGACCATATTAACTTCTCATTTAATAATCCGCTGGTGGGTGCAAATGATGATGAATTTGGCACACGTTTCGTGCCAATGGACAATGCATATGACGCAGATTTACGGCAAATGATGTGTGATACGGCAGCATCACTCGATATTGCCTTACACAAAGGGGTGTATTTCGGTGTCTTGGGTCCATCATTTGAAACGCCAGCAGAAATTCGTGCTTTCAGAATGATGGGGGCGGATTGTGTTGGTATGTCTACTGTTGCTGGTACCATTATTGCGCGGCACTGTGGATTAAAGGTGGTTGCATTGTCTGCCATGGTGAATATGGCAGCTGACCTACACAAAACGTCTATTACACATGCTGAAACCTTGGCATTTGGTGCGAAAGCAGCAGCAGATATGCTGCCGTTATTGTCTGCCTTTGTACCGAGAACGCGTCAGCTGGTATTACCGTGAAGCGGTCATCAGCAATAAGCGATGCCCAACTGTCTGCGCAAGATCTGCGATACCACCTACACGATGAATGATTTTGTATAAGAACATGGCATCGATGGGGTTTAATGTGTCTTCTATGGCGTACATGGCTTGACGCAGCGTGACTTGCAGCTCGTCTGTCTCATGTTCAATGTCATCAATTTCATGAATCATCTCTTCAACACGAGAAATGGTTTTGCCGCGAAAGCCTGACTCTTGTAATGAATCCAGTAGGTCAATCGTGTCAGCTGCTTGTTGAGTGGCGTCAATACATCGGCGTACAAACTGCGTAAAATGTGGCTGTGTGGATTCTGGTAGTGACATTTTGCGTCCGAACATGATGCCCGCTATGTCTTTGGCCGCATTAGCCAGTTTATCTTGCACTTTTAGCAGGTCTAGTAAGTCGCTGCGGCAGACGGATAACAAAATATTGCGTGGCAGGTGGATGCGCACATCCTTTTTAAGCTGGTCAGCCTGGTGTTCACCGTCAATGATGGCTTGATAGTTGTTTTCTTGGGCGGTGGTATCACGCGCAATGATTGCGCTGAAGAATGGCTGCAGCGCTTCAACGGCTTGCTTAACGTAGACCATATGCTGCTGAATGGGTTTGATCGGTGAGCGCGCGAATAGGTCAAGTACTGCGTTTTGAATGAACACAAGTCACCCCAATGTAATAAATTCTGTCAATAGTATAAAAAAATTGAACGCATGTTACAAGCAAATGTCCTTAAAAAGCACAGCTGTGCGCTCATTATTGCTCAGATTTCAGTTTAAGGGCAGCTTGATAGAGGTGTTTGCGTTTTTCACCGGTCAGTTGGCGTGTGATATCAACAGCTGTCGATAGTGAACAGTGTTGGCAAAGTGTTTTCAGTAAGGTGTTGTGATCGATGTGGCTGCTTTGGGAGGGTGATTCGTCTACTGGTGCGCCAGCAATGACCACCACAAACTCGCCTTTACAGGGCAGTGAGCCATCTTCTAGGCGGCGTTGTAGTGCTTGTACAGAGTCGGTGATAATTTGTTCATATTTTTTGGTGATTTCACGTGCTAAGCAGACGCGTCGTGTCTCTGGCAGAATGTGCGCGAGGTCTTTGAGCAATGCTGGCATGCGATGCACGGATTCGTAAAGAATCAGTGTGTGCTCACAGCGTTGTATGGTTGCAAGCTGTCGTTGACGTTTGGATCCTTTGGCAACCATAAACCCCATGAATTGAAATTGATCACACGCAATCCCCGATGCACTGAGGGCAGCAACAGCAGCACAAGCGCCAGGAATGGGCACAATACGGATATCATTTTCATGTGCCTGTTTCACCAGTGGAAAACCCGGGTCGCTGATCAGTGGCGTGCCGGCATCGCTGATCAGTGCAATAGATTTCCCTGCTTTGAGTGCCGCCAGCACCTCTGCTACACGGGCTTGTTCGTTGTGTTGGTGAAATGATTGCAGGGGTGTTTTGATGCCAAAATGTTGGCATAGCTGCCGACTGTGTCGTGTATCTTCTGCATAAATGACATCGACCTCATTGAGCACTTGGTGTGCGCGGGGTGTGAGGTCGTCACGATTACCAATGGGTGTTGAGACAATATAGAGATGATTATTTGTGTGTAATGATGGCATGTTAGACTCCATTGTTTGAGCGAGCGCTGAATATGGTTTAAAGTATTCATTATGAATACTTTATTACGTTTTTGTCATCTCATTCCACTGGCGCTGGCGGTTTCCGTCTTACCGGCCTGTGGGCCACGCACGTCACATCAGTCAATGGGTGGTGAACTGTCTATACGCCCGACGGTAAGCGGTCAAGTTGCTTATCGGCAGGCGTTGGTGTCTGCTGGTGCTGAACGCCAACAGGCACTCATCACTGCTGCTACGCAGTTTATGGCAGCTGGACAGGTGATGCAAGCGCAGCAGGCGCTACGCCGTTGTGATCGCCCCAGTTTGTCACTATCACAGCGCTTTTCAGTTGACTTGCTACGGGCAGAGATTGCTTTACGTCAAGGGCGTATTGTCCGTGCGCTGCGCTATCTGCCCAATGCGAATGAGGCTCTGACGGGAGTGGAACAGCAGCAACTCTATCGTGCACAAACGCGAACTTTTGCAGCAGCGGGCAATTGGCGAGCACAAATGTTGGCACAAAATCACCTGATCGCATTGACCGAAGGTGAACAAAGAAATCAAGCACTACAAGATATGTGGCAACTATTAACCACCATGTCACCCGCTGTGCGCCGAGATTTGCTGCAGTCGATGCGTTATTCACAACCTGAAGTGCAGGCTTGGTTGCGTTTTGTGAGTATTGCAACAGAATTTCCTGCTGGTTCAGCGCAGTGGCGTCAACAGCTTGCGGCTTGGCAGCAGCAATATCCACAGCATGCAGCCAATGCGTTATTGCATAAAATGCAGCAACAGTCTTATGGGCAACCAGCCACACACATGGCTCTCTTATTGCCGCTGAGTGGCCCTTATGCGGCTCAGGGCGCTGCAATTCAGCGCGGTATCATGGCGGCATACTATGCACAGCAACAACGTCAACCAACAGCCGCACTGCGTATTTCAGTGTACGATACACATCAATTAACAGCAGTTGGTGCTTATCAGGCTGCTATTCGTGCTGGTGCTGACCAAGTTGTTGGGCCGTTGCTGAAGCAAAATTGTCGCGCTTTACTGCAGGCGGTCAAACCCACAGTGCCTGTACTTGCCCTCAATAATATTGCAGCGCGTCAGGCAAATGTGTATCAATACTCACTGGCACCAAATGGCATGGTTGATGCTATAGCGGGCCGGCTGGCACAGCAAGGACATTGGCAGGTTTTATTGCTCAACAGTAGTCGCCAGAAATACCAGGCACTGTCGACGCGTTTTGCGCGATTATGGCAACAAATGGGTGGTGTGATTGTCAATGATAAAACGCAAGTACCAGTAGCACATATGGCGAAAGAGGTTGCTGATATTTTACATGTATCTCATGCCAAGCAGCGCTGGCGACGTTTACAAAAAACGCTACGCACTAAAATTCGTTTCACCAGTGCACGGCGTCACGATGTCGATGCCATTGTCATACTCGGTGGCAGGACATTTGCGCAGCGTGTGGTGCCGTTGTTGAAGTATAATTTTGCTGGTCAGCTACCTATTATTGGTGTGCCAGCAGTATACAACGAACAACATCAGATTGGTGGCTATCAGGACCTCAATCATTTGCAGTTGTTAGCGTTACCTTGGTACTTCCCAGCAAAAACAGCTACTGTATCAGCGGGCATACAATACCAGTTGGAACAGGCTTGGCCCTCAGCGGTTAAGCGGTACGGACGGTTTTATGCGATGGGTGTGGATGCGTATCGATTGTCGCGTCAATTGCCTATGCTATCAGCATGGTCACGGGTTTCCTTGTACGGTTTAACAGGTCGTTTATCGCTCAATCATCACCGTGAGGTTGTCAGGCAGGCGGTGTGGGGGAAAATTAAGCATGGTCGGCTACAAAAGGCTGTTATGTGAAAAAGCGTTATCGGCAATGGATTGGGGTGCGTGCAGAAAAAAAGGCAAGCCAGTTTTTACGACGACAGGGGCTACGCTTATTACAACGAAATTACCGATGTCGCTGTGGTGAGATAGACCTGATCATGCAAGATCAGCAGGATTTGGTGTTTGTGGAAGTGCGTTACCGCCATGCAGATGCGCATGGTGGTGCTTTAGCGAGTGTTGATATTCATAAGCAGCAGCGCATTATACGCACAGCACAATATTATTGTCAGCACCAAGCACATGCTTTCACATGGATAGAGGCAATGCGTTTTGATGTTTTTGCGATGCAGCATGGTCAATCTCCGCAATGGGTGCAAGCTGCCTTTACCCTGTAGAGCGCCAATGTTATGCTATCTGCAGCATGATTCAAAGAGGAGATGCCTTTGGTGTTAGCACAGCGTGTTCAGCAGCAATTTAATGAAAGCATACAGGTGATGATTACCGCCGCTGATTCATTGGTGGAGGTCATTGCGTCAGCTGGAGATACCCTATTTAATACTATTTTATCTAATGGCCGAATTTTTGTCTGTGGTGATGGGGCTTCGCACGCTAATGCGCAGCGATTTGTGGCAGCATTAGTGCATCGCTTTCAGGCAGATCGTCCAAGTTTGCCAGCCTTTTTGTTAGCAGCAGATGTTGCTACGCGTAGTGCGATTGTCGCAGATGGTATGAGCACTGAAATGTATAGTAAACCCTTAAAAGCACTGGCTCAGTCAGGGGATGCGTTGGTGGTTTTGAGTCATGATGGTCATAGCAGTAGTCTACTGGAGGCAATTGCTGTTGCACACCAGCGAGATATGACTGTAATCGCACTGACTGGCGCTGATGGTGGACAAGTAGCTGCTGTTTTGCAGGATAACGACTGTGAGATACGCTTGCCTTCGCAGTCTGCCAGTCGCGTATATGAAGGCCATGCATTGGCATTGCATTGTTTATGTGATGTGGTAGATTCACAGTTATTCACACCTGAGGAGGTTGTATGAGACAGTTAATTTTATTATTTGGATTTATCTTTGGTTTGGTCGGATGTGTGCCTGCGGCACTGATGGTCGGTGCAACAGCTGGCGGTGCAGTGGTATATGACAAGCGCCCAATGAAGGTCATGGTTGCTGATCACCGAGCGGCTAATAAGATCCGTCATCAGCTGAAGAATAATCGCGAGCTTCATAAAAATAGCGCAATTAATGTGTCGGTGTTTAATGGTATTGTGCTGCTGACCGGGCAGGCAGCAACCAAAACACTATCAGCTCAAGCAGCTAAGTATGCACAGGAGAACCAGTATACCAAGCGTGTTTACAATAGAATATCGATATCAGGGCCTGAGGGCACGTTAAAAAACATCAACGATGCATGGTTGTCGAATAAGATTCGTCTACATATGCTCACCAAATCTGGTTTACAGTCTTCAAATGTAAAGGTTGTGACTGAGAATGGTGTGGTGTATCTGATGGGTTCTATTTCTCGTAAGCAAGCTGCTTTGGCTGCAAGGGTTGCCAGTAGCGTATCCGGTGTGCAGAAAGTTGTGAAAGTGTTTGAGTACGAGTAACAGATGGCGCCATTATCAATCATGCAAATACTGGCATTGGTTGCCTTGCCACTGTTATTGGCTATTACCTTGCATGAAGTGGCGCATGCCTATGTTGCCAATCGCTGTGGTGATAACACAGCAGCGATGATGGGGCGATTAAGCTTTAACCCGTTGAAGCACATCGATTTATTCGGGACTATTCTGCTGCCCGCCTCATTATTATTACTATCGCATTACGCTGGTGGACCGCCACTTGTGTTTGGTTGGGCAAAGCCGGTACCAATCAATCCTAATAATTTTAAACAGTGGCGACGTGACCAGGCACTGGTTGCGGCAGCGGGTCCAGCTTCAAATATATTGATGTCTTTTTTATGGGCGCTCATAATGAAATGTGTGATGTTGTTCGCGCCTGCCCAGCCAAGTGGTGCTGAGACAGATATACTGGTATTTTTAGTGCTGGCAGCACAGTATGGTATTATAATCAATCTCGTTTTTGCAGTGCTGAATATGATTCCATTACCTCCTTTAGATGGTGCTAGAATTGTTGCAGCATTATTACGAGGTCGAGCTGCTTATTATTACGCTCAGATTGAGCCATACGGTATGTGGATTTTATTGGCAGCATTATTACTTGGCTTGCTTGGTAAGGTATTGTTCCCAATAGTAGCATTACTGCGTGCTATGATTTACGGTATATTCCATTTATAGCCGTTTTTGAATGAAGCATGTTGATTGACAGCAGTGCTTGCAAGTCTCATGCTTCAAAGAAGAGGTGATGAGTTAATTTATTTGACTACTTTTAGGAAAGGGGGCTTCTTGTCAGGCGAGCTTGTGCTGTTGCTTGATGATGAGATGCCACTGTCTGATGGGGGGTGGTCATCTGGAGGCAGTTCACCGTCGTCATTATCGAATGCCATACCTTGACCATTTTCATGTGCATACAATGCCTCTATTGCTTGTAGTGGGACATATATTTCATAAGGCACTTGGCCAAAACTGGCGTTAAATGAAAGTGATTGATTGCTGATGAGTAGGTTGGCGGTGGCATTGGCGCTGATATTTAAGATAATTTTGCCGTCTTTGATGTACTGCTCTGGTACGGCAAGACCGTCTACTGTGGCATCAACCAGTACATAGGGGGTTTTATCATTATCAATGATCCATGCAAGTATCGCGCGTATGAGGTAGGGTTTTTTAGAATACATCAGTGACTCACTCCCTGATTTCACGTTCCGTTTCTGTTAAGCTGGCTTCAAATGCAGGGCGGGTGAAAATTCTTTCCATATACTGAAAAATACTTTTCGCATTTTTTGGCAGCTTAATATCTAACTCAGGTAATCGCCACAATAGAGGGGCAATGGCGCAGTCGACCAAGGTGAACTCGTTGCTTAAGAAGTAGGGTGAGTCATCGAATACAGGAATGACTGTTGTCAGTGAGTCACCGAGCAATTTACGTGCTGTCTCTGCTTGTTGTTCATTGCCATATAGGATTGCATCCATTTGGCTGTACCAGTCACGGCCAATTCGATAGCGCATGAGTCGACTTTTAGCGCGAGAAACAGGGTATACAGGTAGTAGCGGTGGGTGTGGAAAGCGCTCATCCAGGTATTCAATGATGACATTGTGTTCGTATAGCACCAAATCCCGGTCGATTAGAGTCGGTAGTGATTGATACGGATTAACTTCAGCTAGGATTTCAGATGGCGAGTTTGGATCAACCTGGTTTACCTCGACAGCGACATTTTTTTCAGCCAGTACGATCCTAACTTGGTGAGAGCGTGGATCAGTACCCGAGTAAAGCATCATGATGGATCTTTTGAGGGGTGACATAGCATCTCCTAGTGAGTAATAAAGCTTGGCAGTGTTGGTGTATATCAGTCGAGCTTCAAATAGCGAACCACGACTGCCTCTTGTTCGCTATGATGACTGGTTTCAATTTGAAAAGTGTTGAGCGTATCTGATATTCGTACTTTTCATATATCATTCAGTCAGTGTATAAAAAAAATTTGCACTGTCTAAATTTGCATCTTATATTTTGATGCATACTGACAGTGCAAAAGCCAATGACAATTAACGTTTTGCCCACTGTGCACGACGTCTTGCGCCTCTGCAACCCACTTTCTTACGTTCAGCCATACGTGGATCACGTGTGACAAAACCAGCAAGGCGAAGTTGTTTGTGCCATGGTAATTGGAAGCCTTGATCTGGATCTGTGCTGCAAGGCTTTAAAGCTTGTGCGTCATCAGTGTCATCGCTGACTTCAGTTATTGCATCTTTCAGTGCTTGAACTTGTGACTCAGGCATTGTTTCTTTCTCAAATCGAACAAGAGTGCGCGCAACACCGTGTCTGATTGCACCAGATTGACCGCTCACGCCACTGCCTTTGACAGTGATGTACAGGTCAAAATTATTGCGCTCGTCAAGCAGGTCAAGTGGCTGGCGTACAACCATGCGATCACTTTCACGTGAAAAATAATCATCAATCGATTTGTCGTTGATAACAATTTTGCCTGTTCCATTTGGAGAAAGAAATACTCGAGCAGTTGAGGTCTTACGTCGGCCGGTGGCGTAGTATGCAGTTGTCATTTTTAGTCTCCCAGTTGCAGTTCAACAGGTTTCTGTGCCTGGTGGTTATGTTCCGCACCAGAAAATACACGCAATTTGGTGAGCATTTTTCTGCCCAGCGGGTTGCGTGGTAGCATGCGTTTCACTGCCAACATCAGCATTTTTTCGGCTGGCATCTCTGCAGTTTTAGTTTCTTTAATACCACCCGGGTAGCCCGTGTGGTGATAATGTGTTTTATCTTGTGCCTTGTTACCAGTTAGCTTAATACCAGCAGCGTTCACAACCACCACAAAATCCCCTGTATCAACATGAGGTGTGAAGGTTGGCTTGTGTTTACCACGCAGAATTGAAGCAAGCTTGCTAGCCAAGCGACCCAAAGTTAAACCGTTAGCGTCAACGATGTACCAATCTTGTACAGTGTTGTCGCGGTTAGCCATAAATGTAGACATAGTATTGATTCCGAACAAAAAATGTTGAAAAGGCCCAAATAATACCGCAGTAATCTAACGAACGCAAGCCCTAGCAGTGAAAAAATGTGTGTTTATCAAAAATTGATAGATCAGAGGCTTGATATGGATGTCTGAGTAGTGTGGTACAGACCTTTCGGGTCAAAAAATACCCACATCTGCTGCCGTCAAGCGGTTTTCAGCCACCACAGCGCGGTGTTCTATATACGTCCAGTCTATCCTTCAGTGAGCCAGGCTGAGAGTGGTACGCACACCGACTTTGCTCTGTAACATACGTCATATTTTTTGATGTTGTATCTGTCATTAATCGCAAATGGTATCAGTGAATGTGTTTTTTAAGTCAGCCTTATTGCCATTGAAACTGGTCATTAAAGAGTCATGCCACCTAGTTAACCAGTGCATTTTGTAGGAAATCTCTGTATTCATAGCATATTTTTAATGTATTCTGCCTATCCCTCTGTTTTTTTTCGGATTTTATGATACTTTTGAAGTTGTCATATCGTTTGTTGGGTGGCAACTCATAGCGCCCGCAGGCATTGATAGTCAACACTTTGAGGAGGAATAGGCCATGCCTGTTAAGAAAAAAGCAGCGAAGCGTACTACACGCAAAGCAACCACACGTAAAACCACTGTTGCTAAGAAGACAGTGAAAAAAGCAACTAAAAAAACTGCCGCTAAGAAGACAGTCAAAAGAGCTGCTGCTAAGAAAACCACAGCTAAAGCTAAATCAACAAGTGCTTTCCCAGCAGTGAAAGCATTCAAAGAGCCATTGAAAGGGTCTGAATTTTACAAGCGGATCACAGAGTTAACAGAAGTGCCTGTTAAAGATGTTAAGCAAGTATTTGCAGCTACTGAATACCTAATGGCATGTAGCCTTAAAAAACGCAGCTGTAGTGAGTTCACATTGCCTAAAATGTTGAAGCTGACAGTGCGTGTTCGTCCAGCTCGACCTAAAGGTAAAGGTATTAACCCATTCACTGGCGAGCCAATGATCATCAAGGCACGACCAGCGACACGTATTGTCAAAGCACGTATTCTGAAGAAAGTGAAGGATATGGCTGAAGCATAAGCTTTGTGTCAATCAAAAAGCCCTGCTAGTCAGGGTTTTTTTTATGTCTCTCTAAGATGCATTGCCGGGCTTGTTGTTTGGAGGGTTTTCAATAAGTTTATTCTGTTTATCGGTGAAGAATTGAGATCGTTCATGGCTATTTTTTCCAAGCAGTATCCCTTCACGTAGTTCAGCTTGCGCAGCTTTATCTAAGAGGTTTCTATGTATTTGCATCATTTGTCCTAGAATATTGCCAAAATAAAAACCTGTTTGAGAGCATTTAGATTCCTTCTCTAACCACTGCAGAATGATCTCTTGACTGCGTGAGCGTAAACCCAGACCAGTGTTTTGAGTCAGGACAGTAAAGTGTTTGGCAAGTTCCGTTGTCAGTAGTGGTGCTTTGTCGGTATTAAGTTTCCCGAGTAGTGTTTCCACATATTGTAATTTCTTTGTGCTGTTGTTTGCGAAGCTTTTTTGATAATGTCTTTCCAGTCCTTCAAATAGTTCTTTTTGTTGTTGTATACGATTTGGTGCGTCGTTTATGGCTAACCTGAATGGGTGTATCGGTATCGGTTCGGACTGAGCCATGGGGACATGGTTCTGCTGCGTAGTAACCTCGGCTGGTGGAGAGGGATTTGGTTGCTCAGTAGTGATGGGGTCATATTGAGATGCTGCTAATGTTGCCCATTGTAGAGGGTCTTGCATATAGATTTTGTATAAGCCTCCAATCGTAATATTATCATTATTACTCATAAAACGGGCAGCTGCTATAAATGCATTCACCTCGGTTGAGGGCTGCTGCAAGAAAATGGTTTTTTGCCGTTCTGACAGTGTTTGGAACATCCTATTTAGAGTAGCTGTATCCTGCTGTTGACATTCGTATTCGGATATTAATTCCTGTCGGCCTGAGTTTTCACTTTTGGTCTCATCTTTTGTCTCAGCGGATGTGGCATTGTGTGTTATTAGAACAAGCAGCTGGTCAGCGCTCAAATGAGGGTCTGTGTTTAGAGCCTTCTTGATCCTTTCGACATCGAGGTTGGTCAGCGAATCTTTAAACCCCTCTTTTTTGCACAAGTCAACCAGTAAAGCAGCAGCATTTTTCACAGAGGTACTTCTAGTGGTCGTATCATGTCTTTCGGTCTGCGGATTATTGTTTTTCATTAATGATGTGATGAGCAGAGTAAGCGCTGGCTGAATATTGAATTGTTTTTCGTCCATAATGCTAGATAAATAATCTTGTAATGAGGATGTCTCTTTTCGTGATGCTGCAAGAGCATCGAGTAAATCCACAAGCTGTAAAAAATCCTTGGCATTATTTCCTTGAGTTAGCCATTCACTATTCTTTTTGCTGGATAAATTAAGTTGCGCTAAAATTAATTAGCATTACGTAAACTTGCTCTAATTGCGCAATATTTAAACTAATATTGCAGCTGTTGTTAACTGTATGAATAAGCGATACAAATGTTTGTCTCCAGCCCAGATTGCATCTTTCACGGTCAAGTGGTATAATGTAACTATATTTTTAATGAATCATATCAGCCTAAGTGGTTGTTATCTCAGGGGGATATTCAATGAGTTATTTATACAGCGGTGTTGGCATGGGTGACACAGAAGGGTCAACCCAAACTATGCAGGACAGTATGCGCAACAGAACAGAGATCTTAGTTGGTCGACCGATTCAGCAGCAGCCATTCTCAGCTGAGTCATTTACATCAGCAAGCACTGCAAGTCTTGATGAGCCAACAGTTGAGTTAGATTAAGCATCAGTGTGTGATGAGTGTAGCATCGTTGTCACAAATGGTGCGCCTGTATTAAATCGCACTCTTAATGCGTCTGGCATAGCGTTGATCATCAATCTCAGAGCGCAATAACCGCTGTCGATACTCTTCATCATCTTTTGTTGGAGAGTAGTTGCTAACCGTCATATCTGATTTGAGGGCATTGTACCAAGTTGCCCAAATCATTTTAGGCATACCATCAATGATGTGAATATTGTGCCAACCTTGCTTTTTAGCTAATTCTACCAGCTCAAGTGCTGTATTGAATGCTTGACCATGAATGGTGCCGATGGGTTCGCCCCAATCTGTTTCACCACCCTCGTCACTCGCTTCTTGCTCTCCTAAGCGATAGGGCATGCCACCGTAGTTATAAAGTTGGTTGCCGGCAGCACTGCAGATAGCATCACCATAGTTAATGATGACCCAGCCTGTTTTGGCGGTCATGATAGTGGGGGGGTCCATTGTTGCCACGCCGCCATCAGCTGTTGTGAGCTGAATAAAAGGGCGCTTCTCGAGTAGATAAGTAATATCATCTGGTGTGATGGGGCGCTGCCAGTCGGCAGTGAGTCCCAGCTCACCTAAAGTTTCTTTGAGTTCTTGATCATTGATGTCGTTGCTCACAGAGGTCTCCATGCACCAGTTGCCCTAACTTAAGTGTAACAAATTTTGCGTATTATTGCATGTCTATTGTCAGATAAGTGCTTAGTATTGTGTGTTTTGGGGACAACTGTGGCAGCTGTTATTGCTGCAGATGCTGTTACAGTCCACTGCTCTGATGACGGTGTCAGATTCATCGGAGTCGCCTGACTGGTCTGAATAGCGATGCATACACCAAAGCAGAGCGGTGATGAGTAGGGTGCAAGCGGTCAGCCAGATCGTTGCAAAACGTGGTTGATGTGACCAATTCAGTGCCTGTTGGCAGCAGCTGGCAATACAGTATGCGATCAGGGTTGACCAGGTCAGTGAAAAGGACGCCCAGGCAATGCCAATTTCTTGGCGCATAACGGCCAATGTTGAGATACAGGGAAAGTAAAGCAAGATGAATAAGAGATAGCAAAAGGCGCTGTAGGGGGTGTGGAAGGCTTGCACCAGTGCGTGTGTGCTGCTGTGAGTCAGATGGCTTTCTGGCGCGCTGGCGGCTATGAGGTTGCCTTGGCCTTTCAGGCTGTCTGCTGTGTTGCTGATGCCACTGTGCCAGGCTTGTTGTAAGGCAACTTGCCAAGCAACGGGTTGGGCTGCATGTGTTGCTTGTGTGTGATACATGGTGTTCAGGCTGGCAATCACCACTTCTTTTGCCCATACGCCGGTGAGTAGGCCAACGGTTGCGGGCCAGTTATCAGCCTCTACCCCCATGGGTGCCAGTGCTGGCGTCATCCAGCGGCCAACGCTCGCAAGTGCTGAGTGCTGTGCAGTGGTCACCTGTAGGCGGTGGGTGTTTGGGTTGAAGTTGATGTGCATGAGGGCACCAAGAATCGCACATGTCGGAATGATGATTTTACCAGCGCGATAGACAAAGCCACGTGTGCGCGACCAAAGACGCTGTCTTAAATGGCGCAGTGTTGGGCGTTGATAATCCGGTAGTGACATTATCCAGGCGCTGGTATGGCCCTTGAGTAGGAGTTTGCGCACCATCAGGCCACAAAGCACAGCCGTCAATAGGCCGATGAGGTAAAGTAAGAAAACAACATTGTGTCCCCCATGCGGCCAAAAAGCTTGCGCAAAGATGGCAAAAATAGCCAGTCGGGCGCCACAAGACATAAAGGGCGTCATGAGAATGGTGAGTATGCGATCGCGCCGACAGGCTAAGTTGCGAGTGCTCATAATGGCTGGTACATTGCACCCAAAACCAATGATCATGGGGATGAATGCCTGCCCAGGTAAGCCGATGCTGCGCATGATGCGATCGACGACAAATGCAGCGCGCGCCATGTAGCCTGATTCCTCCAGAATCGATAGACATAAAAATAAGAGTGCAAGGATCGGCACAAAGCTGAGCGTGGTACTGACGCCACGACCAATGCCATCTGTGAGAATAGTGCTGACCCAGGGAGGGGCATGTAGGTGATGTGCAAGCTGCACAGGCAGTCCAACAAAAATAGCATCAGTGATCTGCACAATACTGTCTTGCCAGGCACCGCCGATATTGATGGCAAGGAAAAACACGGCATACATCACCATAAAGAAGATGGGTAGGCCGAGTAGTCGGTGCAGTACAATGCGATCGATGCGTTCGCTGAGGGAGGGCTGCACATTTTCTATTGGCTTGGTGCATAACGTGTATATACGATTCGCTAACCGATAAAAATGTTGGTTCATTTGCTCGTGGGCATCGGTAACCAATGTTGTATCTGTGTTGTGGTATAGCTGTTGTAGCGCTTGCCAGTGGGTAAGTTGCTGTGCTGATTGCAGCGATTGTAATGCTGTGCGTAAAACGCCTGGAAAGCGACTTTTTTTAGGTATGGAGCGTTCAGCTATTGCTTGATCCAGTTTCTCGGTGAGTGCGGTTAAGCCTGTTTTCTTTTTCACCGACGTCAGCACCACAGGACAGCCCAGTTGTTGACTGAGGCTAACCTCGCTGATGGGTTGTGGCAGTTGGTCGGCCTTGTTAATGACCAGTAGCATGGGAATGCCCAGCTCACGCAGTTGTAGACTGAGGGTGAGGTGACTTTGTAAGCGACGTGCATCGACGACATTGATGATCATATCGGGTGCGGCATGACACAGCACCTCGCAGGTAATGTGATTGTCGATGCTGCTTTCTTCGGCACATGCCAGTGCGTCATCAATACCAGGCAGATCGATGATACGCACCGCTTGTTGATTCAGCTGACAGTCGCCTTGGTGCTGATCAACGGTTACGCCATCCCAGTTTCCAACCCACTGGCGTTGTTGCGTGAGTACATTAAACAGTGCTGTTTTACCGCAGTTCGCACGGCCGACAAGTGCTAAGCGTGGGGGGGTGGCAGGATCACTCATGGACGGTCACCAGTTGTATATCTTTGGCTTCACGGCAGCGCAAGCTGACCTGATGGCCGTGTACGCGTAATATCAGCGGGTCACCCAAAGGCGCTTTGCGCACCAATTTCAGTATGGCGTCTGGGAAGATGCCCCAACGTGCCAGTTTTTTACGATACTTGAGTGGGCACTGCGCTGTGGAAAGGATGCGCGCAGACTGGCCCACAGCTAATTCGCTGAGGGAAATAGGGCGGCAGTCAGTGCTGGTTGTGTCGAGTGTTGTGCTCATCACCATAGCGCTATCTCTGGTCATTAATTGTACGCACAGTATGCCTAGCCGCCAGCAGTTTGTCAATGGTAATGCGAATCATTTGCATTAACGACTTAAGTTGCTGAAAAAAATAATTTTTTTAGTGATTATTTTTTGTAATGATGCAGCAGATGCTCTCGAAAAGTGATGAGTTGGCTATGAAAAAAATGTTCGCATGTTGGCACGATATGTAGGCTGGGTGCCAGTGGGTGCTCAGTTAAGAACACATCAAGTTCAGAGGTGCTCACAAAATCATCGCTGTCTCCAGCAACAATATGCCAGTTGGCATGGATATTGGTCAGTGCAAGATAGTCGGAGTGTTTTAACACTGGTGCGATACTGAGTAGTTCGGCGATATTGTGATCCGTATTGGCTACACTGGCAGCAATGAATGCACCGAATGAGAAGCCAGCCAGCCAATATTGGCTGTTTGGACGTTGAGCGCGAAGCCAGGCTAGCACCGACTTGGCATCAGCAATTTCGCCAGTGTAGTGGCCATATTCGCCAGCGCTATTGCCCACACCTCGGTAATTGAAGCACAGTGTTGTTAGCCCCAACATTTGCATGGCTTTTTCAATGGTGGTCACTACTTTGTTATTCATGGTGCCACCATGTTGCGGATGGGGGTGACAGATCAGCACACAGGGTGCTGTTTCATCTGGTGCAGGTGAAAAACGGCTCTCGATGGCGCCACAGGCGCCGCTGATGGTTAATGTATTCATAGGTAAAGTCGCTTCTTAGGATCAATAATATTGCTGTTTTATCAGCAGAGTCAGTAGACACTTGCCGCTCATCTTTGTCAAGGTATCAGGATAGCAACTGCCAGTTCAAACCGAATAGTATACCCATGCTGGCTGGATTGCGGGTATCTTTATCTCCGCGTGCAGACCCTGCTAGTCGGTTTACCATGAGTTCTGCGCCGACTTGGGCATTGATGTCATAAAGCACGCCCAGTTGCCACTCTGGGTTAAAGGCAAAGCGATGCGAGATGTCTGGATTATTCTGCAGTTTGAGCCACTGATGTGCGATACCTAGCTTGGTTTGCAAAGCGATGCGCGGCGCAGCATAGTAGCGTAAGCCACACAAATAGTTTGCGACTTGCATTGCCAGTACAGACCGAGTATTACCATTGTTGTCAGCCGCATACGCGTTGCCTAGGTGCTGATAGCCCAGCTGCATACCCCACTGCCAATTGGTTGAGAATGGCCACCAATACGCTGCGTGCAAACCCCATTGTAGGTTGCTGTAGTTTTTGTATCTGTACGTTAGGGTTTCCTGTTCGGCATGTTGTCCGGTATCCATGATACTGTAACCCAAATTGGCACCTATCTCTAGGCTAGCACCATACCGGCGTTGGTGACGATGCGAGTTGACCCAAGGTTCTTTGACTGGTCGCCAATTCAAGCCGATGAGTAAGGCAGCTGATGCTGGGTTGCGCGCATCTTTTTCTCCTATAGCGGATCCAGCAACACGATCCATTAGGAATTCAGCCCCGATTGCTTGATTGATGTCGTAATGCACGCCTAATTGCCATTCAGGATTGAAAGCAAAGCGATACGATCTCTCTGCGCCGCGTCCTAACTTTAGCCATTGATGCGCAATCCCCAGTTGTGCCTGTAGTGCGATACGTGGCGTCGCATAGTAGCGTAGGGCCAGCAAAGTGTTTGCGACCTGTGCTGCCAGGACCGGTTTTATGTTGGGGTTTTCGGCATGGGTATTACCAAGATGCTGATACCCCAATTGTACGCCCCACTGCCAGTGAGTTGTGATTGCCCACCAATATGCTGTATGCACACCCCACTGTAAGTTATTTTGGTCTTTGTAAGTGTGTTGTTGCTTAGACTGTGCGCTTTTTTGTCCAGTATCTATGATGTTATATCCCAGATCTACACCGAATTCGAGTCCTGTTGGTTGTGGCTGTGTATGCCAATGAACCTGTTTTTGATCTATCAGTCGCCAGTTTAAGCCGACTAGGAGAGCCATACTCGCTGGGTTGAGCGTTCCTGCGCCTCCCTCTGCAGTCCCCTGAATATGATTGATTGCCAGCTCAGCGCTGGTTCGATTATTCATATCATACAGGACACCCAATTGCCACTCGGGATTCAGTGCAAAGCGATAGGATATGTTTGCGTCTTGTCCGAGCTTTAACCATTGATGTGCTATCCCTAATTCAGCTTGTAGCGCGACACGTGGTGCGACATAGTAGCGTAAACCCAGCAAGTAGTCTGCTATCTGTGCCGCATGTACTGGTCGATGTGTATTGTTTTTTGTTGCTTCTGAGTTCCCAAGATGTTGATATCCTAGGTGCATACCCCATTGCCAGTGAGTTGTGAGTGGCCACCAATAAGCAGCATGCATAGCCCATTGTAGATTGTTATAGTCTTTGTGATCGGAGGCGTTATTGAGCTGCCTGTCATCCTGACCAGTATCTAGGATACCGTAGCCCAAAGCTGCGCCCAGCTCTAAGCCTGCACCATGTTGACGCTGCTGCCAATGATGTCTTTGCTGAGTCAGTAGTCGCCAATTCAAGCCAGCTAAGATGGCCATACTGGCTGGATTGGTCGTGCTTTTCGATCCCACTGCTGACCCCACAATGCGATTAATCGTCAGTTCAGCGCTGATGGTTTGGTTGATATCATAGAGTACGCCCAGTTGCCATTCGGGGTTAAACGCATAGCGATGTGATGTGTTTGCACTACGTCCGAGATTTAACCACTGGTGCGCTATCCCCAGCTTGGCCTGCAAGGCTACGTATGGCGTCGTATAGTAACGCAAGCCAAGTAAGTAGTCCGCCACTTGTGATGCACGAACGGGTCTGGAGTTTCCATCAACTGCATCACTGTTTCCAAGGTGTTGATAGCTGAGCTGCATACCCCATTGCCAGTGGTGTTCGAGTTGCCACCAGTACGCTGCATGCACAGCCCATTGCATATTATTGTTATCTTTGAAAAAGTGTGTCGTATTTGACTGGGCACCGTGCTGTCCAGTTTCCATTATACTGTAACCTATGCTGGCCCCCAGTTCACATTCACCACCCTGCCTGTGCGCTTGAGCACTGCTGCAGTAAACGCCGAATACCAAGCTGGCGCTGGTAGCGAATAAAGCGACTGTTGAGTGCCGGCGATACATGACCAATCCTTTGTCATTTGGGTTTTGAGAAAGTATAGCACCAGAAGCAGCAGTGCGGTAGCACGATAGTTTGCATTGTGCAGTCGGTATCATATGAACGACTCTGGTAGTGACACTTTGCTGCTTCGCTAAGATACCACTGAGCACAAGTCTTCAAGCCATCGCCTATTGCAATTGTCTGCATCAAATAAAGTGTGCGTGCTGAGTATGAGTGAATATACCTTTTGTACTTGCACTGCGATCAGTTCATCAGCGCGCAGGCTGCGGTTTCATCGGGTGCAGGTGAAACACGGCTTTCAATGGCGCCACAGGCGCCACTGATGGTTAGTGTATGCGTACTTTGTGGTTAACTTGGTTGGGGGGAGTTATCAACTCCAAGAGTGGTCTCGTGCTGCTGATGGTCTTCGTACTCTTTGACACCCGCTACAGCTGCTCGCTTAAGTGCAAAAAATTCATCTGACGACAGTTCGATCTTTTTACCAGCGGAATCCACTGCCTCGATGAACCCAGTTTTTGGGTTAGTTATATCCAGTTTAAAATCCTGACCTTTCAATGGGTGCTCTTGGGGTAGTGCTTGCTTTATTTCTTTTAGAGCTGCTTGTTGCTTTTCTAGCTTCTGAGTGAGTGCGTGAGCGCTCTCGGAGGTGTACAAGGATTTGGCGCCTTTAAGCTTGGCGCCAGCCAGTTTATCGAACACTGCTTTAGATTCTGGGCGGGTTTCGTAGTACTGATTGATACTCTCTTTTTTTGCATGGCATAGCTCACCTGGTTTGGGTGCTGGTGAATCGTTTGTACCACTGGTTTTGGCACTCATGCTAGCATTATTGTATTTTTTTTCCTGGTTCTCGCAAAATGTTTTACATTTTTTTTCCATGATTTGGTGGTTTTTGTCGAGGGCTTTACCCAATCGAGCCAGTGTTCCGTATTTTGCTTCTGCTTGTTGCCTTGTTTGAAGTGCTTTGTCGCCACCTTGATCTGCTGCTTTTTTCATGAGCTCAGCATGTTTGGTCATATGTTGAAGTATTTTCTTTTCAAGATCAGATTGACCCTTGCGTGGGTTGAGGAGTGGTTTGTCACCTTTTCCAATGATGGCCTGCGCAAGCTCTTTTTCGGTTGCATCTTTACTGCCACACACTGCGGTTGCGAGTGCCGCATAATCTTCCTTGCCATACTTATTAAGCTTACCTAGCCCCTTACTTTTTCCCTTCAGTTCTGTTAACGATTTTTCCAGCTCTTGCTGCATTGTTTTCTTGGTGTGTTCCATAAAGTGTTTTGTAGAGGTAACTTTTCTGTCTGCTTTGGATTTACCTTTCAGGTCCGCCTGTTTCACGTCTGGCACATTCTCTAAGGCTTTATTGACGCTATCGTAAACGGAATTGGCTGCTCTGATAGATGAGTTTGCTTGTTTTTGAGTGGCACGCAGTTGTTTTTTGACGGCTGCTTTTGCCTCTAAAGCATTATTGATCTGGTCACACATAGCGTCAACAGCGCGCACAACCGATTGCCATTCTGTCATCGTGCCAGCATTGAACTTCTTGCCAGCATTGACAGCTTCTCTTAATCTTTCACTACCAGATTCTTGATCCTTCAGGCTGGGTTGCTCAACTGTATCAGTCAACTTTTGGAAGTTTTCATCACCCTCCGCTTTGGCTGTATCAATTTCTGCCAGCGTGCTCTTTATTTCATTCTCGAGATCTTGTTTCTGCTTTTTAAGTTTATCTAGGGCTGTTGTGTCTGCAGGACCCTGACTACTTACCGCTTCAATGTTGTCCTCAAGATCAAAGAGCTTACTTTCTTGTGTCTCAAGTTTGCTTTGTAGATCCGTTAGCTTTTGCGTGCTCTCTTCGAGTGCTTTATTCAGATCTTCAGATGCGTCTGCTTTTTTTGATTGATCATCGTTCTTAGACATACTGGCCTCACTGTCAATTTGGTTAACTTAATCATAGCATAACACGAAGAGATTAAGGATATCTTAAGAGCTGTGTTTGCTACCCAATATGAGTATAACCAATTACAGGACCAGTGTAAGCCCCTAATGCTCTGATGTAAGGTCTTTTTGTTGTGTGATCCCACACTGTGTGCGACTGGCATTGACTCTTTCGCGCAATTCTTTACCGGGTTTGAAGTGGGCAGCTGATTTAGCTGGCGTTAACACTTGTTCGCCGGTTTTAGGATTGTGTGAGGGGCGTGGCTTGCGTTCACGAATTGAAAAACTACCGAATTGTCTGATTTCAATGCGATTTTTAGATTGCAGCGCGTCTGCCATCAAATCAACGATGAGTTTTGTACTTGCCTCAATGTCCTTAAAGGCCACTTCGGGCAGTTTGTCAGCAATACGCTGAATAAGTTGTGATTTAACCATAAAGCACCTGTGGTAGCATGTTAATGACGGTACAATCTCAGTATAGCAAAAAATCCAACAAAGATTGTAGAAAAAGCACCACTTGGAGCATTTTTAGAGCTATGGTGCTGAATTATAATCAAAAATTGTTTTCCTTATGTGCCAAAAAAGTTGAATATTTGCTATGTTGGTAAGCACAGACACCCTGAGATTGAGCCTTACGCCCAATTGAGGGTGACAAATTATGTCTTTGAATGCCTGGTTCAAGACAATTTTCAATATATTCAGTGGCTTATGGTAGCATGTGTTTGTTTGTCCTGCCATGACTGCACGCAAGCGTGACATGTGCTATCTTGCAGCTGGGGCCCAGTATGCGGTATTCTAATGCGGATGTGGGTGCGCGCTACGCGAACGAGTAAGGTGCTCGAGGAGATTGCTTTGATGATAAAACGATTGGCTTTTTTTTGTACTACTCCTAATGGGCTTCGGTTCAGTGGCGTTTGCTGCATCTCAGCTAAGTTATCGCAGTGACGTGTTGGTGACCACAGAGCACGCGCAAGATACACAGGTATTATTACATCAGGCTTGGCGATCATTTATTAGGCAGAATGCTGTGGAGAGCAAGGCTGCAGATATTAAAATATCGTCAGCAGACCTCAGTACGCTCGTTACAAGCTATCAGTGGTTACAACGAGATCAACAACGCGTGTTTGAGGTTAATTTTGTACCGGCTGCTGTGTGGGATTGGTTCAAGAAAAATCAGATTGTATTGTGGCAAGGTCAGCATCCCAACACACTGGTGTTATTTATTGCGCAGCAACCAGGGCAGTCACCGGTATTTTTATCCACTGATCATTCGGCGATACAAACAATGTTGCCCCTGGCGAAACAGCATGATTTGAGTTTGATCTTGCCCTTAAATGATTTAGCTGATCAGCGCGATCTGCAACAGTGGCAAAAGTCGGCGCCAACGGTGGAGCAGTTGCGTCAAATAGCCAAGCGTTATCAGGTCAGTAGTATTTGTCTTGTCAATGCATTAACGCCTGGGTCGCAACACTGGTGGTGGTGGCAACAAGGCTCTGCTGCACTACAGAATTGGCAAATTACCGCAGATGACCTTGATACCGCTGTGCAAATGGGCTGTCAGCATTGGTTCATGGCGATGGCGACAGCACATCAACCAATCATGAGTAACACAGCTTCACTATTGATTGTGGGGGTGCGTGACTTTAAGGCGTATACACAACTACAACAGGCAATGCACGCACATGCAATACTGCGCTCACTTCATACTGATACCTTGTCGCCTATGCAAGTATCGTTTAAGGGAGGAGAAGGGCAGATAAGTACCCAGGTTGCATGGGCGATGCAGCAGGCAGGGTTACGACGCCTTAAGCACTTACCCAGCAATATGTTGCCTCCACCGCTGGGTGTCTGGTTGTGGGGTAGCATGAGTGAATCAGAAGCGTTACACACCTTGCAAGTACCAAAATCAGTCACAGCGCAGTCACACCAGTCGCCATCAGCGCCAAAGCCAATGTTGCTGCCCTTATTAAACAAGCCTGCTCCTGAGCAGGCAATGGTTGAGCCTTATCGTAACGCGTCAACCTACCAGGCTGATCCTCAGCCAGTCATACCCGTACCAGTGACCGTGAAGGCAGATTCCGATAGGGTTGTGAGTTTTTTTAGTGAAGGGGGGTGGGATCGTCATGAGTGAGCAAATCCCTTTAGCGGTCACTTTAAGAGATGATGTGACTTTTGATAACTTTCATGCAACTGGCAAAACATTGATTGTCAAGCAGTGCTTACAAAAAGCATTGGCAGATGGTGAGTCGCTGATTTATTTATGGGGGGAGGCCAGTTCTGGTAAAACACATTTGTTACAGGCCAGTTGTCATGCATTGCCTTCTGAACGTGGTCGCGCAAGCTATTTACCATTGAAGCAATCACTGCTTGCGCCAGCAGTCTTGCAGTCCTTAGAGCACTTGCCACTGGTTTGCCTGGATGATATTCACTCTGTTATGGGTGATGCGGGTTGGGAGGAAGCACTCTTTCATTTTTATAACCGCGCACAAGAGCAAGGTAGCACGCTGATTGTCAGTGCGAACACCTCACCACGCGCATTACCGTGTCATTTGGCGGATTTGCAGTCGCGTTTAAGTTCTGGTGTTTGTTTTGAGTTACCCGAAATGGCTGAGCACGATAAAGCGCATGTTTTGTGTCAGCGCGCAGCCCGCTTAGGGTGTGATATCAGTCAGGATGTGGCACTTTTTCTAATGCGTCGCTACTCAGAAGATCTAGCACATTTGACTGCACTCATTAAGCATTTGGACCGTGCGGCACTGACAGCACAAAGACGCTTGACCATTCCATTCATACGTACAGTTTTGGCTTTAGATGCTTAATCAATAAATGTGACGCACTCGAATGACGCCTGGCAGGTTCTGCATTTCTTGCAGCAATGTTGCTGATATTTTCTCATCAACATCCAGTAGATTATAAGCGTATTCATGTTGAGATTGATTGATCATGGTGGTGATGTTCAGTTGGTGTTGTGAGAGACACTGTGTAAATTGCGCGATCATGTTGGGTTCATTGCGATTGATGATGCTGAGGCGTGATTGGCCTGACTGACTGAGTTGCGTGTCTGGAAAAGCGATGGCATGAGTGAGGTGACCATACTCTATGAAATCAATGAGCTGTTGTGCTGCCATACGTGCACAGTGTTGCGTGGCTTCAATGGTGCCAGCACCGAGGTGTGGCAGGCAAATGGCTTGTGGATGTTGTTGCAAGCATGATTGTGGAAAGTCACAAACATATCGGCGAGAGGGTTCAGCTTGTAATGCTGCAAGCATGGCTTCACTGTCCACAATGCCTGCGCGTGAGAAATTGGC
The DNA here is from genome assembly GCA_047404195.1 of Coxiellaceae bacterium. Classification (GTDB taxonomy): domain Bacteria; phylum Pseudomonadota; class Gammaproteobacteria; order JAJRRL01; family JAJRRL01; genus JAJRRL01. Next base: position 40,239 of record JBDOIU010000012.1, read on the forward strand.
AACACAAGCGTGTGGTTTCAGTTGCTGGCAGCTTGCCTTGCTCAATAGGTGCTGCGTATGATCATTCAGGGGGGCATTTAGTGTGATGAAATCACTCTGAGTTAAAACATCATTCAAGTTGTGCGCTCGATGCACTGATGAAGATAGTCGCCAAGCGTGCTCAACACCCAGTTGTGGATCAAATCCAATGACACGCATGCCGAGATCAAGCGCAGTGTTAGCAATCATACCGCCAATGTTACCAAGTCCAATAACACCCAGTGTCTGCCCTCGTAGTTCGCGTCCTGTAAATTGCTTTTTAAGTGTTTCTGCTTGCGCCAGTAGTGAGTCACTGTCACCAGTGAGCGCTTGTGTGGCTTGCCATGCCGATAAAATATGGCGACTGCTCATGAGGAAGGTGGCCAGTACCAGTTCTTTGACAGCATTGGCGTTGGCGCCCGGTGTGTTGAAGCATAGCGTACCTTGCTTAAGTAATGATTGGTGTGGAAGATTATTGATACCGGCACCAGCACGAATGACTACAAGGCAGTTTGGGTGGATCTTTGTTTCGTGCAGATTGTGTGATCGCAGTATAATCGCATCTGGGTTTGTTTGATCTGCAGCAATGTGATAGCCGGCAGCAGATATCAGGTCCAAGCCAGACTGGTTAATGTCATTGTATGTTTGAATATGCATGGTCACGGTATGTGGCTCCAAAATGATTGTAATATTATAAAGATAACAGCAAGTGGTGCAATGGTTCGACAACTCAGGCGCCAATATTGAAATAGAAACTGATTTTTTCTCCATGACAGCTGCTTTAAAATAGTACCTGTTGGTAAGCACCATCCAACAAACAAAGCAATGCCAATCCCACCGAGTGGCAGTAGAAGATGCGAAACGGCCTTATCAATCCATTCAAATATACTGTACTGTCCGATAGACAGTTGCATTGAGGAAAATGATGCGATCGTTAGTAAGCTCAGCAGCCAAGCAGCACCAATAGCGCCCAGTGCTGCTGTTGAGCGGCGGCATTGGAATCGCTCTGTCAGCCATGCCAGTGTGGGCTCAAGTAGCGTTATGACTGATGAGAATGCTGCAAAGAACAGTAATAAGAAAAATAAGACTGCCAGCCAAGAACCGCCTGCCATGTGTCCAAAAGCGACGGGCAGTGATTGGAAAATCAGCCCAGGACCACTGACATCAGCCAAGTTAAATTGTAAGGTGATGGGGAAGATAATTAAGCCGGCTACTAAGGCAATACCAGTGTCCGAAATGGCTACCCAGCCTAATGCATTGGGTAATGATATATTGTCAGGTAGGTAAGCGCTGAACATCATGGTGATTGCTACTCCAATATTCAGGCTAAAAAATGCTTGCCCAATAGCAGATAAAATATCATGCACGCTGAGTGTAGAAAAATCAGCTACAAATAGATAATGGCAGGCTTTTGCAAACGAAGGACGTATGAAGCTGGTGCAAAACAATCCACATAGCATGATCAGTAACAACGGAAACATCCAGCGCATAATAGGCTCTAAGCCTTTTTGTATATCGCGCATTAAGATAATGGCAGTGGCAAGAAAAACCAGTGTGTCACTGATGAGGACGCGCCATGGGGAATGTTTTAGAGTCGTAAAAAGCTGTTTAGCATCAGCTGCGTTGATACCATGAAACTGTTGACCCACTGCCCGCAGTAAATAGTCACCGACCCAGCCAGTGATCACGCAGTAATAGGATACGATCAGAAACCCCGACAGTACGCCCATGCCGCCAAAGATACACCAATATCGAGACCGGCCATGTTTCAGTGCACAACTGCGAATGGCATGAATAGGATTACCGCGGCCGGTACGTCCAATGATCGCCTCGGCAAAGAGGAGTGGTAAACCCAATACCAGCACAGCCAATAAGTAGACCAGCACGTAGGCGCCTGCACCATGATGCGCCACCAAATAGGGGAAGCGCCAGATATTCCCTAAACCGACAGCCGATGCTGCTGTTGCAAAAATAAAGCTGCGTTTCGATTGCCAGCGGGTATGATTCACAGGTGGCCCCAGTTTTCAGTGGTTGTTGGGTCTAGTGGTGTTTGCCATTTGCCCAGGTTTGGGTGGCATCGCTTTCACCACGTTAAAGAGGTATAATAGACTATAGTCAGTGTTTGGATTTGAGCTACACAAATACTGGCTTGATAGTGAACAGATTACTTTCTAAGGATGCAGTGTGAAACTGAGTAATAAACAAATGGGCTTGCTTGAGCAAGTCAGTGTATGGCTTCCGCAGGAGCCTCTTGATGCAATTTCCTTTGATTGTGATGCAACACTCAGCGCTGTTGAGGGTGTAGAAGTATTGGCTGAGCAGGCGGGTGTGCTGGCTGATGTCAAAAAAATGACGCACAAGGCCATGTACGAGACAGGCTTGGATTTAGGTTTATACCGTGATCGTTTGGCATTGATTGCACCAACCGCAACCCAAGTAGCCAGTATTGGAGACATTTATTTTGCACATCGTACACCGGAAGCCGAAACGGTGATTGCTTTGCTGCAAGCATTTAAAAAGCGTGTTTATGTATTATCTGCCGGTATTCTACCTTGTGTGCGTGATTTTGCTACGCATCTACAGATTCCAAGAGATCAAGTCTACGCAGTGGATTGTTACTTTGATGCGAACGGTGAGTACAGCGGCTTTGAGGAGCAATCAGAGCTGACCAGAATGTCCGGCAAGTTAACATTGATCAAACAGCTTTGTCGGGACAGCGAGCGTGTCATGCATGTGGGTGATGGTATGAATGATGTTTGTATGGCTGGTGCAATCACATCGTTTGTTGGATTTGGTGCGGGTCAACTGCATGAGCATATCGAGGCACACAGCGACCATTATGTCATCAGTAATACCTTTACAGCATTACTGCCATTGATCTTCACAGCCAAAGAGGTCATGCAGTTTGATGAAGCTGCTTTTGATTTGTTTGAGAAAGGTTGTGAGGAAATTTTTCAGCACCAAGTTTTGAGAAAGGGTACCGTGATCGATGACGATTATATTGACGCCAGCAGATAGTCATCAACTCATTAAAAAAATGGGTTGGCGTGCTTTGGTACAGCAGGGTTTAGTCGCGTTGCAGCGTTATTGCACGTCAGCAGTGACATTGGCTGCAAAACAGTACCCGCATGATGAGCAGCAGTGGGCGTGTATTCATGGTCCTGCAGGTAAGGTGTGGCGTGCCTTAGATTGTCGTTGGGCGATGGCGTCGTTTGAGACGAAGGATGTTTCTTTCATGCTGCAGTTAGCACTCTGGCAAGATATGTTATCAGCAATGCAATTATGTTTGCGTTTACAGAAGACGGCTCGTCAATGGCACCGAATTGTCGTGCAACGATTTGATACTTTGGCTTGGTGGACGCTACCGGTTTTGGTGCATGCGCTGGGCATTGATCGCCTGGTGTTGTGTCAGGCATCTGAAATGACTTCCTCAGTATTGCCATGGCATACCTTAGAGTCTCAGTTACCCGTCAGTGTGCATTGCATTGTATCTGCTACCGCAGAGCTTATCTTGCCAACGGATCTTGTGCTGGCAACACCGACACAGATATTGCACGATGCTGCACTGCATATTGTGCCAGCCAGTGAACAAGGCAACAAATTGCAATCAGATCAATTATGGTTTCAAGATGCGAGTGATTATATGCATGATTATGCATGGATTGCTTATCTACAAAAGTGTGCGCAGCATCATCAATGTGGGCACCATGTGCCCATGCATCATACACCATCACCGGTCGTGGTAGTTTAGCGTCATCGTTAATCTGCTTTTTGCCAAACCATACGATACCAAGATGCTTTTTCTGATAAATCAATTAAGGTCATTTCTTTGCAAAAAGCAGCTGTAATGCGTTCAATATCACTGTCAATGAGGCCTGATAAAATGAGCTGACCACCCGGGCGTAAATGTGAGTTCAGTGCGATTTGAGAGGATAGGATATGTTGTGCCAACATGTTTGCAATGATGATATCGGCGTGATCGGTGGCCTGTAATGTTTCACGTACAGTAACATGTTGCGCAATGTCGATATTATTTGTTTGATTGGTTAGCGTAGCCTGAGTGGCATCTGGACAAATATCATAGGCAATGCAGTGTTTGGCACCGAGTGCAGCAGCTGCAAATGATAGAATGCCTGAGCCACAACCAAAATCAAGGCAGGTAGTCTGTTGTAATGGTTGCTGGGCAAGCCACTCAAGGCAGAGTTGTGTGCTGGCGTGTGTGCCGCAGCCAAATGCTGAGCCAGGATCGATCTTGATGCAGGCCTGTTTACCACTCGGTTTTTTATCCCAGCTGGGTACAACCCAAAGGCGGTTAAGCACAGAGAATGCTTGCCAATATTGTTGTGTTTCTTGCACCCAATTTTTATTAGCCAAGGGCTTGATGGTGGCGGGCATGCCTGCAGGTAGCACACCTTGCGCTTGTAGTGTTTGACATACTTTAGGGCAGTCTGCGTTGATTGAGAAAAGTGCGGTCAATTCAACTTGATCGGCATGGCATGCGGATGTATTCCCATCAGTAGGCGCCATCGTCACTGCGACAGCACCCAGTTTTGTCAGGCCATCAGAAAGCTTCTCGAACAAACTACGGTGGCAGACAACACTGAGCTGTTGCCACATGATTGTTGCATCAGTCATCTTTTTTCAGCAAGTTTTCGAGAAAGTGAATGTTGTGTCCACCTGTTTGAAAATCTGCATTATCGAGCAGCATTTGATGCAAGCTGGTATTGGTTTTAATGCCTTCGATAACCAACTCGTTTAATGCCTGACGCATTTTTGCAATCGCAATATCACGTGTCTCACCATATGTGATTAACTTACCAATCATAGAATCATAGTATGGTGGCACGCGGTAGCCAGCATAAATGTGCGAATCAATACGCACGCCCAAACCACCCGGTGCATGGTAATTGGTGATATTACCAGGACACGGCAAGAAGCTTTTGGGATCTTCAGCATTGATTCGGCATTCAATAGCATGACCATGCAAAGAAATATCATCTTGTGTGAGTGGTAAGCCTTCGCCAGCAGCCACTTGCAGCTGAGCTTTGATGATATCAACCCCCGTGATCATTTCAGTGATTGGGTGTTCTACTTGCACACGCGTGTTCATTTCAATGAAGTAGAACTCACCATCCTGATACAAGAATTCGAAGGTACCTGCACCACGATAACTGATGCTTTGACAGGCTTTGACACATGTCTCACCGATCTGTGCTCGCTCCTCTGCAGTGATACCAACCGCCGGTGCTTCTTCAATGACTTTTTGATGACGACGCTGTATAGAACAATCACGCTCACCCAGATGAATGGCATTTCCCTGGCCGTCACCAATGACTTGAATTTCAATGTGTCTTGGTGTGGTGAGAAATTTTTCCATATAAACAGTACCATCACCAAATGCTGCTTGCGCTTCTGTTTGGGTTGTTGCAATGGAGTGTACTAATTCAGATGCATCGTGCACAACGCGCATTCCACGACCACCACCGCCACTGGCAGCTTTGATGAGTACCGGATAGCCGATACGCTCAGCAATGGCTTGATTCTGACTGTCGTCTTTACCGAGTGCGCCACCTGAGCCGGGGATACATTGGATGCCAGCAGCTGACATGGCCTCAATCGCTGACACCTTGTTACCCATGATATTGATGGTTTTGGCAGTTGGTCCAATGAAGATGAAACCACTTTCTTCTACTTGCTCGGCAAAGTCAGCATTTTCTGCTAAAAAACCGTAGCCTGGATGAATGGCATCGGCATTGGTAATCTCTGCTGCTGCAATGACAGCCTCAGAGCGTAGATAGCTCTGAGCACTGCTATTAGGGCCGATACAAACTGCTTCATCAGCTAATTTCACATGCATGAGGTCAGCATCTGCGCTGGAGTATACAGCAACTGTTTCGATGCCCAGCTCTTTGCAGGCACGCAAGATGCGCAAGGCAATTTCGCCACGGTTGGCGATAAGAACTTTGTTAAACATAATGATTACTCGCTACTGTCAATGATAAAGAGAGGTTGATCAAATTCGACGGGCTGTTCGTTGTTAATCAAGCAGGCACTGACTACACCAGCACGATCTGCTTCGATTTTGTTGAACATTTTCATCGCTTCGATAAGACAGATGGTGTCACCGACATTAACCCGTTGACCGATGGCTACAAATGGTGGCTCACCTGGCGCACTGGCAATGTAAGCGGTACCGACCATGGGTGATTTGACTTGATGTCCATCGGGGACAGTGCTACTTGACTCCGCTGGCGCTGCTGCTGGTGCAGGTGCAGGTGCTGCTGGTGCAGGGACAGCCATTGGCGCTGGTGCGTAGGCAATGGCTTGTGAGCTGGCGCTGCTTTGTTTCTTGATGCGTACTTTATCATCACCCGAGGTTACTTCTATTTCGCCCATTTCGGTTTCTTCCATCAGCTCGATCAGTTTACGAATTTTGCGAATATCCATGGTTTAGGTCACTCCTATGGCAGTTGAACAAATTGATCAGGTGGCAGGAATCATGGTTACACCACACTGAAGAAGCCATTATGCAAGATGATCTGCCCTCTGTCTAGTTTTGATATGATGTCACCATTTTCGCTGCTGATATGCCCTTGATCTCAACAGAGTTTTAATCAAACAGGCTGGGTAAGCGGTGCTTGTGTATAAGGTTGTGTGTAATGCTGTGCATAGCCTATTGATATTAAAAGCCATTAAAAACAACGAGTTACGGGCGCTGTGCATCAATATGCCAGGATTGTTATCCCCAGAAACTGTGGATACTATTGTGTGCAAGCCTGGGGAATTGAAAAAAAATGACATTATATCAATGGCTTATGGTCTCTGGTGCACATTGCACCAGTGCGGTTATCCCCAGAAACTGTGGATACTATTGTGTGCAAGCGCGGGGAATGTCAATAAAGTTGTTTAAAATCAATAGGATAGAGAGAATGAAAGGTATTTTGCCACTGTTGTTATCCCCAAAAACTGTGGATACAATTGTGTGCAAGGCTGGGGGAAGGCAATTAAAGTGTTTAAAAACAATGACTTATGTTGTGGGTGGCTTTTTGAGCACAGCACTGTGGCTTGATCAAGTCGTGAGCGTTTGCATTGCTGGCGACGTTGGCATAGACTGATGTTGCGCATGGACCCACCAGGGCAGTGACGCTCTTTTAGACAGTTTTATTTTATGCATGAGGACTTGATCGTGAGACAAGTACCGCAATATTTAATTTTAGGTGATGGTCGTTTGGCACGGCATATGCTGCACTACTTGCAGTTGCAGGGGCTGGCACCTCAACAGTGGTCACGACGCCAGCAGTCGAGTCAAGCGCTGCGTTCAATGTTAGCGCAAGCAACGCATATCCTGTTGTTAGTGAGTGATCACGCCATTGAAGGTCTATTATCGGCATACCACGATGCCGCGCCAGCAGCATGCTGGATACATTGTTCAGCGCTGGTTGAGGCTGCTCCAGCTGTTTTTGCCCATCCTATGCAGAGCTTTGCATCGCAGTTATACACACATGCCGCGTATCAAGCGATTCCATTTTGTATCGCCGAAGATGGTCCTGCTTGGTCTGAATGTTTACCTGGGTTGCCTAACCCGCATTATCGCATTGCCGGTAACCAGCGCGCGTTTTACCATGCGCAGTGTGTATTAGCGAATAATTTCACTTGTCTGATTTGGCAAGCATTCATCCGTACCATGGCAGAAACATTTGGTATTGCGCAGGCGGACTGTATGCCGTTCATGCAAGCCACATTCAATAATTTGCAGCAGCAACCCGAGCACGCCCTGACGGGTCCGATTGCCAGACAGGATTGGGCGGTATTGGCACGTAATGCCATGGCTATGCGTGACACACCAATGGACGATATTTTTCAAGTCGTGATTAAACGTACTTTAACTGAGGAGCAATGGGATGAGTATCAAGCGATTTACCAAGCGTTGTCATGATAATGCACCGCTGACAATGTTAACCTGTTATGATTATCCAACAGCGTGTTGTATTGCAAAATCTAACATTGATGCGGTATTGGTCGGCGATACCGTTGCCATGGTGGTACATGGTTATGACAATACAACTTATGCAACTGTCGATATGATTCGCACACATGTGGCTGCAGTTGCACGCGGTATTGGCTCGCAGTTAATTGTGGCGGACTTGCCTTTTCTCAGCGATCGTTTATCAGTCAAAGATACATTGCTGGCTGCCAAAGCCATGATTCATGCTGGCGCTCATGCAGTCAAATGTGAGGGGGCTGATGATCAGCAGTGTGAGAATATATCTGCGCTTGTGACTGCTGGTATTCCAGTGATGGGGCATATTGGTTTGACGCCACAGCATGTGCATCAGTTGGGTGGTTATCGAGTACAAGGCAAAACGCAGTCTGCACAAGCCCTGCTGCAAGCACAAGCACAGCGTTGCCAAGATGCAGGTTGTTTTGCCTTGGTTCTAGAATGTGTGCCAGCAACCTTTGCCAGTGAGTTAACACAACGACTGTCGATAGCCACGATTGGTATTGGTGCAGGCGCTGATACAGACGGTCAAATTCTAGTGACACATGATATGTTGGGATTGACGCCTGGCAAAGTGCCGCGCTTTGTACGTCAATATGCATCGCTGGCTGAGACCATGACACAATGCATGCATGATTATGTCACGTCGGTGAAAACGGCTGAATTCCCTGTACAAGAGCACACATATAAAGAGGTGATACATGCAGATCATTAAAGCAGTATCAGCGTGGCAAGCACTGCGCCAGACCTTGCCGGGTCAATTGGGTTTTGTGCCAACCATGGGGGCATTACATGCAGGGCATGCTGCTTTACTCAAGCAGGCGCGTGCTGAGTGTGATACTGTCGTGTTGAGTGTTTTTGTGAATCCAACCCAGTTTAATCGTACGAAAGATTTTGAATGCTACCCCAACACGCAGGCTGCGGATTGTTTGCTGGCAGAGCAGTGTGGTGTAGATGTGGTATTGATTTTGTCTGTCGTCGAAATATATGCGCAACAGCATCAGATTTCACTGCAAGGCAGCGGTGATATTGTCTCCGGTTGTGAGGCGGTGCATCGCCCTGGTCACTTTGATGGAATGTTAACAGTCGTATTAAAGTGGCTATTATTGGTTGCGCCAGCGAAGGCTTATTTTGGTAAAAAAGATGATGAGCAGCTGCAGGCAGTGCGTTGTTTGGTAAAAACATTTTTTCTACCGGTTGAAATCGTTGCTGTTGAGACCAAACGTGCTGTAGATGGCTTGCCTTTGAGTTCGCGTTTACAGCGTTTAAGCACAGAGGAGCGTGCATTGGCAGTAGCCTGCACACAACGTTTTCATGCTTGTGAAGGATCCTTGGACTGTGTCATTGCTGACTTGCAAGCATTGGGTGCACGCGTTGAGTATTGTCAGCGTGTGCAACAAACTGTTTACATTGCTTTTTACATTGGCAATGTTCGATTAATAGACCATATAAATTGGAGGTTATAATGTATATCAGTGCTTTGAAATCTAAAATTGCTTATGCAAAAGTGACGCAGAAGGAATTATTCTACGTTGGTAGCATCACCATTGACAGTGATGTGATGCGGCAGGCTAATATAGTCGAAAATGAGAAAGTGCAGATTGTTAACCTCAATAATGGCGAGCGTTTAGAAACATATGTCATTGCTGGAGAGGTGGGCAGTGGTGTTTTTGCACTGAATGGGCCCGCAGCGCGTCGTTGTGAAGTGGGAGATGAGATTTTTATCTTATCATATGGTCTGTACAACCCGAGCGAAGACCGCATTGAGCCGAAAGTCATTAACTTGCCGCGTTAGGGGTGGTGTATGATTTTATGTTTGGATATTGGTAACACGCATATTTATGCTGGTGTGTTTGATGGCAACGATATTGTTTTACGCTTTCGTTATCCCAGTCAAACAGCATTGACATCAGATTTGTTTGGTATCTTTTTACGCGATGTTTTTCGTGAGAATAATTTAGATGTATCTGCAGTCAGCGATGTGGTTTGTTGTTCGGTGGTACCTATGCTGGATTATTCTATTCGTGCAGCGTGTATTAAGTATTTGGATATCACACCCTTGCTATTGGCGCCAGGGGTAAAGACTGGCCTCAGTTTGCAGGTAAAAAACCCACAGACATTGGGTGCAGACCGCATTGCCACGGCAGTGGCGGCATTGGCCTTTTATCCACAACGTAATGTCATTGTGGTTGATTTTGGTACGGCAACAACTGTCTGCGCTGTTTCACAGCAAAAATGCTATTTAGGCGGTGCTATTTTTCCAGGTATTCGCACATCCATGCAAGCCATCTGTCAACGTGCAGCCAAGTTGTCAGAGGTAACCATTGTTGATTCACCTGTCGCCTTGGGTAAGACCACCGAAGGCAACATCCAATCGGGGATATATTATTCACAGCTTGGTGGTGTGCAATCATTGGTGGCACAATATCAAGCGCAGTGCTTTGCTGAGCAACCTGCCTTGGTATTAGCGACAGGTGGTTTTGCACAACTATTTTTAGAAGAAAATTATTTTGATGCCATTATCCCTGACTTGGTGTTTCATGGTTTGAAAATAGTGCTTAAAAAAAATGTTGATTAAGACAAGTGCCACCACTTGCTAGTATGTGGCACTGGCATTTGAATGGATATTCATTGATTCGTGCTAATCCAGTGCCGCAGCTTACATGTCAGTTGGATCACTGCAGTACTTTCTTATTGAGCGATTGCGTATGGCAGCAGCTGGCAATAAATGAGGCGCTACTAGTGGCTAATGAGCCAGCACTCATAGCTGTGAACGTTTCGGTTGCTATTTTGAGATCCGGTATACATATAGCTGGTATAGAGCCTGAGCTTACAAATGCAAACACAGCCAATATTGCTGTCACCGCACACAGTGCGATGCCAGTGATCACTAAAATTTTTCCGATGGTGTTACTTGTGATTTTTTTACGAAGGAGTGTTTGCCTTTTGTTAAGTATATCGACTGCTGTCTGGATTTCATGATTTGAATTGAGTTTGTTCGACATCATAGGATTAGTATCATTAGTAATCTCTATGCTGTTCCTGAGACGTTCAGGTACGTCCTCACCTTGTTCAAAAGGACGCATTAAGGTGTTATTGAAGTCTTTAAGCCATTTATGTTGCGCAGCATGGTATGACTGATTAAGCTGATCGATACCGTCTAGCGATTGATTGTTAATGCGTGACTTGTATTCGTTCTTCTCAGCATCAAAAACAATGATTGCTTGCAAGACGACTGGGATTTCAGGGAAAGAGTCTTTATCATGTTTGGTGATGGCTTGACCAAAAGCAGTTAGCCATTTCTTCTGGGCTGTTTGGTATAACGCATTGAGTTCTTTGAGGCCAGGAATCGGTGTGTCAGCATGGATTGGTCTGTATTGGTTGGTTTCATGGTTAAAGGTAATGATAAATTGCAACGTGTCTGGGATTTGAGGAAAGGATGCTTCATCGTGTTCGGTAATGGCTTGGCCAAAATCAGTGAGCTGTTTTTTTGTTGCCATGATGTGTTGATAGCGCGTGTTGAGATCACTCATTATGTTATCGAATTCATTGTGTGCACAATCCTGTAGTGAAAATCCTGCTTCGTTGAGCACGAGAAAAGACTGACACCTTGCAGGTATGGGGCTCTCTTGCATGCACCAGTGTGTGAGGTTATCACGAAAATGGCTCAGCCAGGATAGCTGTGCAGCTTGCAGGTTTTCGTTGAGTGTCTGTAGCGCATCACTGAGTGCGGGGTATTGTTTAATAAGTTCATATTGATTTGTCGCTGGATTAAATGAAATAGTGCCTTGTAATGCTTTTGGTAAATCTGGCATTGACATCTCTGCGTGATTGCTGAGTATCTGACTAAAATTTTCCATGTTTGTGTATATATTGAGTTGCGTGTTTAAAGAGCGCAGTGCTTCTTGTATACAGTTTGGTGTTGATTGCATTTTGCTGATATAGGCTCTTTCTGTATCCGAGAAAGTAATGAAAGTATGAATAGCTATTGCTTGATCACCTCGTGTTAATGTGGCTATATCTGTTATTAAGCTGGGAGTATGAAGCTCAATTGTTGCTGCGACGCATGCATGCAGTGCAGTATTGAGTGATTCGAGGTAAGGGGCAAAGATGGCGCACCCTTGAAAGTGTTCCTTGAATGTATAAGTGCCTTGCTCTGGGTTAAGCCCAATGCCTCCATAGATCAGCTTTTTAAGTCTCATAAATTTTGTCATTGTGTGTTTCTGGTATGCGTCTGCTGCTTGCTGTAGATCGCTGATGAGTTGATCCATATTGTTATAGGCATCAAAGAGTGATTTTGCCTGCTTGTGTTGTTTGCGGCTTCTCGTCCACTGCTCCCGGAATATTGGACATCTTTTAAACGCTTCTCTTTCTTCTGGTAGACGAATAATGGTTTTGGAGGAGTGATCATCATTACTTGCAGTACTATCTGTCATGAATCTGGGTCGATCTGGCTCTGTTGTAAGTACATATTGAGCAATAATAGCATCGCTTTGCTCGCTTGTCTCGCAGGCCAGCAGACCGCGCTGTAGAGTCCTACACGCCTCAGCGTGTTGGACACATTCTACATTATATTTTTTGTATGCTTTATTGAATTTCGCTTTCAGTTGCGCAATATGATCTTCTCTCTTGCTGCTCCTTGCGCATCCAGTAAGCGTTAATAATTCGCTAGACAATGCTTCTATTTTACTGTGTTCTGTGGCAAGTAGAGGCTTCACTCTTGCAGCTGAGTAGTGTTCGATTAGATGATCTGATTGTAGTAGATGTCGTAAGCGGTCGTTACGTTTGTTAGTTGGGCTGCATCGTCCAAGCTTTGCCATTGCTTTTACGGGTGATTGTTTTGGGTCATCCCCCATCAAAACTTTACTTAATTTTGCTACATTACCTGGCTGAAAGACCCTTTCTCCAAAGGAACGTCTTTTGGGGCTTGCTACCATTTCTGTTTCGGTTAGTCCACAGGCGCCTGCTATTCCCATAAGCACCTGAGCTGCCGACTTGCTAGGTTGCCCCTCGATGACTGCCTTGTAGAATGCAATGGTTCTAGGACGAAATAGTGAGTCGAGTAGAGAGCTGATTTCAGCAATATTTTGTTCTGTTAGATCTATGAATCCCAAGTGTATGTACGCATCGTGATATGTTTTGACATTATCCCACCAATTGAAAAATGCATCTGTATTAATTTCTTCACATTTTCGCTGTAGGAACGCGAATAAATTATCAGTTGCACCACGGGTGGATGCTTTGTGGGTATCCAAAGTTGGTTTGTCATCTGTTGTTATGGTATGCCAGTGTAAATCAGACCATGTTGAAATCACACCCGGGTGAGTTTTGGCGATAGTGAGTGACCACTCAAATACCTCGCGTGTTAAACGCAGTATGTCGGAGTTGGTAATGACCTTAATATCCGCAATCTTAGCCTCGCTATTTTGCGCATGTATTGTCACCAGCGTTTCGATTTTCGTCATGATATCTTGATACTGCGCATCAATATTGTCTGGCCACTGCATACTTGCTCGGAGTCCTTGAAGGTGCTTTTGTACAACGACTAGTGTGCAGATAAGATGCCGAAATGCGTCGATTATACCTTTACCAGGCGCGTTGAGTTGGCACACTATATTAATTACATCTTCTTTCATGCCTTCTTCCTAATAATTCGACTAAAAATACTTTGCATAATTGAATAGCTTTCAGCTAGTAAGCGTTTAATAACGTCTAACGTAAGCTAAATAATAAAATACAACTCGAATCTTGTCAAGCAGCGGCCAAGTATGAATGAAGTTTATCTGTGCATGTGCTAGCGCTGATATCTCACGTGATTTGTATAACCGGTTGCAATATTGCTCGATATGTGACACACTGTTAATGGGTATCAGTGATCAGGTGTTGATTAAGTAATCAATAGGCGTCGGCGCATCAACAATCTGTTAACTTTGTGCGCAAGTGATTGGTTTAGGTAGACACAAGCTTTGACCGTATCAATCCGAAGATGATTCGAATGAGTCAGTAGTGTAGTGAGGCGAAAATGGCAGGAAATCAATCGCAGTATTATTTGGCTATTATTAAGAATAAGGGAAACCCCTTTCATCATGTCACTGCATTGTGTCGAAGAGACACGAATACAAAACAAATTAAGATCGAACATATGTTGTCTATACGAATGAAGCATAATGTGTCGACCATTTTAGCCCCCTTTACGTCAGTTGATGCATGGGTTGTCGAGTATGAAGATGCGAGTAAAGATAAAAAATCACCGCTTAAAAAAAGCTACCCGCTTTCGATGATCACAGCATTGGCACCGCTGTCAGCGCAGGCAGCACGCGAGTATACACGGTTTAGCCAAGCTTATGCCTATCAGTACTATGATGCTGCGCTTAAGCTTATTCCAATCAAACCTCTGATTAAATCAGACAAAAAATTACGCCAGATATGTAATAAACAAATTAAATCCTTAGAAGGATATGCTGGAAGTACAAGTCAGAATGTTAAAGAAAAAATAAGAAAAACAGGTGCTCCGAGTGCTGATTGTCATCGTTTTACACGTGCTGTTTTCAAGTCCCATACTGGTTTTTATCAAGACCAGCTAAAAGGTGGTTTACCACTTCCATTGTTGCGCGATTTGACTTCGCACTGTAAATTGAATGCTGTGTTGGCTGCGAATGATGGGCCAAGAGATCGACGGTTGCAAGCATTTGAGCATTTTAAGCGTTATACGTTATCGTACTTTTCTGAAACTGCTCGTAAGCAGTTTGACACACCGGATTTCGATGTCAATACAATGAGTGATGACATGCTATTGTTGTTGAAATCTGAGCTGTCAAAATTAGCGTTGAAGCGTCACACACTGCCTCCACTATTCCGTTTTCAATCTGTTCCAAAAGAATTGCAAGCGGCTATTCAGGGTGGTTGTTATAAGGTTGATACATCATCAGTGAGATCAACAGTGAGGCCATTACTGCTGTCCTGGGCTGGGGTAGTGTTGACTGTGGCGGTGATGGCTTTGGTAGCTGTCGCCGCTTGTTCGCTTATGGTTTCGCGAAATGCTACATCGAGTTTGGCTGTTTTAAAGCATGTTATAATCCATAGTTTTGAGCAGGCTCCTGGTGTTAGTATAGGCATTACGGCGGTCAGTGGTGTTGGTTCCTTGGTGAGTAGTATTGGCTTGTTGGCAGGCGGCGGGATGCTATTTGATCGGCAACAACGGTCACTCCTAGCGCTTGACATAACAGGGCCATCTGCCAGTAAAAGTGAATAAATCAACCAGCGTTGAGTAATAAATTATCTATTCAGGGCACTGCAGGGTGTTTTTCTGTTATGGTGCTCGCTGCAAGGCTCTGTCATGCAGCAATAAAGCGTGCAACAGCATCATTATTTTTAGGCTACTTGACACCGCGTCATTCAATACTGTTGCCCCCACAAAAAAACCGCGCTAAGCGCGGTTTTTTAGAGCCATAAATAGTGCTATCAAAGTGCTAAAGCACATCCACTCTATGATCGTTAACGAGCTCTTCTGCTTTTTGATATGCTTCACAAGCTTTACTCAAGAACCAGGCAGTTGAACCTTCTGTATAAGTTTGATTAGTAGTCAAAGGCTTCTTAATGTTGTTATATATTGGAGCCTCGCGACAGCCTCTGCTCATGCGCGCAATGAGAGTCACTAAGTCGTCTTTGTCAGCGTTAATCTTTTTGCATGCTTTCTCCATTTTCTCACTCGATTCTTCACTTACTGCTTCATTTACGTTTGTTGCGGTCACACCAGCTCCCTTTACGAGTCTTGCAAGCTCAAGCAGGAAAAGTGATTTAGCAGGCATGTCTCCCCTAATGCTCCGTTGCGCCAGGGTTAGTTCAAAATTTTTGAAGTCTGCATCATACGTGCCATCAAATGTTCCTGGATCTGACGCAAACGCCTCAGCTTCATCAAGTATGCTGGCTGCACTGTACCGGGGTGCGCTATTGAATAGACTACTGCGCTTTGAAAAGTCTGCGATAGAGTAAAATATTGGGCTCTCTGTTTCCGTAGCTGCCTGTACCGCTGGTTCCTTCGCATCGGCCATAGTTTCAGCACCACCCACAACACCGCTTGACAGGTCGTCAGCTCTTACTGGCTCACCATTAGTCGCAAGGGTAGAGCTTGTTGTGCTGGCCCCGTTCATACTGGGGTCCGCATCTATGTCTTCACTATCACTGGTAGTATTGTCAGACGCGGAACTATTGCTTCGCTGCTGGGCCTCAGGACTTGGTGGGCGCATCGCGTTACCTTCGGTGGCATTATCAGCATTACTTTTTTTAATGGGTACAGCAGGTGGTGGCTCAGATGGTAGTGAAGCTGACCGTGACTCTTCACTATCTGACTGAGAGTCTGCTGATTCGCCGTTACGAGCTTGAGCGTCCTGAGTCCGCGCTGAATTTTTGCTTGCAGATCGTACTGGCTTTTGTGGTGGTGGCGCATCCGCATCCGCCCTCGTAGTTGCGGTTGAAGCTGCTCCTTCTTCGATTAAAATTTGATCTTTGCTACCTGCTCGCATGTTTGGTTCTCCAGGGTTATGTTCAAAAAAATGTTAGATGAGTAGGCTGTATATTAGTCGTACCACCTGACGAAAATCATTATGCTACAGCAATTCTTCCCACGCAAGCCGTGTGGCTAATATATTAGCCTTTGCTTATGGCCTTATCGAATACTGATAATATTATGTCTATTATCGCTTTGCTTTGGTTAGGGTTTGAGCGCCAGCCTACCGCCATCTACGCTTTAGATGCAGTGCATTTGCAACCACTGTTAGCGATGATGCAGCCATTGCTGCACTGGCAATGGCAGGATTCAGTAGAAAATGGAAGTGATTGTATAATATGCCAGCAGCAAGTGGTATGGCTAAAGTGTTGTATGTAAAAGCACCAATGAAATTTTGTTTGATGTTACGTACAGTTGCCTTTGCGCTGCTGATCACAGTGGAAATACACGCCAGATCGTCTTGCATTAATACTAAATCAGCCACTTCTATGGCCACATCTGTGCCAGTGCCAATGGCTATACCGACATCAGCAACTTGTAGTGCTGGCGCATCGTTGGTGCCATCGCCGACCATCGCAACAGAATGCCCTTGTGCTTGTTTTGCAACAATCGCTTCACATTTGAGTTGAGGAGTCACTTCAGCGATGACTTCGTTAATGCCCAGCTGCTTGGCAACGGCTTTAGCAGTGGCTTCTGTGTCACCACTCAGTAGGCTGACAGTGATATGCATGGCTTGTATTTTTTGAATCAGTGCTAGCGCATCTGGTTTAAGGTCATCGGTAATGCACAGCAATCCAGCAATGCGCTTGTCAACAGCGACTAAAATCCCTGTTTCTGCACGTTCATGGCAGCGTTGCATCGTGTGCTCAAGTGCTGTTATGTCAATGTTTTCGGCCTGCATCATACGTTGATTGCCTATCACTATGTGTTGACCTGATACAGTGCCAGTGATGCCTTGACCGGTGTGACTGCAAATATCATCAGCCTGTGAGAGTGATATTTTTTTCTCCTGCGCGGCATGCACAATTGCTTGAGCAATAGGATGCGAGGCATCCCGCTCCACACAGGCAGCATATCTTAACAGCGTATCTTCGTCATATTCACCCGTGGATATAATGCCGGTAATACTGGCTTTGCCCAGTGTTAGCGTGCCCGTTTTATCGAAAAACACATGTGTGATTTTAGCGGTGCCTTCTAAAGCTACTCCGCTACGAATGAGGATGCCTTTACTGGCTAGGTGGCCGCTGGCAACCATGATACTGACTGGGCTGGCTAAGCCCAATGCACACGGACAAGCAATAATTAAAACACACATGCTGGTTACCAGCGCAAGTGAGGCATTATGGGTGGTAGTATACCAATATACGGCTGTGAATATGGCTATCAAGATCACAATGGGTACAAAAACGCCTGCAATTTTGTCTGCTATGCGCGCCAGTGATGGTTTAATGGACTTGGCTTTTTCCACCGCCGCGATAATTTGCGATAAAGCTGTGTCTTCGCCAATGGCGGTTACTTCAATGATCAGCACACCGGCTTGGTTGATGGTGCCGCCACTCACCGTATCAGCTGTGACTTTGCGGATTGGTTTAGACTCGCCTGTAAGCATAGATTCGTCCACTCGTGATTCACCACGAATAATGCGCCCATCAATGGGAATGCGGCTATTGGCAGCAACACGCACATGGTCACCGATAACCAGTGATGACACGTCAACTTCACTGTAAGTACCATCAGCTTGCATGAGTGTGGCAGTTTTTTCCTGACAGTTGAGCAGGGCGCTCAGCGCTTTGTCTGAGCGACTGGTTGCCCTGTGCTCTATCAGTTGACCAAAGTTGATAAAGGCCAAGACCCATAAAGCTGCTTCAAAATAGAGCGCCTGATTATGCGTTGAAAATGATGTTGGTGTGATTATTACCAAGCAAGAAAAAATCCACGCAGCTGCCGTGCCCAGTGCAACCAATGTATCCATGGTAGCATGGCGCGCTTTTAATGAGCGCCAAAAACCGAGGTAGTAATCACCACCGGCAATGACCATCGCAATGAGTGTTACTAGTGCGATGAGAACAGCAGCAACTTGACCGTGCTGTGTGGTGAGTTGTGGCGCCAGAGATGAGGTGTCAATCACGGTGAATATAATTGCTAAAGTCAAAGCAATGAGTGTGTTGGCAGTTTTGCGTTGCGTTTGTTTTTTCTCTTGCTTGGCTGCCTCAGCTTCGTTATTCACGGCAACTGTGTCATAGCCAATCTCTTTGAGGACGTTGGCAACCACAGCAGGATCGATATTACTTGGGAATGACACTTTTCGCGCTGCAAAGTTAATGTTTGCATCTTGTATGCCATGCTCCTTGAGTGCTGCCTCAATTTTGGCAACACAGCTGGCACAACGTATGTTTTTGACATGAAGATGAGTTGTTTGCATATGTACTCCCTATACAATTGACTTAAATATTATAGTTTAAATGGATGAAATCAACAAGTTACAAGCCTCGAATACTATCAGAATGGACCATGAATGATTTAATAAATACTTAATGTCAGTGTATTATACTCTTAAATAAGAGCAAATTTTTTAAGCTAGTTAAAAACTTGTTGTAATGAAGTTATAGACGTAGAGAAAGCATATGATACGATCAACCAGTGAGATATTTGTTAATGAGAAGCAGTACATGGATATGATGCAAGTAAGGGTCATCGGGCGCCTAGATTGTCATGTGGGTCACGTTATTCATGGACCGTTTTCCTGTTTACTAACCACATCTATGGTGCTCAATGTGATTACGCTACTGAGAAAAGCTCCTAGTTTATTGCCTAGCGATTTGCACAGTGTGTTAGATGCTGTTTTGAATTCAGAGATAGATAGAAAAATTTTATTGCAAGTTTCCAGTATGCGCTTTATGGGCAGATTTGATCCTGAGAGCAAGCAATACACTGATGTTGGCAGTGGGCGCGGTTTTTCAAAAACAGCAGCAGATTGGTGTTTAAAAGAGCTAGTTAATTTATTTCCGACGTATGAGGAAGCATATTTGAATGAGCGTGCTCAAGCATTGATTGAGGGAGTGAAATACAATCATTTCCCAAGCAAGGTGACTCAATTGTTTGCAATCATCATTCAGGGTGCTGCAACACTAATGACATTAAGAGATACAGGAGCTAAAGATGTAAGTTTAGAGAAGACTATTTTATATAAGCCGAATGAAGGCAATCATACACCTGAGGCGATCGCGGCTTTAAAAGAGATTTTTATCAACACACAGAAAATGATCCTTGGTTATCAATATGTTGCTCGATGTACAGTCTACTATAATGATGAACTGATTGCTAAAGCTGTTACATTACCTACGCCTTCATGGTCGTATCATGCTCAGTCACAAGCTGTTACAGCATTGAACCAGTCTGTTTGGGAGGGGCAGCTATCAATATCGACTATACAAAATCATGCGATACACAGTGTTTACCCTAAATCTCAAACGGAATGGGATGAGATAATGACGGGGCTCAAGGGTAAGCGTGCTGAATCAAGGGCATTAAGTCATGATGTTAAGTTGCAAGCATCTATTGTTGTTGATGCAGCAAGAAGGCTTGGTTATACATGTTTTTACCATGCGGCATCAAGAGAGTCCGTCATGTTTCAAATTGTCATAAAAAAATGTATAGAATACATGGGGCTTCGCTTGGGTACTGCCGAAAAATGTTTGCGCGCCAATATCGAACATCAAGAGGTGATGCCTCTGATGCCATCTGATGGTGCCCATGAAGCTCAAGATAGTCAGAATATTATTTGCATGTCACCTTTTTTGCATTCAGATATGCATGGTGAAAATCCAGATGATTATCTTTCAGGTAGATGTACTTCATCACTAAATACACTCCATAATTTAAATTGGATTGACATTTTACAATCTGGGATGGGGCGGTTGAATCATATAGTGTCGTCAAAAAAAGATACTTGCTTTCGTGAGTTGTCTGGGGGGCTGATAATTCGCATAAAAGATGCATTTATTGACTTCTTGCAGAAAAATTCTATGGCGAATAATTATGTGTTAACTGCCTTTTTTTCTAATTCTGAATGTGCAGGTATTCGGGCGAGGGTTTCGGCACCATTTGGCTGGAGTAAGTTGGGCTATGAGGTATATAAGGATTCCCCATTGCACGCATTAGGTCAGCTGAATCAGCTATCCTAGTGGCGACGTGATGTACGTAACAGGGTTAGGTGTATGCGTTTTTCTGCGCCTGATCAGGTGGCGTATCTGAATCGTTTTAAGTCTAGTATGGGTGCGTTATTGGGGCTGGAAAAATTAAAAACTGACTCTCAGATTTCCAGGCAGCTAAGTGAGTGCTGTCATGGCTTTATTCATCGTTATAATAGCTATCTTGAGGGAAATTTACCGAAGCAAATGTCACAGGCAGAGCGTCATACGCTTTTAACATGGTCTAAGCGCCAGGGGCGATTGAGCGTTGGCTTAAGAATGGTGGTAAGCACACTAGGATACAATTGGCGATCACCATTGGCCATTGATTTGGTGATACATGCGATGTGTGAGGGCCTACGAATCAATGAATTTATTTTGCCTAGTTTTGAGATTTATAGTCTTCGTATTTCTGACGTCAGTCTTCTTAGTTTGTATCAATTATTTAGGGTTGTCCGTGTTGTTAATTTCGCTGATCGAATGATTCCTAGTGCTGGTGTTAAATCCCACTATGTGCTTGTGCAAAATTTCATGAACCAGTGGTGTAATAAGCGCCTTGACTCTAGCCCTTTATACATTGATTCTGTTTCAGCTTCATTGCCACATGTTGGTTTTAGGTTAGAGTCGATTTCAAGTCTTGATAAAAGTCGCCGTTTCTTGCCATCACTTATGTCATACGCTCCTCGAGTTGCTCATAATTATTTTGCTTATGGTAGCAGTGCCCATACACTAGACACATGGTTTTCTTTATTTTGCCCTGCCCTTGACTCCGATTGTTTTTCAAGTGATGAGAATTGGGCTCGGTTGCTTGGTAACCTAGTAGTCGATGGTGATGAGCAGCTTAGTACTGCTGCAATTTATTTCTGTGAGCATTCCACTGAGTTTCGAAGACAGATTATAGAGAGTTTAGGCTATCTTGCTGATGCTCAATTGCCGCATTTAGATTTACAACAAAAGTCATCGCTGGTTTTGCTCGGTTTTCTGGCAGGTATATATGACAAAAAAATTATGCAGCAGCAATGTCAGCTATGGCAAAAATCATTGAATTGTTACACTGATGGTGTCAATGTGATTTCATTGCTGTTGCATGCAAATCGACATGTTACAGCACGTATGGCTGAATCAAAAGTATCACTGAGTGAAAGGACAAGATTTGGTTTGTCTGTTCTATCTGCCTCAGATTGTGCCATCAAGAGTGAGCTGAATGCTACTGATAAGATTTTGGCATACGCTGGTGCAAAAGAAAGTGTTGCTGCCACGTCATAATTAATTTAGATTTTGGGCTTGTTTTAGCTAGAAGATTACATGCTTTAATTTCTTTTCTGCATACAGCAGGCGCTTCCTGATGACTAACACATATTTTGCAGTGTGGTAGATTCAGTTCACGCCTGTTTTAGCAAGGTATTAGGCCGAGCCGAGTATTTTTCTCAGCACATAACACAAAATACCGCCATGACGATAGTATGCCAGCTCGTTATTCGTATCGATGCGGCACAGCAGGCTGACTGTTTCAGTTGTTCCGTTTGTGCGTGTGATATTCATGCTGACGTTATCTGCTGGTTGAATGTCTTCGCTGAGTGCGATGTCAATTGTTTCAGAGCCATCTAGCGCCAGTGTTTGACGGTCAACGCCCTCAGGGAATTGCAGTGGCATCACACCCATACCAATCAAATTGGAACGGTGAATGCGCTCATAGCTTTCTGCAATCACCGCCTGTACGCCTTGGAGTAATGTGCCTTTGGCAGCCCAGTCGCGTGAGGAGCCTGTACCATATTCCTTGCCAGCGATTATCACCAACTGTGTATTGTCATTTTGATAGCGCATGGCGGCATCATAAATGGGTATCACATCCCCGGTGGGCATGTGGCGTGTATAGCCGCCTTCAATGCCTGGGCAGAGTTCATTGCGTATGCGAATGTTCGCAAAAGTACCGCGCATCATCACTTCATGGTTGCCGCGTCTTGAGCCATATGAATTATAGTTCAACGGTGTCACTTGATTGCCTTTTAAATAGTTAGCCGCTGGGCTATCTTTTGCAATGCTGCCCGCAGGGGAAATGTGGTCTGTGGTGACACTGTCACCCAGTAGTGCTAAGATGCTAGCACCTGTGACGGGCTGTATGGTGCTTGCTTGTGCTTGCATATCCTGGAAAAAGGGAGGCTGTCTAACGTACGTTGAGTCAGCTTGCCAGCTATAGGTGCTTTCGGTATTGACAGGAATATTTTGCCAGTCTTCATCACCATCGAATACGTTTTCATAATGTTTTGCAAACATCCCGGCATTGATTTTAGATAATTCGGCATCAATCTCTGCATGGCTTGGCCAAATGTCTTTTAGGAAGATGTCTTGCCCATCAGCTGTTTGTGCAATGGCATCTTTGCTCAGATCAATACATGTTGTCCCGGCTAACGCATAAGCGACAACTAATGGGGGCGAAGCCAACCAGTTCGCCTTCACTTGCGGGTGAATACGTCCCTCAAAGTTTCTATTACCGGAGAGTACGCCACACGCTAAGAGCTTGTGTTCATCGATGCTGTTGGCAACATCCACTGGTAGTGGTCCAGAATTACCAATACACGTGGTACAGCCATATCCGACGAGGAAGAAGTTAACGGCTTGTAACGCAGACAGTAGGCCTGTGGCTTCCAAGTATTCTGTTACGACTTTTGAGCCTGGGGCCAATGATGTTTTCACCCAAGGTTTTGCTGTTAACCCTAAAGCAGCTGCTTTCTGGGCAACCAAGCCTGCAGCTATCATCACGCTCGGATTGGATGTATTGGTACAGCTGGTAATGGCAGCGATCGCGACATGACCATGTTGCATTTCCCATTTACTGTTTGCTTTCACAGATAATGCGAGTGCCTGCTCGCCATAGCCTTCACGAATAATATCTTCAGTAACCTGTTTGAGGTCTGTGATGGCAACCTTGTCTTGTGGTCGTTTAGGGCCAGCAACACTGGCAACGATACTGCCAAGATCGATAGACAGTTTTTCAGTAAAACGAATGTGTTCGTTTTTCGTGACGTCGTGCCATAAACCTTGTTTTTGTGCGTAGGCCTCAACGAGTTTCACTTGTTCGTCACTGCGATTAGTCAGTCGCAGGTAGTCAATGGTTTGCTCGTCTATTGGGAAGAAACCACAAGTTGCACCGTATTCGGGTGCCATGTTTGCGATTGTAGCGCGATCTGCCAAGCTGAGCTCTGCCAGGCCTGCACCATAAAACTCAACAAATTTACCCACAACACCGTGCAGACGTAGTTGGTTGGTAATCGTCAGTACCAAGTCTGTTGCTGTTGCACCGGCTGGAAGTTGTCCAGTAATTTCAAAGCCAACAACATCCGGAATCAGCATTGAAATGGGTTGTCCGAGCATGACAGCTTCTGCTTCGATACCGCCAACACCCCAGCCCAGCACGCCAAGACCATTGATCATGGTTGTGTGGCTATCTGTTCCAACTAAGCTGTCAGGATAAACGGTGTACTCACCATTGGTTTCCTTTTTGAAGGTGACTTGCGCTAAGTGCTCTAGATTGACTTGGTGGCAAATACCCGTGCCAGGTGGTACGACACGAAAGTTTTCAAAAGCATGTTGTCCCCATTTGAGAAAGCGGTAACGCTCATTGTTGCGTTGCATTTCTTTTTGCGTATTTTGGATCAGGGCACCTTGCTGTCCGTATTCATCTACTTGCACTGAGTGGTCAATGACAAGGTCAACTGGGCAAAGTGGGTTGATTGTATTGACATCACCATCCAGGTCCTGCATGGCATTACGCATGGCAGCCAGGTCAACAACAGCTGGTACGCCTGTGAAGTCTTGCACTAAAACGCGTGCTGGCACCATCGCAATCTCATGTGGGTTACGGCCCTGCTGTTGGTAAATCTCAAATGCATCAATAGCGTTTGAGTCAATGTCATGTTGCCCGAGATGCCGCAACTGGTTCTCCAGTAACACCTTGATTGATCTGGGTAGCTTCTGTACATCCCAGTCAACTGACGCAGTTATGTCAGTGTAATGATAGGTTTGGCCATCAATGTGAAGAGTAGCTTGCTTAGATGTGGTCATAATTTGCTCCAAGGTGTATCTAACACTAATTATAGTAACGTTATCGCCACGGAAAGCAATAAGTGGGGTTTAATCGTAAAATAATTTCGGCTGATGCCCTTGAAATTCACTTTTGTGGCCATATATTCGGATATGTAGACGTCATTGTACTGCTTTTGGGCAAAAACACACTCTTTGTGTGCCTTAGTACAGTGGCAATTGATTTTATAATGAAGTTAAAGGAGCGTTATATGCCAGCTATTAGACCTTTAGGTGATCGTATTGTGGTGACTCGCATTGATCAAGAGCAAAAAACAAGTGGTGGAATTGTGATCCCAGACACAGCAAAAGAAAAGCCAGATCAAGGTGTTATCAGTGTCGTGGGGCCAGGTAAGAAACTTGAAAGTGGTAGTGTGTTGCCAATGAATCTGCAAGCCGGTGATCGCGTGATCTTCGGTAAATATGCTGGTACAGAAGTGAAGCTAGATGGTGAAACTTTTGTTATCATGCGCGAAGATGATGTGCTTGGTGTGGTCACTGACGCTTAATATTTCAACCGATCTGTGGTCTCCAACCAAAATTGACCACAAATCAACCAACTTTAAAGAGGTAAGTCATGAGTAAAGAACTTCAATTTGATGATCAAGCAAGAGAGCACGTTACCCAAGGTGCGGACACTTTAGCTGAAGCAGTATTAAAAACAATGGGGCCTGGGGGGCAAACTGTCGCCTTGGATCAGGGATTTGGTTCACCAAAAGTAACCAAAGATGGTGTGACAGTAGCACAAGGCATCACTTTGGCAGATAAATTCCAAAACATGGGTGCACAAATGGTCAAAGAAGTGGCCAGTAATACAAATGATGAAGCAGGTGATGGTACAACCACTTCTATTTGTTTAGCGCAGGCTATTATTAAGCAGGGTAACCGTCATGTTGTTGCAGGCTGTAACACCATGGATATCAAACGTGGTATTGATGCGGCAACAGCTGCAATGGTTGCTGAGCTTCAGCGCATTTCAACACCGTGTGATACCAGTGATCGTGTGGCGCAAGTGGGTGAAGTATCTGCCAATGCGGACAAGCAGATTGGTCAGATTTTATCTGAAGCCGTGGACAAAGTGGGTCGTGAAGGCGTGATTACGGTTGAAGAAGGTAACAGCTTGACTAACGAGCTGACTGTTGTGGAAGGTATGGAATTCGATAGGGGTTATCTGTCACCGTACTTTGTAAACAATCAACAGAACATGAGTGCAGAGCTCGACAACCCATTTGTCTTATTGGTTGATAAAAAAATCTCAAACATTCGTGATTTGCTACCAACACTAGAAAATGTTGCTAAATCTGGTCGTCCATTGTTGATCATTGCTGAAGATGTTGAAGGCGAAGCGTTGGCAACTTTGGTTGTGAATACGATTCGTGGTGTGGTTAAAGTGTCTGCTGTGAAGGCGCCTGGTTTTGGTGATCGTCGTAAAGCCATGTTGCAGGATATCGCGATATTGACTGGTGCAAAGGTTATTTCTGAAGATGTTGGTCTTTCACTAGAGGGTACAACATTAGAAGATTTGGGTTCAGCAAAGCGTGTTGTGATCACTAAGGACAAGACGACTATCATCGATGGTGTGGGTAGTGCTGCTGGTATTGAAAACCGTGTAGAGCAAATTCGCAATGAAATGTCTCAAAGTACCTCTGATTACGATCGTGAAAAGCTACAAGAGCGTCTTGCTAAGCTATCAGGCGGTGTTGCTGTCATTAAAGTGGGTGCAGCGACTGAAGTTGAGATGAAAGAGAAGAAAGCACGCGTAGAAGATGCGTTACACGCAACACGTGCTGCGGTTGAAGAAGGTGTCGTGCCTGGTGGGGGTGTTGCCCTGATTCGTGCCGCTGCTGTTTTGACAGACGACTTAGCCAGCAATGCGGATCAAAAAGCTGGTCTAGACATCGTGCGTCGCGCGATCGAAGCGCCATTACGCCGTATTGTGAAGAATGCCGGTCATGAGCCAGCTGTTATTGTTGCTCAGGTTCGTGATAACGCCGATATGAACTATGGCTTCAACGCGGCTTCTGGTGAGTATGGTGATATGATTGAAATGGGTATTTTGGATCCAGCGAAAGTAACTCGCAGTGCATTACAAAATGCAGCATCTGTTGCTGGCTTAATGTTGACCATGGGTTGCATGATTGCTGATGCACCATCAGACGACAACGGTGCTGCTGGTGCCGCTGGCGGCATGGGCGGTATGGGCGGCATGGGCGGTATGGGTGGTATGGGCGGCATGATGTAAGCTCAACGCCTGTGCAATGCACAAAACCCCGCTCTAGCGGGGTTTTTTTTATGTCTGAGCGGTTCTTGCCATGTTGGGCAGGTTCATTTTGTAGTCGCAGAGGATTTTAGGGTACACTATAATCAAGGTGGTTTTGCTGGTGCCCCTGTGCATCTGATGCAATACTGACCGTCAGCCACCTGATTTTGTTGTTGGAGATGCCAATTATGTCTTGGTCTTATATAAAACGTCATCGAATCTCATTGGGTTTGTCAGGTGTTGCCCACCTTGCTTTATTTGGTTGTTTATTTTTTTACGGGCATGAACCAGTGAGTGTGCGTCAACAAGCGCAGCAACCGGCTGCTCAAACGGTGATACAAGCAACGACTTTAGACGCCGCGGCTGTTGATAAGGCTATGCATGCTTTGAAAAACCGGCAGCAAAGTCAGCAAAGGCATGCGCGGCAGCAGTTAAAGGCGTTGCAGCACGCCCAGTATAAAGCAAAAAAAGCATTGCAAGCGCGTGAGCATAAAATGCGACAAATGGCAAAAAAAGAGCGCACAGCTCGGCAGCGTATTCGCAGTGCGCAGCAGAAGCAGGCAGCACTTGCCCGCAAGCTTAAACAGAAAAAAACAGCATTAAGCCAGCTTCAAAAGCAAAAGACAGTGGAAGTGAAGCGACTGGCGCAGCATCAAGCCATGTTGCAGCAAGAGCTTATGCAGGATCAGCTGCGAAAGGAAAAGCAGGCATTACAGCAGCCATCGCCTGGGGTGGTGAATCGGTATCGTGCGCGCGTCTTACGTGCTATTCAGCAGCACTGGATTGTGCCAGTTGCAGTCAAGCATGGTTTGTTCAGTGAGTTTTTAATTCACTTATCAGCTGCTGGGACAGTGCAATCGGTTAAATTATTGAAAACCAGTGGAAACGCGGTACTCGATCGTTCGGCTAGAATTGCTGTTTTGAAGGCATCTCCGCTGCCTATACCGAAGGATAAAGCACTACTAAGCGCATTTAGGGTCATTCGTTTGAAAGTGTCACCATCATCTACTTTATAATAGGAAGGGTCTGCTGATGTTAAAAAAATATTGTTACCGTTTGTCGCTGTTGTGTTGTTTTTTTCTTTGTCATGCAGCCTATGCGGTATTGGATTTATCTTTAACGCGGGGCTTGAGTGCAGCAACGCCAGTGGTGTTACAGGATTTTGCTTTAACAGATGTCAAGTTGAAGCCAATTGCTGATCAGCTACATAAAATCATACAGTCAGACCTGTACACCAGTGGGCAATTTCGATTTGTTTCATCGAGCACAGCTGCTGATAGCTTTGCAGACTGGCGCCGTTTAGGTGCAAATAATGTCATTCTCGGCAAGTTGTCGCGTGATGCGACAGGTCGCTATCATGCTGAGTGTCGCTTATTGGGTTTATTTAATGCTGCATCCAG
Organism: Coxiellaceae bacterium; assembly: GCA_047404195.1. Taxonomy (GTDB): domain Bacteria; phylum Pseudomonadota; class Gammaproteobacteria; order JAJRRL01; family JAJRRL01; genus JAJRRL01. Next base: position 68,692 of record JBDOIU010000012.1, read on the forward strand.
TGAGCCGAATGAGCTTTTAACGGTGTCATTTTCCAGTGATCAGTCAGGTTTGCGCCAACTGGCACACCACCTAGCTGATTTAGTCTATGAAAAGGTGACGGGCTTAACAGGCTATTTTACCAGTCGCTTGGCTTATATCCGTGTCAAGCGTGTTGCAGGTAAGCCAGCGCAGTATCAGTTGATCGTTGCTGATCAAGATGGTGTAAATGATCAAGTTGTTTTCAGTTCATCAGAGCCCATTATGTCGCCATCATGGGCGCCAGATAATCGTTCGCTGCTTTATGTATCGTTTGAGCACAAGCGTTCCGCCATTATTCGGCAGTGGTTGGCCAGTGGCAAGCGTGACATACTCAGTTCAGCTGCAGGTATTAACGCTGCACCAGCATTGTCACCTGATGGGCGTAAGCTGGCGATGGTTTTGACGACCACAGGCAATCCCAAAATCTATCTGATGGATGTCCAAACACGGCATTTGCGCCAAGTCACGCAAGGTTGGTCCATTGACACTGAGCCGACTTGGTCTCCAGATGGTAAGCGGTTATTGTTTACTTCTAATCGCGATGGTTCGGCACAAGTGTATAGTTTGGATGTTGCCTCTAAGCGGGTCACACGTATGACCTTTGAAGGCCATTTTAATGCGCATCCCAAGTGGCTGCCCACAGGTGATGAGTTTGTGTTTATGCATGGCGAGGATGGTAGATTTAGCATTGCTAGGCAATCATTGCGGTCAGGTGAGTGGGTCGCTATTACCCCTGTGGGCAGAAATGAGGCTCCCAGTGTGTCACCCAATGGGCAAATGGTCGTATATGCCACACAAAAAGGCGCATTTTCCACCTTGGCACGAGCGTCAATTGATGGGAGAATACAATTACAGGTGCGACCACAGGATACCGATATTCGCGCTCCTGCCTGGTCACGTTAACCGACATTCACATTATCTGAGGGGTGTGTCATGAAAAAGAAAACGGCGCTATTATCGGCTGCTTTACTGGTACCAGTTTTGTGTTTAACAGCATGTTCAAAGCGATCAGCGCATGCAGCTTGGGGTACAAACGCCTCTTCGAGCGGTGCTACAGCATACCAGGCTTCATTACAGCCGCAGCGTGATCGTGATGGACAAATTATCAATCGTTTGCAGGCGCCCAGCAATCAAACATATTATTTTTCTTTCGACCAGAGTGCAGTGGGCCCAGCAGATTATAAAGCCATTGCGATACAGGCTGAATACCTTGCTTCTCATCCGTCGGCGCGTGTCCGTTTAGAGGGCAATACAGATGATCGTGGCAGCCGGGAATACAACATTGGCTTGGGTTGGCGTCGAGATCAGGCGGTGAAGCAGCGGTTGTTGCAATTGGGTGTTCGTGGGCAGCAGATTGTGATGATCAGCTATGGCAAAGAAAAGCCTACTGTTTCTGGTTTTGCAGAGTCACAGCGCCGATTAAATAGGCGTGTGCACATGGTTTATGAAGCGTATTAATCAGGAGGCAATATGTCACAGTATCGTTTATCACTTTCAATGCTTTGTTTGGTATCTTTGTTGACAACATCGGTGTTTGCAAATGCGCCTGTTGAAGATGCGGTCGCTTTTGAAGCTGAGGCACCTGCATCACAAGCAGTGATGGCTGAGCCCGTTGTGCGTCAAGCAGAGGTTGGGGCACCCACTGAGCCTGCCTCTATACCCGTATGGCATAATGCCGGTAGAGATCAGCGCGCCCAGACGTATACTGCTACTGAAATGGCATCTACAGCGCCAGATCTTGCTCGAATTCAGCAGCAAGTCAACAACATTGTTGCAATGGGTTTGCCGCAGAAAGTACATGCCTTACAGCAGCAGTTGGCACAATTGCGAGGACAGCTGCAACAGCAGGCGCACCAATTGCAAGCCATGAAGGCCGTTAAGGCGACGGTTGCACAGTCTGCGCCCAAAGCGCTTTCTGTGGGGGCGCATACTAAAAAGGCCAGCTATCATCAAGCATTCACTCAGTTAGTTAACAAGCAATATGCGTCAGCACAGACGCAGTTCAAACGCTATATCAAGGAGCAACCAGGTGGTCCCTATGTCAGTAATGCATATTATTGGCTGGCTGAGATTGCGCTCATTGAGCGACGATATACTGATGCAGAAGCGTCACTCAAAGTGATTGTTCAGCGCTATGCACACAGTCAAAAGTACCCTGATGCGCGTTATAAATTGGCCATGACACATCGAAAAATGCATCGTGATCAAGAGGCTAAGGTTGAGTTGGAGGGTATTAAGCAAGACTTTCCTTCCTCAACAGTGGCTAGATTGGCTGGTATTGCGTTAGAGCAAATGGCACTTGAGCAATCATAGATTGCATGAAACTCGCTCAGTTAGGTGATTTATGAGTTTTATGTTAAAGTAATCTCATGTTATTTGACATACGCTGTTATGATTTTTATGTCATAGCGTATTTATTCTGGTGGGGTGATAGACCACGGAGAAAGTTTACTGCCAGCTCTTCTGTGGAGAGTGGCTTTTGTAGCTTGTACATGTTTGTTATTTAGCAAGCGTGGCTACGGGGGATTGATATTGGACCCATTGCATACAGTGTTGCAATCATATCCAGCCATCATTTACTGGCTAGACAAGCACCTACGTATCCAGGGATGTAATAAAGCTTTTATGCGGCATTTTGATATGCGCTCAGCTGATGAGGCGTATGACATTTGTCTGCGTTCTTTGCATTCTGCTGGGCACCCACACGCTGAATCATGGTATCAGAATAATTTGCAAGCCATGAATGTACAGCAGCCTGTTTCTCATGTTCAGGAATTATATAAAATTGATGGGCAATCACAGCATTACGAGTCGGTGAAGTTATTGGTGTTGTCTGATCAGAAAGTCACTGGTTTGGTGAGTATTACTCGCTTACATGTACCAAGTGAGCATCAATTAATGCCAGTGAGCAAGCGTGATCATATTTTGCAGCAACTGCTACACACTATGTCAGCCAGTTTTACGTGGCATGATGCTCAAGGTGCTATGCAAGATTGTAATCAGCATCATGCGAAACGTTTAGGGCATATGTCACCCAAATCGCTACATGGTAAGCATTTTGCAGAGTATTTGCCTGCAGATGAAACGCAGTTGCTGCAAGATATCTTTGAAAAAATTGACAAGCATGGTAAGCCTGTGCACAGTGTCACAAGCAGTGCAGAGCAGCCGCATTATCACATTCATAGTCCTGTGCACACTGATGATCAGTCATTAATTGGCGTGGCCAGCTTAAGTATGCCATTACCAGAAGCAGCGTCAGATTTGGTGCAGCTTAAAGAAAAAAATCGGCTTATTGATCAAGAGTCTCAGCGAAAAACAATGTTGATTCAGAACATCAGTAATCATTTACGTGCGCCGCTCATGGGGCTATCTGGCATGATGGGTGAGTTATCTTGTTTGGTGAATGATTGTCAGGCAATGTTGCAATCCATGGCTGATGAGGAAAGTATTCTGCGTAAATATCAGCAAGTCAGTCAGCAGCATGAGCGATTGAGTGCTTGCAGTCAGATTGCAACCAGTGCAGTTGATGGTTTGATGTTGAGCTTTGATAGTTTACGAGAAGTCATGCAGTTCTCCTCCAATCAGAGGCAGGTTGATGTGGAGGATTTCTCATTGCATAGATTGCTTCATAGTGTCGAGCGAATGTTGGCGCCATTGGCATCAAAAAATACCGTGGAGGTCTTGCTTGATGTTGATTCGAGTGTGCCGGAATATGTTATTTCAGATCCAGTAGCGTGTTTTAATATTGTCAGGCACTTGCTACATAATGCAATTAAGTTTTCATTGAATGCCGTTGTAAAAATTAAGATTTCACTGTCTATGCGTGGCCAGGATCATGTGTTGTCAATGGCATTCGTAGACAATGGTTCAGGTGTTGCACCTGATAAAAAAGAAGAGCTTTTCACATTATTCACGGGTCTTTCAGATGCAACAGATGTTGCTGATTTTGATGGTCGTGGTACGGGGCTGTATGTTGTCAAACATTATGTGGAGTCATTGGCTGGTGCGGTGTCGTTTGATAGTCGCGACAGTGCGGGTTCTACATTTATAGTCACATTACCTATACAGCTAGGGCAGCAAAGTGATTATTGTTTCCAGCGGCTTGTCAATCGACATGCTGTCGTTGCGGTAGAGCCGCTATATCATGACAAATCTATGTCTGTTGAGAATCCAGATCCACGCGCTACGCGTGTGTTGCTGGTAGAGGACCACCCATCCTCCGCTATGGCAGCCAGCTTGGCTTTAAAGCGCTTGGGGTGCGCGGTCCAGCATGCGCGCACAGGTAAGGAGGCAGTATCAGCGGTTGCTAAGCTCAAATTTAATGTCATTTTTTGTGACTTTGGTTTGCCTGATGTGAAGGGGCCAAACTTAGTGAAGCAATTGCGCGCCATGGTGGGTTCAGATTTGCCTATTATTGCGTTAACAGGTCAGTCACAATTGCGTCATCGCAATACTGCTGTGAATGCTTGGTTGCAAAAACCAGCGCTTGGTCAACAGTTTGAGGAAATGCTACAGAAGCATGTCCGATTTCACTCGATTAAAAAAACATCAGAAGATACAATAATGGAAATAGATATTATCGATTGGGATCAGTGTGTTGCTAAGTGCGGTGGTGCTCAAGATTCTGCACTACAGTTGCTGAGTATTTGTGTCAGTGATTTAGTAAATTCGAAAACGGTGTTGCTTAATGCGGTGCAGGACAAGCAAGAAAAAGCACTGATGAGTGAGGTGCATCGATTGGCCGGAGGTGTGTGTTACCTCAGGTTGCCGCGTTTAGAGGCAGCACTGCATGTCTTGCAGAATTTGAATATATTGCAGCACGGTTGGGATGAGTGTGTTGTTTATCATGATGCTGTGCAGGATGCGATTGATGAGGTTATTCGTTTATTCGAGCAAAAGTTTAAGCGGTCGTAACATTTGTATCCAGTGGCTGAAAGTCCAATTGCCGCCAAGCTTCATAGGCAATGATTCCCACCGAGTTGGCTAAATTGAGGCTGCGGCTGTGGGCTTGCATTGGAATGCGCGCGCCTATGCAGGTGCCACGAATTGTTGCCGGCAAGCCACGTGACTCTGGTCCAAACAGTAGGCAGTCGCCATGCTGGTAATCTATTTTGCTATAGCATTCAGATGCTTTTGTTGTTGCGGCTATGAGGCGCGCATCGGGTAGGGCTTGCTGCAAAGCGTCAAAGTTGTCATGCAGCTGTACTCGTGCCCACTCATGATAGTCCAAACCAGCACGTCTACATTGCTTGTCATTCAGTTCAAAAGCCATTGGCTGTATGATATGCAGCATCGCACCCATATTCGCTGCCAAGCGAATAATATTGCCCGTATTGGGCGGGATTTCAGGTTCGTAAAGTGCAATATGTATCATACTAGGATAGTACAATGTAACTGTCTAACCTACAAGGTATTGGTATTGAAAAATGCGTTAACTAACAGGCCAATGACACCACTCAGTTTATTGGGGGTCAATCTTCACCATGCTCATCATCGCTGGCATCGAGCGGTTTGATGTCAGCAGGCTCTTGTTCAACCCCTGGCTTCGTGTCTGTTTCATTGCTGGCAATATCAGCAATACGTGACTGCAGATAGGCATTGCGCATTGCGACATATGGATCAATGGCGTCATCGATGATTGAGTTCATTGGCATCACGCGGCTGCGTAGATCAGCAAAGCGTGTTGCAGTGTAGGCACGCCATGTGCTTTCAGATTTGGCATACGACATGGGGTCTAATGCATAGTCACCAATACGGCCGAAGGCGTCACGCATTGTTGATGGGCCAAACAATGGAATAATGAAGTAAGGAGAATGCTTGTTCTTTGAATAGTAAGCAAGTGTACGACCTGTGTCATTTTCATGCTTTGGAATGCCTAAACTGGTTGCGACATCAAATAAACCACCCATTCCGATTGTACTGTTAGTGATAAATCGCAATCCATCAAGTAGTGCATAGCGAAATTTTCCCTGAATTAAGTCATTTGGAAAAGCACGGATCATATGGATGTTGTCATAAGCATTGCTGATACAGTGTCGGAGTGAGTGTGGTAGCGTGTGATCATAGACCTGTGTGACTGGGCGCGCAATGATGTGATCGACACCTTGGTTGAATGCAAAGGTGACTCGGTTCACAGATTCATAGGGATCTGCCTTCGAGGTCGGTGTTCGGTGGCAACCACAAAGCGTTAATGCCAGAGTCGAATAAAATAATGTTTTTTTCATGCGTCCATGCCTCGTCAGTCGAAAGGTTGTGCACACTCCGCTGTGCAGTAGTATTAATCTAACGTATTTTAGAGGGCAGGCATAGCTTTTTTTTATGACGGATTGCTCTGCAGGTGATTGCTTACAAATGCTTAGGAAATAATGACACTAATCGATCTGGCTGTTTGTGTCTTAAGTACAATCCTAGTCCAAGCCCTAGGCCAGAATAGTGGCACATAATGTATCCACTGTCCTCACAGCATGTCTGTTGCTGGACGGTGAGTGTGATGTTCTGGCGTTGGCAATATTGATCACGTTGCTCAGCGGTCAATTCAATGACATTACGTGTTGCTTGCGGTGCCAGCATCATTGCCAAGGGAGTGGTGATTTTGGGGTGTAAGGTATTGGTTTTGAGTGCAAATAGACCATTGCTGTCTGTATTGATTGCCTGTGGAATGGCACATTCCCGGTTGAAAATAAACACCCCTCGATTGGGGTTTGTGTGCAATTGATGTTGATCGAGGATGGACTGGTCAAAACCAAATCGTTCTAGCGCTGTTAATAATACTGTGGGGAATGTGGTATCACGCCATGTCTTCGCATCATGGTTATTGTTAAGTCGCCCGGCTTTCTTTTCAATAACGGCAATAAAAAAGCCACCTGTATCATTTGTTTGTGGCCACAAACGCATGCAGTGTCGCAGGGAGTCATCATATTTTTCATCATGCCATTGTGTGAGGCCTGGTGAATGGTTGAGGCCAGGGAGATTGGCAGGAACCAGCTCACAGTCATCCTGCATGTGTTCTAAAACAGCATTGATGACCGCTTCATTTTCTTCAGGTGCAAATGTGCAGGTGCTGTAAACGATGCGTCCACCAGGGCGTGTGACTTGAATAGCTTTCGTCAGTAATTCTTGTTGTATGTTAGCCAGCGCTTGTCGTGCATGTTTGGCTTGCGCTTGTCCATGGTAAGCGCCTTTGCGCAGCATTCCCTCGCATGAGCAAGGTGCATCGATAAGTACTTTATCAAAAAAGCCATCCGGTGCCGGTATTGATCGCCCATCATACAGTGTGCTGGCAATATTCGTGATGCCTAGGCGTTTGACCATGTGCCCCAGTGCGCGCAGTCGCTGTGATTTTAAGTCATTCGCAGTGATGCTGCCTTTATTTTGCATCATGACTGCCATTTGCACACTTTTGCCACCAGGCGCGGCACACATGTCTAAGACACGCTCGCCAGGTTGGGGGTCAAGAAGTGTGGCGGGAATCAGCGATACGGCTTCTTGTGTTTGTAGCAGACCAATATTGTAAGGCCAGCTGTGCCCAACATGATGTTGTGTGCTGTTGATTTGTAAACCATGCTCATGCCAAGGCAGAGGTTCGCTATTGATTCCAGCTTCCTGTAATGCAGACTGACAGGCCTCACGCGTGGTTTTGAGTGTATTGACGTGCACGGCACAGGGTAACGCCGTTGTTGCATAGCGTTTGAATAGATGCAGGTCTGGCATGATGTGTTGATAACGTTGCCAGAGGAAGTCAATTGCGGTTGTTTGGGGGTCCATGCTTGCCTCATGTGTATTCTTGGCGCAGTCTAGCGTATTTGCCTTAAAAAAGACAGCTCCGCTGCCTTTTTTGCTCAATATGGTGTCATTTTCTTTGCGTTGTGTTGGCTTTACTTGCTCTGAGCGCACAAAAGTGTTACAAAATGGCAATGAAATACCCCGCCAAGTTGTGCAAAATGCACGCAGATAATGCTAGCCTGCGGGTTATGGACCACAAATGATTTCTGTTGGAGAACTCACATGAATCTTGATTATTTGGATTTTGAGCAACCCATCGGTGTGCTGCATCAAAAAATAGAAGAGCTGCGTCGTATCGGTTGTGCTGACGGCTTGAATATCAGTGAAGAAATTATGCGCCTTGAGGCAAAGCAGAAAGACTTAACAAAAAGTATTTTTGCTAAGCTATCAGCGCAACAGATTGTGCAATTGGCACGTCACCCTTTGCGACCACATACGCATGATTATATCAATGACATCATCACCGATTTTCATGAGCTTCACGGTGATCGTCATCATTCAAAGGCATCTGCAATTGTCGGTGGACTTGGTCGACTCAATGGTCAACCAGTCATGGTTATTGGTCATGAAAAAGGGCGTTCAACATCTGAGAAGTTATCGCGTAACTTTGGTATGGCAAACCCAGAGGGCTTTCGTCGTGCATTGCGTTTGATGAAGTTGGCTGAACGTTTTGGCATCCCTGTACTCACATTCATTGATACACCTGGCGCTTATCCTGGTATCGGTGCTGAAGAGCGCAATCAGAGTGAAGCCATTGCGCGGAACTTATTTGAAATGTCTGCATTGAAGGTACCCATCATTTGTACCGTGATTGGTGAAGGTTGCTCTGGTGGTGCTTTAGCTATCGGTGTGGGTGATCGCACTTTGATGCTGCAATATGCTTACTATTCTGTTATTTCACCAGAAGGGTGTGCCACTATTCTGTGGAAATCAGCTGAAAAGGCAGGTATTGCTGCAGAGGCCCTGAACTTGACAGCAGGGCGTTTGCTTGAGCTGGGCTTGATTGATGAGGTATTGCCAGAGCCTTTGGGTGGTGCACATCGCAATAGTATGCAAATGTCTTTGACAATCAAGGAAGCCTTGTCAAAATCACTACAAGCGCTCAACCAAATGGATCCACAATCTTTATGTGATGCGCGTTATGCACGATGGCGTGCAATTGCCAGTGATTAATGGTTGACGCTTCTGTAGAGCAAGTCATTCATGCGGCACTCTACCCATATCGCAATCAGCCATGGTTGCTTGCGTTCAGTGGTGGTCTGGACTCCAGTGTGTTGTTACACGTTTTGAGTGCTCAGTTTCCTGAGTCAATGCAAAATTGTACGCTTTTGTATATTGATCATGCAGCGGCTTACGCGCATGATTGGGTTGAGCGTAATCGTGCTCAGGCTGAAGCATATGGTGTCTCTTTTTTGAGTGAATCTATCGCCGAAAAATGTCCAGTGGGTGCGAGTCTAGAGGCTTTTTGGCGTGAGCAACGTTATGCAATTTTACACCGCGTTCAGCAGTTGCAGTCTGCGGTCCTATTGACAGCACAGCATGCCAGTGATCAAGTTGAGACAGTGTTGTTGCAATTATTTCGAGGTGCAGGTATTGCTGGGTTATCAGCTATGCCAGCGCAATGTAACACAGCGGCGGGTATTCATTTGCGGCCGATGCTCAGTTTATCGCGACAGCAGTTGCTTGTGTATGCACAGCAGCATCACATTACATATATTGAAGATCCCAGTAATACCAACCAACGATTTGCACGTAACTATTTGCGTCATACTGTCATGCCCTTGATTGAGAATCGTTGGCCACAGGTGCATAAATCGGTATTACGTTCAGCGCAGCATTGTGCAGCTGCCAAGGAGCAGCTTAATCGCATGTCACAACAATCATTGGCCAATGTGATGCATGCTGAACGTCAGACCATTTTGACGCAGCGTTTATTGACTTATTCGCATGCTGAGCAAGCATGCATAATGCGCGCATGGTTAAAGCTGCGTGGTGTGATACAGCACCCAACAAAAGCACAACTGGATAATTTACTGTCGCAGTGCTATGCAGCAGAGGATCGGCAAGTGCTTTGTGCCTTTGCGCAGTGGGAGGTGCGTCGCTATCAGCACGAGTTATACTGTTTGCCACAACAGCGTCTACAGCCTTTATGTCATGTTGATTGGGATTTAACGCAACAGATTCATTTGCCTGGATGTGGTATACTCACAGCAGACCATTGTCAATCGGCTGGTCTCAAGCTTGCGGGGCAGCATTTACAAGTACGAGCAAGGCAAGGTGGTGAGCGTATTCGTCTATATGGGCAGGCGCATCACCGTGATTTAAAAAGTTTGTATCAAGAATGGAAAATACCACCTTGGCAGCGTGCTGCCATTCCATTATTGTATGAAGAAGATGAACTGGTTGCTATTGCTGGGTATGGGTATGCAGCTAGTCAACGAGTTAATGTGGGTGAGTGGGGTTGGAACATTCACTGGCAACAAGATTTCAAATAAGGAGTATTTATGGGACAACTCACACTGGTGCGTCACGGTCAATCTATGTGGAATGCTAACAATAGATTCACGGGTTGGGTGGATGTACCGTTATCTAAAAAGGGTATTGCGGAAGCGCAGTCTGCTGGTGAAGTGATTGCAGAAGATAAAGTTGATTTAATTCTAATGTCTTCACTGATGCGTGCACAACAGACAGCCATGATTATGATGGCAGAGCATGCTGATGGTAAAACGCCGATTGTTGTGCATGAGCACGGTAGCATGGCTGATTGGAGCGCCATACATTCGCCAGAGGCATCTGCTGATTCCATTCCCTGTTACATTGATCAGCGCTTGAATGAGCGTTATTATGGCGACTTGCAAGGACAGAATAAAGACGAGGCAAGGCAGCAATATGGTGCCGATCAGGTGGAAATTTGGCGTCGTAGTTATGATGAGCGCCCACCCGCCGGTGAGAGTTTGGAGATGACGGCCATTCGTGTATTGCCCTGCTTGGCAGATGTCGTTGTACCTGCCATGGAAATGGGACGGCATTGTTTGGTGGTTGCGCATGGTAACTCTTTGCGAGCTTTGATCATGGCACTAGAAGAGTTGTCACCTCAAGAGGTGATGGCACTTGAATTGCCGACAGCGCAGCCTCGATCATATGTGTATCAGGATGGTGTATTTTATCCTTTTGATTGATCCTTGGTTTTTGTGTTCAGTAGGCTGTTCGTGCCAGGGCTTTACCAGCAAAAGTTAATGTTGTATACTATTGTGAAAGTGCTGTGTTGTTATTCGATGAGGTAATACACTGTAGACATTAGCGATAATCGAGGAGTCCATATGAGAACGTTCGTCAATGGACCTTTAATTTTAGAATATGTTTCTGATAGTGGTAATCCGGCGGGTGCTTCTGTACCTACTGACTGTGATGCCATGTCCCCGTCATCTGCCATGCCAAGGGGAAGTATAGACACTGCATGTGCTGATCAGGCTGGGCCTGGTATACCGACCATTCATATTAAGAGTGATCGCTATGGGAAAGCTGTATTATTTGTTAAGAGAACTAATGCTGGTAATGATTCGGTTCAAGACTTACAACCATTTGATATCCGAACGCGTACTGACTCATGTGTTATTGTCGTCGCTAATGTTGATAGACATATTTTGTATAAGGCTATCATGCCTCAGGCGGTCGTAACGGCTACTCCTAATCACAGAATACCTAGCCATTTTTGTGTGAGTCGAGGTGAACAACCAGGTAATGATTTGCATATACTATTGATGAGTTATTCTTTGTATCGAAAATCGATGCAGTACAAGTGCCAATCACGTAAAATACACTGGCTTTTGCATACTAAATTAAACAGCCTTAAATCGAACGGGCAAGATTTTTTTAGTCGATATATAGCAAGCTTCATTGCTTCTGAAATAACAAAGATCACATGTGTTTCGTTGATGGAAGTTGATAGAGAAACGCATGAAGTTATATATAAAATCGATGGGTCTATTGGGCAGGATCAAGCGTATCGTATTCCATTCCCAAAAGATGGCGCACTTGATCTTACGGACGTCAGAGACCCCAATAATCCACACCACTTCTTGAGTGTGTCCTCTATTGCTCCTTATGCATTTTGGAATTATAGAAATCTAACAAGTATTGTTATTCCAGAGAGTATGATCGTTTTTGGTAAATATGCATTCTATGGTTGTGATTGCCTTAAAAGTGTTGTGGATTTAGGGAGTGTGCACCTTATGAATCAAGACGGCCAATTAAGCCGATTTTTTTCGGATAATAGATATATGTTAAATTACACTCCTATCCGACGTGCCACACTTCCAAGTCGTTTCTATAGAAGGATGGCGAACGCGAACCAGATACGCGAATTCATTTTCTATGCTAACGTTCATGTGGATTATATGAGCTGTGATGGCGGTCTGGTCATACCTGCGAAGGCGCGTTCTGAAAATATTATTATTCCAGCTGGTGTGACCCAAATTTATGATTCTGCGGTTGAAACATGTTATTGGTGCCGGGGACTTTACAATCCCGTAGAAAGTATTGTGATACCTGAGAGCATGATTACGATGAATCCGGTAAAAATACTGCGTACGCCTGAGATAGGCTTTCCTAGCACAATTTATAACAGCGGTCTACGCGCTATCAAATGTACAAGGCGGCTCTATAATAGATCACAATCAGTATTTCATAGACTAAGGTCTACAGTTGCTTTTGTGGATCTAGAAGGTAAATTGATTAGCAGTCCGTATACTACTGGAATTGCAGTCAGTGCGATTCTAGCTGCATTATTGACCGCTGCGTCAGTGGCTGTTGGTTGCTGTATGATACCATTTGATGCAATGGCTGCATTAATCGTTGTTACAGCTGTAACGGGCGGGCTTGCACTAGGCGGTATAGGTACCGTATCGGGTTTGAGTGTGATGAGACATCGTGCGGTTCGAACAGCAAAGGCGCTGCAATCTAGCACGGCTAGAGCACCTAGCTAAATAGACAAGCTGCTTATCTTAGGGCTTATGAGGTAATAAGCCACAGCGCTGATGCAGCAGTGGCTTCATTGACTCGCTTAATGAGAGGTTTCCTCTTCTTCAAAACATTCTTTTGCTAAGCCTAGCTCACGAAAACGCTCCTGACGGTAGCTTTCTGCTGTATGCCTATCGGATAAGCGCACGTTAGCTTCTGGGTGTAGGAAGAGTGGCATGGATAACCGAGATTGTTTTGCAGCTTCACCAGTAGGGCTGGTAACACGGTGTTGTGTCGATGGGAAAAAGCCTTGCGTGCATTCTTGAAGCATGTCTCCGGTATTGATCACAATCCAGTTAGGGTCAAGTGGTACATCCACCCATTCTCCAGCGGCATTTTGTGCTTGCAAGCCAGCTGCAGTTGCAGCAGGTAGTAATGTGATCAGGTTAATATCGCGTGTGCTGCAGCGCGTAATGCCCCTTTAGGTTCCTTGCCTGTTAATGGTGGGTAATGAATGATGCGGAACAATTGATGCGTGCAGTTTTTTAGCATTGCAGGTAATGGCATGGATAAACTTTGTTTGAGTTCGTCTGGACATTCTGCGTAGATTAATGCTAATAGTTCACTACCTAATTGTGTCAGCTGTTGCATGAGCTCGCGACTGGTTTCTTTAAGGTGAGTGGGGCAAGGTCCATCTTCATATAAGTGGAAAAACTCCTTTAAATCTTTCAGTTTGGCACCTTTGGCTGTTTCAGAGAGTTCTGGGCGGATATAACCCGCATGTGACTTAGGGCAAAACGCCACGTCAGATTTATCTTCGTGCAGAAAGAAATGTCGCCAAATTCGGTAGCATTCATCGATGAGCGCTTTACTTATCGGATGGTTTTCAATGACAGCAAAGCCAGTGTGGCGCAGTGAGTTGTATAGTCGCTGCCCTGTATTAGGTTGGTTGTATGTAATCACATCGATATTGGCCATGAGAACTCCTTGTGTTGGCTGTTGCACCCATTATGCGTGTCTATTCGGTATTTGCAAGTGGGTGTGTTGTGATGAGACTGTTCTGCAGGGCAGACTTCTGCTAGACTGGTGGCATCTTTTATCGGGAAACCATCCAGGCATGAGCAAAAAAAGAACTATTCCAATAGAGGATATTCGCAATTTCTCCATTATTGCGCATATTGACCACGGTAAGTCCACGCTTGCAGACCGCTTTATTCAGTATTGTGGCGGCCTCTCAGACCGTGAAATGCAATCACAAGTCCTTGATACCATGGATATTGAGCGTGAACGTGGGATCACCATTAAAGCGCAGAGTGTCACACTTTACTACGATGCTGATAATGGGCAGCGCTATCAGCTGAATTTTATTGATACGCCTGGTCACGTCGACTTTTCATATGAGGTCTCGCGTTCGCTTGCGGCCTGTGAAGGGGCCTTGCTGGTCGTGGATGCTGCACAGGGTGTGGAGGCGCAAACTTGTGCCACGTGTTATACCGCCGTAGAGCAAGGGCTGCAAGTTATTCCGGTTTTGAATAAAATTGATTTGCCACAAGCTGAGCCAGAGCGTGTCAAGGAAGAGATTGAGCAAGTGATCGGTGTGCCGGCTAGCGATGCTGTGGCTGTGAGTGCAAAACAAGGTATAGGCGTGCGTGAAGCACTGGAAGTGCTGGTTGCGCAAGTGCCTTCGCCAGTAGCGCCGGCTGCAGATGCGCCATTGCAGGCGTTGATCATTGACTCTTGGTTTGATCCCTACTTGGGTGTGGTATCACTGGTGCGGGTGATGGCCGGTACCTTGCGTACAAAAGATAAGATTAAGGTCATGTCAACTGGTCGGGAGCATGCGATTGATCAGTTGGGGATATTCACACCGAAGCGTGAACCTCAGGAAGCATTATACGTGGGTGAGGTAGGCTTTCTTGTGGCAGGTATTAAAGACATTTTTGGTGCGCCAGTTGGTGATACCATCACGCATGCCAAAGCGGCAGCAGCAGAGCCGTTAGCTGGTTTTCAAACAGTGAAGCCACAGGTCTACGCGGGTTTGTTTCCTATCAACAGTGAAGATTATGAAGCGTTTAGAGAGGCATTGGCCAAGTTACGTTTAAATGATGCTTCGTTGTTTTATGAGCCTGAATCGTCTGAGTCATTGGGCTTTGGTTTTCGTTGTGGCTTCCTAGGTATGCTGCACATGGAAATTATCCGTGAACGGCTGGAGCGAGAATATAATTTATCACTTATCATCACAGCACCAACGGTTGTTTATGAGGTTGAAAAGAAGACCGGTGAGATTCTGTTGATCGATAATCCAAGTGGCTTGCCTGCAATCAATGATATTGCTGTCATACGTGAACCAATAGCTGATGTCAACATACTGGTTCCACCTGATTATCTCGGGGGTGTATTAACGCTGTGTTCTCAGAAGCGTGGCGTACAAAAAAACATGATATACCACGAGACACAAGTGGCACTGCAATATCAAATTCCAATGAGTGAAGTGGTGATGGATTTTTTTGATAAGTTGAAATCAACATCACGTGGTTATGCATCACTAGATTATAGTTTTCATCATTTTTCACCGGCAGATCTCATTAAGTTGGATATTTTGGTGAGCAGTGAGCGTGTCGATGCATTGGCTGCAATAGTGCATCGCGATGTGGCCGCCACGCGCGGTCGAGAGATCACGGATAAGTTGCGTAAGCTGATACCTCGTCAGCAGTTTGAAATTGCTATACAGGCAGCGATTGGTGGAAAAATTATTGCACGTTCTTCGGTGAGTGCATTACGTAAAAATGTCACAGCAAAGTGTTATGGTGGTGATGTGTCGCGTAAACGCAAGTTGTTAGAAAAACAAAAAGCTGGTAAAAAACGCATGAAAATGGTCGGTAAGGTGGCTATTCCACAAGAGGCATTTCTAGCGGTCTTGCAAGTGACCGATGATAAGTCTGGTAAGTGATCACTGGGGGTAGGGCTGATGGCTGAAGCTATGTTACAGGTGCTGATGCAACGTTTGGGTTATACATTTCATGATGAGTCGCTTTTACGGCAGTCACTTGTGCACCGTAGTTTGAGTGATCGCCATAATGAACGTTTGGAGTTTTTGGGTGATGCTGCACTGAGTTTGGCTATTGCCAGTGAGCTTTTTGTGCGTGAGCCAGCGCTCAGTGAGGGGGAGATGACGCAGATGCGTTCCGCCTTGGTGTGTGGTAGCAGTCTAGCTGCGTTAGCCAGGCAGTTAGATGTGGCTGCTTTTTTGCAGTGTGTGGCCAGTGAGAAAAGGCGTGATTCTGTGCTAGAAGATGCATTTGAAGCCATTATCGGTGCCGTGTATTGTGATGGCGGTTTGTCAGCTGTGCGGCAGTGTGTCGTACATTGTTTTGCTGAGAAATTACGAGATATCAAGCCGGCAGCCATTGTGAAGGATGCCAAAACTCAGTTGCAGGAATGGCTACAGGCACAAGCCATTGCATTGCCAATTTATGCTATTGAGATGGCGGGTCCTGCGCATGCCAGACGGTTTCGTGCGACATGTCAGGTGGCAGGTTACATGCAAATACAAGGCAGCTGGCAAGACAGTCGACGTGCAGCTGAGAAGTCAGCCGCACAAGTTTTTTTGGAGAAATATCATGACTAACATGACAGAGCATTGTGGTTTTATTGCAATTGTCGGTCGGCCAAACGTGGGTAAATCTACGTTGCTGAACCACATTTTAGGTACGAAGTTAAGTATTACATCTAGGAGGCCACAAACAACGCGTGAACGTATTTTGGGTGTCAAAACGGAAGGCGAGCATCAGTTTGTATTTATTGATACGCCAGGTGTCTATGCGACACAAGCTTCTGAGATGGATCGTTGTCTTCAAGAGTCGGCTATGACAGCATTAAAAATGGTGGATTTAATTTTGTTTGTGGTTGAGGTAGGGCAATGGAAACCGGCTGATATTTGGTTGTATGAACAAGTTGAGAAGGTTTCTTGTCCGCGTTTGTTGGTGGTTAACAAAATTGATCGTTTGGATGATCCAGTAGAGGTGCTACCATTTATTGAGGCCATGCAGGAGCGTGTCTCAGTGGAGGCAAGCATACCGGTGTCTGCCTTGCGCTCCCGTCAAGTGGATGTTTTATTGCAGGCGGTGAAGCAGCGTTTACCAGAGCACCCGTTTTGTTTTCCGCCAGATCAAATCACCGACCGATCGGATGTGTTTTATATCGCTGAAACGGTGAGAGAAAAAATATTTCGTATTTTAGGACAAGAGCTACCATACGCTATGGCTGTGAGTGTGGACTCTATCAAAGAGCAGCCTAAGCATAAAGATATTTTTGCAACCATCTGGGTCGAGAAAGAGTCGCAAAAAGCCATTGTGATTGGGCAGAAAGGTGCGCGCATCAAGCAGATTGGTACTCAGGCGCGGGTGGATATTGAAGCTTATCTCAAGGGTAAGGTTAATCTGCAGTTGTGGGTTAAAGTGAAGCGTGGATGGACAAAAAATAAAGCATCATTGCAGGCATTTGGGATTGATCAGAGTGACCGCTAGGAGAGTCAATTGACAAGCCATGAGATACCAACAGATCAGGCTTATGTCTTACATCGGATTCCCTATCGTGAAACTAGCCTGATTGTTGAGTTCTTTACAAGAGAAAATGGCCGAATTTCATGTGTTGCTAAAAGTGCACGCGGTCCCCGTTCTCGCTTTCGTGGTCAGATATCGCCTTTTTGTTTGTATGATATTTCATGGCGTGGTGATCGTGAACTAAAAACTTTGTGCGCGTTAACCCCCATTGGAGTGCCTGCGTATTTCGCAGGAGATGTGTTGTGGAGTGGGTTTTATATCAATGAGTTACTGCAGCGCTTAATCCCGAAGGGTGATGGTAGTGAGTTGTTGTTTGGACAATATGAGCACTTAATGAAAACACTGCCATCACAGGATTTGGATTGTGCACTGCGGTATTTCGAGTGTGATTTGTTGGCTGCAGCAGGATATGCTCTGCCACTACAAGCCATTGAAACACAAGCAGATTACTATCGTTATCAGCCAGACTTAGGGTTTACGCCTTGTGCGCATGCACCTGAAGAGGCCATGGTGTTCTCAGCCAAGGCATTACAAGCTCTACAGCAGCGTCAACTGATAGAGCCAGCACACCGTCAGGAGGTTAAACGCCTTATGCGCATGGTTGTCGCGCAACACTTGGGGAATCGACCACTTAAGACGCGTCAGCATATGCAAGCACTGCAAGCAAATCGAGCAGCCGTCGGCAGTTAAGAAAATCTTAAGAAGTTGTTAGCGCTTTTAAATTAATAATATTCTCAAGCATGCGTAACTCACTGATCTACAACGCAAAAAAAAATCATGCCTATTTGACCTCCGCCGCAACTCTAGAGTATAAATAATACGTGCGAGTCATGATTGTATTGAGTCATTGTGTTCTAGTGTTGGGGTAAAGAAATGAAAGACAGTAGCGTGAATAAAATAATTAAGATTGATACAGATGCTTGGTTGTTTTGTGTTGAAGAATTTGGTTATGCAGAGCTGCATTTAAGTCAGCAGTGGTGTATTGACTTGAAACACGATTTTGAGAGAGCAATGACATTGATTCTTAACGATAGAGGAATGTCTGCCATTAAGGTGAGTCTCAGTGGTGAGCCTGGTAGTCAGGCTTTGTCTTTCCTATTGGCTGATGGTTCAATGAAAAAAGCCACTAAATTTTTGATAACCTGTTTAGCGAGTATGCCTCAATTGCAAGAGGAGGAGATGTCATCAGATGTCGACTCTTATGAAGCTGAGGGAGAGCAAAATAGTTCACAAGAGCTGTCTACCACTCTAGAGTGTGCAGACTCAAACTGTGGGTTAAGCCCAGAATCGATCCCATCAGTTGGTCCAGGGCTTGTTTTTAGTTTCCAAACCGAAAAGCTGCTTAATGACTTGAGTAAAGGACAGCAAGAATATATTAATTTTTGGCAAGACTTACTAACAGAAGTTGCCACAGATAAATTTATTGATTTAAGTTCGGTTAGAGTGGTCAGTGGTAATAATCATCATGTATTGATTTCTGATGCACATGATTTCGTAGTTAAGATCTATGCGGCAGAGCAAATGGACATTGCAAGTATCAACAAAGAAACGCAACGATCATATCAATCATGTCCCGAGGGTCTTGCTGAACGTTTAAGCTTGAAGTGCTCAAATGTTGGAGATTTAATTGTGATGCAAGTTTGTAAGCTACAACCGCTTAAAGAAGAGTTTGCATCGGATCTGATTTTAGCATACACAAACGAAGTAGATTTCATTGTTGCAGATCCGAAGCCTGAGAACTTTGGCCTGGATGCTGGTGGACATTGCGTGCCACTGGACTGGGATTATTGTTTTGACAGGGATCAACCTGGGTCTTTACATTGTGGGAGTTTTTTCAACAATGCTTATTATAGACGTGAAATTAACAATTTTGCGCATGATGGTAAAATGCAGGAAGTGCTCACGATGTTATGCGAGATTATCAATCCGATAGAGGCAAGTCAGGTCGAGAAGGTACGTCTGGCACCTGTGTCTATGTTTTCGGGCTCGCCTGTGCCAGTGCTCCCTCATTCGATCTCGAGTGGGCAAGAGTGTGGCTTTCGACCAATCCCCAGCTAAAATGACAGTGGCTAGAGGTGGTTATTGTCAGTAAAACTATTTCTTCATTACTGGGATAAGTGTGTTATCTGGGTGATGTTCAATTTTGGATAGTGAAGCTATGCTGTTTCATTCAGTAATGGCACAAAACGTACACCATCACACATCTCACGTTCAATACTGCCGTTTTTCCAGCGAGCAATACAAAGCTGTTGATAGTCATGTTGCTTGCCTATCGGGATAATCATACAACCACTTGTGTTGCATTGTTGCATCAAAGTTTCAGGAAATGTTTCTGCTGCAGCGGTGACAATGATACCGTCAAATGGTGCGGCCTCTGGCCAGCCCAGTTGCCCATCGGCATAGCGCACTTTGGTGTTTTGATAGGTTGCCAGTGTTTTTTTTGCTTGTAGGTAGTGTGATTCAATGCGCTCGATACTATACGCCTCATCAAATATCTGCGCCAAGATAGCAGCTTGATAGCCTGAGCCTGTGCCTATTTCAAGTACTCGTTGTCGGCGATCACAGTTTTGTAAAAGCATATCTGTCATGCGTGCGACGATAAAGGGCTGCGATATGGTTTGGTCTGATCCAATGGGTAGAGGGTGATTCTCGTAGGCTTGTGCTTGCATTGAATCTGGCACAAAATGTTTTCTGTCTACAACTGACATCGCATCAAGTACAGTCTGCGATTGTATACCTTGTTTTTTGCATGCTTCCAATAAAGCAAGATGACGCTGGTCCATGCGATGATTCCTTGTGTTACTTCAATTCCGACAATGCTGCAATGGTGATGTCTGCCAGATTTTCCCAAACAGGCCATGCCATATTAAGCGGGGGGACCCAATAGATTGTATTACCCAAGGGACGCAACAACGCACCTTTTTGAATGGCGTGCTGTAGTACACGGTAGCCAGCACGGGGTTTATTGTAGTGTGGTGTGATATCTGCTGCGGCCATGGCACCGATATGGCGAATGTTATGCAGCATACCCGTTTCTGTTGCGACATGCTGCATGAGGTCACCAACAGCTTTTTCTTGTTGGCTGACATGTTCACATAATCTTTCCTCACGCATGACGTCAATGCTAGCCAGAGCCACACTGGCTGCGAGTGTGTTGCCAGTATGTGTGTGTGAGTGCATGAAGGCTTTACCTGTTTGGTAGTCATCGTAAAATAAATGATAAATGTCATCCCGTACCACTGTTGCACTCATGGGTAGCATGCCACTGGTGAGGCCTTTGGAAAGACACAGCATGTCAGGTTCGATACCGGCGTGTTCACATGCCAGCATTTTGCCGGTTCGTCCAAATCCAGTCATGATTTCATCCGCAATCAGCCACACGTCATGTGCTTGGCAGTAGGCACGTAAACGTCTCAGAAAATCTGCGCTATACAATTGCATGCCACCAGCGCCTTGCAGAATAGGCTCAATGATGATGGCAGCACAGTTGGCGATGAGGGGTTCAAGAAAGGCTTCCGCGCTTTGCCAGGCATCGGCACAGTCATGCCAAAGTGGATCATCACGTCCACTGACCAGGGGAATATCAGGAATCATGGGCACAGACCGCATCAGGCACTCATAGGGCGCTTTATACAGCCCAAGGTCGCTGACGCTGAGTGTGAGGGCTGTTTCGCCGTGGTAGCCATTACTGAGGGCAATAAACTCTTTTTTATGTGGTTTACCGCGTAGCGCTTGTCCGTGCACAGCCATTTTCAATGCGATTTCGACAGCACATGAGCCGTCGGATGCATACATCACTTTATTCAAGGTCTGCGTGAGTTGCGTCAACGCTTCGGAGAGGCGCACGATGGTATCATTGCAAGTATTGGCCAGGATGACATGTTCAAGTTGTTGGCATTGTTTGAACAGTGCTTGTTGCAAGCGCGGGTGCTGGTGTCCCAGTGATTTACACCACCAGCTTGAGACTGCATCAATGATTTGGTGCCCGCTCTCGGTGTACAAATAGGGTCCTTCTGCGCGTGATAAAGGAATGGCAGGAAATTGCTCATAATCTTTCATTTGTGAGCAAGGGTGCCAGAGCGACTCTAAGGCGCGTTCAGCCAGGTTTGTCTGTGTGGTTTTGATCATTGAGAGCCCATTTTCAGTGAGAATGTTAGCATTTTACTGTAAATATATTGACTCTGGCAAGCAAGACACTATGATCAACATTTTACTTGCCGGTAGTCAGGAGTCGACCCATGCAACAGTTCGATATTCGTCACGATTGGACGCTTAGCCAAGCGCAAGCCATCTATCAATTGCCGTTCATGGATTTATTATGGCGTGCACAGCAAACGCATCGTCTGCATTTTGACGCATCTGAGCTACAGTTGAGCACCCTGATGAGTATTAAGACAGGTGCATGTCCCGAGGATTGTGGTTATTGTTCACAAAGCGGACATCATAAAACAAATTTAGATAAGCAAAAGCTATTGCCTCTGGAGGAGGTCATTGCCACGGCCAAAGCGGCAAAGGCATCTGGCGCGACCCGTTTTTGTATGGGTGCAGCTTGGCGTTCCCCGCCGAAGAAAGATTTTCCACAGGTCATTGCCATGATTAAAGCGGTGAAGGAGCTGGGTCTAGAAAGCTGTGTCACTTTAGGTATGCTGGATGACGAGCAAGTGGCTATGCTGAAAGAATCTGGCTTGGATTATTATAATCATAATATCGATACGTCGGAGTCACACTACGAGAAGGTGATTACCACACGTACGTTCCGAGATCGTTTAGACACATTATCGCGTGTTCGTGATTCGGGGATTAACGTTTGTTGCGGTGGTATTTTGGGTTTGGGAGAGACGCAAGAAGATCGATTGTCGATGTTGTGTTCGTTGGCAAATATGCCTTCGCAACCAGAGAGTGTGCCGATCAACAAGTTGGTACCTATACCGGGTACGCCATTGGGTGATACAGGTCCTGTGGATGATTTTGATTTTGTGCGTTGTATTGCAACGGCGCGTATTATGCTGCCCAAGTCCATGTTGCGCTTGTCTGCTGGTCGGGAAACCATGAATGCTGCTTTGCAAGCTTGGTGTTTTTTCGCGGGTGCGAATTCCATTTTCTATGGGGATGAATTACTCACAACCAATAACTCACCCGCGCAGCAAGATCAAGCGCTCATGCGTCGATTGGGTATGCGTGCAACAGCGTTACCGTGTGCGCAACAAGCAGTGACAGAAGTCGATGAGATCACGGCTTAAGGCGCGTTGTCAGGCGCGACAAGAGGCAGCACTGTGGCGTGAGCAGATGTGTTTGACTCAGCCTACCAGTATGATAACTCGGTATAAGCAACAAGCGTTTAGTAACTTTTGTTCCAATGATTATTTAGGGTTAGCGCAGCACCCAGTGCTGCAGCAATGTGTTATGCATGCTGTAGAGCAATATGGTGTGGGTGCTGGTGCCTCACAATTGGTTTGTGGCCACACCACAGCACACCGGCAGGCAGAAGCGGCATTTGCCGAGCGTTTTGGTTTTGCAGATGCCTTGATGTTTGCGAACGGCTTTATGGCAAATTTAGCGGTAATACAAACTTTAGCGCAGCAGCAAGATGTCATTATACAAGACAAAGAAAACCATGCTTCGCTGATTGATGCGGCACGCTCAACGCGTGCCTCTTTGGTGCGCTATCGTCACCTGGATGCTGTGCATGCAGTTGAGCGTTTGCAGGCGGCACAACCACGTCATTGTTTATTGGCAAGTGATGCGGTATTCAGTATGAGTGGCGATGAGGCACCGATTGCTGCGTTATCACAAGCAGCAAAAGCACAGCAGGCACTTTTTGTGCTTGATGATGCGCATGGTGTAGGTGTGTTGGGTGATGGTGCGGGGTGTTTGGCAGCGCAGTCTTTGACACCTGACGCAGTTGATATATTGGTATTACCATTGGGTAAGGCTTTCGGGTCTTATGGCTGTATGGTGTTGGGTGATGCGGATCTGATTATGGGCTTACGTCAATTTGCCAGGCCATACATTTACACCACAGCCCCACCACCAGCCTTGGCTGTGGCGGCTGAAAAAAGTTGTGATTTAATTTTTTCTGAGCAGTGGCGCGTGCAGCAATTGCAGCATAATATTGCTTATTGGCGCACACAAGCACAAGCCCGTGGTTTAACACTACTCCCTTCCCGTACAGCGATTCAGTCATTGGTGTTGGGTGATGCTGCAGCCAGTCAGTTGTTGGCAGAGCAGTTAAATGCACGTGGGTTTTTATTGACGGCGATGCGTCCACCAACTGTAGCCGTGGGTACATCACGTTTGCGCATCACCTTAAATACCGCGCACACACAGGCGCAGATCGATGCGCTCCTGGATGCACTGTGTTGCATCATGGAGGTGGCATGACGGTTGTATTTGTTGCGGGTTGGTCGTTGCGACGTGATGTTTGGCAGCCATTACTGCAGGCATTGCAATTATCAACAGACGTATTGTGTTTGGATATGGCCGCGTGTTCACCACAGGCTGATACAGAAACAACGCTACAGCATTTTTGGCAGACTCACAGTGCAGAATTACCAGATAACGCAACATACATTGGCTGGTCCTTGGGTGGTTTGGCGGTGTTGCATTGGGCGCGCCACATGCCGGCGCGGGTAAAGCGGTGTGCCTTATTGTATAGCAGTCCTTTTTTTGCTGAGCTTGCGCCGCACTGGCCGGGTTTGCCGGTGAATGGTTTGCAGCAGTATCAGCAATTGTGTCAGCGTGCTCCCAAGCGTTTGCAGTCTTTATTTTTGAAGCAGCATTGTGCGGATAGAGATTGTCGGCAGATGGCGACAACATATTTATTGGATGCAGAAAAGCATGCACTGGTATTACAGGCTGGTTTGCGGTGTTTGGCAACACATGATGAGCGCGAGTATTGGGCATCATTGGCGATGCCGTGTCATGTGCGTTTAGGGCAGCAAGATTGTTTGCTGCCAGCATCATTGGGCGCAGCTGCATTGGCGTCTGCGCCAAACAGTCATGTGGTGACTGCTGTCGATGAGCATCATTTCTCTGTGTTATCGCCAACACCCGCCTTGGTGTCATGGTGTCGAGAGGTGTGTGATGAGTAGTGTTGCTGTTGCACGTTCTTTTTCGCGGCATGCGCATTCATATGCTGACACTGCACTGGTGCAGGCGGAGATTGCTACACACTTGTTATCGGGTATTGCTGCAGATAACTGGCAAGGTGTGTGTGCGGATTTGGGTGCTGGGGTAGGGCAGCAGTGTTTGGCATTACAGCAACGTTTTCAGCAGGCGAAGATAGTGGCATATGATATTTCAGCTGCCATGTGTGCGTTGGCTCGTCAAACTGCTCGGTTTGCAGATGTACGGCAAGCAGATATTCTTTGTAATCCCCCATTGGCCGATGCGAGTATTCGATTTTTATTTTCCAGTTGTGTGTTGCAGTGGAGTGCTGATTTAACGCAGACGTTACAAGATTGGTGTCGTGCATTAGAGCCTGCAGGTGAGGTAGCCATTGCCTGTATTGCTGCGGGGAGTTTGCGTGAGGTCGATGTTGCTTGGCGCTCAGTGGGCCGTGCATCACCGGTGAATGCCATGCCAAGTGTTGCAGCCATTGAAGCGGCTGTGCAGCAACAGCCTTGGCATGTTTTATCCATAGAACAACGTCAGCATCGACAATACTTTACATCAGCGCAAGCCTTGGTACACAGCATCCATGCGGTTGGTGCGGGTTGTGCAGCTGGTCGACCATCGTTGGGGTTGTTGACACCAAAACGATGGCGACAATGCTTGGCAGCCTTGCCGCGCTGTGCCAAGACAGGCCGTGTTTACTTAACTTATGAGGTGGTTTATGTACGATGTCGACAACAAGGCAGTTGATGCATTTTATATTGCAGGAACAGATACAGAAGTGGGTAAAACACATGTCGCCCTCACTTTAATTGAGTCGTTGGTGGCGCAAGGGCATCGTGTGGCGGCACTCAAGCCGGTTGCATCAGGTGCAGAAATGACGGCTGATGGTTTACGCAATGCAGATGCGTTGGCGCTGCAGGCTGCTTGTAATGTGGATTGTCCATACGAGGTAGTGAATCCGTATTGCTACGCACCACCCATTGCGCCACATATCGCTGCAGCACAGCAGGGCGAGACGATTCAGCTAGAGCGCATTGCCGCTGCATTTGCGTGGTGTGTGGCAGCTGGTGCGACGCATGTAGTGGTTGAGTCAGCCGGCGGTTGGCTGACACCAATCAATGCCACGGAGACCATGGCTGATATTGCTGTTGCATTGCAGTTACCGGTGATTTTGGTGGTGGGTATGCGTTTGGGTTGTTTGAATCACGCTTTGCTCACAGCGACGCACATTGACGCTGTAGCGCCAGAGTATATGGGTTGGGTTGCGAACCACTTGACTCGTGATATGTTGGTGCGTGATGAAAATATGCAGACGCTGGTAGATCGTTTGGGTGAACCGATGTTATCTTTGGCTTTTGCCGGTGAATGATTTATTCACAGATAAAAAAAACGCAAGACTTGCACTGCAAGGCTTGCGTTAGCGGGTCAAGTAAAGCGATTACTTGATCTTCTTTTCTTTGTATAAGACGCGCTTACGGATGGTTGGATCGTATTTCATGAGCTCCAACTTACCTTGTCCTTTCATTTGTCTATTCTTCTTGTTGATATAGACAGTGTAGAAATGCCCAGTGCCAGCACTGGATTCGAGTTTAATTTTAACGGCAGCAGCTTTAGTGGCCATGATTGCCTCCTATTATTTGGACCGCTTGCGGTCTCTGATCATTTTAAGTACAGCTTCAATACCTTTCTTGTCGATAGTACGGATGCCATTGGTGGATACTTTTAGTACCACATATCGATTTTCACTGGGAACCCAGAAGCGCTTTTTTTGTATGTTTACATTAAACTTACGCTTGGTTTTATTTTGAGCGTGAGAGACATTATTGCCGCTCATTGGGCGTTTTCCAGTGACGTCGCAAACTTGTGCCATGTGAGTTACCTCAGCGTTTTCAAAAGAGCTTGATGTTATAACAAATATTCAGACCTCACGCAAGCCCCTGGCGCAGATTTTTGCTATTTGTTGTCTTTCACTGGTTCTGCCGCCCAAAAACGGTTAAGCTGCACCTTTCATTCTGGAGGTTGGCATGCAGCAAGACATTGATATTTCCCCTGATTTGGCAGCAAATTGCCAAACGACGGTTGCGATCAAGTACCTTGATCAAAGGTTGTCCGATCCGGCCTACACGCCGCAGTATGCCACAACAGGTTCTGCTGGTTTGGACTTGCGTGCGTGCTTGGATGCACCCTTGACGCTGCAGCCGGGTGATACAGCGCTGATTGACAGCGGTATTGCGATTCACCTTGGTAATCCTGGTTTGGCAGCCATGTTGTTGCCACGATCTGGTTTGGGGCATAAGCATGGTATCGTATTAGGTAACTTAACGGGCTTGATCGATTCTGATTACCAGGGCCCGATCAAAATTTCTTGCTGGAACCGCTCAACCGAGCCGTTCACGATTTTGCCAATGGATCGCATAGCACAAATGGTGATTGTGCCTGTATTGCAGGTTGGTTTTCAGGTTGTGGATACATTTGATGCGACGCAGCGTGGGGAGGGTGGCTTTGGCAGTTCAGGCAGACAATAAGTCAACATACCATTACCCCGAAACAGTGCCAGCGGCAATATTTCGAGCCTATGATATTCGTGGGCCAGTTGCGGAAGATGCTTTAACTGAGAACAGTGCCTATGCGCTCGGGTGTGTGCTGGGTGAACGTCTTTTGCAGACTGGCCAAGACACCATGGTTGTGGCGCGTGATGGGCGATTGTCCGGTCCGATGATTGCAGATGCACTGATAGCGGGTTTACGCGCAGTGGGTTGTGCGGTGATTTTTGTGGGCGTTGTTTCTAGTCCGGTGTTGTATTTTGCACGCATTCATTTGCAGTACCCTTCGGCCGTTATGGTGACGGCCAGTCACAACCCTACACACCATAATGGTTTTAAAATCATTTTAGATGCACAGACATTATCTGGTGAAGGTGTTCAGGGGTTGTATCAACGTCTACAAAAACCAGCGCCGACTATGGCCGCGCAGCCTGGTACATTGAAGACAGTCTGTGTGTTACAGGCATATTGGGATACCATCACCGCGAAATTAAGTGTTTCCAGGCCATTGAAAGTCGTTGTTGATGCTGGTAATGCGGTTGCCAGTGAGATAGCGCCTGTTTTGTATGAAGCCATGGGTGCAGAGGTTGTGCCATTATACTGCGAGGTTGATGGCAGCTTTCCAAACCATCATCCGGATCCTTTGGTGCCAGAGAATTTGCGTGATTTACAGCAGCGTGTTTTGGCTGAGAATGCAGATTGTGGTTTGGCGTTTGATGGGGATGCTGACCGTATTGGTGTTGTTACCAATACGGGTGAGATTATTTGGCCTGACCGTTTAATGATGTGGTTTGCGGAGCAGGTTTTGGCTAAGCATCCGGGTGTGAGTATTGTGTATGACGTTAAGTGCAGTGCGCATTTGGGTGCTGTGATTGAGCGTGCAGGTGGGCAGGCTGTTATGTGGAAAACAGGACATTCACTCATCAAGAATAAAGCCAAGGCCTGTGCTTCTCCTTTTTCCGGAGAGTTAAGTGGCCATCTGTTTTTCGACGATGATTGGTTTGGGTTTGATGATGGGGTGTATGTTGGTGCGCGTTTATTGGCAGCATTGTCTGCTCAATCACAGAGTTTACAAGAGATTTTTGCTGCGTATCCCAACAGTGTGAATACACCAGAGTTGAAGGTTGCCGTCCCTGCTGAGCGGCAGGCATCGGTGATGCATGCATTGCTGGCAATGCCAGAGCAAGATGGTGAGCAGCGTCGATTGACCATTGATGGTCTGCGTATCGAATTTCATGATGGATGGGGTTTGGTGCGTGCATCCAATACCACGCCAGCATTGACTTGTCGTTTTGAGGCAGAGTCACAAGCTGCCATAGTGCGATTGCAGTCGATATTTAAAGCAATGTTATTGCAAGTCGATGCATCATTGTCTGTGCCATTTGAATAAGGAAGCATCATGAGAGTCATCACGCTGAATATGAATGGTATTCGTGCTGCGGGTCGAAAAGGTTTTTTTGAGTGGATGCAGTCACAGGATGCAGATTTCATCTGTTTGCAAGAAACGAAAGCTCAGATGCAGCATTTGCCAGATGCGATGTATCGTCCCGAGGGATATCATTGTGCATTTCATTGTGCGCAGAAAAAAGGTTACAGCGGTGTGGGTTTGTATGCGCGCAGAGAACCTGATTCCATTCAGCGTGGTTTGGGTTGGCCTTGTGCAGATGACGAGGGGCGTTATATTCAGTTTGACTATCCTGATTTGAGTATTGCTTCGATTTATTTACCATCGGGTAGTTCGGGTGATGAAAGGCAGGCGCATAAGTTTGAGTTTATGCAGCGTTTTATGCCGCATATGGATGCATTGCTGCAGGCTGGTAAGCCTTTTATTTTGTGTGGCGACTTGAATATTGTGCACAAAGAAATTGATATTAAAAATTTCAAACCCAACCGAAATCGTTCAGGCTGTTTGCCAAGTGAGCGCGCGTGGTTAGATGACTTGTTTGAAGAGCGTACATGGGTTGATGCCTTTCGCGTCGTGGATCAGCGTGCTGAACAATATACCTGGTGGTCAAATAGGGGTAGGGCTTGGGATAATAATGTGGGTTGGCGTATTGATTATCAGGTTGTCACACCTGATATGCGTCAAAACATCAAGCAAGCATCCATTTACAAGGAGCAGCGCTTTTCAGATCATGCGCCATTGATTGTGGATTATGCTGTTTAATTCATACTGTCATATATTGGCACTAAATAACGAAAGAGCCGAGTGGTGTCTAGATGCAGTCGTGCTGTCTGTTCATGGTCCATTACTGAAAAAACACATGCATAAGTTTTGATTTTATAGGTTTAGATACGATTGGCTTTGGTTAGTATCAGTGAGTTATTTATTTAACGTACTATGGACCATCAATGGCTATTGTTCTGCATTGACTGCGCTAAGTATATCTTGTTGTTTGATTTTCTGGATGTGATTCAGTATCGTTGTTTTTTTGTTTTTCTGGCATATTGCTCGTAGGCGTCACAGCTGCTATTGCAATATGTTATTTTTGGTGGTGTGTTTTTGGTCGGCATGGTTGCATCTGTTTGTTGGTGTTTTGACGTTGTTTGTGTTACGATCTTGAGCAACTTCTAGTTGATGCGGTGCGATATGACTGTAAAAGGTACACTTATTGTGGTAACTGCCCCTTCCGGTGCAGGTAAGACGACTTTGGTGCATGAGTTGGTTAATCAGGTCGATGATCTGATGATTTCCGTCTCGCATACGACGCGTGCACCGCGTGCTGCCGAGGTGGCTGGAAAGTCGTATCATTTTGTTTCACAATCAGATTTCTTTGATCGCATTGAGAAGGGGCTATTTTTAGAGCACGCCCTGGTCTATGGAAACTACTACGGTACCTGTGCTGCATGGGTCCATGAGCAGCTGTCTGCAGGCACGGATGTGGTGTTGGAAATTGATTGGCAGGGCGCTTTGGCGATTCAAAAAAAGATGCCAGACTGTGTAACTGTATTTATTTTGCCACCGTCTGTGCAGGCGTTGGCTGATCGGTTGGGACGGCGAGCACAGGATTCTGATGTAGTAGTAGAGGCGCGTTTGGCTGCTGCTACGGAAGATATCTCGAAATATCAACACTTTGACTACCTGGTGCTGAATGAAGAGTTTGATCAGGCTTTGGCTCATTTGCGCGCTATCGTACTGGCTTCTCGCTCGCAACGCCAAAGAGCTGAAAAAAGACTGGCACCGGTGCTGGAAAGTTTGCTTTAATTCGATTACACTGTTCATTTTTTCAATGGGGGAGCAGCATGGCTCGCGTAACTGTAGAAGATTGTCTCAGATATTGTAAAAACCGTTTCCATCTTATCTTGGATGCTGCCAATCGCGCGCATCATATACAGGTTGGTGCAGCTGAACCCATGGTTTCAATTGATAATGATAAGCCGACTGTGCTTGCTTTGAGAGAAATTGCGAAAGGTTTTGACGTCAATGCGCCGTTGGTTGATGAGTACCAGGCCGAAGCTGTTTCTGATGCTGAGTTAGCTGATCGTTTTATGGGCATTAAGACGGGTACGATTTTGCCAGATGCAATGCCTGAGATGGAGCAAGAGTTCTCTGCAACACCGTCAGCTTTCACAGTGGAAACACAGTCTCAGCCTTTCCCTGATGTATTCTTGAGCTCACAAATCGCACAAAAAGCTGCTGAGCAAGCTGCAGCACAGCAGGCCCAGAAAGCAGCTGAAGATGATGCAGCTGAGCCAAAAGAGGGTACTGAGTAGATACCCCAGCGCTTTTTTGATGTGAGTTCTGCCGCTATGGTGGCGTTTCCCCTCATATTCTGCATGTCACGGTAGTATCTTTACTAACAGATCTTTGTAAAAAAGTGTATGATATAAGTATCTGTATTTGGCTCGCCATGTTGAGCTGATTATGCTTTATTGTGCCCTTAATCTGAGCTAGACACGGGTGCTGACATGCGGTGAAGACAGGAGACGCGACATGCGGCGTTTGTTTAAACGATTGAGACGACGATTAGAATACATGGATGACTTGCGCGTCGAGCTGATCCGTGAAGCCTACTTATTCGCTGCTGAGGGCCATGATGGCCAAAAACGCCGTACTGGTGAACCTTATATCACACACCCTGTGGATGTGGCCTGTATTTTAGCGGAATATAAATTAGACCACCTCACCATTATTGCCGCGTTGTTGCATGATACGATAGAAGACACCGCCATTTCTAAAGAAGATATTATCAGTCGCTTTGGAGAGACGGCGGCTAATATTGTTGATGGTGTGAGTAAGCTTGAAAAAATTTCTTTTGCATCTCGTCTGGAGGCGCAAGCTGAAAATTTTCGTAAGATGATTTTGGCGATGACGCAAGACATCCGTGTGATTTTGGTTAAGCTGGCTGACCGTTTACATAATATGCGCACTTTGGGCGCGTTACATCCACAAAAAAAGCGTCGCATTGCGCGCGAGACCTTAGAAATATTTTCCCCAATCGCAAAGCGTTTGGGAATGCGAGAGATGTCAATGGAGCTGGAGGAGTTGTCATTCTCAGCTTTGTATCCAATGCGGCATCGCGTGTTGCAAAATGCCGTGCGGCGGGCGCGAGGCAATCGCAAAAAAGTGCTGGGCTTAATTGACAAAACATTTCGAGAAGGTTTGCAGGCAGCTCAATTTCCAACATGCGCCATTGAAGGTCGTGAAAAGCACTTATACAGTATTTACCGTAAAATGGTTCGTAAAAAACTCACATTCAGTGAGATCATGGACGTCTATGCTTTTCGTTTGATTGTCGACAGTGTGGATACATGTTATCGCGTGTTGGGTTTGGTGCATTGTCTTTTCAAGCCAGTACCTGAGCGTTTTAAAGATTACATAGCGATACCGAAAGCCAATGGCTATCAGTCTTTGCATACGACGTTGTTTGGTCCGTATGGTTTACCCATTGAGGTTCAGATACGCACGACGGATATGGATCGTTTAGCCAATCAGGGAATTGCCGCGCATTGGTTGTATAAAAAGTCAGATGAATCTGGGGTGATGTCAGAGCATCGAGCGCAGGCTTGGGTGCAAAACTTACTTGAGATGCAGCGTGATTCAGGTAGCTCGTTGGATTTCATAGAAAGTGTGAAAATCGATTTATTTCCTGATGAAGTGTATGTGTTTACTCCGCGTGGTGATATCGTTTCATTACCAGCGGGTTCTACACCAATTGACTTAGCATATTCAGTGCATACCGATATTGGTAACCATTGTGTTTCTGTACGCATTGACCGGCAAGTTGCATCATTATCAGCGCCATTATCCAATGGTCAAACAGTCGAAATTGTCACTTCAGAGACAGCGAGACCGAGTCCAGCCTGGTTGGATTTTGTGGTAACAGGTAAAGCGAAGGCGGCCATTAGGCACTACCTCAAAACGCGCAAACGTCAGGATTCGATTACCCTTGGAAGACAGTTGTTGAAAAAGGCGTTGTCTGCTTTAGGTGTGCCACTACGTAAAGTGGATGATGCACAGATGGCAGAAGTGTTGCGGCAACTCAATTATACATCCTTGGATGACGTACTTGAAGACATTGGTTTGGGAAATCGTTTGGCTGCCATGGTGGCACAACAGCTGATTCAAGCGAGTACGCTATCCTCTACAGTAGAGCAAGATGATGCACCGCTCATGATTCAGGGTACAGAGGGTATGGCAATTGAGCTATCAGATTGCTGTCATCCCATTCCTGGAGATCCACTCATTGGTGTGATTCGAGTTGGGCATGGTATTCGTGTGCACCGTGAATCTTGTCCGGTTTTGTTGCGTTTACGGCGCCATCCTGAGCGTATGATTCCTTTGCGCTGGGCGCATAATGACGACCAGGACTTTACATCGATCCTGCGTTTGGAATTGGGCAATAAGCAAGGCGTGTTGGCTGAAGTCATGGCATCAGTGGCGCAGGCACGCACGAATATTGAAAACATAGAAGTGATTGAGCGAACAGCTAATTATGCCATCATTGATTTACAGCTCATGGTGCAAAGTCGGCAGCATTTAGCGGTTGTGCTGCGTGAATTAAGGGGTTTACGTTCTGTATTGAAAGTGGTGCGCCCTTAGTGTGGTGTATGATATCGGAGGCATAAGGTGTTAGATCAGTACCCGGTGAGTCAATTGCGTGGTGTTGGACCCAAAACCTTGCAGCGTTTACACAAAATCAATATCCACAGTATCTTTGATTTATTGTTACATTTGCCGCGTCAATATGAGGACCGCAGTACATGCTATAGCATTGCATCTATTATGCCGGAGCAGTATGCGCGTGTTGAGGCAGAGATTTGTTCTGCGCGTGTTGTATTTGGTCGTCGGCGTCAATTGGTGTGTGAAATAAAGGATGATACGGGGCATTTGCAGCTGCGTTTTTTTCATTTTAATGCACAGCAGAAAGCGGCTTTATCGGCCACAGGTGAGCGCATTACTTGTTATGGTCAACTGCGTCGGCAATCAGCTGGCACACGCA
Source organism: Coxiellaceae bacterium (assembly GCA_047404195.1). GTDB lineage: Bacteria > Pseudomonadota > Gammaproteobacteria > JAJRRL01 > JAJRRL01 > JAJRRL01. Next base: position 102,116 of record JBDOIU010000012.1, read on the forward strand.
CGATGATTCACCCAGAATATGCGATTGGCGAAGCCGCTTTAGCTAAAGTTTCTACAGAGCGTTTGACACCGATTTATCCGAGCACGACGGGTTTACAGCAGGCCAGTTTTCACCAGCTTATACAGCAGGCATTGCATTTTTTGCAGCAAATGCCCGATGCATTGATTGAGATTCTGCCAGAGGCGTTGCGCACACAGCATGAGTTGCCAGCCATACGTGAGGCACTGGCGTATGTGCACCAACCACCATTGGATGCTGATTGTGCGCAATTACAGGCTAGGCAGCACCCAATGCAGCAGCGATTGATGCTAGAAGAATTACTGGCGCATCAGTGGGGTGCTCAGCAAAATCGCACACAGACACCATTGCGGGCGATTGCCTTTGATGTGGGTGTTGGGTCTGCGGGTCGACGGTTGCAAGATCGTTTGCGTGCGCAATGTCCCTTTACTTTGACTGGCGCACAGGAGCGCGTTATTGCAGAAATTGCTGCCGATTGTCAGCGCTCCCAGCCGATGATGCGTTTATTACAGGGCGATGTTGGTTCAGGTAAAACATTGGTGGCAGCGATGTGTGCTTGTTTGGCGGTGGCGCAGGGCGGGCAGGTAGCGGTGATGGTGCCGACAGAGATACTGGCTCAGCAGCATTATGCGGCTTTTCAAGGTTTTTTAGGTGCTCTGGATGTGCAAGTAGAATCGCTTATGGGCTCACAGAACACGGCTCAGCGGCGTGAGAGTTTACATGCAATTGCAATGGGCCAGGCGCAGGTAGTGGTGGGCACGCAGGCCTTGTTTCAAGAGGCTGTGACGTTTGCAAACTTATTGCTGGTGATCACAGACGAGCAGCATCGTTTTGGGGTAAAGCAGCGTTTATCGTTACAGGAAAAGGCGAGGCAAGATACTTGGCCACATCAGTTAATCATGACAGCAACACCGATTCCACGTTCTTTGTCCATGGTTGCCTTTGCGCATTGTGATCAATCCATTATTGACGAGTTGCCACCTGGTCGACAGCCTATTGTGACTTCGGTTATTTCAAGCAGTAAAATGGCGCAAGTTGCAGCACGAATTGCTCAGCAGTGTGCTGATGGTGCGCAGTGCTACTGGGTTTGTCCATTGGTTGAGGAATCTGAGAGCTTAGCATGCCAGGCAGTGACAGTCCGTTTTGAGGTGCTGCAGGCTTTGTTGCCGCAGTGCCGCGTGGCTTGCTTGCATGGTCAGATGCCAGCAGCAGATAAAACCGCGGTCATGCAGGCGTTTCATCGCGGTGAAACACAGGTTTTGGTTTCTACAACTGTGATTGAGGTTGGTGTTGACGTGCCCAATGCCAGTATGATGATCATTGAAGATGCAACTCGCTTTGGTTTGGCGCAATTGCATCAGTTACGGGGGCGCGTTGGGCGAGGCACACGCGCCAGTTACTGTGTTTTGTTGTACCAAACACCGCTGTCACGCCAGGCGCGGCAGCGTTTGGCCATCATGCGCGAGCATGCAGATGGTTTTGCTATCGCGAATGAGGATCTGAAAATGCGCGGGCCAGGGGCGTTATTGGGGCAGGCGCAAGCAGGCTTTGATTGTTTTAGGTTATTACAGCTGCAAGATGAGCTGCGTGTATTGCCATTGGCACAGCAATTGTTGGCGGATATGCCAGCGCAACCCTATACAGCACAGCATGCGTTGCTACATGCCTGGACGCGGCAAGCATTGCAATATCTGATGGCTTGACACATTCATTGTGCCAGTTGAGTCGGCGTTCGAGCGCATGTTATTTTTCAGTGTAATGCTTTGATGATAATCCATTGGCCTAAGTTGGGGATTTATGCAGAATATGCGAACAACCCTATACATAAGAGTATATCAGGGCACCATAAACCCCGAAAAGGGGCAAAAACAAGACGTAATCTGCACTTTTTGTGAGACATTGGCCCTATTTAAATTATTTTCAAAGAAATAATTGCTAATGTCTTGTGGTTTGACTACTATCGAGGTTGAGCAAGAAGGAAATTGCCTCTGGTTTTTTCTTTCTAATGTTTTCGGTTGCAAGGGATTGTGATACTCACTTCAATATCTTCACTTGTTTACTGAATTTTTTAACTGATCAAAGAGGGGAAAAACTTATGACAGTAAAAAAAATAGCGATTGTGACCGCAGTCAGTGTTGCAGCGTTGGGAATGAGTTCATCTTTTGCAGGTGGGCATTACACAGCACCCGTTGCTGATCACTCAGGCGTTTACGTAGAAGTTAACGCAGCAGCAGCAATGCGTAATGTAGAGGAAAACTCCTCCTTAACAGCGACAGCTGCAACTGCGTCAGCAGGAAACTTTAAAAATGGTAAGAGTGGATTCTCTTTCGGTGCTGGCTTAGGTTATGCCTTCAGCAAGACTTGGGGCGTAGAAGTTGGGTATCAGTGGCTTCCTAAAACTGATCTCGACGCAACTGGTTCTTATAGCACAGCATTGAATGCAGCATCATTGAGTGCAGCCGACAAGGTAAATGTTAAGTCATGGATGATGCACATGGCACTTAAAGCATCTCTCCCTGTCAGTGATAGTGTTTCTGCCTTCAGTAAGTTTGGTGTTGCATGTACTCACAATGATGTGAAGCTAACAGGCACTTCTGCGTCGTCGTCTGCCTACACTCACTCAAGAGACACATCATACATGAACACATTTTTCGGTGTTGGTTTAGCTTACCATATCGACAGCAACTGGTCAGTATCTCTTGAATATGATCATGCAGCTGGTGGTAAGAAAGTCTCTTCGGCAGCTGGTAAGGTAATGCTAGCCTCTTCGACTGGTACTGAAGCTGGTACACATGTATTCCCAGCATACAATGTATTCAAACTGAATGTAGGTTACTTCTTCAACGTATAATTCATTATTATATGTTTGAAAAGGCTCCCTTTGGGGGCCTTTTTTTTGTCCGTTTATTTTATAGTATGAGTAAGATGGTGTCATCAGACATATTGAGTTTATTTTAAATTGAAAAATCATGTATTGATATCGATGATGGTGGGTTGTATGGATGGTAGCGTGGTGTTGTTAGATTTGTTAGTCATGTAATTTAGATTGATGATGTTAAATAGTCGCGTAGATTTATTCCCTATCCAAGTAGATTCAACGTATCAATAGATATGCGTCATCACAATACTGGTGCACTCTGCTACTTCAGGTGGTGGTGTTGATCGCTGATGCTTATATTGTCTGTTTGCCAGTCAGTATACGTGTTGTTGTAAAGCACAACATTCGAAATCAATGGTGATGTGTTTGTTTGTGAAAGATCTTTAACAGGTGCTGTAAGGTACTGAAAGAGTAGAGGACATCAGCGCCACTGCCTAGCGTGCCTGATTCTGTTTGTACGCTCCAGTGCGGTGATAGCGTATAACGTAGCTGGTAAACAGAATAGTTACTGGATAGACCGCGTGTATAGCGCAAGTAAATTTTAGGTGTGATATAGCGACCAACCACAAAAGCCTCTTCATAGGCACCGACGGGTACACCAATGTTAGAGAGTGAGATACCGCGCTTAACGCCAAACTCACTGAATCCGACCGCTTCCTGGATCAAAATGGCACGTGTTTTCGGGTCAAGGTGTCCAGACTTTTTAGGCAGTTCAGCCAATGCGTGTAATATGGCAGCGGTATTTAATGATTGGTTGGGGTTTGCGGCGCGTCCAAAGGCAAAATAGGACAAGATGTCATCATTTGATAGCTTAGGATCGTTACTGAAGGGTAGGATGATTGGATCATTGACAGTACCAGAGAATGTCAAGCCAACCTGCAGGGCTTTGTTTTTCGGCATGCCCATGTTGTGTAGATGCGCGATTGTGCGTGCAATATTGAAGTCAAATTGTGGATTGTCCAGTGCTTGTCCATCGTAGCGAATGTTGGCCTTTGGATTCAGGCGAAACACAATACCCAACAAGTGAATACTACCATTGGCTATGTGTAATTGGCCATTGGCATGAATGGTGCTGTCATCGCCTGTTTTATGTATTTGTAGCTCACCATGAATGGCCGCCTTCATGAGTTTGGTATCTAAATGAATGCCATCGTTCGAGTGTAGTCGCAGATTCAGTGCCAATTGATCATCTTCACCTGCCTTATCAGGGTCTGTTGAGATGACATTGATATCTGCAGGTAGGGTAGCTGCATTATGCAATGCGGTGAGTTTGATAATGGCTTTAGGGATATTGACATCCCCCGAGACGCTCAATAGTCCTGGCTTGTAGGTGAGTTGTACATTGGGTTTGCCGTAGACGACATATTCTGGTTTGTTAATCAGTAAGATATTTTGTCCGGTGATATTGGCTGCCAGGCTCAAGCTGCGTGGTTTTGCAGTGACCAGATTAATTTGTCCTTTGATTTGTATGGGCTGACCTTGTGTTGTAGCTTGCATTGCTAGCTGTGCCTGGTTACGTTGCAACTGGATCTTGGCATCAGCGGCTTGTAATTGTCGATCCAATGCTGTTACCAGGATGTGCGCGTTATGCAAGGATAGGTTGCCAGAAAAAACCGGTTCATTCAGATTACCTGCAATATCCAATTGTCCTATCAATTGACCTTGCGTGATTGCAAAGCGCGTTTCGTCAATATGCGCTAGAGGTGGTAGGTTGGTTGTATTGATATTGAGTTGCGCTGTTAGCGGGCGTTGTAGCCAGCTCAGTTTTGGTGTGCGTATTAGGTTGGATGTGAGGTGTAGTTTACCGGCATTGGCCAGTGTCATATCGGTATCAAGTTGCCAATTTTCTTCGGTGAGGGTGGATTGTACATGCGTTTTTTTCAGCTGCATGCTGTGTTCCCAGCCTGATCTGCGTAGGCGTCCACCGACGATATCAACGCTGCCGGTGGCTTGTAGAGGGTTGCGACTGTACTGTGACAGTTGCAATGTCATGCTGTTATGTGGGCTAGTTAGCAGTAGGCTGGGTACGCGTAGATGTGTCCAGTGCGCGATGGGTAGGTTTTGGCCCTGCAAGTTGATTTGCCACTTTGGGCCTTGCCAATGCCAGTGTAAACACAGCTGCTGTTGTTGGTGTTGCCAGCATTGTTTGGGTTGTGTGATGGCGTTAGCACTGATGTCGATACTGGGATGGCCTTGTAAGAGCCATTGATGCGCTCCCTGCATGAGGGTGAATGATTGCCAGTGGCCTAACCAGTGATGTTGTTTGTTGGGGCTGGCTGTTAGAGAAAAGGTACCGTGTTGCAGGTCCCAGTGTGGAAAATCACTGTCAATTTTCCCATCGATTGTCACTTGTTGTGATTGGCCTTGGGCACTGAGCATCAGGTGATGGAATGCTAACTCATAGTGTTCAAATTCGCTGGCCGTGGCTTTAGCCTGCCGAATATAAAATGGCGCCCAGTGTGCGTTCCATTGCACGGATAATGTTTTGGCAGTGTAATTGGGAGCGTGAAAGTGTGTGGCCGTGAATTTGCCGAGGGTATCTTTGCCGTCCCACTGCCCTTGTGAGTCGATTTCACCGCCGGGTAAAGCTGCATTTATTTTATTTAGGTCGGAACCGCGTACATGCCAGCGAATCGCTGTGTGCTGTCCCCAGTCGCCTGTGCTGTCAATGAGTAACGTATGCGTTTGTGCCGATACTTGGTAGTGTAGTTGTTTTTGCTGTTGGTTCCAGGTACCTGTTGAGTGTACGCTGGCTTTGGTGATGTCTGGCCAGCTTGGTACAATGAGCGAGAGACGGTTTTGCTGCATATCAGCATCAAGCTGCCATTGCCAGCCTTGCCGCCAGTGCAATGCCAATGTTCCACTGATATGCCCACCCAGTAATTGTCCAGGTAAAATGCGTGCTGTCAGGCTGTCACGATTGCCTTGACCCTGTAATGTCATCAACGATTGACTGTCACTCAGTTTGAGTTGGAAGTTATATTGTTGCGGTGTGCCATTCAGATAGCCTTCGATGTGTTTGAGATTGCTGATATTCGTCATGGCCTGTAGTTTAAATTGCATGTTCTGTTTTTCAAGGGCGCTGCTAAGCTGTAGTTGTTGCATGACAATGGGTTGTTGGCGTTGTGGTATACGCAATGTCAGATGTTGGATGGCAGCACGGTCGATGGTTAATTGCGAGGGGAGGGTGAGGTGGCTGCTGGTACTGTCGGACGCTTTGAGTTCGATGGTCGCTTTTTCTGCTGAAAAGTCGGCAATGGAAAGGTGTCCTGAAAAAATGTCCCATGGACGCCAGCGACAAGTCAGATTGTCTAAATGTATGTGCTGATGTGCGTTTTCAATATCGAGTGTTTGTGCACGAATAGGTCCGATAACACTGCCCTGCAGTTCACTGCTTTGAATGCGGGTGCCTGTGATGCTGTGGCTGAGCCCGAATAGGATGGATAAGCCGAGATGTGTTGTTAACAATAGGGTTGCCAAGGCTGTTAAGCCGAGTAAACCTGCGACGAAGCGCCAGAAAAATCGTGTCATAGCATTGAGCCCAAGTTAAATTGAATCATCGTGGCGTGAGTGGCATCGTGTCGGCCAAAGCCAACGCTGATTTCAAGGTGTCCCAATGGACTGTCCCAGACCAGAGCAGGGCCTATACCAATGTAGGGTTTTTTGTGTAAGATGCTACTGTCACCGACATTACCCACATCACAGAAAGCAGCGAGATACCAGTTTGGGATCACTTCATGCTGCCACTCGAGATTGGCAATGGCTTTCAGTCTACCAGGGCCGATAGACATGTACCGAAACCCGCGAATGCTCTCACTACCGCCAGCAAAAAGTTGCAATGTCAGTGGTAAGTTATTTAAGCGCTTGATGTCGGTATAGCCCAATTCGACGCGGCCAAGAATGCGGTTATGTTGCCAAATTTTATGCAGTATAGCGGCGCGAAAATGGATTTGCCAAAAGCCCGTCTTGGAGAGCAGTGATTTAATGGCGCCACTGGTTTCCAGCATGACGTGGTAGCTGGTGCGTTGATATTTGCCTCGATTCAAGGCACTGCGCTCAATACGCCAGCGTGCCATCAGTAGGTGGGTTTCTGTTTTTGGAAAGTTAATGGTGCTGCCACTGAGGTTATAGTGTTCTTCTAAGGCATTTAAGGAGAGCTGGCTTGTCCAGTGATGCCAGGTGTTTTGGTGTAAAAATTGCAATAATTTCGTTTTTGCCGTACCACTGATTTGTTGTAAATGGCTGAGTTGTAGGCGCACAGCATTGAAATCGGTTGGTGGATAAAGGCCAGGCATGTTATAGCTGAGCATGACGGCACTGTTGATGGCACTGGCGCGCACGTATGCTTTCAGCTGATCGCCATGCCGGTTAAGCTGCCGGAATGTGGCACCAACCGATCCACGTACACCCGTGTCGGTACCATAACCTGCCCCCAGGGTATAGCTACGAGCCACTGCTGGGGTTAAAATAATGCGCATTGGAATGCGGTGAGTTTTATTGTTTGGTACCGGTATCACACTGACACTGGAAAAGTTATCAGCACTGATAAAGCCCTGGCGCGTGCGCTCAACCAGGTTTTGATCATAAGCTTGTTGTGCACGGTAGGTCAGAAATCTTTTTAAGTAGGCGTGCTCATAGACGTTGGTATTGAAATGTGTCTCACCAAAACGGTAGCGTTGGCCAGTATTCAGCTGCAATTGACAGTCGGCTTGTTGTCGCTGTAGATTTATTTGACAATGGTGTTTGGAAAGATGTGCATCTAAATAGCCGCTGTTTTGCGCTACTTTCAGTAGCAATGCTTTAGCACTGCGGTATTGTTCACTGCTAAAGACTTGGCCGCTGTGTAAAGGCCACCGTTCGTGTATTTTCTTAATGGCAGCTGCAGGCAGTTGACCGTTAACAGACCAATCCACCTTCGCAAAGTGTACTTGCTGTCCCAGTTTAATGTGGTATTGCACGCGCCAGTCATGACCTTGTTTTTGAATCTGTGCCTGAATTTTCACATTGAAATAGCCATAGGGCTTTAATGCTTTAAGAATGGTCAGTCTGGCTCTTTTTTCGGCAAATCCTGCTGCCAACTTGCTCTGATATTGCCCAATGCTATTGTTTTTAGCCGTTATACCCAGTGCCAGTTGGACATTTTTGTTTGTTTTCGTGCCCAAACCGCTGAGTGACACATGCAGACGATAGGCGGAGTGATGTTGATTGGGTGCAGTCAATTTTGCACAGACCAATGGGGTGAGCGCGATGAGGCTGAATGAAAGCAGGAGACGACAGCGAATCATGGGGATCATCAAAATAAAAATGAATGCATAGTTTAAAGCAATGTGTACCGAAAAGCCAAGGCTGCTCACAGTTTCTGTTAGAAAAAAGCCACAAGCTTGTTTGCTTAAGTGCTGCTCATGCTTTCCTGTTAATCATTATGGACCGCCCATTCCAGGACCATGAGTTTGGTTTGGTTCAATAAGAACCGAGGAATCTTCATTGGTCTTTTGCGCTTCATCTTTCGCTTGCGCTCTCAATGTGACTTTAGAGCGCGGCGTTGTTGTTCGATGCTTTGCTGTTGACACAACCCATTGACCAGATGTGTTTTTGCTGAGGTGGGTACCGTGCTGATTACCTGGCATTGACTGGAGTTTGCTCTGTATCTTGTTCATACGCTGTTCGACATATTGCTTAACGGCTTTCTTTTCCCATTGTTGGTTGTATTTTCTGTAGAGCTTACGATGGGCGTTCAGCATTTTTTCACAATGAGATTGCTCTCGTTGCTTCATTTCTAAAAATGCTTTGTCCTCTGGATTTTCAGGTTGATTCGCCTTCTCAGCTTGCTGGATGCGCTTACTGACTTCGTCGATCAATTCCTGCTGTTTGAGTTGAATTTGAATGAGGTCGCTCATATTCGCACTCAGTTTTGACAGCAGTTCGGGTTTTGCAAGAGCACCTGCACCTGCATCTGCATCTGCTTCTGTGCTATCTGTTGCCATGCTATTATTGAATGCAGTGGTATCATCTTTGTATTCTTTTTGGTATAGCTTATCAAGAAACGCATCGGCATCCGGTTTGATAGCGGCATCGCTGCATGCTGCGATAGCAGAGAGTGCCTCTACTGTTCGTGTAAATAAAGAGTCTCCCAGACTCGCATTATCCTTCCCTGTCGCACGCTCCAGCGCTTGTTTTAAAAATTCCTGCTTTGTGCCTGCTTGCGCCCACGCACCTGCTGACTGTTTTGCATCGTTTTGCTCAGTTGTGTTCTTTTCGACCCAGTTACCTTCATCATCTGGGTCGGGGAGGTTAACAAAGAGCATATCAGCTAGGTGATCCCTGAAATCCGATTTAATTGGCCCGGCATCCGCTTGTGGATTGGTTTTACGCAACAACTGCAGTATTTTTTTGCACATGGCGTCATTGAGTTGCGGCTCAAATGTTTGCGCTTTTTCTTTTGAGGATGCTGCTACAACCAGCATTTCAAGGTCTTTCTCAATCACTTGATCCAAGACATCTTTTGACATTTGTGCCGGTGGGATAGCTCCCCCTGGTCGCTTTATGTGTGCCTGAAACGATGCGTGTTTGTCATATGCCGCAGCTTCAGCTTGCCATGGTGCGTGTGTGCTAATCCCCATATGGTCCTGCATAGTTTGCAGTGCAGTTTCGGCAAGGGTCTTGCGTATAGCTTCTCCTGCAAGTTCATCATCGAGGCTTGCTGTAGGGAGTTCTGCTAAGCCTTGTCTTACTCTAGCCTGTTTTTGCTCTAGCTCTGTCAGTTTCTTTTGTACATCAGCCAGCTCAGCTTTAAATGCTAGTTCTAACGGCCCACCATTTTCAATCTGGTCGTTAATATCAGCTATTGAGTCCTGTAGTTTACTCTTTTCCTGCTCCAGATCTTGCAACTGCAACTGCAACTGCAGCTTCTGCCGCTGTATCGGTGTGCTGTTGAATTTCCTTAAGAAGTTTTCGCGCTCTTCGGCGGGTACTGCCGCTAGAGATTCTTTTAGCGCTGTCATGGCTTCTAGCTGAATGCGCTGGTCTGGGTTTAATGGTGTAGTATCTTTTAGATCGGTTATTTGCTCGCTAAGCTGGTCAAACAGTGTGATTGTACCGTTACCATTAATGCTTGCTGCAATGCCTACAGAGCCTACAGACTCAATGCTATCAGCGCGTTCCCTCGCGACAGCATTGGGTGCTCTCAGGACAAAGTTGGGGCAATTGAGCAGTGCTTTCGTTGCCATCAGCGTTTTCATTGTGCCATTTTTGGCTTGTGCCAGTGTCGATAACTGCTGCTCAAATTCAAGGTTTTTCGGTGTGAATCCCCAATTTTTTAGGAAATGAAATTTCTCTTGATCCGTTGTTTCTTGTCGGTTTTCAGCAAAACAATGCCAGGCACCACCCCTGGTAACGAGATATCCTAAATTACTAAGCTGCTGTAGTGTTGTGCGCTCCGAGTCAGAGATACCAGCTGATTGGCTCTCCAAGAGATGCTCAGCTTGCCGCTTAGTGATTCCGTTGCTCGGTTTATAGCCTTGTTCGAGCTCATTCAGCTGGTTCAGTGTGTCTATGACGCTTTGCTTCTTGAGTATTGCTTGCACATCAGTGCGCAGTTTATCAAGTTCTTTGTATTTTGCATCGACCAATTCACGTTCACTGTCAGTCAGATTGTCGAAAAATTTAGTAGCATAGTCAGCCTCAGCCTCAGCCTCAGCCTCAGCCCCAGCAGCACGCTGCATTTTTTCCATGACCTTTTCAAAATCAGCTTGCTGTTGATACAGCGCCCGTTCTGGTAAGCCATTGACTGCCAGCCAGGCTTCTTCTAATTGTGTTTCACGTTCCTTTTTTTGTACGTTGTTTTCTTGCTCCGGGGTTGCAAGGCAATCAAGCCCTTTGTGTTCGATGTGATAGTTGCCAAGATGGACTTGGGGGACGTCACTTGCTTGTGTCGATTTCGAGTAGGTGATGCGAGTTGTGATCGGACCATCAGTTAACTCGTGTGTGCCGAAGTGGCTTTGTAGCAAGGTAGCGCTGATACTGCTATGAGCGTCATTCGTATCATTTTGGGTTTGTTCTAGATGTCGTTCTGATACGGTAGAGTAGGCTTCGTCTAAGTCGAGTCCAGCATGAAAGTTATGGTCGGGATTTTCTTTGGAAAAGTTGTCATTTATGAGGCGAGCCATTTTTTTATTAACAGCTTGCTGGAGTTTCTCGTTACTTTGCATCAACGCCAGAAGCTGCTGTGTAATTCGCTTGCGATTGACGCCTTCAAGAATATCTTCGTGATCCTTTAGGCTGAGCTGATTGATTAACTTTATGCCATTCTCTCCTTTTAGTGTTTTTTTGACGATATCACGTGCTTCTTTTTGCTCGAGCTTATGTGTCATTGTCATGTAAGCGAGCAATGCGATTGCATTATTATCAGATGAATCTTTGGCAGCACTAATCTCGCTGAGGCCTTTTTGATATAAACTTTTTGCCACATCTTGACACGCTTGATCTGTCATCTTGTTTTTTTTCAATTTTGGCATATGTTGTTACCTCTTTGTTGGTGGGTTAGATACGACCTGCTGAAGGCGCTGGAGTGCTTGATGCTGCCTCGGTATTTATCTTTGCTTTTTTGGCAGCAGTGATGGTGACCCCCTTGTCAGGATCTTTTTCAGGTGTGCAGCCATGACTAGTGGCGAGAGCATCTGCAATTGTTGCGGAAATTTCACGACACACTGTCTTGCCCAGCTCATCACTGAGTGCTTGGTGATGTGTCTCTAGCGACTTGAGGCATTTATCATATGTTTTTTGGTCAATGATGCCAGTGTCGCGTTTGTTTTCTAGCCTGTTTTTGGCTGCTTGAGTGAGCTTGGTGATAGGTGGTTTGCCCCGCACATCCTCACCCTTAGTCTCTGTTGTTGCTGTGCCCGGAGTTTTGGAATAAAGCGGGCACCGCTGAAGAGCGGCTAATATAGCTGATTCACTATCAGCAGCATCAAGAGCTGAAAGCGGGTCAGTGCCTGCAGATACTACATGTTTCTGGTTCACACCGTTCTCACTCTGTAGGTAGGCGCTGATAGCGTTTTGTTTGTCCTCCTGGTTGTTGAACTCAAAAGCCAGATCAAATTTTTTGCCAGCTGTATATTTCAGCGCACTGATTATCGCTGGATTCTCAGCGTATTCATTTGCGTATTGTGCCGTGATGTTATCCCAGGTTGTGTCTTGTGAAATCCCACGGTGGCTAAAAGTGGTTGCTTCTTTTAGGCTGTGATCTGTATGGTATGACATTCGGACGGGGCTGCCGTTGATTTCTACCACGTTACCAGCACTGATTGCCGAGATGTGCTCATTGCAGATTCCAGCGTCGCTCCATGCTGCCTCCCGATAGCGCAAGCCCAGCTCTGATTGTGCAGCTTTGAGGGCGGTGTCGACGGCCATTTTCCTATCGGAATACCTATCTGGGTCTGTTAGTTTTTCGTAGCATTTTTCGAGTTTTAGTGTGACTGTTGAATCCATTGCCTTAAGCTGCGCCTGCAGTGTTGAAGCACTTGCTTCAGGTCGAGACGCAGCACGGGGCCGATTATTTGGTTTTGCCAAGCCGGCCAATTGCTCTGTCACCTGCCAACACCAGCCATGCAGTGGATCTATCTTGGGTGCTTTCTCGTGATTTTTCAGGAGTCTATTTGTTATCGTGATCATTTCTTGCCTGATGAAGTCACGTGTGTAGGCTTTGCTGCTGTTGATTGTGGCGTTTTCACATTGCTTGTATACGGCTGCCCAGGCACGTAGTTTTGGTGTGTTGTTTGCTTGGTCCAATAATTTTATCTCTCGAGCGGCTTCGATGGCTTTTTTGTTGGGTGGCATGAGTCAACCTCGTCTGTAACTAACATATATATAGTATAACAGAACGAGTAAATGATGTACAGGGATTTGTATAAGCTATTGAAAGCTGGCGATAGGATTCGAACCTACGACCGACTGATTACAAATCAGTTGCTCTACCAACTGAGCTACGCCAGCAAACATGCTTCGCATTGTAAGATCGCTGCTACGAAAAATCAATGGCTTTGGGAGCAAAAAAACAAATTTTTTGCTTGATTGGCTGTTAGGTGGTTGATATGGCGTGCTTTTCTAGGCAGTTCTGTATGCGTTTTAAGCATTCATCCCGCCCTATGATGCTCATAGTCAGATCAATGGATGGTGAGTTGGTGTTGCCTGTGAGAGCAATACGCAGAGGTTGCGCAATTTTTGCAAATCCAAGCGCCTGCTCTTTCAGAAAATGCTTGAGCAGCTGCTTAAGGGATTCGGCAGACCATTCCTGGTGATTTTTAAGGTGTGTGTTGAAGTCTGCCAGTCGGGCCAGACCTGGCTCGTCCAGATGCTTGCTGACGGCATCTGCATTGAAATAGAAGCTATCGTTGAAGAAATATAGGCTATATTCCGCCATCTCTTGCATTGTTTTGCTGCGTGCAACTTGCGCTGCACAAACAGCTGCTAGCTTTGCTTGCTCATGACATGAGATATCAAGACGTGCTAATTGTGTTTGCAAGATTGGTGCCAGCGCCGGTCCAGCCTGTTGCATAAATTGTTGATTACACCACAGTAGCTTGTCAGGATTAAAGACGGCGCCAGAGCGACTGACAGTGTCTAGACTGAATAGGTCGATCATTTCTTGGCGGCTGAATAGCTCTTGGTCACCATGTGACCAGCCCAGGCGTGCCAAGGCGGATAGCATGGCTTCTGGTAGGTAACCCGCTTCGCGATAATGACTGATGCTGGTCGCAGCATGCCGCTTGGAGAGTCTTTTGCCATCATCTCCCAGAATGCTTGGTACGTGTGCGTAGATTGGTGGGGTGTGACCCAGCGCGCGCATGAGATTTATCTGTCTGGGGGTGTTGTTGATGTGGTCGTCACCGCGGATAACATGGCTGATGCGCATGTCGGCATCATCAACCACCACAACAAAGTTATAAGTGGGGGAGCCGTCACTGCGCCTGATAATTAGGTCATCCAGTTCACTATTCGCAATTGTGATATCACCGCGGATAGCGTCTGTAAAGGTAACACTGCCTTCTTTCGGGTTGCGAAAGCGCACACATAGGTTCTCGCTGCTGTCTGCTGTGAGGCCGCGCTGCGCGCAATGCCCATCATAGCGAGGTTTTTCTCCACGGCTGCGTTGCTCTTCGCGCACGGCGTCAAGGCGCTCACTGCTGCAATCACAATAATAAGCCAGGTCTTGCTCAAGCAAAGAGTCTATCAGCGCGTTGTAGTGTGATAGTCTTTCGGTCTGCCGCATGATGGGTTCATCGTGATCCAGGCCAAGCCAGGCCAGGTCGTCAATGATGCCCTGCGTGAAGTGCTCTTTTGAGCGGGTTTGGTCGGTATCTTCAATGCGTAGAACGAATTGACCGCCATGATGACGGGCAAATAGCCAGGCAAAAAGCGCAGTGCGCAAAGAGCCGAGGTGTAGGTATCCAGTGGGGCTCGGGGCAAAGCGTGTCCGTATTGTGTCAGTTGGTTGCATGCGAAGTCTCTCAGATAAAAATGCGATTCTTATCATACACCAGAATACTCGGTGTGCATATCCTGCAAAGTCGTGGTCTTAGTGGCACAAAACACACAAAAATTGAACGCTTTTACCCATTGCGTTTTCATTTGAAACATTTTATGATTTATTTTTTCCCAGAGGTGGTGTTTTTTTTGCCTCTGTGTGTGGTAACACCAATCAAGGAGAGGGTGTTAATGAGTGAGTTGGTGCGTTGCGCAAACTATGACAGTTTGGGGCGTGCTTTGCTGGATGCGGTCATTGGTGATGACGATGGCCGTGTGCGTGAACTTTTGCAGCAAGGTGCGTCCCCTAATTATACGGAAGATGATGATGGTGTGCGGCCGCTACATTTCGCCGCCTTATATAATGCTTTGACAGTTGTGCCTTCGTTGGTATTGGCAGGTGGTGATCTCATGGCGCCAACAGAGTGCGATGATACGCCAATTGCGGTAGCAAGACGCCATAATCATAACGAAATGCTGCGGTTGATGTTGTGCTTTTCCTCGCCGACTCGCCAGAGTCAGTGAGTCTGTGTTGACTTTGCAGCAGGTGCTTTCCAGCCTGGGCGCTGAGTCTGGGTATATAAAGCCTGGCGTTTTGTGGGCCAAAAAGGCTTGACCTGTTGCTTGTCTGAACAGTGCGGTGCTCAAGAGCGGAGGCACAGGCTACGATTGCAGGGGATTGAAGTAAATAAAGTGAATTTGCTGTGATCTTGTGCTTGACAGGCGTCGCATAATTTAGCAGACTGTCAGCTCGTTTTGTGTGGAGGGGTTCCCGAGCGGTCAAAGGGATCAGACTGTAAATCTGACGGCTCAGCCTTCGCAGGTTCGAATCCTGCCCCCTCCAAACTTTAAACGAATTGCGAATAAGTGCTGTATGCGGGCGTAGTTCAATGGTAGAACCTCAGCCTTCCAAGCTGATGGTGTGGGTTCGATTCCCATCGCCCGCTCCAAATTATTGGGCTTATTGCAGCAAAAATAATGCTGGCATGGCGTCCTGCGCCCACATAGCTCAGAGGTAGAGCACTTCCTTGGTAAGGAAGAGGTCACCGGTTCAATTCCGGTTGTGGGCTCCAAGGTAACCCGTCACGGCTTTGTTGATTAAATTGGTGGAAAACGCGCTTAGGCGCAAATTACAGGAGACGAACATGTCTAAAGAAAAGTTTGAGCGTGGTAAACCTCACGTAAACGTTGGAACAATTGGTCACGTTGATCATGGTAAGACAACATTGACGGCAGCCATCACAAAAGTACAGTCACAAGTTGGCGGCGGCGAAGCAGTTGATTTTGAAAACATTGATAAAGCGCCAGAAGAGCGTGAGCGTGGTATTACAATCAGTACGTCGCACGTTGAGTACGAGTCAGAGAATCGTCACTATGCACACGTAGACTGCCCAGGACACGCTGACTATGTTAAGAACATGATCACAGGTGCAGCGCAGATGGACGGAGCCATTTTGGTTGTATCAGCAGCTGACGGCCCAATGCCACAGACACGTGAGCACATTTTGTTGGCACGTCAGGTTGGTGTACCACACATCGTTGTTTTCTTGAACAAAGCAGATATGGTTGACGATGCTGAGTTGTTAGAGTTGGTTGAAATGGAAGTGCGTGAGCTGCTATCCGAGTACAAATTCCCAGGTGATGACACACCGGTTGTGATTGGTTCAGCGCTGAAAGCGTTGGAAGGCGATGCTGGTGAGCACGGTGCACAAGCAATTGCTAAGCTAATGGAGGCGTTAGACAGCTACATTCCAGAGCCTGAGCGTGATATCGACAAGCCATTCTTGTTGCCAGTAGAAGACGTTTTCTCAATTTCAGGTCGTGGTACGGTTGTAACAGGTCGTGTTGAGCGCGGTATTGTTAAGGTGGGTGAAGAAGTTGAAGTTGTGGGTATCCGCGACACGCAAAAGACCACCTGTACTGGTGTTGAGATGTTCCGTAAATTGCTAGACGAAGGTCGAGCAGGTGACAATCTTGGTGTATTGTTGCGTGGTTTGAAGCGTGATGACGTTGAGCGTGGTCAGGTGTTAGCGCATCCGGGATCAATTACACCTCATACAAAGTTTGAAGCAGAGATATACGTTCTATCGAAAGAAGAAGGTGGTCGTCATACACCATTCCTGAATGGTTACCGTCCACAGTTTTACTTCCGTACGACAGACATTACGGGTGAAGTGACTTTAGGTGAAGGCACAGAGCTTGTTATGCCGGGAGAGAACGTTAAAGTATCAGTATCCATGATTAACCCGATTGCGATGGACGAAGGTCTTCGTTTCGCGGTTCGTGAAGGTGGCCGTACCGTTGGTGCGGGTGTTGTCACTAAAATTGTAGAATAGTAAAAAAAAGCGTGACATTTGGCGTGCATGATGTATAATCACTCATCAGCCGTCGAGTGTCATGCCTTTTTTTCAGTAAGGCATTGATTTTAGGCTAGTGGCTCAATTGGTAGAGCAGCGGTCTCCAAAACCGCAGGTTGGGGGTTCGAGTCCCTCCTAGCCTGCCATTTTATGGCATTTAACCCGGCGAGCGTGGGTAACACTACAGATGGGGTACTAAAGTATGGCAGAACAAAAGCCAGCAATTAACCAGAGCAGAGACCGGTTGGCCTGGGCTTTCTTTTGGTTGGTTGTCGCATTATCCGTATACCTTAATATGCACTTTGCAAGTGTCTCACCTGCTATCAGGTCAGCGGTCGGCATAGTTGTTGCTGTTTTGCTGGGTGTGTTGCTGGTTACCACGCAGAAAGGGCAAGTAGCTTGGGGTTTTTTCAATAGTGCAAAAAATGAGCTGATAAGAGTGCATTGGCCGTCGAAGCAGAATACAATACAAATGACAACCCGTGTTATCTTGATGGTGGCTGCAGTTGCGCTCGTGCTTTGGTTGATGGATTCCCTGGCTATGATGTGTATTCGTAGCATCAGCGGTCTTGTGCTTTAGGTAGATAAGAGGAGTAAGCTGTGTCAGATATTGCGGACAATAAACAAGAATCGGGTGCTGAATCAACGGATCACAGTTGGTATTTCTTGCAAGTACAATCAGGATCTGAGAAAAAGGCTGCTGAAGTTATCCGTCAGCGGGCAGGCGAAACGGGTTACAGCCATTATTTTTCTGAAATACTGGTGCCGACAGAAGAAGTTATTTCACGTCGTCTCGGTAAGAATGTGAAGACAGAGCGCAAGTTTTTCCCAGGATATGTTCTGGTCAAAATGGCCATGGATGATGATGTTTGGCATTTCGTAACGCATTTACCGAAGGTATATGGTTTCGTTGGTGGTAGTTCTGGTCGCCCAGCGATGATCAGCGAAAAAGAAGCAAATAAGATATTACAGCGTATCGAGCAAGGTGAAGACCAGCCACGTCCAGAGGTCTTGTTCGAGCCAGGTGAGGTAGTCCGTATTAAAGAAGGACCCTTTGCTGACTTTGATGGTGTGGTACAGGATGTGAATATTGAAAAAAGTCGTTTACGGGTTTCTGTCGTTATTTTCGGTCGAGCAACACCAGTCGAATTGGAGTTTGTGCAAGTCGAAAAGTCATAACAGAATGTGTGGGGTCATGATTGGCCCTGGTTGAAACGGGTCGTTGACCCAAACGGGGAGCTTAGCGGCGTTAGTACCCAAAAGAGAGGATATATGTCTAAAAATAAGAAAAAGGTCTCAGCAGTCATTAAGCTGCAAGTACCAGCTATGGATGCTAAGCCTGCACCACCAGTCGGTCCAGCCTTGGGTCAGCATGGTGTTAACATCATGCAGTTCTGTAAAGCATTCAATGCTGAAACAGATGGTAAGTATGACCGTGGTACACCATTACCTGTTGAAATCAACGTCTACGCAGACCGAAGTTTTGATTATATTATTAAAACACCCCCTACAGCATATTTGTTGAGGCAAAAAGTATTGAATGGCGGCAAGGGATCCCCAACACCGCATACGCAAAAGGTCGGCAAAGCCAGTTATGCCCAGTTAGAAGAGATTGCTAAAATTAAATGGCCAGATTTAACAGCAGGTGACATGCCAGCTGCCGTGCGTACCATTGCTGGTACAGCGATTAACATGGGAATTGAAGTTGAATTAGAAGGGGGCGCATAATGGTTACCATGACTAAACGCCGCAAAGCACATAATGCTGCTGTTGAACTAGAAAAAGTTTATCAACCAATTGATGCACTTGAGATCCTTAAAAAGCTTGCAACAGCCAAGTTTGACGAGTCAATAGATGTGAGTGTCATGTTAGGTGTTGATCCAAGAAAATCTGATCAAGTAGTACGCCGCTCTACTGTGTTGCCGAATGGTACCGGTAAAACTGTACGTGTTGCTGTGTTTGCTGAAGGTGATGCTGCGGCTAAAGCCGAAGCAGCTGGGGCAGACACGGTTGGGTATGAAGATTTAGCAGATCGTATGAAAGGCGGAGAGTTGGATTATGATGTTGTGATTGCAACCCCTGCTGCCATGCGTGTTGTCGGACGATTGGGCCAAGTACTGGGTCCACGTGGTTTGATGCCAAACCCGAAGGTGGGAACAGTATCTGCTGATGTCGCTGCTGCGGTTAAAAACGCTAAAGGCGGACAAGTACGTTACCGAACAGACAAGAATGGTATCATCCATTCCATGGTCGGTAAAGCTTCGTTTACAGCGCAAGCACTGCAAGAAAACATTGTTGCTTTATTGCAAGATTTGAAAAAGGCGAAGCCTAGTTCAGCTAAAGGTATTTATTTTAAGAAGTTGACCCTGTCCAGTACTATGGGCCCAGGTGTCGTTGTGGATTTATCAGCACTCATTAAGTAGTGCATAACAATTTCGCGTAATGGCAGTGAATCTGATTCGCTGCCTGTCGTCGAAGACCGTGGGTGTTGGCAACAACTTAATTTGACTTTGGTCGGACCTACGCAGGCGATGATGTAGTGTTATTTGCTCTCATCATCATTTTAGTACAAGAGCTTAGCTCTTGTGAGTGTAAAACGGGGGTATTCTATGGCAATGAACCTAGAGCAGAAGAAAGCGCGTGTGGCTTCATTAGAAGCGATTGCAACTTCTTCTATCTCTGCAATTGCAGCAGATTACTGTCTAAGTGCCTCTGATGCTGTTACCTTGCGCAACCAAGCGCGAGAAAACGGTGTTGTGGCAGTTGTATCTCGTTGTACTTTAGCGAAACGTGCGTTGAAAGACACTGATTTTTCATGTTTAGAGCCAGCTTTAAAGGGGCAAACCATGCTTTTCTTTTCAAAAGAAGAGCCAGGTGCTGCAGCAAAGCTAATGTGTTCTTTCATGAAGGGCAGTGAAGCATTATCTGTGAAAGCACTGGCAATGGATGGTGTCCTACTGGGCCCTGAAAAGCTAGAAGCGATCGCAAGCTTACCGTCTCGTGACGAAGCGTTGGCTAAATTGGCTTATGTGCTGAATGCACCGCTGACCAAGTTTGTCAGAACCGTTAAAGAACCCATTGCTCAGGGCGCACGTGCGTTCGCAGCAGTGAGAGATCAAAAACAACAGTAACCTTAAACTTTTTTTGGAGAAAACAATGACTACATTAACCAAAGATCAAATCCTGGAAGCAGTCGCCAACATGTCCGTAATGGATATCGTTGAATTGGTTGCAGACATGGAAGAAAAATTCGGTGTATCAGCTGCAGCGCCTGTCGCTATTGCTGGTCCAGCCGCTGCTGGCGGCGCTGCTGCAGAAGCAGAAGAAAAGACTGAATTCGATGTCGTCATGACAGACTTCGGTTCAAACAAAATCGCTGTGATTAAAGCAGTTCGTGCCATTACTGGCCTTGGCCTGAAAGAAGCGAAAGAGAAAGTTGAAGGTGTACCATCAGCTATCTCTGAAGCTGTCTCTAAGGATGAAGCCGAGAAAGTACAAGCTCAGCTGCAAGAAGCAGGCGCAAAGGTTGAAGTCAAGTAATTGACAATACCACAAAAGCAGGTCTGCCCTCCAAATTAGGGGGGCAGACATGTTTGTTTCATAGCAATTCTTTATTTGCGGGGAAAATATGCCAGTCAACGTTCAATCATCAGAAGAAACCAAACGACCTAGACTAAACCTAGGGAGCAGTGCTGAAGATTTTTTATCAACACCACATCTACCAGCGATGCTCAAGACATCCTATTGTCAGTTTTTACACGGACGCGACAAAATTACCGCTGAAAATATCAGTCATGACGACGCCGTTGTGTATCGTCAGCAAAGTGGTCTGCATGCCGCACTGAATAGTGTTTTCCCAATATCCAGTTATTCCGGTCATGCACGCCTTGAATATGTTGATTTTCGTCTAGGCGAATCGTTGTTTGACCAAAACGAGTGTAAGTTGCGCGGACAGACCTACGCTGCACCACTCAAAGTAAAAATGCGTTTGGTTATTTACGATCGTGAAACGCTAGACGCCGAAGAGCCTGTTATTAAAGATATTCGAGAGCAAGAAGTTTACATGGGTGAAATACCACTCATGACAGAAACAGGCAGTTTAGTGATTAATGGTACGGAACGTGTTGTTGTGTCACAGCTACATCGTTCGCCAGGTGTTTTTGTAGAGCACGACAAAGGTAAGACCCACTCTTCTGGTAAATTCTTGTATTCCATACGTGTGATTCCTTACTTCGGGTCATGGTTGGATTTCGAATTTGATCCAAAAGATTGCCTCTATGTTCGAATCGATCGCCGTCGTAAGTTGCCAGCAACGATTATTTTGAAAGCGTTAGAATTTACTGCAGGTGAAATTTTAGATCTCTTTTATCAACGCAATACATATGATCTCAACGATGATAATGTGGTTCTGCACCTAATACCCAAGCGTTTGCGTGGTGAGATGACGCTTGTTGACGTCACTGCCCCCGACGGCAAGCTCATTATCGAAGCGGGTAGACGTGTTTCAGCACGTCACATTCGTCTCCTAGAGAAAGCCAACATCGATAAGCTCGTATTGCCTTATGAGTATTTGCATGGACGCGTGTTAGCAGATGCAATCATCGATGAGGAAACGGGTGAAGTTGTTCTGCCAGTGAATACCGAGATCACTGAAGATGTGATCGAGAAATTACGTGAGTTGCGTGTGAAGCAAATCCAGACACTGTACATCAATGAAGTTGAGTGCGGCGCTTATATTTCTGATACCTTACGTCTTGATACCTGTAACTCTAAGCTGGACGCGCTTGTTGAGATTTATCGTATTATGCGACCTGGTGAGCCACCAACAAAAGATGCTGCTGAAGGCCTGTTTGAAAACTTATTCTTCTCTAAAGACCGTTATAATTTGTCTGAAGTGGGGCGAATGAAATTTAACCGCCGTGTTGGACGTGATGAGGATGAAGGTCCAAGTACGTTAACGCGCGATGACATTGTGGCTGTTATTCAGACACTCGTGGGTGTGCGAAATGGTGTTGGTACAGTTGATGATATTGATCACTTAGGCAACAGACGTATCAGAAGCGTTGGTGAGATGGCTGAAAACCAATTCAGAGCTGGCTTGCTTCGTGTTGAGCGGTCTGTCAAAGATCGTTTATCAGTACCTGATGCAGATGATATGATGCCGCAAGACTTGGTTAATGCAAAACCAGTTTCTGCTGTCATTAAAGAGTTTTTTGGTTCCAGTCAGTTGTCTCAATTCATGGATCAAGCAAATCCACTGGCTGAATTGACTCACAAGCGACGAATTTCAGCTTTAGGGCCAGGTGGTTTGACACGTGAGCGTGCTGGTTTTGAAGTGCGTGACGTTCATACAACACACTACGGTCGTGTTTGTCCTATTGAAACGCCAGAAGGTCCAAACATTGGTTTGATTAACTCGCTCGCGATTTATTCTCGCACAAACCGCTATGGTTTCCTGGAGACGCCATACCGCAAAGTTGTTGATGGGTGTGTCACAGAGGAGCATCATTATTTGTCAGCTATTGAGGAAGGTAATTTCTTCATTGGACAAGCCAACGTATCAGTTGATGCGACTGGGCGCATCATTGATGAATTGGTGACTTGCCGTCATTGTGGTGAGTTCACACTGACTACACCAAGCAAATTAGATTATGTTGACGTGTCGCCGCGGCAATTAGTCTCTGTCGCTGCATCCTTGGTTCCTTTCCTTGAGCATGATGATGCGAACCGTGCCTTGATGGGATCAAACATGCAACGGCAAGCCATTCCAACCATTATGGCTAGAAAACCATTAGTCGGTACGGGTATGGAGCGTGTTGTTGCACGTGATTCCGGTGTTGTTGTGACAGCGCGTCGTGGTGGTGTTATTGAGTCTGTTGATGCGACACGTATTGTTGTGCGCGTTAACAAAGATGAGCTCAAGCCAGGTGATGTGGGTATTGATATACACACGCTGACCAAATTTATGCGTTCAAACCACAACACGTGTATTAACCAACGGCCTATCGTTGACTTGGGTGATCGTGTTGAAGCAGGTGATGTTTTGGCAGATGGTCCATCAACTGATTTAGGTGAGTTGGCATTGGGTCAAAACCTTGTGGTCGCCTTCATGTCTTGGAATGGTTACAACTTCGAAGACTCAATCATGATTTCTGAGCGATTAGCACAAGAAGGTGCTTTTACAACAATTCATATTCAAGAGTTAACGGCCATTGCTCGTGATACCAAACTGGGACCAGAAGATGTCACATCTGACATACCTGGTATCAGTGAAAGTGCGCTGTTGAAGCTCGATGAAACCGGTGTGGTTTATGTTGGTGCTGAAGTGACTGCAGGTGATATCCTGGTTGGTAAGATCACGCCGAAAGGTGAAGTGCAGTTATCACCAGAAGAAAAGCTTTTACGTGCCATCTTTGGTGAAAAAGCATCTGACGTGAAAGACAGTTCATTGCGTGTGCCATCTGGTGTCAGCGGAACAGTCATTGACGTGCGTATCTTTACACGTGAAGGTGTTACAAAAGACGCGCGTGCGCTTGAAATTGAACAAGCGGAAATGCAGAAGACTAAAAAAGACGTCAATGATGAGCTCAACATCCAGCTAGAAGCATTATACGAAGGTATGCGTAGTTTCATGTTGGGGCAGGTCGTTGATGGTGGTCCAGCATCGATATTGTCAGGAACAGAAATCGCTAATGAATATTTAGATATGGTGCCAAACGAGCAATGGTTTGATATTCGATTCCGCGTGGAAGACGTTGCTGCACAGTTAGAAGCATGTCATCAGCAATATCAGTCATTACAAGATGCTGCCAATGAAAAGCTTGACCTCGCTAAACGTAAGCGCTCACAAGGTGATGATTTAGCGCCAGGTGTGATTAAAATTGTCAAAGTTTACTTGGCTGTTAAGCGTGAAATCAAATGTGGTGATAAGATGGCTGGTCGACACGGTAACAAAGGGGTTATTTCAACCATCGTACCGCTTGAAGACATGCCACACTTAGAAGATGGCACGCCAGTAGATATCGTACTGAACCCGCTGGGGGTACCATCACGTATGAATATAGGTCAGGTGTTAGAAACACACTTGGGCTGGGCCGCACATGGCTTGGGTAAGAAAATCTCACGTATGATGGACCAGCAAGTTGCGATGTCTAAGGTGAAAGATTTCATGCAGCAAGTCTATGACTTTACGAATCGTAAGCAAGTTGACTTGAGTCAGTACTCTGATGAGCAAGTCAAACAGTTGGCGAACAATTTGCGGGGCGGTGTCCCAGTTGCAACGCCAGTGTTTGATGGTGTCTCTGAGCCGAAGATCAAACAGCTACTGAAATTGGCTGACCTAGATGAAACTGGGCAGAGTATTTTATACGATGGGCGTACAGGGCAGGCATTTGAGCGACCTGTGACAGTCGGTTGTATGTACATTCTGAAGTTGAACCACTTGGTTGATGACAAAATGCATGCTCGATCCACAGGATCATACAGTCTTGTCACGCAGCAACCATTGGGTGGTAAAGCACAGTTTGGTGGACAGCGATTTGGTGAAATGGAAGTGTGGGCTCTTGAGGCATATGGCGCTGCTTATACACTTCAAGAAATGCTGACCGTGAAATCAGATGACGTTGCTGGACGAACACGTATGTATAAAAACATAGTTGATGGTGATCATCGCATGAGCGCTGGTATGCCTGAATCCTTTAATGTATTGCTGAAAGAAATTCAGTCTCTAGGCATTGATATTCGTTTGGAAAGTATCAACGATTAACAGACCAACTAATATCAAACAATTATTGTTAGGAGAGTATTATGACTAATGAATCACAAGGGTTTGGTGGCAACTCACAAGGTGGCAAACCATCAAATAAGCAGCAATTTTATGCTGGCACTGATAATTTCAGCATGGATCAAGGCTTTGCCTCTGCTGGATTTCATGCACCCGGCATGGATATGAGAAAACCACCCGCATTTGGTGATGTGTCTGATCAAATTCGTCAGGGGCAACAAGAGACTACACGTAAGCAGATTCGAATTGGTTTGCGTTCGCCTGAGTCTATTCGCTCTGAATCGTATGGTGAGGTTAAAAAGCCAGAAACTATCAACTATCGTACGCTTAAACCTGAGCGGGATGGTTTGTTCTGCGGTAAAATATTTGGTCCAGTAAAGGACTATGAGTGTCTTTGCGGTAAGTACAAACGCTTAAAACACCGTGGTGTTGTTTGTGAAAAATGTGGTGTTGAAGTAACAACAACCAAGGTTCGGCGTGAAAGAATGGGGCATATCGATTTGGCTTGTCCGGTCGCGCACATTTGGTTTTTGAAGTCATTGCCGTCCCGCATTGGTTTGCTGCTTGACATGACATTGCGTGATATCGAGCGCATTCTATATTTTGAATCATATGCTGTAACAGATCCTGGTTTAACACCGCTTGAGTTGGGGCAGTTGCTATCAGAAGAAGCATACATCGATGCATTAGACACCTACGGTGATGAGTTCCAAGCAGCGATGGGTGCCGAAGCAGTTGAGGTGCTATTAAAGTCAATTGACTTGAAAGAAGAAGTGGAAGCTGTTAAACAGGGTCTAGAGCAAACATCTTCTGACACCAAGTTGAAAAAATTGCGTAAGCGCTTGAAGCTACTGACAGATTTCATACAGTCTGGCAATAAACCTGAGTGGATGATCATTCGTGCATTACCCGTACTGCCACCTGATTTGCGCCCACTGGTGCCGCTTGATGGTGGACGTTTTGCAACGTCTGATTTGAACGATTTATATCGTCGCGTTATTAACCGTAACAATCGTTTAAAACGTCTGTTGGATCTTGATGCACCCGACATCATTGTGCGTAACGAAAAAAGAATGTTGCAGGAATCTGTGGACGCCTTACTCGATAACGGTCGCCGTGGTCGCGCTGTGACAGGTACCAATCGTCGTCCTCTGAAGTCACTTGCTGAGTTGATTAAAGGTAAAAACGGACGTTTCCGTTTGAACTTGCTTGGTAAGCGTGTTGACTATTCAGGTCGTTCAGTGATTGTGGTTGGTCCAAGCTTAAAGCTACACCAGTGTGGTCTTCCTAAAAAAATGGCTCTTGAGCTGTTTAAGCCGTTTATTTTCAGTCGCTTACAGCGTCAGGGTATCACCAGCACAATCAAGGCTGCAAAGCGTTTGGTTGAGCTTGAGTCGCCTGAGGTTTGGGATATTTTGGATAATGTTATTCGCGAGCATCCAGTCTTGCTGAACCGTGCTCCAACCTTGCACCGTTTGGGTATTCAAGCGTTTGAGCCTGTGTTGGTCGAAGGTAAGGCGATTCAGCTGCACCCATTGGTGTGTACAGCATATAACGCTGACTTTGATGGTGACCAAATGGCTGTGCATGTTCCACTGACCATCGAAGCGCAGCTTGAAGCGCGTTGCTTGATGATGTCAACCAATAACGTGCTACATCCGGCGAATGGTGATCCAATCATCGTGCCAACACAGGATGTGGTCTTGGGCTTATATTACATGACGCGTGAGAATGCTACCGCCAAAGGTATGGGCATGGTATTCACATCGATTGATGAAGCTAAAATTGCCTATGATTCTGGTGCCGTTGATTTACATGCGAATGTGAAGATTATTATTACTGAGACATTGCCTGATGAGCAAGGCCAGTTAGTTGCGACTGAAAAACGTGTTGAAACCACGGTTGGTCGTGCTTTGTTGTGGGAAATCATTCCTGCTGGTTTGTCATTCTCGCTGGTTAATAAAGTCATGCGTAAAAAGGCGATATCAGCACTGCTTGATAAGAGCTATCGTGCAATTGGTTTGAAAAAGACGGTTATTTTTGCCGATCATCTGATGTATCTCGGTTTCCGATACGCGACATTGTCCGGTGTGTCGATTGGTATTGATGACTTAATTATTCCTGATGAAAAGCAGGAAATCATTGATGCTGCGAAAGCAGAAGCGCTTGCCATTGAAGAGCAGCATGCGGGTGGCCTTCTGACTGTTGGTGAGCGTTACAATAAAATTGTCGATATCTGGTCTCGTACAAATGAAGAGGTTGCAGCCGCTATGCGCGATGTCATCTCAATCGAGCGAGTGATTGATAATGAGGGTAAAGAGGTTGATCAAGCATCATTTAACTCCATTTACATGATGTCTGATTCTGGTGCGCGTGGTTCTGCTGCCCAGATTCGTCAGCTAGCTGGTATGCGTGGTTTGATGGCTAAACCAGACGGCACCATTATTGAAACACCTATTACAGCAAACTTCCGTGAAGGTTTGGATGTGCACCAGTACTTCAACTCAACACACGGTGCACGTAAAGGTTTGGCCGATACTGCCTTAAAGACAGCAAACTCTGGTTATTTGACCCGACGTTTGGTGGACGTTGCGCAAGATGTGGTGATTACCGAAATAGATTGTGGCACCACTGAAGGATTGGTGATTGTGCCGCATATTGAGGGCGGTGATATCGTAGAGCCCCTACACGAGCGTGTATTGGGTCGAGTGACTTTAGAGGACATTAATTCTCCGCATGATAATAGCTTGTTAATTCCAGCAGGGACATTACTTGACGAGTCGTTGGTTGAGTTAATCAGCGAGAACAGTATTGATAAGGTCGTGGTACGTTCACCTATCACCTGTAAGACACGATATGGTGTGTGTGCCAACTGTTACGGCCGTGATTTGGCGCGTGGTAATCTAGTTAATGAAGGCGAGGCTGTCGGTGTTGTAGCTGCACAATCGATTGGTGAACCTGGTACACAGCTGACAATGCGTACGTTCCACATTGGTGGTGCCGCGTCTCGAGCTACAGCTGCGAATAAGATTGAGGTTGCTTCTGAAGGTACTGTTCGTTTCCGTAACGTGAGAATGGTAGAGAACTCAGCGGGTCAACTCATTGCTGTTTCTCGCTCTGGTGAGTTAGTCGTGCTTGATAAGCGTGGTTCTGAGCGTGAAAACTACAAAGTACCATACGGTGCTAAGCTGAAAGTAAAATCAGAGGGTGAAGTAACACCTGGCCAAGTAGTTGCTGAGTGGGATCCTCACATGCACCCAATCATCTCTGAGGTGTCTGGTAAGTTGCTGTTTGTTGACTTGACAGATGGCGTGACCATGAATCGTCAGACAGATGAAGTCACCGGTTTGACCAGTACAGTTGTGATTGCTTCTAATCAGCGTAGCAGCAGTGGTAAGGATCTCAAGCCAATGCTGAAACTGGTTGATCCAGATGGTAATGACGTCATGCTTCCTGGTGGCAAAGTGGCTGCTACATATTTCTTGCCTGAAGGTACAGTGATCACGAAGGGGAGCGGTGAAGAAATTCACATTGGTGATACCTTGGCGCGTATTCCACAGGAAACTTCAAAAACACGTGACATTACAGGTGGTTTGCCACGAGTTGCTGATTTATTTGAGGCCAGAAGACCTAAAGATGCGGCTGTCATGGCTGAGCTCAATGGTATTGTGAGCTTCGGTAAGGAGACTAAAGAGAAGGGTCGCTTGATTATCACAGCAGACTCAGGTGAAACGCACGAGATATTGATTCCAAAGTGGCGTAACGTTAACGTGTTTGATGGTGAAAGCGTCAAAGTTGGTGAACCATTGGTTGATGGACCTGAAGATCAGCATGATATCCTTCGCTTGCTTGGGGGTGAGCGCATTGGCAAATTATGTTGTGAAAGAGGTGCAGGACGTGTATCGGCTACAAGGTGTGAAAATCAATGATAAACACATTGAAGTGATTGTTCGTCAGATGCTGCGTAAAGTGCAGATAGTAGACCCAGGTGACAGCACATTTATGCCAGATGAGGAAGTTGAGCGTTATGTTCTACTCAACAAAAATGATGAGTTGATTGAGGAAAGTGAAGAGCCAGCAACATTTGTACCAGTTTTACTGGGTATAACAAAAGCTTCGTTGGCGACACAGTCCTATATTTCTGCTGCATCGTTCCAAGAAACAACACGTGTTCTGACAGGCGCATCCATCGCTGGCAAGTGTGACGAGCTACGCGGTTTGAAGGAAAATGTGATTGTGGGGCAGCTGATACCAGCAGGTACTGGTTATACGCAAAGACGGCGTGAAAAGGCAGATCAAGAAAAGCGTGAGGCAAATGTCGACGCGTCAGAGCAGGCATTTAGCCATGCTGATGCAGATCAAGCGCTATCTGATGCATTCAAGGATGATGCAAAGTAGTGCAGATCAAAGCAGAGATGCTTTACTGAGTGCGGCACCCTTCAGGGTGCCGTTTTTTATATGGTATTCGATAGGGGCTGGGGTGTTGAGTGCACCAGAATTTGATTGAAAAAAAAAAGTGCTTAACTGAGAAAGTGATTTTCTGTTGTTATTCATGTGGTGTCAGCAGTGTCTGTATATTGTCTCTCGCATTGGTCAAATACAAGTCAATTCAAAAAAAAACGTGTAATCGCTTGACAGAGGGTAGGTTTCTTGGATAAACTTGCCGATCCAAAACAGGTGTTTTTTTTGCCTCCTGCGACATCAAAAATGCCTAAAAAAATGAGATTGTGAGGAAATCATCAATGCCAACATTAAATCAGTTAGCGAGACACGGCCGCAGTCGTAAACGCAAGCGTACCAAGACTAGGCACTTAAATGCTTGTCCGCAAAAAAGAGGCGTAGCAACACGTGTTTACACAGTAACACCTAGGAAACCAAACTCAGCGCAACGTAAGGTTGTCCGTGTTCGACTCACAAATGGACACGAGGTAACAGCATATATCGGTGGTGAAGGTCACAACCTGCAAGAACATGCAGTTGTCCTTATCCGCGGTGGAGCAGTAAAAGACTTGGCAGGTGTGAGATACCACGTAGTGCGTGGTAGCCACGACACAGCTGGTGTTGTTGGACGTAAGCGTCGTCGCTCCAAGTATGGTACTAAACGAGATAAGAAGTAGAGGCTAACATGGCTAGAAGAAAAACCGCCCCCAAGCGGGACATATTACCGGATCCATTGTTTAATGATCTTTTGATGGCAAAGTTCATCAGCTTAATCATGAAAGATGGCCAGAAGTCAAAGGCTCAAAAGATCACATACGAAGCGCTGGATGAAGTGCTGCGTGCTGTTAGTAAAGATAACAGTCTTATTGAGACCATTAAGGGTGAGCAGTCAGGTGATGATGAAAATGACACTTCAGAAAGCAATGAGCCTGCGCTGAAGCCATGCTTCGACTCGATTTACGATAGCGAAGATGCTCGTAAGTTTGCAATGGCAGCATTTCAGCGTGCGCTAGGCAATGTGAGTCCAACTGTAGAAGTTAAATCTCGGCGTGTTGGTGGTTCAACATACCAAGTGCCGGTTGATGTTCGCCCAGTTCGACGTAGAGCCTTGGGTATGCGTTGGATTATTCGTTTTGCAAGAGCGCGTAACGAGCAATCTATGATTCGCCGCTTAGCAGCAGAAATTGTCGATGCGTTACAGAGCCGTGGCGGTGCATATCGTCAGCGTCAAGAAGTTGCTAAGACAGCACTTGCAAACGCAGCATTCTCACATTATCGCTGGTAGGAGTAATTACAATGGCAGGAAGATCAGTACCACTAAAGCTCACACGTAACATTGGGATTATGGCCCATATTGATGCGGGTAAGACAACAACAACCGAGCGTGTTCTATTTTATACGGGTGTTTCACATAAGATTGGTGAAGTGCACGAAGGCAATGCAACCATGGACTGGATGGAGCAAGAGCAGGAGCGTGGTATTACCATCACGTCAGCTGCTACAACATGTTCCTGGAGTGGTATGGCTCAGCAATTTCCTGCGCACAGGATCAATATTATTGATACACCGGGACACGTAGACTTTACAATTGAGGTTGAGCGTTCCTTGCGTGTTCTTGATGCTGCAGTTGCTGTTTTCTGTGCTGTTGGTGGCGTGGAACCACAAAGTGAAACTGTTTGGCGTCAGGCCAATCGTTACAGTGTTCCAAGAGCAGTGTTCGTTAACAAAATGGACAGAGCCGGTGCTGATTTCCATCGTGTATATGAGCAGATCCTGAATCGCTTGAAAGGTAACCCAATACCAATTCAGTTTCCAATTGGTGCTGAAGATAATTTCAAGGGTGTTGTTGACTTAGTTAAGATGAAAGCTATTTACTGGAGTGAAGCAGATCGGGGTGTAACATATACCGAAGAAGACATTCCTGCAGATATCGCTGAAGAATGTCAAAAATGGCGTGAGAAGATGGTTGAAGCGGCTGCTGAGTCTGACGATGACCTCATGGAAGCTTACCTTGAAGGTACAGAGCTTACAGAAGAGCAGATCAAGTCGGGTTTACGTAAGCGTACAATTGCTAATGAAATAGTTCCAATGATGTGCGGTACTGCCTTTAAAAACAAAGGTGTTCAGGCCGTGCTAGATGCGGTTGTGGAATTCTTGCCATCACCTTTAGATGTGCCAGCCATTCAAGGTGAGACAGAGTCAGGTGAGCCAACTGAGCGACAATCATCAGATGATGAGCCATTCTCGGCATTGGCATTTAAGATTGCAACGGATCCATTCGTTGGAACACTGACTTTTGTTCGTGTTTACTCTGGTGTCTTGCAGTCAGGTACAAGCGTCTTCAACTCGGTGAAGGGTAAGAAAGAGCGTATTGGTCGAATCTTGCAGATGCACGCAAATAGTCGTGAAGAGATCAAAGAGCTGCGTGCTGGTGACATTGCCGCGGTTGTTGGACTGAAAACGGCAACAACAGGTGATACTTTGTGTGATCCTAGTGATGTCGTTGTGTTAGAGCGTATGGAATTTCCTGAGCCAGTGATTGCGGTTTCTGTGGAGCCTAAGACCAAAGCTGACCAAGAGAAAATGGGCTTAGCGCTGGGTAAGCTAGCAAAAGAAGATCCATCGTTCCGTGTCAGTTCAGATGAAGAGTCTGGTCAGACCATTATTTCAGGTATGGGTGAGCTGCACTTGGAAATCATTGTTGATAGAATGATGCGTGAGTTCAAGGTAGAGGCTAACGTTGGTAAACCACAAGTTGCTTACCGCGAAACAATTCGTGGCATGGTTGAAGAGCAAGCGAAATATGCACGTCAGTCAGGTGGTCGTGGTCAATACGGTCATGTGTACTTGAAGATTGAGCCCAATGAGGCCGGTGCTGGTTATGAGTTTGTTAATAGCATTTCCGGTGGTGTTGTTCCTCGTGAGTACATCCCAGCAGTAGATAAGGGTATTCAAGAGCAAATGAAAAATGGTGTGATTGCAGGCTATCCAGTTGTTGATGTGAAGGTCACTCTATACGATGGTTCATACCATGATGTTGACTCCAGTGAGATGGCATTTAAAATTGCTGGATCTATGTGTTTCAAGCAGGGTGCTAATAAAGCTTCCCCAGTATTGCTTGAGCCGCTCATGAAGGTAGAGGTTGTCACTCCTGAAGAGTACATGGGTGATGTGGTTGGAGACCTAAACCGACGCCGTGGTCTGATTCAGGGCATGGATGAAGGTCCAGCTGGTAAAATCGTTAATGTGGGTGTTCCTCTTGCTGAGATGTTTGGTTATGCAACTAGCCTTCGCTCATTAACGCAGGGTCGTGCGACATACACGATGGAATTTGATAAATACGTTGAAGCGCCAAGCAATGTTGCTGAAGCGGTCATTAACAAGCAATAAAATAGGAGACGAACATGTCTAAAGAAAAGTTTGAGCGTGGTAAACCTCACGTAAACGTTGGAACAATTGGTCACGTTGATCATGGTAAGACAACATTGACAGCAGCCATCACAAAAGTACAGTCACAAGTTGGCGGCGGC
Source organism: Coxiellaceae bacterium (assembly GCA_047404195.1). GTDB lineage: Bacteria > Pseudomonadota > Gammaproteobacteria > JAJRRL01 > JAJRRL01 > JAJRRL01. The sequence goes on from JBDOIU010000012.1 coordinate 134,642, forward strand.
GAAGCAGTTGATTTTGAAAACATTGATAAAGCGCCAGAAGAGCGTGAGCGTGGTATTACAATAAGTACGTCACACGTTGAGTACGAGTCAGAGAACCGTCACTATGCGCACGTAGACTGCCCAGGACACGCTGACTCTGTTAAGAACATGATCACAGGTGCAGCGCAGATGGACGGAGCCATTTTGGTTGTATCAGCAGCTGACGGCCCAATGCCACAGACACGTGAGCACATTTTGTTGGCACGACAGGTTGGTGTACCACACATCGTTGTTTTCTTGAACAAAGCAGATATGGTTGACGATGCTGAGTTGTTAGAGTTGGTTGAAATGGAAGTGCGTGAGCTGCTATCCGAGTACAAATTCCCAGGTGATGACACACCGGTTGTGATTGGTTCAGCGCTGAAAGCGTTGGAAGGCGATGCTGGTGAGCACGGTGCACAAGCAATTGCTAAGCTAATGGAGGCGTTAGACAGCTACATTCCAGAGCCTGAGCGTGATATCGACAAGCCATTCTTGTTGCCAGTAGAAGACGTTTTCTCAATTTCAGGTCGTGGTACGGTTGTAACAGGTCGTGTTGAGCGCGGTATTGTTAAGGTGGGTGAAGAAGTTGAAGTTGTGGGTATCCGCGACACGCAAAAGACCACCTGTACTGGTGTTGAGATGTTCCGTAAATTGCTAGACGAAGGTCGAGCAGGTGACAATCTTGGTGTATTGTTGCGTGGTTTGAAGCGTGATGACGTTGAGCGTGGTCAGGTGTTAGCGCATCCGGGATCAATTACACCTCATACAAAGTTTGAAGCAGAGATATACGTTCTATCGAAAGAAGAAGGTGGTCGTCATACACCATTCCTGAATGGTTACCGTCCACAGTTTTACTTCCGTACGACAGACATTACGGGTGAAGTGACTTTAGGTGAAGGCACAGAGCTTGTTATGCCGGGAGAGAACGTTAAAGTATCAGTATCCATGATTAACCCGATTGCGATGGACGAAGGTCTTCGTTTCGCGGTTCGTGAAGGTGGCCGTACCGTTGGTGCGGGTGTTGTAACTAAAATTGTAGAGTAACCATTATGGCATTAGCGAATCAAAAAATTAGAATCCGACTGAAAAGTCATGATTATCGTCTGTTGGATAGTGCTGTTAAGTTGATTGTATCAACTGCACAGCGTACGGGTGCCGTTATATGCGGACCTGTGCCTTTGCCAACGAAACGTGAGAAGTACACTGTGCTTATCTCACCGCACGTGAACAAAGATGCTCGTGATCAGTATGAAATTCTCACACACAAGCGCATGCTAGATGTGTGTGAGTTAACAGACAGAACAGTTGATGCGCTTCTGAAGCTGGACTTATCGTCAGGTGTGGCGGTAGACATTAGTGTAGACGACATAGATTAGTAGGCCGCGCGGAGAAGTTTAATCGCGCACAATTCTGGAGATTAAAATGGTAGCACAACTCATAGCTAAAAAAATTGGCATGACGCAAGAGTTCTGTCCCGAAACTGGGAGAAGAATTCCGTTGTCTGTTGTACAGGCACTTCCTAATACCTTAATGCAGGTAATAGAAGGTGATTATCATGCAGTGAAGTTGGCTGTTGGCGCTGTACGTGCCGATAAGCTTTCCAAAGCACAAGCAGGGCAATTCGCAAAATACGATGTGGCGCCTGCCAAACAGGTTCGTGAGCTTCGTATCGATGCCAGCGAAGTTGAGCAGTACAAAGAAAAGCAGTCGCTTGCTGTCACTGATTTTTCAGCGGGTGAGTTTGTAAACGTTCAAGGTAAAGTTCGTGGTAAGGGTTATGCCGGTGTTGTGAAGAGACATAACTTTTCAACTCAGCGTATGTCACACGGTAACTCAAAAGCGCACAGGGCTCCAGGTTCAATCGGAATGTGTCAAACACCAGGACGTGTATTTAAGAATAAGAAAATGTCTGGGCATATGGGTAATGTTCCGAGGACTATCGAAAACCTCAAAATTCACCGCATTGATGAAGAACGCGGATTGATGCTGATTGAGGGCGCTGTTCCTGGCGCACCAGGTACCCAGCTTCTGGTTTTTTCATCGACCAAAAAGCAAAAATCGTAGGGGACAATCATGACAGTACTAAATTTACCAAGCGTACCATTTAATAACGACCTAGTGCAGCAAGCAGTTGTTGCATATCGGGCAAATGCACGTAGACAGATCTCAGCGAATAAAAATCGCTCTGCTGTCAGTGGTGGCGGCAAAAAGCCCTGGTCACAAAAAGGATCAGGTAATGCAAGGGCAGGTACAAGACGAAGCCCACTCTTCCGTGGAGGGGGTGTGACATTCGCTAAATTGACAGGAAAGCAACCAAATTATAGTAAAGCATTGCCAAAAAAAATGTATGCAGCAGCCATGAAAAATATCTTGGTTGAGCTAGACAGACGTTCAATGGTAAAGCTGGTTGGTGATATCAGCGTGGCTGATCATAAAACCAAGTCATTCACACAGTGGATGTCTGACAATGAAGTTGAATCAGGTCTTATTCTGGTAGACGAAGTTTCTGAGCATTTGGCTCTCGCATCGCGTAATGTTAAAGGTATTTCAGTTGTATTGGCATCACACGTGGATCCGTACAGTTTATCAACCTGCCATCAGCTCATTATCACAGAAAAAGCTAAGAAGCAGTTAGAGGAGAGGTTCCAATGAGTTTAACCGAACGAGATTGTGTCGTCTTGAAGCGCTGCCATGTTACTGAAAAGTCATATGATAAGTATGTCTTTGAAGTTGATAAGACAGCTACTAAATCACAGATTGCTAAAGCGGTCGAGAATATGTACAATGTCACAGTTGAGAAAGTGACCACGCTACTTGTCAAGGGTAAGCGGGTACGTGCTGGTCGTCGATTAGCGAAGCGTCGTGATTGGAAAAAAGCGTATGTCATGTTGAAAGACGGTGATTCCATTCAAGAGCTTGAAAGTTAATTAAGGGGTTTGTTGTTATGACTAAACAGCTAAAAGTACAAGTTAAAAAGTGCCGACCAACCTCTGCAGGTCGTCGTCATAAAGTGATTGTTCGTGCAGATAATATACACAGTGGTGCGCCATACGCACCTTTAACTGAGCGTATTCAGCAAAGTGCAGGTCGAAATAGTGGTGGTCGTTTGACTGTTCGCCGAGCATCGGCGATGCATCGACGTAAGTATCGAATCATTGACTGGAAGCGTTCACAGTTCGACGGTAAAACTGCCGTTGTAGAGCGTTTTGAGCGCGATCCAAACAGATCAGCATTGATTGCACTCATTTGCTACGAAAATGGATCACGTGCTTATATCATTCTGCCTAAGGGACTGAAAATTGGCGATAAAGTGCAAACAGGTCCATCAGCTCCGATTGCCGTTGGTAACACATTACCACTAGATAATATCCCAAACGGTACCACCATTCACAACATTGAGCTTAAGCCTGGTAAAGGTGCTCAGTTGGTGAGAAGTGCAGGTTCTTTTGCTCAGTTAGCTGGTCGTGATGGAAAATATGCAATTATTCGCTTAAAGTCTGGCGAAATGCGTAAAGTTCTGTTATCCTGCCGAGCTACGGTTGGTGAAGTTGCTTTTTCAGAGCATTCCTTGGCCAAGCATGGTAAAGCTGGGGCAAGACGCTGGCGTGGTTCACGTCCAAAGGTACGTGGTGTTGCTATGAACCCGATTGACCACCCGCATGGTGGTGGTGAAGGTAAGACATCAGGTGGTCGCCATCCAGTCAGCAGAACAGGTGTTCCTGCCAAAGGTGCTAGAACACGTCGTAACAAGCGTACAGACACATTCCGTGTTCGTCGCCGTGGTAAGAAATAGAGTAAAGGGGTAGCCAAGTGGGAAGTAGATCACTTCGAAAGGGGCCATTTGTTGATCATCACCTATTGAAAAAGGTGGAAGCAATTGTATCAACAGGACAGGCTGCGATGAATCGCAAAGTCATACAAACATGGTCACGTAGATCCATGATATTGCCAGACTTTGTTGGCCTTACATTTGCCGTACATAACGGTCGTGAGTTTATTCCAGTTCTAATTACGGAAGCAATGGTTGGCCATAAGTTGGGTGAGTTCTCGCCCACGCGGACATTTAAAGGTCACTCAGGCGACAACAAAGGTAAGAAATAATGGGAGCAGATAACATGAGCACATCAACTGCAAGAGCAGTGTTAAAGAATGTACCCATCAGTGCACAAAAACTAAGGCTCTCTGCCGATTTAGTTCGTGGAAAGAGTGTCAACAAAGCACTGAACGTTCTTAATTTTTCAGTTAAGAAGAGCGCCAAGATTGTATCTAAGGTCTTGATGTCAGCTGCTGCTAACGCAGAGAATAACAATGGCCTAGATCTGGATGAACTTTTCATCAAAGAAATATTCGTTGACCAGGCTCGAAGTGCCTTTCGCCTTAAAGCGCGAGCAAAAGGCCGTTCAAACCGTATTATAAAGCGCAGTAGTCACTTGACGATTGTTGTTGCAGAGCAGGATGAGGAGAATAACTAATGGGTCAAAAAGTACACCCCTATGGCATGCGCCTTGGAATCAACAAAGATTGGGTTTCAGAATGGATGGCTAAAAGCAAAAAAGACTTTGCTAGCAATATTCACAGTGATCACGTCATTCGAGAGGAAATTCAAGCAAAGCTTGGTAAATCTGCTATTTCTTCAATTGTTATCGAGCGCCGAAGTCAAACCAATATCAAGGTTATTGTGTATTGTGCTAGACCAGGTGTGATTATTGGTAAAAGAGGCGGCGATCTTGAGAAGGTACAAAAAGACTTGCTCAAGAAAACAGGCGTGAAGAAACTACAAATCTCTGTAAAAGAAGTTAAGAAACCTGAAGTTATTTCAAAGCTCGTTGCAGAGTCAGTTGCACAGCAGCTTGAGCGTCGTATGCCTTTCAGAAGGGTTTTGAAGCGTACAATCCAAAACACCATGCGTGCTGGTGCTCAAGGTGTCAAAATTGCTGTGAGTGGTCGTTTGGGTGGAGCTGAGATCGCAAGACGTGAGTGGCAGATTGAAGGTAGAGTCCCGCTGCATACATTCAGAGCCGATATCGACTATGGTACTGCTTTAGCATCAACCACATACGGTGTGATTGGCGTCAAAGTATGGATTTATAAAGGTGAAAAACAATTTACTGCTAATAAGTACGATAAAGCAGACGTTGTTGCGCCCCAAGACAAAGACAAGAAGTAGAGGCAGCAAATGTTACAACCTAAAAGAAGTAAATTCCGTAAAATGTTCAAAGGACGGAACCGAGGCTCTGCCCATCGCGGAAATAAAGTTTCATTTGGTCAATTCGGAATGAAAGCAACTGGCCACTCCCGTATTTCCGCCCGTCAAATCGAGGCTGCTCGTCGTACCATTACACGAGCAATCAAAAGAAGTGGTGATGTTATTATCCGGATTTTCCCAGACAAACCAATCACAGCTAAGCCTCTTGAAGTTCGACAAGGTAAAGGTAAAGGTAGCGTTGCTTACTACGCTGCATTGGTTCAGCCTGGTCGCGTCATGTTTGAATTGGACGGTGTGTCAGAAGAGCTCGCAAGAGAAGCATTTAAACTCGCCGCTGCTAAATTGCCTGTCGGTGTCGTATTCGTAACAAGGGGGCAAAGTATATGAAGACTCTTGACCAGCTACGTGCTCTTACACAGCCAGAGCTACAAACAGAATTGGTTGCAGGCCAAAAAAATTATGCAGTGGAGCGACTCAAGTCTGAAGCAGAGCGTTCACGCGATAGTTTTTGCTTACGCAAACATCGTCGTTACGTTGCAAGAATCAAAACGCTGTTAACAGCAATCGCAAACAAGAGTGAGGCGTAGATTATGACGACAGGTCAAGATAAAACTTCTAGAAGCATTGAGGGTGTTGTGCAGTCAACTGCAATGAAAACCATTCGCGTTAAAACCAGTACGCGAGTACCGCACCCACGTTATAAAAAGATAATCGTTAAGAGTCGTCATTACCTAGCGCATGATGAAGAAAACACATGCTCAGTCGGTGACTTGGTGGTAATTGAGGAATCACGTGCTCGATCTAAGAATAAATCTTGGGCGCTAGTGAATGTTAAGAAAAAAGCCAGTTAAGTACGGCTAGGAGTAATTGAAATGATTCAAATGCAAACTGTTCTCGAAGTCGCCGACAACACCGGTGCTACTAAGGTGCAATGTATTAAGGTTCTTGGGGGATCACACAGACGTTACGCAGGCGTTGGTGATGTCATCGTAGTCAGTGTGACTGAGTCCAAGGGTGCTAACAGCAAGGCTAAAAAAGGCCAGGTTGTCAAAGCTGTCGTTGTACGTACTAAAAAAGGTGTTCGCCGAAGCGATGGTTCAATCATACGCTTTGATAGCAATGCTGTTGTGATCATTAATGCACAAAACCAACCAGTTGGTACGCGGGTATCTGGCGCCGTAGCAAGAGAGCTGCGCCAACTCAATTTCATGAAAATCATTTCACTCGCAGACGAAGTGCTGTAATTATCTCAGGAGTTATGATGTCTAATCAAAAGTGCAAAATAAAGTCAGGGGATAACATCATTGTTATTGCTGGCGTCCACAAGGGTCACACCGGTGTGGTTAATCGTGTTAAGCTTATCAGCAAGAAGGGTAAGCAGCCTAGTTTTTATGTTTACGTTGACGGAATTACATGTAAAAAACATGTTCGACCAAACCCAAACAAAGAAACAGAGGGCGGCATTATGGATGTTGCTAAGGCAATCCACGTGAGCAATGTAGCAATCAATAATCCTGATTCAAACGCTGCAGATCGAATCGGCTATGCTACTGATGACAGTGGTAAGCACAGAATTTACCGTAAGACTCAAAAGTCTGTAGATAGACAGGGGGCTAAATAATGTCATCTTTAAAGCAGGATTTCATCGAGAATATGCTGCCAGCTCTGCAGAAGAAGCTGGGCGTTAACATCAATGCTGTACCCAAATTGAGCAAAATTACCATCAACATGGGGCTTGGTGAAGCACTCAAAGATAAAAAGGTTTTAGATGCAGCTGTTGCAGAATTAAGTGCAATATCTGGTCAAAAGGCACAAGTCACTGTTGCTCGAAAGTCAATTGCTGGCTTCAGTATTCGTGATGGCTACCCAATTGGCTGCAAAGTAACATTGCGTGGCGATAGGATGTATGAATTTTTTCAGCGTCTCATCTCTGTCGCAATACCACGGATTCGTGACTTTAGGGGTTTCTCTGCAAAGTCGTTCGATAGGCAGGGCAACTACTCCCTGGGTATTAAAGAGCAATTATGCTTCGCTGAGATTGACTTTGACAAAGTCGAGGCAGTACGTGGTATGGACATTGCAATAACAACAACAGCAACCAACAAAGAAGATGGCTATCACTTACTGACAGCTTTCGGTTTTCCATTCAAAGAGAAGGAGTTATACGATGCCAAAGAAAAGTAAGGCAGCGTCACATAAACGAAAATGTGAGCAATCCACTCGCCACTTTAAAAATAGACTCGAACTACGTAAGCTGTCTCGAAGTGGTGATATTGATGCAATGTTTAAGCTTCAAAAGTCCCCACGCAACAGAAGTCACGTTAGAGCAATCACACGCTGTAATGTGTGTAAAAGGCCACATGCCGTATACAAAAAATTTGGCTTGTGTCGTATTTGTTTACGTAAGTTCCTTGTGCTCGGTAGAATACCTGGCGCAAGAAAGTCAAGTTGGTAGGGGTATACTATTATGACAATGCAAGATCCAATTTCAGATATGCTCGTTCGCATCAAGAATGCAGCAGCAGTCGGCAAGGCTTCTGTTTCTATGCCAAGCTCTAAGATCAAGGTTTCCATCTCAGAGTTGCTAAAGAGAGAAGGTTATATTCTTGGTTTCAATCAAGAGCCAGCAAACGACACCAGATCATTCCCAGAGTTAACTTTGCAGTTGAAATACACATACGAAGGTACTCAAAAGAAAAAAACAAGCGTTATTTCCACTCTAAAACGTGTCAGTCGTTGTGGCTGTCGAGTTTACAGTGGCTATGACAAGTTGCCAAAAGTAGACAACGGCCTTGGTGTTGCTGTTGTATCTACGCCATCAGGCATCAAGACAGACAGAGAAGCTTTCAAACTCAAGATGGGTGGCGAAGTCTTATTTACAATTAGTTAGTGAGGATATAATGGTTAGTCGAGTCGGAAAAATGCCTATTCCCTTAACTGATGGTGCTAAGGCAACATTGGATGGCAATCTGTTAACTGTAACTGGTAAGTTGGGAACTTTGAAGCGTGAATTTCATCCTGCTGTTGAGCTGAAATTGCAAGATGACACTCTTTACGTTGTTGAGTCTAGCAACCCACCACGTAAAGTTAATATCAGCGCGATGCAAGGTTTATCAAGATCCCTAGCCAATAATATGGTTATTGGTGTTACCAAGGGTTTTGAGAAAAAACTAGCATTGGTTGGTGTGGGTTACCGTGCGAAGTTGGCTGTTAAAGCAATTAACCTAGAACTTGGTTTTTCTCATCCTGTTCAATTTAAATTGCCAGAAGGTGTCACTGCTGAGGTTCCTTCGCAAACAGAGATTGTCCTTAAGGGCACAGATAAGCAGCTTGTCAATGAAATGGCAGCACAAATTCGTCGTATTCGTCCCCCAGAGCCATATAAGGGCAAGGGTGTCAGATATGCTGACGAGACCATCATTAAGAAAGAGGTGAAGAAAAAATAATGGCTGTACTTAGAAAATACAAAACTGAATCACGCAACCGCTTTGAGCGCCGTAAGCGTCGTACTAAAGGTTCTCTTGCCACAAGAGATTTGCCTGTGCTGATGATTCGTAAAACGAATAGTCATCTTTACGCAACAGTGACAAATCCAAATGGTGCGGAAACGATAGCTTCCATTTCAACTGCACACCCTTCATTGGCCGACAAGGTTTCAAAAGGTGTGAAACGTAAAGAGTCTGCTACTCTGTTAGGGTCATCTATTGCTGCTTCCCTGAAGGACAAAGGCATCAAGCAGGTTGCATTCAATCGTAACGGTTACCTCTATCACGGCGTCGTGGCTGCATTTGCTCAGTCTGTCCGCGATTCTGGAATCACAATTTAAGCTGGAGGAATACAATGGCAACAAGTGCGAATTTGAATCTTGCTGAAAAAAATATTGCATTAGCAAGAACGTCTGCTACAACTCGTGGTGGCCGAAATATGAGTTACCGTGCATTGACAGTAGCAGGACAGAAAGTATCTGAAACTGAGGTTTTGGTTGGTTTCGGGATTGGGAAATCAATCGAGGTACCATCTGCAATGCAAAAAGCTGCAGATGAGGCGAGAAGGGATATGCTTTCAGTTCGTCTAGTTAATAAAACATTCTATCATCGAGTTGAGGCAACACACGGTGCAACTAAAGTCATCATCATGCCAGCACCAAAAGGAACAGGTATCATTGCTGGTAAAGCCATGCGTGCTGTTTTCGAGGTCATGGGTGTAGAAAATGTGTTGGCGAAGTGTGTTGGTTCACGAAACCCAATCAATGTGGTTCGTGCAACTATTAAAGCACTTGGATCAATGAGTACACCAGAAAGTGTTGCTGCCAAGCGTGGTAAGCGCGTTGCAGATATATGGGACGGAGGGGACTCAAGTGAATAAATGCCGCATCAAGCTTGTTAAAAGCAAATTTGGTAGAAAGCCAGGCCACAGAGAGTCAGTCGAAGGTTTAGGCTTAAGAAAGATTAACGATGAAGTGATTCATGACTTAGATGATCCATGCATCAATGGTATGGTCAAGGCTGCTCATTATATGCTGAGTGTCACACCAGCAGAATAACGGAAGAGGTTCCCAATGTTATACAATCAGTTGAAAAAAAACAGTGCCAGTCAGTCCAAAAAGCGGCTTGCGCGTGGGATTGGTTCAGGTTTTGGCAAAACGGCTGGTCGAGGCCATAAAGGTCAAAAATCCCGTTCCGGTGGTAATCTTCGAGTTGGTTTTGAAGGTGGTCAAACCTCATTTGCAAGACGATTACCAAAGTTTGGTTTTAAGTTTATTCAGTATCGTGTTGCTCAGCGTGATAGTTACGGACTCTCTAAGTTCACTATTTTCCCTGATACTGAAATCACGCTCGATTTACTTGTTAAGTCTGGTATGATCGATCATCGTGTTAAGCGTTTAAAAATTTACCTTGATTGTGAAGCCGGTGCGATTACTAAAGCACTAAAATTTTCATCGAAAGGAATCGTATTGTCTGCTGGTGCAATTAAAGCAGTTCAAGCAGCAGGCGGCAGTCAGGAGTAATCATGCGCAGACGGACGGAAGCATCTACCACATCTGATCTTAAAAAAAGAATCTTTTTTGTACTTTTTGCCTTATTGGTATTCAGAATAGGTAATGTTTTTGTTGTGCCTGGTATTGACGCATCAAAACTACTTGCTATGTCACATAAGTACTCACATGGGGTGTTGGGTATTTTCAGTATGTTTACTGGAGGTGCGTTGCAACGCATGACGATCTTTGCCTTAGGTGTCATGCCATACATTTCTGCTTCGATTATCGTGCAGTTATTCACTCCAATGACTCCGAGTATGAAGCAGCTACAGTCAGAGGGTGCTGCAGGCCGCCGTAAGCTTAACCAGTATACACGGTATCTGACAGCCGGCATTGCCTTTGTGCAGGCTATTGGTATTTCCAAATGGCTAATGGCAAACAATACGGTGGCAATTCACCAAAACCCACTTTTCTTTTACTTCGTTGCTGTTGTCACACTTGTTACCGGGGCAATGTTCTTAATGTGGCTAGGGGAGCAGGTAACAGAGCGTGGTATTGGTAACGGTATTTCGTTGCTGATTACGGCAGGTATTTTATCCCGCTTACCCTCTGCTGTTGGTGCTATATTCACACAAGTTCAGCAAGGTCAAATGCAAGTGATTACATTGCTCCTGATTGTTGCGATGATACTGTTAGTGGTTGGTTTTGTTGTCTTTTTTGAAAGTGCTCAGCGTCGAATTGGTACAGAGTACCCTAAGCGGCATGATCATCGTGGTAGAGGCAATATGGCCCAAAAAAGCCACCTCCCTCTTAAATTGAACACTGCTGGCGTCATACCCGTGATCTTCGCACAGGCAATCACATCTGTACCCGGTATGCTGGCATCGTCTTTTGCTACCGCTCACGGACTTACATGGTTACATACTGTCGCACTCAACCTATCTTTCGGTCATATCCCATACTTTGTATTCTTTTTTGTGTCTGTGTTTTTCTTCTCTTTTTTCTGGGCAAGCATCAACCAGAACCCCAATGAAACGGCAGATCAACTGAAACAGCAGGGTGTTGTTGTAGCGCGTTTACGACCTGGTAAGCAAACCGCTCAATATATAGAAAAAATTATGGATAGGCTGACTGTTATCGGTGCTACTTATTTGAGTTTAGTTGCAATTTTGCCTCAAGTGTTAACACATGTGTGGGGCCTGCCTTTTTACTTCGGTGGGACATCAATTCTGATTGTTGTCGTTGTGTTGCTCGATTTTGGATCACAGCTGCAATCTCATTTGATGAGTAGTCGCTACAGCAGTCTTATGAAGAGCCGCCAAGGCGGGTTCGTGAAATGAAAAGGATTATTTAGGGTAAATTGCTTGCACATTGTTGTAATTAGTAATAAGATAATGTGCTAGCGTTGGTTATAATTTGTACCGCATTGCTCGCAGAGCATACGGTTTTGCTTGAATTGGGGGTTTTTATGAAAGTCAGAGCATCAGTTGGGAAAATGTGTTCTCACTGCCAAATTGTGAAACGTAAGGGTAAAATTTTTGTTTTGTGCAAAAAAAACCCTAAGCACAAACAGCGTCAGGGGTAAGCGGTTCATCATAGCTTTCGGGCTAGATGGCGTACATGATTACTTGATATTACTTAAATAGTCCGTTAAGATAATGTTCCTTAACGGTCCAAACTGGAGTTTTTAAAAAAATGGCAAGCAACGTTATTCGTATTGAAAACATCATCATGCCTGGTAATAAGCATGTTGAGATTTCACTCACAGAAATATACGGCATTGGTAGAAAAACAGCACAAGACGTTTGTGCGCAAGCAAATGTCAGTCCGTCTGCTAAGTTTAATGATCTGTCAGCTGATGAAGTAGAAACCATCCGTACTCTCGTTAAAAGTATAGAGGTAGAGGGTGTGCTTCGACGTCGTGTTGCTATGAATATCAAGCGTTTGAAAGATATCAGGTGCTATCGTGGTTCTCGTCACAAAAATGGCTTACCACAACGTCAGAGAACCAAAACCAATGCCAAGACTGCTAAGAAGCGCAAAGGTAAAAACTAAGGAGTTATAACCATGTCAGAAACAAACACCAGCTCTGAAACTGTTGTTGGAGGTGTTAAATCCGATACTCATCCACCTGCCAGATCTTCGTCAGGTCGCTCATCTTCATCTGCAGGCCGTGATTCTGGTCGATCTCATGCAGAAGGTACTTTTCACATAACGGCGACATATAACAACCTTCAATCATGCTTCGTAGATAATGCTGGAAACACTGTTGCTTGGGCGAGTGCTGGTGAAGATAACCGAGGCGCCAAACGTGCTACGCCGTATGCTGCTGCTGGTGTCGCTAAAAAACTAGTAGGTCGTTTAAAGGATAAGCTTCCAAAACTACAGCGAGCCAAAGCCATCGTACGTGGTGCTGGTCAGGGTAGTATTGATGCATGTTTGAAAGAATTGCACAGACATTATGATTTGTGCTCTCTTGAGAACCGTACGCCGCTGCCTCACAACGGCTGTCGTCCACCTAAAGAAAAACGTAATTAATTTAAGGGGTAGCAATTATGCCTAAGAATACAGGCCCACGCGTACAAAGCGCACGCGCCAAAAAACACAGAAGAAATGGTGTTTGTCATGTTGGTTCCTTCAGCGGAATTAAGCCTTATACAAGCAAGTGCCGTACTGAAGCAGCTCCTGGTCAGCATGGCCAACGTCGTGGTGGTAAGCCATCAGACTTTGCGATCCAGTTACGTAAGAAACAGGAAATAAAGCAAGCCTTTAATATGCAAGAAGGTCCATTCCGTCGCTTATACGAGCGTGCATCACGCATGAAAGGTCCTACAGGTGATAACCTACTTCAATTGCTCCACCTGCGTTTAGACAGTGTCGTTTTTGAAATGGGCTTTGCAGCCACAAGAGCCGAAGCACGCCAACTTGTTTCACATAAACTGATATTAGTGAATGGTTTTGTTGTTAATATTCCGTCTTTTTCTTTGAAGGCAGGCGATGTAGTCTCTGTTCGTGAAAAAGCCAAATCTCAAAACCGCATTCACGCTGCTCTCGAATTGCTAGATTCAAGAGAATCTGTTTCATGGGTAACTGTGGATAAATCAGCCCTTTCTGGTAGTGTTAATGCTTTACCTGATTTGTCTGAAATGCCCGAAGGATTGTTATCTGTTAACCTAGTCATCGAGTTCTACTCTAAATAGGGGATCTACTTATGTCAGAGTTCTATTCACAGTTTCTTACGCCTGAAAAAGCGACTATTTCAGCTCCAGATTCAAGACCAAATACGCATGTGATATCATTGGAACCGCTAGAGCGCGGTTTCGGTCATACACTAGGTAATGCCCTACGTCGCATTCTGATATCATCCATGCCTGGTACTGCTGTTGAAGAAGTCAAAATTGAGTCTGTTCAGCACGAGTATAGTGCAATTGAGGGTGTTAAAGAAGATGTAGTCGATATCATTCTACAGATTAAGCGTCTTGCAATTGCAATGCCTGATCGTGACGAGGTGATTCTTCATCTGAATAAGTCAGAAGAGGGACCGGTATACGCCTCTGATATTGCTGAAGAAACAGGTGTAACTATAGTTAACCCTGATCTTGTGCTTGCTCATTTAACACCGGGTGGACAGCTTAATATGACACTGAAGGTCACTACAGGGCGTGGCTATGTTGCTGCTTCTAGTCGTGTAAACCATCAAGAAGCAAAAGAGTTGGGAGTCATTCTTGTTGATTCCGCATACTCTCCAGTCAGGCGTGTTACTTATCGTGTTGAAAATTTCCGTGTTGAAAATCGGACTGACTTAGATAAGTTGGTCATTGAGTTAGAGACTGATGGGACTATTGACCCCGAAGAAGCTCTGAAAACATCAGCAAACTTGCTTCAATATCAATTGCAAGCATTTGTAACTATCCCACAAGATCAAATGCCATCAGGTACAGCGTCACAGAATACCATTGAGCCTATCCTGATGCGTCCTGTTGATGATTTAGAGTTAACTGTTCGCGCAGCTAACTGTTTGAAAGCTGAGAATATCCATTATATCGGTGACCTAGTTCAAAAATCTGAAAATGATTTATTGAAAACTCCAAACTTAGGACGTAAGTCTCTCACGGAAATTAAAACTGTGTTAGCAACACGTGGTCTTAATTTGGGTATGATCATTCCTGAGTGGGTCTCAACTGATCGTCATTTTTAATCATTATATGTGAAGAGGTTTTTATGAGTCTTCTAACCAGACGCTTTGGGCGTCAACCCCAACACCGCCAGCTTATGAAGCGCAACCTGGCAACTTCAATACTGCGTCATGAACAGGTCAAAACTACCTTAGCAAAGGCCAAGGATATACGCTCTTTTGTCGAGAAGCTAATCACCTTAGCTAAAGTTGACACTGTATCAAACCGTCGCCGTGCTTTCTCACTGATTCGTGACAAAGAAATAGTGAATAAGTTATTCACTGAGATTGCTGTCCGCTCAAAAGAAAGGCCAGGTGGCTACTTGCGCGTTCTTAAGTGTGGCTTCCGCGCCGGCGATGCTGCTCCCATGGCATACGTTATGTTGGTCGACGCATCTGAGCAATAGTCAATTACCGTTACATTGTCCCTAGAAAAAGCCCGCAAGGGCTTTTTTTTATGCATCGTTAATGTTCTACTTTTTACATTTTCAGGTGTTCGTTCTCTGCCTCTCCATACTGTGGCGGTTATTCATTGATACTCAATTAGTACTCGTTCTATCTCAGGCTTAAATGATTTTGTGTGCTTGATTGTGCTCCTGTTGCTCTTCAAGCGATCTAACTTATGTCATTTATTGCGCTGTTTTGATGATTATGCTAATATGTTATTGTTTATTATGAGGATTATTATGTTTAGACATGCCCACCATCCTGAATTTTTTCCCGCTCTCGAATTCTTTATTGCTGTTGTTGATAACGGTGGGTTCTCTGCAGCAGCTTTAATATTGAATATTAGTAAGTCCGCTGTCAGTAAACGTGTTTCCCGTTTAGAGGACATTCTCGGGATGTCGTTGTTAAACCGCTCAACTAGACAAATTGCACTGACAGATGCGGGTCAACGCGTCTATGAAGAGGGTGTGTTACTCTTAAAGCATGTAGGATCCGTGGTTGCAGGCTTGTCATGCCTTGAGCGCCAGATGCAGGGCGTACTGAAGGTGGCTGCGCCACTGAGTTTCGGCCATATACATCTTGTCAATGCCAGTGCTGAGTTTATGCGTCGATACCCTGATATTAATGTTGAGCTACTGCTAGGTGCAGCTTACGATAACATACCGCTTTCATCTGTTGATTTAGCGATTAGGCTTGGTGACTTGCAAGATATGTCATGTCGCTCTCGTCTTTTAATGCACTCTGAATTAACACTTTGTGCTTCACCAGAATATATTGAGAAAAATAGCCTACCGCAGCAGCCCGCTGATTTAGCAGAGCATAACTGCTTGCTATATAAAGGAGGGCCAACTGGATCCTTTTGGCATTTTCGTGGACCTAATGGCCCAGAAGTGATTCAGCCAAAAGGGGCATTAGTCGCCAGCAGTGCTCAGGCCCTCGAATTAGCTGCACTCAAAGGGATGGGAATTGCACTGTTGCCAAGTTACTTGTTGGTGGATTCCATTGCAAATGGAGAGCTGGTTTCGATTCTAGATACCTATTTAGATTTTACAGTTGACGTACATGCAATCTACTCAGGGTCGGTTCACACCGCACCAAAAGTACGTTCATTCATTGATTTTATGTTAGAATATTGTGCTGATCACTGTGTCCTGCGACGAAAGTAATTGTCCCTTTATGTGGCTGGGCTGATTATTACAGTCAACGAGCGCGTATAAAGTGCTCATTATTTGGTCCTGTTTCTTATTTTCGTCTATTCCTGTTATATTAGACTGATGGTCAATTAAGGAACTATCTTATGCAGCTAATTTGTATGCGGCATGCTGAGCCAATGCCTGCAACCGCAACATGTATTGATCCAGGTTTGTCACAGAATGGGCGTGATGCTCTCCTGCAGGTGTCTCAATATATATCTCAGTTTTCATCACCTATAGAAAAAATGTATTGCAGCGATAAGCAGCGCGCAGTTGAAACGGCAGATGGTTTATTATCCTCTGGCTATGCTTTTCCAGCGGTGGAAACATTGGCTTGCTTGCATCCATCGGCTTCTTTTGATGCAATGTGCGATGGCGTTCAATCTTTGGGCGCATCTAGTTTGGTTATATCACATAATCCCCATATTACACAGCTAGTCAGTTACTTATTAACGGGCTCAAGTGATAAATCTGTATTTAGCTTTACTCCAGGTGCGGCAGTCAGCTTACAGCTGTCAAATGCTCACAGCTGGTCATTAAACTGGGCATTTCGACCTAGCTAATATTATTGATTACACGCTTCAGACGTGATTGTGTGCCCTTCTTGGGCGATTCCAATATGAATAAAAAAAGCGCCTCAAAAAGGCGCTTTCAGTTCCTACGAAAGAAGTTTATTTCTTTTTAGCAGGTCTGCCGCGTTTAGCTTTAGTAGCTTTTTTAGCGACTTTTTTCTTAGCTACTTTCTTTTTAGCAGCTTTTTTCTTAGTTACCTTCTTTTTGGCAACTTTTTTCTTAGTTACCTTCTTTTTGGCAACTTTTTTCTTAGTTACCTTCTTTTTGGCAACTTTTTTCTTAGTTACTTTCTTTTTGCTGGCTGCTTTCTTGGCTTTCACCTTTTCAGCTTTAAGCTTTTTCATTGCATCGGCAAGCTTTTTTTTCAAATCGCTACACCGTTTTTCTGCTTTAGCGACTGCAGCAGTCGTTTTTTTTGTTGGCATGGATCCCTCTCCTTTTTGCGCAAAACAATAACATAGCAAAAAATAACCGAAAGGTAAAATGCATTTTCATATTTTTTGGTCTATGTGGCACGAAAATTGAACTGTTTGGTTTATTTTTCCTTGTCTGAGGAAGATATTGACTCGATTGTATTTTTTTTAATATTTTATGTCACGCAATTGGTGTGCGATCACTGCAAGCGTGTTTAATTTTCTGATAACACGCTACCAAATGCTTTAGTTCTTGTTTTTACTGTTATAGTTGATGTTTTTGCTTATTCTGAGTGCTGTTGTTATTTTGAATGACGGCTAGATTCAGTAGATTTGAGATGCGAATGATGCCCTTACAGCACACTAACCAGTCTTTTTATGGCATGATCGCATGGTTTTTAGCATATCATTACAGTAGGGTTAATGTCGCACAAGGTGAAATATGTATGTCTTACGCACATGCTATTGGATGGCCTCATTTATAATCTTGGTCAGCGCAGTTGTGAGCTTCTTTACAAACGGTATATGCAAAAATTCATTGGGTCCATGCGCGTTCGATCCTGGGCCGAGAACACCTAATACCAAGATAGTGCTGCTTGGATAATGTTGGCTAACAGTATTCATAAATGGAATTGAACCACCTTCACCGTAAAATGCACAAGGCATGTTGAATAGGCAATCTGAAGCTTCATTGCAAACGCGTTCAACAAAATCCAGGCCCTGGTCTATGTACCAGCCATCCCCTGGCTCATCTGCTTGAAAAGTAATGTGTGCGTTATGCGGAGGATCCTCAAGTAAGGTTCTGCTCATATCTGATAATGCATGCTCACTATTGACATTGGGTGGCAGGCGCATCGACAGTTTTGCTGAAATATGTGGTTGGGTCACATTACCGGCATCTTCAATGCTGGGTAGACCAGACATGCCAGTCACGCTTAGTTGCGCACGCCAGGTCATATTCAGTAGTAGCTCAGTTTTATCGCTTGTGACTGGGGTTGTCTTATTTTTCCAGGGAAGCATGCCTGTCATTAGTGGCGCCACAGTATCTGCATTGTTTTTGGTTATTTGATGCAACTTTTCTGGTACATTGCTTAGGCAGCTTGCGAGGGTGACAGCGTGAGTTTCAGTGTTTTGTATCCGATTGAGTAAGGTTTTTAAAATATCAAAACCTGCTGGTACCACACCGCTTCCACGGCCAGAGTGAATACCCTCTGTTAGCGTTTCTATACCTAATGTTCCACCGATCATGCCGCGTAATGAGCTGGTCACCCAAAGTTGATCATAGTTCCCACAGCCTGAGTCAAGGCATATGATCAGATGAGGCGGTTTGATTCGCGTATCCAGTTTTTCTAGATAGTATGCTAGATCAGCGCTACCACTTTCTTCACAGCCTTCTATGATAATTTGGACGTGACCATGGTCAATGCCTTCAGCTTGGCAAGCTACAAGTGCAGTTATCGCGCTGAAGATGGCGTAGCCATCATCGCCACTACCGCGCCCATACAATTTATTATCTCTTTCTACAGGCTCCCAGGGGGAAAGGCCATCACTCCATCCAGTTGCTTCCGGCTGCTTATCATGGTGACCATAAAAAAGCGTGCAGTGTTCAGTATCGCAGTTTGCAGGAATATTAATGAGTAGCAAGGGGGTTTTTCCGGCTTCTCTGATGATGTCACAGGTAATATTATGAATAGGTTGTTTGAGCACCCAGCCTTGCAGCAAGGCAGCAGCTGCGTCTAGGTTACCATTGCTTTCCCAGTCGGGATCAAAGTCGGGTGACTTGTTGGGGATTCTCAAAAAGTCCCTGAAGGTCGGCATAACCTCATGATCCCAGTATAGATTCACTCGCTCTGATAGTTGGTGTAACTGTTCGTCCTTGATTGGCATAATAAGCTCCTATGCTTAAATGAGTGGGCTGATCATAATGAGTATAATTGCAATGGGCGCAAGATACCGCGTACAAATCTTCCAATATTGAAAGAAGAATTGCTGCTGACAGATACGATTTCTGGTCTGCTCAGATGTCATTAACCAACCAGCAACAAGAGCAAACCCAAGGCCGCCAAGGGGTAATAATATGTCTGTTGCAGTATTGCTAATGATGTCAAATAGATTTGCTGTTTTCCATGTGATGTGAGATAGCACGTTAAAGGATAGGGCAGACAACAAACCAAGTGTCCATGCTGCACATCCAATAACACAAGCAGATTTGAATCTTGTTTGATGCTTTTTATTCATGATGGTAGCAATCATAGGCTCGGCTAAATTGATTGATGATGTCCATGCTGAAAATAACAATAATACAAAAAACATCAGCCCAACGAGGTTACCAAAAGGCATTGATGAGAAGCTCAGTGGTAAGGCAATATACATTAAGCTGGGCCCACTTTGGGGTGATAAGCCATGCGCAAAAACCAGTGGGAAAATACTGATGCCTGACAAAAAGGCAACCAATACATCCAAAACAACAATGGGTAATATTGTCGGTAGTAGGCGTGTTTTGTCATGCGTATAGCTAGCGTACATAAGGAGAGCACCAGCGCCAAGCGCGAGTGTGAAAAATGCGTGACCGAGTGCTGCCAGTACGATGTTGCCAGTGATGTCTTGCCAGCGAAAATCAAATAAAAAATGAAGTGTCTGTATAAAGTTTCCATGCACAGCTGCATAAATCGCCAGTGCAATCAGGATTGCAAAGAGCGCCGGCATCATTATTTTTGTGGCTCGCTCAAGTCCATTAACAACACCCAGCGAAATAACACCCATGGTCAGTATCATAAAGAGTGTGTGATACAAAATAATATGCATGGGATTATTAACTAAGTGAGACCAAATGGCTTGCACCGATGCGGGTGTTGCGTGTGCAAAAGCACCCGTCAAAGATTGAGCGATATAATACAAGCTGAAGCCACCCACGACACTGTAAAACGATAGAATGAGTATCAGTGCCAAAAGACCAATTCGACCAACCCAGGTCCAGTGAGACGAGTGGCCGTTATCATGTGCGATTTTTTTTAGCGCAGCGATGGGGGGTAATTTTGTGTGATGTCCAATCACCATTTCGGCAAGCATCAGTGGAATCCCAACCAACGCAACAGCAATGAGATAAATGACCACAAATGAACCACCACCATGCGTTCCTGCCATATATGGAAAGCGCCATATGTTGCCGAGACCGACAGCTGCACCGGTCGTAGCTATAATAAATGCCCAGCGGTTTGACCACTGTTTTTGGTTTTTTTTCATGCAGTTAGCGACCTATTGCAATACAAGATGACTGAATATAATGACACTCACAGTGCTAAACAGCAAGTATGAGAAGGATAAGATATCTATCTGTTTTTTTTTTGAGCCCATTGCAGTTGTTATGGCTTTGTTTAGTCACAAATTTCTGGTACAATTCTATTCTTTTTTGGGTGTAATCTCATGGCCAATCAATGTAAATACATATTCACTACTGGGGGCGTTGTTTCCTCGCTGGGTAAGGGAATAACTTCAGCATCGCTGGCTGCTTTGCTTGAGGCCCAGGGTTTATCAGTGACGCTACTCAAGTTGGATCCTTACATCAATGTTGATCCTGGTACGATGAGTCCATTTCAGCATGGTGAAGTTTTTGTCACGGAAGATGGTGCTGAGACAGATCTTGATCTTGGTAACTATGAGCGCTTTGTTGATATTACCATGACGCATAAAAATAATTTCACATCTGGTCGTGTTTACGCAGATGTCATTAAAAAAGAGCGCCGTGGTGACTACTTAGGGCGGACGGTCCAGGTTATTCCCCACATTACAGATGAAATTAAAAGTAAAATTAAGCATGGTGCTGCTGGCTATGATGTTGCTTTGATTGAAGTGGGTGGCACGGTAGGTGATATTGAGTCACTGCCTTTCTTGGAGGCAATCCGACAATTGCGCATTGAGTGTGGTGTTGAAAATACATTGTATGTGCATTTGACATTAGTGCCTTTTATTAAGGTGTCTGGCGAAATTAAAACAAAACCAACGCAACATTCAGTGAAAGAATTGCGCTCGATTGGTATACAGCCAGATATTTTAGTCTGCCGATCTGAATTGATGTTGCCTGATGAGGCACGTAAAAAGATCGCACTCTTTACGAATGTTGCCCAGTCAGATGTGATTGTTTTGGCTGATGCAGAAACAATCTATGAAATTCCTTTGGTTTTGCGTGATCAGGGTTTAACAGATCGAGTGGGGGCAAAATTGAATTTGCCAACAAAAAGACCTGAAATGAATGATTGGCAGGGTATTGTTGATACGGTTAAGAAAGATAAGCAAGTGATTCAAATTGCCATGGTTGGTAAATATATTGAGCTAGAAGATGCTTACAAATCATTGAATGAGGCGCTGGCGCATGCTGGTATCCATAATGAAGTGTCGGTCAAAGTGAAGTATATCGATTCAGAATCCATCGAGCGTGAAGGAACCGCCAAGTTGTATGGTGTTGATGCTATTTTAGTTCCAGGTGGATTTGGTGCTCGAGGTGTCGAAGGTAAAATTTTGGCGACACGTTATGCCAGAGAAAACCGCATTCCTTTTTTAGGTATTTGTTTGGGTATGCAGATTGCATTGATAGAGTTTGCAAGACATGTCGCTGATTTACCGGCGGCAAATAGTATTGAATTTGATGCAGAGGTTGCGCATCCAGTTGTGGCTTTGGTTGAACGTTGGAAAAATACAGCAGGTGAGCTTGAAATTCGAACTGTAGATGGCGATTTGGGTGGCACTATGCGACTCGGAGGGCAACCATGCCGACTCAGTAAAGGTTCTCTTGCGGCTTCATTATATGCTCAAGATGTCATTGTTGAACGGCATCGGCATCGTTATGAGGTCAATCCGGATTATGTGCCCCGTTTACAGGCAGCTGGTTTGGTATTTTCAGGTGTCTCAATTGATGGTGGTTTAGTCGAGGTCATTGAATTACCTGATCACCCATGGTTTTTAGGTTGTCAGTTCCATCCAGAGTTCACATCAACGCCTCGTCGTGGTCATGCGTTATTCAGTGGTTTTGTCGCTGCGGCCATGGCCTACCATGGGTCGAAAGCAATGTCTTCACAAGGTCAACAAACACCTACATTCAAGGAGTAAATATGTCTACACGGATAGGTGATTTTCAGTTGGGTATAGACCAACCATTTTGTTTGATTGCAGGCCCATGTGTGATTGAGAATGAATCCTTGGTCATGGAAATCGCTACACATATGAAAGAAATATGTGGGCAGTTAAGTATTCCATATGTTTTTAAAGCCTCTTTCGATAAAGCAAACCGTTCTTCTCATACCAGCTATCGTGGACCTGGCTTAGAGAAGGGTTTAGCGATTTTGCAAAAAGTAAAAGACGAATTGAATATACCTGTTTTAACAGATGTTCACACATCAACACCTTTAGATGAAGTGATTGATGTTGTCGATTGGTTACAAACGCCTGCTTTTCTATGTCGTCAAACTGATTTTATTCAGCGAGTTGCGGCAACGGGTATGCCGGTGAACATCAAGAAGGGCCAGTTTTTATCGCCTTGGGATATGGTGCATGTGGTTGACAAGGCACGTGCTATGGGTAATGAGCAGATCATGGTATGTGAGCGAGGGGTTAGCTTTGGGTACAACGAGCTGGTTGCCGATATGCGTTCTCTGTCTGTGATGCGTCAGTCAAATTCACCAGTGATCTTTGATGTGACACATTCCTGTCAACAGCCAGGTGGCCGTGGTAACGCATCTGGCGGTCTACGAAAAATGATTCCCGTATTAGCACGTGCAGGCATTGCTGCTGGTGTATCCGGGTTGTTTATGGAGACTCATCCTGACCCACAGAAAGCCTTGAGTGATGGTCCTAATTCGATGCCACTGTCGATGATGCAGCCTTTGCTGGAGACGCTAAAGCAATTAGATCACTGTGTTAAAAGCGCACGCTTACTTGAAGATGATTTGAATAACGATTAACGCATGAGGGGTGTCACACATGACCATTATTTCTTCCATCCGTGCCAGCGAAATTTTAGACTCTCGTGGATTTCCAACGGTAGCAGTGCAAGTAGCGCTTGAATCTGGTGTTATGGCGCAAGTATCAGTGCCATCTGGTGCGTCAACAGGACAGGCAGAAGCACACGAGTTACGTGATGCAGACCCAGAGCGATTTCTTGGTCGGGGTGTGCTGCAGGCAGTAGCCCATGTTAATCAGGAAATAGCTGACCAGATATGTGGACTGCATGCTGAGGAGCAAGAAGTCATTGATGCTGCTTTATGTGAGCTGGATGGTACTGATAACAAATCTCGTCTGGGTGCGAACGCAATTTTAGGCGTTTCTATGGCTGTAGCTAAAGCAGCATCCTTACATGAAAATATTCCTTTATACCGCTATCTGGGTGGCGGTGAGCAGTACCAGATGCCTATTCCACTGATGAATCTCATCAATGGTGGTGTGCATGCCAGTAATAATCTAGACATTCAAGAATTTATGATTATGCCGATCGGTGCGCCCAGTTGTGAAGAAGCCATTCGTTATGGTGCCGAAGTTTTTCATGCATTAAAATCTATATTGGCAGACAAAGGCTTATCAACAGCTGTTGGAGATGAGGGCGGTTTTGCACCTGATTTAGCTAATCATGAAGCGGCACTAGATTTACTTATGATTGCCATTGAAAAAGCAGGTTATCAACCAGGCACTGATGTCGTGATCGCTCTTGATTGTGCTGCCTCGGAGTTTTGTGTAGATATGGACTATACTTTCGAGGGTGCGCCATTATCTGCAGCTGCCATGATTGAAAAATATGCTGGCTGGGTACAACAATATCCAATCTTTTCGATTGAAGATCCATTGGCTGAAAATGATTGGAGTGGTTGGATTGAGATGACGCGTGTATTGGGTGATCAGATTCAATGTGTGGGTGATGATCTATTTGTGACGAATACCAAGATTCTGCAGCGTGGTATTGATGAGGGGGCAGCAAATGCGATTCTCATTAAGCCAAATCAAATAGGCACATTAACTGAAACATTGTCTGCGATTGCTTTAGCAAAATCTGTTGGCTATCAAGCGATCATATCCCATCGCTCAGGTGAAACAATTGATACCACGATTGCTGATTTGGCTGTTGCCACCAATGCCGGTCAGATTAAAGCGGGATCTTTATCTCGCAGCGAGCGTGTTGCTAAATACAATCGGCTGATGATGATTGAGCGGTCACTGGGTCATCAGGCACAATATGGCTGGAAGCATTAGCTAACAGTGATTTGGGCCTTGCTTGGAGGACGACAATGTTAAAATGGATCATAGCGGCATTGGCTGTATTACTGATTATAATTCAGTGTCAGTTGTGGATGGGTGACACGGGCTTTGATGATGTGCTACACAAAAAGCAGCAGTTAGCTCAGCTTAATAAGCAGCTTCATCAGCAAAAAAAGAAAAATGATCGGGCGGAAAATGCATTGAATATCATTAAGCGAGACCAACGCTGGGTAGAAGGTAAGGCGCGACAAGATTTAGGATATATCCGTCATGGTGAGAAATTTTATCGGTATTAGTTAATACCATGTTCAGCACTACGGTCATCATTATCTTGTTCACTTGAGGTTGCTCCATAACCTGGTATGATTTTTCCCTTGCCAGCTAGTGTGGCAAGGCCAGTTGGTGTTATTTTAGATGCAGCATGACGTTGCAAGCTTTTCTTAACGGCGTATAGTGCAATAGATAGTATGGCCATACCAATTGCGATGCCGAGTGTAACTGGGCCGGGTACCTTGGCAGCCACCAGTGCGATGAGGGTAATGACACTGGCTACTTGTAATGTAACTTGTATACCTGACATCACACCTGAAGAAATATTATGTGCCTTTTTGGCTGCTGGATTTTTACGAACTGCCGCGTGCTCACTATGATGGAAGTCCCTGGCAACAGAAATGGCAGTTTTGCTTACGGCCCCTAATTGGTGAGCAACAATGCCGAGGATATTAAAAACTTGACCAGCAGGACCTGGTAGAAAGCCAGCTAGTGTGCAGAAAGCTGCTATTGTGCTGACAGCTGATGAGACAGTATTCGCTACGGCTAGAATATAATCGGCTTTGTTAGTGTCTTTATTTTTGCTGCATTTACTGACCTCGATAATATCCATGACCATGGCCACTACTGAGCTGAGACTAAAAAAGACTTGTGCAGATTGATTCATTACTTGTGATAAGTGACTGAGCTGGCTTAGGTCGGCTATGTATTTAGTTGCTGTGGTTGCCAGCATACCGGCAGCAGTGGAAATACCGACAATACTCATGGCGATGCTAGCAATTTGAGCCCTGGTTAGTGCCTTGTTTTTTGCTTTGTTTTTGGCGATTATATCGATGTGGCTTGCCAGCGCGAATAGTCCATCAATTCCGTTCCAAATTGCCAGTGTGCCTATATTGGCACCTGTTTGAAGTGTGCTTGCGCTGAGAGTGGGTGAAGATGCTGCAATAACTGGTCCAGCTGCCAGCCAGTTTGCATGATTGCCATACATTACATGAAGAGATTCTGCTAAAAATTTTATGACGTTAGGTCTGGTTGGTTGGTTTCTGCTCTTGCTGTGATTGACCGCGGTTGCATTACTCTCTTTCATGCCCCCCCCTTTCATACTCAAATAGTACTTTTTAATTGTTTATACTTATATTATAGCTGTTATAGCTTAAAGTATTATGAGTTTTGCTGTTTTTTGTGCTTAAAATGGGGATATTTTGCTGTTTTTTGTCCTTAAAACGGAGAGATTTTGCTAAGTCTTTGATATTGAGGTGGGGTGGCCTACTGCTAGCATGGTTGTGTATCACAATATGTAGCGTCAGAGGTTCGCATTTTAGAGTGTATCGGGTATATAATGTTTGCATTGTCTGCATTTGGAGGTGGCATATGAAGCGGGTATTATTATCCAATGATGATGGGGTTTACGCGCCAGGTTTAGAGGCGCTGGCTAAGTGCTTTGATGGCATTGCGCAGATTGAAATTTTTGCTCCAGATAGGGATCGCAGTGGTGCCAGTAATTCATTGAGTCTCTCTGAGCCATTGCGAGTGGAGCGTATTAACGCGCATACAGTGAGTGTACAAGGCACACCCACTGACTGTGTGCATTTGGCATTAACAGGGTTGTTAGACGACAAGCCTGATATGGTTGTTTCAGGCATCAATCGTGGAGCCAACTTAGGAGACGACGTTTGGTATTCTGGCACGGTGGCTGCTGCCATGGAAGGGCGTTTTTTGGGTTTACCGGCATTGGCTGTTTCATTGGTTGCAGATTTTTCTGGTCCATTTCACTATGAGACAGCAGCAGCCGTAGTCCAAGAGGTTTACCAACGTATCTTGGATGACCCACTTCCACCGGGTTCTATTTTGAATGTCAATGTTCCAAATTTGCCATTAGATCATTTGCAAGGTTATGAAGTAACGCGTTTAGGAACTCGGCATCCTGCACAGCCCTTGATTCGTCGAGATGATCCGCGAGGTAAGGAGGTTTATTGGATCGGTTTGGCGGGTGAAGAGCATGATTCTGGTTTAGGTACTGACTTTGATGCCATTAGGCGTGGTTATGTTTCACTCACACCGCTACGCGTAGATCTGACCGACTATGAGGCATTTGGCACAGTATCAAGCTGGGCTGAGGGCTTGAAACAGGGTGCAGAGGTATGATGATGCGACCGCTATCAGCAGTAGGTTGTTTCATCAGCAGCATGACTGTTGGGGTATTTCTTTTATCATCCTGTTCACCACACTATACAGCGCCAATTGAAGATGGTTGGCATAGTAAAGTGGGTAAGGCATCAC
This sequence comes from Coxiellaceae bacterium, assembly GCA_047404195.1. Lineage (GTDB taxonomy): Bacteria > Pseudomonadota > Gammaproteobacteria > JAJRRL01 > JAJRRL01 > JAJRRL01. The sequence continues at coordinate 161,436 of JBDOIU010000012.1, forward strand.
GTTATGTTGTGCAGAGAGGGGACACCCTATACTCTATCGCATGGAGTTTTGGTTACGATTACAGAGCATTGGCTGCTACAAATAATTTGCGTTCTCCATATATCCTGGAGCGCGGTCAAACGTTGAAAATGAGTGTGGCTCAGCGGGCAGTACAGGGGGTCCCCCCAAGAAAGCATCAGTATAAGCCACAGAGTCAACCCAGACGTGCTGTAAACACTATAAATATGGGGCCAATTAAGCTGCGTTGGCCAACGAGTGGTAAAGTCGTATCTCAGTTTTCGCGCAAGTATGGCGGTAATAAAGGTATCGATATTCGTGGTTTGTATAAGCAATTCGTGATTGCCGCGGGTTCAGGTCTGGTGGTCTATGCCGGTTCTGGCTTACGTGGATATGGGCAATTGATCATAGTAAAACACTCTAATGAATACTTGAGCGCATATGCTAACAACGCTAAGATATTAATTAGGCAGGGTCAGACAGTACGGTCTGGTCAAAAAATAGCTCTAATGGGCCGTGATAATGCAGGACGCACGAGGCTTCATTTTGAGTTGAGACGGAACGGACAGCCTGTTGATCCTATGCGCTACTTGCGCTGATTTTTTGTGCCAAACAGTTAAGGAAGGCTATGGCTACTAGAAAAAAAACAGAGCAGGATACTGCTCGCTCGTCGTCTCTTCAGTTTGAAGATCATGGTATCTTCTTCTCAGAGTCTAATGCCAAGAAGGCAAAACAAAAATCAAAGACTGAAGACAAAGCAAAGCTGCAAGAGTCTGTTAGCCGAGCGCGTACGGATAATAAGTCAACGGATCCAACGCATATTTACTTGCGAGAAATCGGTTATGTGCCCTTGCTCTCAGCTAAAGATGAGTACAAGTATGCTAAATTAGCGCAGGATGGTGATAAAAATGCGCGTAAAACCATGATTGAGTCTAATCTTCGTTTGGTTGTAAAAATAGCCCGCCACTATTGTAATCGAGGGCTTGCATTCCTTGACTTAATTGAAGAGGGTAATCTCGGCTTAATGCATTCAGTCAGTAAGTTTGACCCAGAACGCGGCTTCCGTTTTTCAACATATGCCACCTGGTGGATTAGACAGACAATTGAGCGTGCGATCATGAATCAAAGTCGGTCTGTGCGATTGCCAGTACATGTCATTAAAGAAATGAACATTTATTTGCGTGCAAGTAAGAAGCTGAGCCAAGAGCTTGATCACGAACCATCTGCTGAAGAGATAGCGCAGAAGGTTGAAAAGCCACTTGCTTCAGTGCAAAAAATGCTAAAACTATCTGCGGATGCCACGTCTATTCATGCACCGGTTACTGCTGATGGAACAAAGACTATTTCAGATACGATCGCTGATGATAACCACCTTGATCCGCAGGAGTTGTTTGAAGATGTCGATAAAGAGCGTAGTATTATGCGTTGGTTGTCACACCTCTCACCAAGAGAGAAAGAGGTTGTCATGCGTCGCTATGGTTTGGCGGAGTATAATGCAGAAACACTAGAGGTGGTAGGTCGAGCCGTTGGTGTGACGCGTGAGCGGGTGCGGCAAATTCAAATCACCGCGATGGCAAAGTTAAAAGATGTCATTGCCGAAGAGGGCGTCACTATCAATGATGTTCAAGACTAGTTACCCTAACAAGCTTCATATCTAATGGCATGTTGATTAGACTGGGTTCATGCTTAGGTGAATATTCTAAATGTTCAGTAATACGTCATATACAGATATTGTATATGGCGTTTTTTGTGTGTGAGGCCAGCAGCGCTGTCACCGATCAAGTGTTTAATTCATTATTTCAGGTAAAGGGGTGGGGTGAATTGTGACGCTATTTTAGAGTGCCTATGTGAATAAAAATGGTTTTTAGGTATAAAATACGTATTGAGTGCATGAATTGTGATTGGATATGATGGGCTTGACTAGCCGAGGTCAGAGTGGATTAAAACCCAGTAATATTCTTGAGTGGGGGTATTATTCTGACTAAGTGCTGCATCATTATACTATCAATCATAAGGAGAAATTGATGAAGGGAAGACCAGACTCAAATAGAGCAGTAGCCACCAATGAAAGTGGAAACAATAGACCGCAAGGTGTAAGCGGTACCAACGTGGGTGTTGAGACTACTAATGCAACTGATACACGTGAGCGAGAATATGATCACCCTGAAAGCGGGCGAAATGCCGCCACGCCTAGTTCGTTTGCAGACTGCGAAAGTGCAGCATCCACAGCACATCCGTCAACAACACGAGAGGCTGATAATGCTGCTTATGCCGCTAATACTGATGACGTTAACGCAGCAGCTGATTGCTTATATGCCGATGAAGATCTCGAGTCAGAGATTAGGCAGCTTGAATGTTTATTACTGCAATCACAGCAAGCTATTTCACAAATTCATGGAGAAGTGGTTTTGGTAATCGGTTCAACTGGGGTAGGAAAGAGTACGTTCATCAATTATTTGAATGATAATATTGATATAACAAGAAGCGAGGACACAGAAGAGAGCTATGTCTCTGTGCGTCATGATCATGCGGATTCGCCAGTGATCAGTCAGCTACATGCTGGATCATGCACTATCTTTCCGAGGGCGCATCAAGTTGGTAAAATGACGTTTATTGATACAGCTGGGTTTGCCGATACACGTGGTATGGCTCATGATATTAGTGTGCACTCTTCCTTGTTACAGATACTAAAAACAGTAAAAATAAAAGCAGTGATAATGTTATTGAGCTCAGGTTTGAGTGCTCAAAATCGTGGAGCGGGTTATGTTTCAGCTGTTAAGGCGCTAGAAAATATAATAGGCCACAACATAGAAGCCTACCATAGAAACGTTTTCTATATTGTTAACCAATCATTAGATCTAGCAGAACCAAGAAATAGCAGCCAGATACAAACTCAATTAACAAAGATGATGAATGCTTTCCATAAGTCAGCCCATCAAAGCGAGAAGAATATGGCATATTATATGGAAAGAATACTACGTTGTAATGTGAGGTCCTTTAGCCCTAAAGATGATTCAAGAGTCAGGAATGATATCCTTCATGAAGTTCGTGCTTGTACGCCCATTGTCGGCAGTCAAGAGCTCCATATGAGTCAATTTGGGTCTTATACTGATAGACTATATAAGATTGGAGAGCGTATTGCATCTCGCTTTGTTTCTAACCATGTATCGTTACAATCTAAAGGTTTGTCATTATTAAAACATAAAGAGCAGCTTACTGAATCTAAGGCTGAATTACACAAGTTAGACTTGGAGATACGAAATGTTAAAGAGAAGCTACAATCTTCACCAGCAGAATATAATGGACAAGCTATTTGTAAGCAGAAAATAGAAGAATATAATGCACAGATAGGTTTTTTAAGGAAAAAAATAGCACAATGTGTGGCGCGTCAACATGATTTGACTAGGCAAAACACTCGGCTTATGAATGACGATACTAAAGTTGTTGTCGGTTCACGGAATTATCGTGAGAGTGGTGCGCTTAAAAAGTCTGGTGAAAAGCTTATTGTCAGAGAAGTGGTGAAGCATATACACATCCACACTGGTTATGAGATTATTGATGTAGATGAAGACTATACCATAGATCCGAAAAGATGTGCCTTTCGCCCTGGTGGTAAACTCACACGCCTAAAAAGTAAATGTGATCGAGAGCATAGAAAAAGAGGGTATAATAAATATGATTATTTTGCGCGTTACAACGGACCGTCTCACATAAATGGATCATACACAGTTAAAGTGTTCACGTTCAAAAAATTTACTGCTGAAAACTTGTCTAGCATTGAAGTCAATAAAAGAGAGCTTGCAAGGCAGGATTCTTTAATAAAATCTTATAACGCTAAGATTAGTATGTTTTCAGGCTTCATTAAGACTGCACACGAACAATCACTGGCTTTTGCTGTAGACGGCGCAAAGAATTTGGGTAGATATGTACAGGAAAAGGAAAAAGAACGATTAAAACAAGTTGAAGTCATAAGAGACAGTCAACTTACAGTCATGAACTCTACTGGTAGTTTGCTTCAAACGAGACAGGCACTATTCAACAATGCGGGGAAGATTAGAATGTTACACCGACTTGTGGTATTGATCCCTGAAGCGCTTAAAAATGTCAGTTTGGTTCCTAAAATGATGACATTACTCGGGCGTAAATACTATGCATCCATTTTGACGGGTGGTGATGTGTGTGAGCATTATTTTGATGTGAATCACCCATTATTTGCTTTTGGGGGTGATAGACAATCGCCAGTAGCTTCGTCAGCCTCGTCGATGGCGCATGAATAGTTTAGCTAGATGCGCGATGCGGTTCAATCATGGCACTACCTGGGGTAGTGCCTTATTGGCTGACATGCCGCTTTTTTGTTATACATTTTGTGCAAAATATTTATTTATGCGATAACACCATCTACAAATGATTGTCTCATGATTTGTGAGCGAGGACTGACTCAGTTGCGGGCAAAATGACAAAATCGTTAAGTATCCATCAGCGATTGCATCGCTCGTTGTAATGCAGTGCCTTGTTTTTCAGGCGGAACGCTAGCTAACAAGACTGAGAGCGATGGAAGCAAAGCAGAATCTTGAGGTATCATTTGTTGTAGCACGACAGACATACCAGTTGTGATCCCCTCTTCTTTTTTTGTTAATTCAGGAATACTGGTGTCAGGAGTTAAGCCAGATGCCTGTTGCTGCTCAAAGAATTGACTCACCTTGGATGAGAGGGTCTCTGCACTTGTTGTGATGATATCAATGTGGTTACTACCAATATTCCGCCAGGTTGTGATGGGCTGTGTTTCTGCAAGCCAGCCCAAAGAACCCACATCTTGCATACCCGGGTTAATTCTTTGAAGTCTTTCTGTGGTTTCAGCTGTTGAAAATACGTGTGGCTGGTTTGTAGTAATTTGTCCTTTTATTACAACAGACATTAATCCGGTCAAAAAAGTTTTGGTTATTGCTAAGCGACTCTTGGCTATTGCATCACATTTAAGCTGTGGGGTGGTATGTTGAAAGATCCAATTGATCAGTCCTTTTTTATCTTCGCGCTCGAAATAAGTAGCAGGTGGACCGCCAAGTTCTTCTGTTTGCGCGCCAAGTTTAAGTAAAAGTACTTCGATCTCCTCATAAAGATGTTTGCAAGTTATGCTTTGGTAAACGCGCGGGGACAAGCCATCAATGAGCCCCAGGTAGCTAACGCTTTTTTTCTGCTGCTCAAGCTGTCTGTTAATCATATAAGCCAATGTTGCACCAGCTGACCAGCCCATGATGATATAGGGCCCTTTGGGCTGTATTTTTTGTATTGACTGTGTGTAGTCATCGGTGATTATTTGTAGGTCATTACATCTCATGAGTGGATCATCAATTGCTCTAGCATCAAGTGCATAGATACTTTTTCCTGGAAATCTTGTTGCTAACTGTTTAGCAAGCTGCTGGTAGGTAGCACTGGCATTACCGGTGATATCATGCACAAGAAAGATGGGGCTAGATGTGCTTTTACCTTTTGCAAGACACACTGCGTTGTCTGTATTATCTAATTTTTGCTGGTAAATGTGATTTGCAATCGTTGCAATTGTCACTTCTTTGTCATCAAAGTCAGCACAGGAAATAGGTACATGAAACTTTTTGGTTAATGCTTTCAGCATACGTGTGAAGTCCAGTGAAGACCCACCTAGCATCTGAAAAGAAATATATCGTGGTATTTCCGTTTGTGTATCTATACGAGGCACAATCGATCGCCAAACATCGAGTATAGCTTGTTCCATTTCAGTGTATATAACGTCATCAGTGTTGAGCTGTGCAACTTTTGAGTGGCTACTGATATATTGTTGTAAGGCGTTTTCTGCTAACAATGCTTTGTTTGTTTTACCATTTGTCGTTAGTGGCATATATTTTAATTCCTCAATTATTTCAGGTAGAGCAGGCGCGTACAATCCGTTTGCAAGCAGGTGTTGTCGGATTTGATCACCGTGTAAAGCGTGCTCGAGAATCTTGTTTATCATCAAATCAATTGTGGTAGTGTCAGGGGCTGCAAATAAATTTGCTGAAATAGTAGGCATGATGTGGGTTGCTAGACGTAATGCTCTCTTTCGGTCAACTACTGTATGTAATTCGAGATCAGTTGTACCTTCGGTTTTTGAGTCTATTTTCCGCAACTCACCTCTGCTAATTAACCGTATCTCATCCAGTATTGCATTTTTTTGTGCTTGATTTGCAGTGTAGTAGGTATAAATAACAGGCTTTCCTGTATATTCGCTATCAAAACTTTGCACATGTACATCTTGAGTGTACGGATATGTTCGTAACTTTGCTTCGATATCCTGTAACCGAATCATTTGGCCATTTATTTTGAGGTGTGCACTTGAGCTGATACGCCCTTCGTAATATAGATGGCCACTATCAGATGTGAATTGGTCGCCAGTTTTGAATGCTCTGACTTTCTTTCCTGCTTCGTTTTCAATCTCTACAAAACTTTTACGGCTTTCCTCTTCTCGATAGAGATAGCCATTACATAAGTGAGGGGATACAATGTAAAGTTCCTTGGAGCCATTCGACGTGGGTCTGAGTATCACTTCCACGCCATCTAGGTCGAGGTCACCTGTTTTTGCAGGGAAAGCGATGGCTGCTTTACCATTCTTGCATGTTTCAGTGTTACATTCTGTCATTGAGATACCAAATGTTGCCTCTGTCGGTCCATAGCAGTTGATGAGAGAGATGCCTAGGGCTGTAACATCAGTTACATCTGTTTCCGTGAGTTCTTGTCCTGTAGAATAAAGTCTTTGTAGGTTTGTCGGTGCTTTTGTTATTTCGGGTATCAGACTACGTAATACGGGAGGAAGCAGGAGTATATCAGTGATGTTATTAATGCGAATGAGATGATGTAGCGCTTTGAGATCAGTACGTGTTTCCGGTTTAGGAATAACACAGCATCCCCTACGAGACATTGTTAATAAAAACTCCCACACATGTGCATCAAAGCTTGGTGATATGTACATAAGCACTCTAGTTTGGGTACTGTCACCAGGTCGTTCGTACATTTCATGTTCGTGTAGATCTGATGTTATACCACTCTTCGTCTGTATCTGTGCGGCTGTTTCTACCATCTTTGTTTCGGAAATAGGGGCAGTATGAGGCAGGTCATTCTGTTGAGGTGTCATTTTTTCAACAGAGAACTGCTGTAAACATTTAAGCCAATAGCACATGCCTGATTGTTTTATTGGAATACCTTTGGGTTTTCCGGTTGTGCCAGAGCTGTAAAAAATGGCTATGGGTGTCTCTGAGGGGTATAATTTAGGTTTGCTAGGTGTTACGATGTCGACGTCTATTTCGCTCAATTCTGCAATAACGGCTTCACTATCTAGTGCTTTCGATTTCATGTCAGTTGGTACTAGGTCGCTATATTTTGTCATCGTTAGCACAAAATTAGGACGACACTCTTTGAGTATTGACTGAATTTTTATTGGGTTTTCATCCGGAGATATTGGTATGTAAGTTACACCAGAGCAAAAGCATGCCAACATTGCGGTAATGAGGTCATCAGATTGATGTAGTATGCAGGATAATTTATCTCCCGCACGGATGCCATTTTGTTCCAAAAAGGATACGCCACGCTGAACTTTTATGCGCAGTTCAGAGTATGTTAAAATTTGCCTTTCTGCATTTTGGATGGCTGCAGTATCGCCTGGTCCGGACAAAAATATGACATCGAGCAATTCATAAAGCATATCCATCGCCTCTCTAAAAAAATGTATGGAATATATGCGACAAATCTGTTGAGAGAATGTAGTATATTCCTGTCAGCATATTCTACATCTACTTTTTATGGATGTGAAGAGGGGGGGTATATCATGACCACAAATTACACAATAGAGAAGTATTTAAGCTACTTGGCTGAAAAAAGTAGGGATGTTTTTTGGGTGCGTAGTGAAGATTATTCGAGGCAAGTTTATTTGAGCCCTATTTTTGAAAAAGTATGGGGTAGGTCTGTGCAGGCCGTGTATGATAACCCTGGGCTATGGGGGAAGTTTCTTCATCCGGATGATTTAATGCGCATGCGTAATAGTATAAAGGAACGTGATGGGCAAATTAAACCGGATAAGGAGATACTTGAAAAATACAGGATCATACGCCCTGATGGATCTATTAGGCATATTTCTGATACCAGCTTTCCAATATTTGAAGGGTCGAAGTTAATTGGTTTTGCTGGTATAGCGCGTGACGTTACTGAGTTTATTTTGCACCAAGAGGAGCTTGAGCAGGCACTACAACAAGCTGATGCAGCAAGTTTAGCCAAGTCAGAGTTCATTGCGAATATGTCGCATGATTTGCGTACACCAATGGCTGGTGTCATGGGCATGTTGACAGAAGTTAATCACAGGGTCGTAGAAGCAGCTAACTCTCTTTGCAGTAACCCGCAGCTGGTTTCGACGATATTGGCAGATATCAAGCGCTATGTGGAAATTGCACAAGGCTCGAGTGAGGAGCTGTTGAAAATGTTCAATAGTGTATTAGAGCTTATCAGCATTGAATCAGGCAGGATTAAGGAGGCTGTTTGTTCGGACTATTCATTGCATGATTTACTCGATTCGAAGGTGGAGCTATTTTCGTCAGCCTTGACTCATTCTAATTTAAACTTGTCTTTATTTGTTGAGCCAAATGTACCAGATCAGGTGTATGGTTCTCTTGATAATGTTTCCCGTATCGTAGTTAATTTGCTGAGTAATGCCATTAAATTTACCGAGTCAGGTGAAATCATTGTGCGAGTCAATATGGTACATGAGAATGATCTGCCATATTTTAAGCTATGTGTTGAAGATACTGGTGTTGGTATCCCAAGTGATAAATTTGAAGAAATTTTTAAACATTTTTCACGTTTGACTCCCTCATACGAGGGGGTTTACGAAGGCTCTGGTCTGGGTTTGTATGCGGTAAAAAAATATATTGATCAGATGGATGGGCGTATAGAGGTGGATAGTATCTTGGGTCAGGGCTCACGATTTACTGTTCTCATACCCTATCAAGTGCCGGTAGGTGGTGGTGTTGATTTATCGTTTGAGCGTGTGATTGACGAGTCTCGAGATATTGATTCTATTGGGGTGTCTCGCGAAGAGCAAGTGTGGCCAGATGTGCCAGCCAGTCGATTGATACTGTTAGTGGAAGATAGCCATGCCATCGCGATGTCGGTCATTGCGCGGTTGAATCGTGAGGGCTGTGTTGTTGATCATGTGTCGACAGGTGAGTCAGCATTACAGACTCTGGACGAAAAAGAATATGCGCTTGTACTGATGGATCTTGGGTTGCCAAATCTGTCTGGTGTGGATACTGTTAAGGCGTTGCGACAGTGGGGGGAGGAGGTGCCTATTGTTGCCTTTACTGGTCATGTTGATTGCTTGCCTGAGTGTGTTTCTGCTGGTATGCAGGGTTTAATACAAAAGCCATTGCGAGAAAAAGATATTGAGTTTCTTATGGCAGAGTATATTAATCAGCAGGTTTCATGCGGGGCATCGGATATCATAGATTGGCAGGGTTCTATCGAGCTATGTGGCAATCAACAGGCTGTCATTGGTTTGGCGACTACATTTGCGAAGCGGCTCCAAAGTGGCTATAGCGATATGGGTGAATGTTTGCAGCGTGGCGATCTAGATGCCATGCATGATGTGCTACAAAGTAGTCGAGCAGGTTTATGTTACTTAAGGTGTCCAGACTTAGCTTATTCAATCAATGTTTTGTCACATGCTTTTGAGGTAAAAGAGCGGGATAATGATTTTATTCTCAGGGCCTATCGGGCGCTTGGTTTGGCTGTGAATCGATTTCTGGGTTTTTTGGCTTGTTCTGCTGAAGAGTTGGTTTCAGAAGCCAATAGATAGTGGTTTTGTGTTAAGTGGTTGCAAAAAAAAACGGGCCGAAGCCCGTTGTACAAGTAAAGTGCTTAGGCTTTAGCCTGCTTCTTTTTCTTAGTTGGTGGTATAGAGCGAATCTTAGCAGCACGTCCCTTCAGTTTACGTAGGTAGTACAGCTTAGCTCTTCTCACTCGACCACGTTGTTTGACTTCAATTTTGTCAACCAGCGGGCTGTATAGTTGAAAGGTTCTCTCAACACCTTGGCCGTAAGAAATCTTACGAACGGTAAATGCTGAGCGTAGGCCACGATTACGTTTTGCAATGACAACGCCTTCAAAATTTTGAGTACGTTCTCTGTTACCCTCTTTTACCTTGACACTGACAATGATGGTGTCACCTGCAGAAAATGATGGGAACGTTTTATCCTGCATGTGTTCTTCTTCTAGCTGGGCGATGATATTACTCATGTCGGCTCCTGTGTATTATTTTTGGACAGACCAGCAAGAAACATGCGGTCTTCTTCACTCAAAGATATATCTTTTAACAGATATTGATGCTTTTGCCAAGTATTAATTAAAGATTGT